>JAOIVW010000030.1 GCA_028224375.1 Hellea sp.
CATTCAACCTTTCTAAGCTGAGCGGCTTATAACGCCTGCGGGTTCAAGTAGGATGCTCCCGTCAGAGGCCGTTGTCGCCCAAAAACGGCCGCTGGTAATGTTTGCTGATATGGTAGTTTTGCCCAGAATAGGGAATTCTAGTGTGACTTACCCCTCATCAAAATCAAACAAGCTCACGCCGCGTCTGCGCACATCAAAACTGAGGGTCTTGTTCAATGGGGCGTGGGCGCGTTGGCGGCAATGCGGGCGCTCGCACAGGTAACAGTTTATTCCTATGGGTGTAGGTTGCGGCGACTCTAGATTATATCTCTGAGAATATACCAGTCGCGGCGCGTAAGCGATATCGCATCCTAGCCCGATTGCGAGTTTTTGTGGCGGCGCATTGTAAGTGCCGTCGCTGCGGCTCACCATTTTTGCTATCGAAAAATATGTCGTCTCATCTGGGAGCTCAATCATTTGCGTCACGGTTTTACCCGGCGTTTGAAAACACTCATGAATATTCCATAGTGGGCAGGCCCCGCCAAATTGACTAAAATGAAAACGCCCTGCGCTAAACCGTTTGGAGACATTTCCTGCCACATCGATACGGACAAAGAAAAACGGTATCCCGCGCGCATCAGGTTTTTGCAGCGTGGTCAGGCGGTGTGCGGTTTGTTCAAAGCTCGTCCCAAAACGGTGACAGAGCAAATCGATGTCATATTTACTGCCCTCAGCCTCTTTAAGAAAGCGCGCATAAGGCATCAGGACAGCGGCGGCAAAATAATTGGCGAGGTTGGTGCGGCATAAACCTTCCGCTTCGGGTCCAGGCAAATTAGCCGAGCTCACAATGTCATCAATCAAGGCACGATGTTCCAACATTCCTATTTGAAAGGCGAGTTGAAAACGGCGGCCTGATTGCGGCAACAATTCCGAGAGATTTATACGTTTTGAGTGGCGGTCAAAATAGCGTAGCATTTGCGGCATAACCTCAATCGGCACGATACGCACGGTGATGCCGTGAGTCTCCTTTAGGCGGTCCGTCAGGGCCGCTGCAATGAGGGGTTTATTATAGCCGATAGCTTTGGCTAGACTTTCCGCAGCCTCATCAAGCTCTGGGAAGTAGTTTTTATTGGCGTGAATGAAACGCCGTACTGACTCTACGGCCTGAGAGGATTGCTCGAGGAGTTCGACTTTGTCGCGGTCCGGTGTATTTTTAGTCATCCGAAGTGCGAGATCGCGATGTTTGCCATAGAGTTTCAAAAGCGCGCGCGCGGCATTCGGGCTCACATTGACAAAATCTTCGGCTTCGTTTTTCGACAGAGCTTCACCCTTAAATAGCGGATCGCGCATTGCGTCGTACACCTCAGCAACCAAATGCGCGTCCCCCGCGCCGGTAAACCCCGCAATATCAAAATCGTAAATTTCCGCCATTCTTAATAAGACTTTAGCGGATAATGCGCGTTGATTACGCTCCATTAGATTTAGGTAAGAGGTTGAAATGCCTAGGTCTTCAGCCATGCGAGCTTGGGTTACGCCTAAGGTTTTACGGAACCGGGTTATACGCGGACCGATGAGTAATTTTTCGCCTTTGACTGTCATTATACTTACCTAAAATGTGACAATGTTTACAAAAATTACAAATATATTTTTACAAAAAATACAAAAATACCTATAATTTACAATTACTTATAGACTCTTATCCTCATTTGTAAATATCGTATGACAACGAATTAAAATTAGGAGGTTGCTATGAACGCGCCGTTTACACTTAGAGACCAACCCATCCCACGCCACCGTGTCCTTGCCAAGGTGACGGGCCAGATGGCTGAGCGCTTTGATGAAGTCCTCACGCCCGACGCGCTTTTATTCCTCGCTGACCTTGAACGCCGATTTGGTCCTCAGCGCCGTGTATTGCTGGAGAATCGAAAATTACAACAAGCCCGCTTTGATGATGGAGAACTCCCCGCGCCCCCTCCGGAAACCCAGCACATACGTAACCTCGTCTGGCGCGTTGACCCTTGCCCCACGGTTTTGCAAGATCGCCGTGTTGAAATCACTGGGCCTGTAGATCGCAAAATGATGATCAATGCACTTAACTCAGGTGCAAAAATGTTCATGGCGGATTTCGAAGATGCCAGCAGCCCCACTTTCGCAAATATGATCAACGGACAGATTAATATGCGTGACTATGCTCGGGGAGAGCTAGCACTTAAGACAGATAAGAAGTCTTATGAGCTCGGCGCGGAGACGGCAACAATGCTCGTTCGTCCCCGCGGTTGGCATCTTGCAGACAAAAATATTACAGTGGACGGCAAGCCGATGAGCGCAAGTCTTCTCGATTTTGGACTGCATATCTATCATAATGGTAAATTGCTCGCTGCGGATGGACGCGGGCCATTTTACTACCTTCCTAAAATCGAAAGCTATCAGGAAGCCCGGCTGTGGAACGATGTCTTTAACTTTGCTCAAGCGGTTCTCGACATTCCAAACGGCACGATTAAATCCACCGTCCTGATTGAGACTTTGCCTGCTGCCTTCCAGATGGACGAAATTCTATATGAATTACGGAAACACATTACGGGTTTGAACTGTGGCCGCTGGGATTATATTTTCAGCTACATAAAGACCCTGCGCAATCATAAGCAGTACCTGTTGCCAGACCGAGCGCAAGTCGGCATGGATAGGGGTTTCCTTTCCGCTTACGCGGCCCGCTTAGTTGAAATTTGCCATAAGCGAAGCGCCCATGCGATGGGCGGTATGGCCGCGCAAATTCCTGTGAAAAATGATGAAGGGGCTAATAAAGCCGCATTTGACAAAGTTCGAATGGATAAGAAGCGCGAGGTCAAATTAGGACATGATGGAACCTGGGTCGCTCACCCTGATCTTGTACCCGTTGCAATGGAAATCTTTAATGCCGAAATGCCGATGAGACATCAAATTCTCGTAAAACGCCAACATCCGCGCGTGACCGACGACTTTATGCTCTCCCCCCACAGCGGCAGCGTAACCGAAGCAGGTGTTCGCACTAACATAGAGGTTGGAATTCGCTATATTGCCGCTTGGCTTTGTGGCCGCGGCGCAGTGCCCATTCATAATCTTATGGAAGATGCCGCCACCGCGGAAATATCCCGCTCGCAAATTTGGCAATGGCTCGCCCACGGCGCCCAGGTTCAGATGGAGGGCGGCAGCGCCGAAGCGTTCACGCGATCCCTCTATAACCGGCTTTTTAACGACGAGTTGAAAAAGCTAGCCTCTGCGCTAGGCCCTGATGCTTTTGCAAAGGGGCGCTTCCCTGAGGCAGCACAAATTTTCACGGAAACGGCGACAGCTCCCGTGCTGCCCGACTTTCTTACCATCCCTGCTTACGCTTTATTGGAGGCATAAATATGACTTACTCACAAACACTATCGACATTGCAACAAAGATACCCTAACGGGGCGCCCGCCGGATTGAGTCTCGAAGATCTCGCGCAACTAAAAACGCAAAATACCTTCGAGACTCATCTGGATATCGCCAAAGCGATGGCGAGTGAAATGCGCAAAGACATGGCGCGTTACGACAATGACACGAGCAAGTTCACGCAGTCTCTAGGCTGTTGGTCAGGCTTTCATGCTATGCAAATGATGCGCGCGATTAAACGCCAAAAGGGAACATTGGACGGCTCATATGTCTATCTTTCTGGTTGGATGGTTGCTGGACTGCGTAACCGTTTCGGACATCTACCGGACCAGTCTATGCATGAGAAGACATCTGTCGTGGATCTCATCCAAGAGATCTACACGAGCTTACGTCAGGCCGACGAAGTGGAGCTCAATGACCTATTTGCCGAGCTTAAAGCTGCCAAGTCGCAAAGAGACAAAGACGCCGTCATTGCAAGAATTGACTCGCATGAGACCTATGTGCGTCCGATCATCGCCGACATCGATGCGGGCTTTGGCAACGTCCACGCAACCTATCTGCTTGCCAAAGAAATGATCAAAGCAGGAGCTTGCTGCCTTCAAATTGAAAACCAGGTTTCCGATGCGAAACAATGTGGTCATCAAGACGGTAAGGTCACTGTACCGCGCGAGGACTTTGTTGAAAAGCTCCGCGCCTGCCGCATGGCTTTTGAAGAGCTTGGAGTAGATGACGGCGTTATCGTAGCGAGGACGGATAGTCTCGGCGCGGGACTAACCCAGAAAATCCCCGTCTCCAATGAAGTCGGCGATGCTGCCTATGAGTATACAAAGTGGCTCGAGACAGAGCTTGTCACAGACTTGAATCCGCTCACCGAAGGCGATGTCGCGCTCTTCATTGATGATGAGCTTCGCAAGCCTGTTCGCCTTCCCAACGGTCTCTACAAATTCAAAGACAATACGGGCGAGGACCGCGTCGTTGAGGATTGCATATCCAGCCTTAATGATGGCGGTGCGGATCTTCTTTGGATTGAAACAGCGACACCAAATGTTGCGCAAATCGCGTCTATGGTTGCTCGCGTCCGCGAGAAAGCCCCTCATGCGAAACTGACTTATAACAACAGCCCGAGCTTTAACTGGACGCTGAACCTGCGCAAACAAGTGCGAGAAGATTGGATAGAGAGCGGCAAAATCAAAGCCGGTGATTACCCAGATAACACCCAGCTTATGTCAGCCGCCTATGATGAGGACCCGCTGGGCCTCGAAGCGGATGCGCGCCTGCAAGCCTTCCAAACGGATATCGCCCGCGAAGCCGGGGTCTTCCATAATCTAATTACGCTGCCAACATTCCACGGTACGGCCAAAGTCATGAACGATTTATCGGAAGGCTATTTTGGAGAGCAGAAAATGCTCGCTTACGTTAAAAACATTCAACGCGAAGAAATTCGCACCAATGTCTCTGCCGTAAAGCATCAGCATGAAGTCGGGTCAAACCTCGGAGATGACTTCAAAGAGATGACAGGCGGTGAACGCGCCCTGAAAGCAGGCGGCGAACATAACACTATGAACCAGTTTGAGAACGCCGCTTAACGTCTAGCCGAATAATGGAACCTCACCTCGCTGATCGCAGCGGGGTGAAAAATTGATTGAACACAACGGCATCCATCCAATGTCCGGTTTGCCCCGCGAGCTGCCAAAACTGAGCGTCCTAAAATCGCTTCATAACAGTCCGCTGGTTATGTTTAAGGTTGCAGCTTATCCGTTGATCCCTGAATTACTCATGAGCTATTTGCTGATATTTACGATGACGCTCTTCTGATGGACTCAGACAACGCGTTCAGTGCGCGATAACCCTCCTAGGCGCCATCTTCTCGCGACAAAACGCGGCCATTTGGCTTGGGAACGTTTTCTATTACGGCGTGTTGTTTACCCAAGGCATACGGCAATGACGCCGCGCTAAAATATAAAAAAATGGAAAGAACCATGACTGATTCAAACATCAAAGCCCTAAATTCCGTTACGAAAACGCTTATAGATAGCTGCAAAGGCTATGAGACCTGCGCAGATATCAGCGATGACAGCTACGCCTTACAGGCCGAGTTTAAACGCCGTAAAAACGAGCGTAGCCAGCTAGTTGGAGAATTTCAAAATCAGGTCCGTCAACTTGGCGGTGAACCTGTAGACTCTGGGAGCGTTAAAGGCGCAGTCCACCGTAGTTTCACGCGCTTCTCAAGCATGTTCCAAGACGACGAAGCCGCTGCGATTTCCGCGCTTGATGACGGCGAGGAATATCTTGCCGAGAAAATAGAAGACAAACTCGAAGACGGGTATTGTAGCCCCTCTACACAAGCTCTACTCGTCAAAGCTCATCAATCAGCTGCGAGCGGTGAGCGTTTCGCAGATATGCTTGATTGCTAGAACATCATTACACCCTAGGAAGGCCCGGCAGTTTCATTTCTGCCGGGTTTTTTTTTGCACTAAATATCAGCCTGCCAAGTTTGTGTCGTTATTGATAACCTTGAAACTTTAATAGACGAGAATCGGATATTTCGTCAGCAAAATCAAAAGAACAAATTTGGGAAGAATGGCGCGAGCTTGTTAATATGGCGCCTAGTGAGCTGGGTGATTGGCTTAAAACAGGATATGAGCTTCGCACATCTCAAGACCATTATACAGCTTGATCGATTACGATTGCGCGGTCCTACTGGAGCCAATGATGAGTTCCTCCTCGGCGCAACAGCCCAAAACCTTCGGAAAATGGCCAAGCTTTATATGAACGTCCGCAAAATGAGCACTGCGAAGAGAATGGGGTTGCTCGGCTTAATTTAAGAGACTGAATGTTCCGAGTTAAACACAGATTTTTTCTACACTATCCCCCAACTCTGACTATTTAGGATACGGTTGTCTTGGCTAGGCCTTCTAATGAAAGGTGATTTTTTCGTCCTTTCGAATTTTCAGCCTATGTACCTTCAATGACTTGAACTTGATTGGTCGGCCTTTTTTCTCTTTAGATTTCTTTTGTTTATCAACCTTGGGCATCTTCAATCCAATCTTTATTCAATCTCTTCTGAGCCTGCTACGCGGCTAACGTAAATCAGTCACAGAAATTTCACTCTTCTCGGCTTTAAGCCCCTTGACAATTTTAGGAATATGTTCCCTTTTTGTTCTTATGCCTGAAATCATCCCAATGTCCATAAGTTTTAGTCCTGATAGCCAGACTATTTTAGTCGGCGCGCTTGGCGTATCGGCAGGCTTCCCCTCACCTGCTGGCGATGACCTTGAAGACGAAATCGACCCCATAGCCTGGGTGGTACGCCGTCCAGGCTCAACCTTCTGGTACCGCGCCGAAGGAGACTGCTTGGCGGATCTGGGTATCATGGACGGGGACCTCATCGCCTTTGACCGAAGCGGCAAGTCCAGGCTTGGCCGCGTCATGCTCTTTGTTGTCGACGGCGCTTTTACGGCTAAGGTTCTAAGCAAGCGCGGCGGCCGCTATTGGCTCGACCCTGCTAATAAGAACGGGGAGTACAAGCCTGTGCCTTATACCGATGATATGGAGTGTCACGGCGTTCTGGCGGGGGTCGTTCGCCGCTGCGGCATTGATTGATGGGCCCCTCCTCTATTGCGATTTCAGATAGCGCGAACTTTTACGTCTCCTCTGAACGTGTCTTTGACCCTTCCCTGTGCGGTGTGCCGGTGATTGTTCTGTCCAATAATGATGGCTGCGCGGTTGCGCGCTCTGATGAGGCGAAGGCGCTCGGGATTAAGATGGGCGCCCCTGTCCACCACATTAAGGATAAGATTGCGGCGCATGGCGTGCGCGTTCTCTCGTCCAATTATACGCTATATGGTGATATGAGCCGGCGCGTATCGGAGGTCTATGAGGACTATAGCCCGCGCGTGGAGGTCTATTCGATTGATGAGTGCTTCTTAGATTTTGACGGATTTCGGGATCGGGAGGCACATGCCAAGGCGCTCGTAGCCGATGTAAAGCGCCGCGCTGGTATTCCGGTGCGTGTCGGGATAGGGCCGTCAAAAACGCTTGCCAAATGCGCGAATGAGCTCGCCAAAAAGAACCCTATATTTCAGAGTGTTTGTGATCTGACAGATATGTCCATCCGGGAATATTTACTGCCCCGTGTCCCCGTCTCCGACATATGGGGTGTTGGACGGGCCACGACATGCAAGCTTCAAAACGCAGGCGTTTTTACGGCCGCTCAGCTTCGCGGCATGCCACTCAAAAAAGCCCGCGCGCTTGGCACCGTTGTTCTTGAACGCACTGTTGCAGAGCTTAGAGGCGAGCCTTGTATAGCGTTTGAAGATGTCGAGCCTCAGCGTAAGGGCATGGCCGTCACGCGCTCGTCAGGGACGCCAATGACCGATTTTGACATGGTCATGGAGGCCCTGACAGCCCACGCAACACGCGCGGCTGAGAAGCTGCGCACGCATGGTCTGGTGGCAGGAACGCTGACAGCATTCTATCACACGTCGCGCTTTAAACCTGATAAGCCCAATCACAGAGCCAGCCGAACGGCCAAATTAACGCCCATGTCAAATGACACATTTGATCTTGTTGCGGCGGCAAGACGCTGCGCGCAGGCCGCCTGGCGAGGACCAAGGGAGCGCAATCAAGGCGGCTTTGAATATGCCAAGGCGGGGGTAATGCTCGATGATTTACTACCTGTAGCGCAGCGCCCCCTCACCTTATTCGAGCCGCTTAAAAACCGCTCGTCGGAACTCATGATCGCGCTTGATGAAATCAATGGAAGGTTCGGTAAAAAGAGCCTGGTTCTGGCCCGTGAAGGCTTTAAAAAACGAACGGTTATGCGGCAACAGTTTCATTCGCCGCGATATACAACGCGGATATCTGATGTGCCAGTCATTAGGATGTCATAGAGAGAGTTATTTCACGGAAGCAAATGTTTTCAGTTTCTATGTTTTCGCGCAAAACCGTGTTTTCTTTTGAAAACATTTAGGGGTTAACCCATTGTAATCACCGAGCTTTTTTATGTTTTCAAAAGAAAACAGGTATGTTTTCACCTAAAAACCGTTGTAAAACAACGGTTTAAGCCGCAGGGGCCGCCACTGCCTTGGTATGTCTTTCCTAAGGATGCCACTGCATTATCATACAAAGAGCTCTCTAAATCTCTTTCTTTGACGGGGTAAAATTGGGCTTTTTGGAGCCCGGTAAGTGCAGGTTCACCCTGCTTTTCTTTAATCACCTATATGAGAGTTCACGATATATATCCCTTTGATTAATTATTAAAAACGTAAGTCTCAAATCCGGTTGTTTTTAAGGGCGGACATCTAAACTTTACGTCAATAATATCAGGCTCAAGTTTCGTTATAATCTACCGTGTTTTAGCTGTACAATTTTTGTCTGCGTTAGCGACGCTTCGTTTGGATTATTCTGGATGTTAGGTAGTGCAATCTGGTTTTTCTCCACTGCCATGTTCATGATCTGAGTCACAAATCGGACGGCCTCATCATGAACGTCTTTTACTTCTGCACTGGGATATAGTCTTTCGCCGTCATATTCGGCATTCATCTCTGCAAACACAAGTCCTTGAAATAAATCTCTGTAAAACGGCCGGTAAGGCAAAACTTGTTTCACATAAGACGCATTACTCATAGCCGTTTGTCTTTTGATGTTTCGGCAAGTCTCGTTGTTATTATCAAGCTCAATGTCAGTGAATATAAATGCATGGTGTAAAGCTCGTCCAAGCCGGCTCTGTTCCCTTAAAAGTGTTTCTTGCGTCAAGAGCGCAAGATCACGTGAGCTTATATTGTCCGTCACAGCTATGAGTGTCAGATCTGTCCTTGCAAATAGATCAAGCGTGAGATGGCTTTGAGGACCTGATGCGTCAACGATCATGAAATCGTAAATGTCTTGAGCCTCTAACTTATCGATAATGTCTGCGGTCTCGCGCGCATTCGCGGCGCTGTAGTAGTCCCAAGGGGCAGGAAGGCCATATTCATCCTTGCGGTTTTTTAAATACAGCTCTCCTTGGCGGTTTAGGCAAAGATCCAAATAACATACGCGGTATCCCTTCTCTTTCAGGCATTGCGTTAGAATAAGCGAGATGAGGGTTTTTCCTGTGCCGCCTTTGTAATTTGTTACTGATAATACGATCAACTTTTTTCTCCTCTGATTATCACCTAAATATCAAAGCCGATATTCACGCGTTCACTAGTTGTCATGAACGTCTCTGGTGACCGGGGAGTTTGTAAGCTGAACACAGTCAGCCGCTATGACCTTTAGGCTCCACCGAAGAGGCTCCCTGGACATACGCCATAGCCTCCCCGACCTCATAGGTAGAGAAGGCATCGATACGGCCGATACCAACCGCTGTGTTAAGGGTTACAAAGCCCTGATCGTCAAAGACGACTTAGCAACACTAGCTCAATTGAAAATTTCGGCAAGAGCGGAGGTAAAATTAGATTGTGAGCTGTGGGCATCATTTCGAAAGCGCAAAATTTAAGATAAGTCCCCTGCCCTCCGAAAAATTTTTCGCTGAGCCGCTCTGTGGCGCGAGTTTTTCTCTGGCCGCCACACATCCCCATAAATTTCAGACGTGCTCATGAGGGCGCGGGAAATCGGCTTTACCAGCGATTTTTATCTGGCCGCCAATCCCGCATTTCGAAAAATTGAGCAAGATACCCTTTTATCGCATTCAGTCGTCTCTTGATTGATCCTGAACCAAAAGCTGCAAAGCCTCCCAATTCTTCACACCGCGCTGTTTCACAAAGGCCTTAAACGCTTCAATTGTCTGCTCTGGCCCCTCAATCAGAACAGACTTACGCGCCGTCCCCCGAATATACAGCTCGACCGGAATTTCAGGGATAAGGCCGTTGGTCGGCTTTTTGCGGGGTTTGGCGGCAGGTTTAATCCCCTCCCCCGCCTTTACAGCAGAAGGTGCTTTGGCGGGACTATCGCCGGGGTGCTTTAACGGCGATTGCTCACTGGCGGCTTCCAGCTCTGCAGCACTTGGCGCAGCTGGAACTTTGGCGCGTTTAGCAAAGCCGGAGGGTATTTTTGCTGTGCCCGCCGGCTTGGGTTCTTCTTTAACTTTCGCTGGCGCTTTCTTTTGGGTAAAATCTATGGACATATTGCTATCCCTCCCCTTCCATGATGAAGCCTACGACACTCTCGGCAAAACGATTTGCGTTTTCAATCGCCTTGGTCGCACTTTTCAGACCGTCGCTTTCGAGTTGGCGCAAGGTCTTCCCTTCCGTGAAAATCGTCTTGTAAGGCTGCCGCGCGACGAGCTCGACTGGCAGAACAGGCACGTCCCCTGCCCGCATTTGCTCCACTAGATATTTGTAATCGCGCGTTTTGATGGCCGCATTGGTGCGCGTAAAGACAACGCGGTAAGGAATAGGCCGCTGATAGACATCTTCCATCTCAGTGATGGTTTGTATCGCGACAATGGCTTTACGGGCCTCCTGGGGACTGTCAGAGAGCGGAATGAGCACATGTGTCGTCCGAGAGAAGGCTTTTGTCGTCGTATCGCGCGCCGCGCCCTCTGTATCGAGGATTAAAATGTCATATTTACCACTATCTACAAATCCGCTGATAAGCTTAACGATATTCTGGTCTGAGCTTTCATAACGGTCAAAACCAAACGGGACTTTGTCTCCCCTTCCCTGATTTTCTTCTACCCAGGCGGCAAGGTTTCCGGCGGGATCAAGGTCAAGCAGCGCCACACGCTGCCCCGCTTCGGCTAATGCCAGAGCCAAAACCAAAGCCGTCGTCGTTTTACCAGACCCGCCTTTGGGGTTTACAAGTGCAAGAACGATCATTCAAAACTCCAAATCCATAAGGGTTACTATTATGCCTTAGCTATAGCCTTTATTTCTATAACATATGGTTAAGGCATAACCTTATAGTTTTACTATATACTATATCTATATAGATTAACCATATGGGTTATAGATATAGTTATGCCGCCATTTGCTTTTTGCCGCCACCAGTGCCGGCACGAGCCTTTTCCTGATTTCGCGCTCTGACAGCACGGGTGAGGGCGCTCGGTAGCTCATAGACCTGTTTCGCCAGCAAAACCGCCCCCAGCGTCAATTCAGGGCGGCATTCGAGGGCAGGGCGGCTCAAAATCCCCGAAAGATAGCGGTTCGGGCATTTCACGGTCTCTCGCTCATTCCACAGGCGTTTGTCCGGAATCGGCGATAATCGCATCTGCTTGACGATCTGCGTGTCCAAAAAGGCCAGTAATGCGCGGCGATAGCCGTGTTTTCGAACGCCTTTGTCCCAAAAATAGGGCTTATAGTCGGGCTGTTTCGCCGTTTTTAGCGTCTCGATGTGCTCAATTATGGCGTCTTCAGAGACTTTTTCGGGTAGGGGAGCGCCTAATTCTTCCAATGCCCCTCTCGCAACCAGGGCAAAAGTTTCTGAATCAAGGCCCAGACCTGCCCCGCACTCTTCATGACGCTTAGCCTTTTGCCTACAGGATTTAAATTCTGGTTCGTCTAGCTCCTGATCTTCAAGGTTTAGCTCCCCTGTAGATACAGGAATATCCCCCCTTGGGGGGTGTGACTCAGTTTTTGACCCCTTAATAGTAAAAAGACTGGAGGCCCATTTCAGAAGCTGGCCGCATTTCACCGTATATTCGTTCCAAAGGTTCATCGCTTTGCCCTTCAGGCGGCGCTCACGAATGCCCAGCAACCCTTCGGCCTCCAAACGCCGCAAGGTCAGCTTCACGCTGCCCCGGCTCACGCCTGCCTTAGCGCAGATCCAATCATGAGCGACCGCAAAGGTCTTTTTGCCTTTCCCTGCCGCCATGAGCGCGCAGAGAACGGCTTTCTGGGCCTTTGTGAGATCGAGCCCCTGATAATATGGGAAAAAGCGCATGGCGGCGTAGGTAAAGCCGTGCCAGCGGCTCCTACGGGCTTTCAGAGCCTCCTTATGGGCCTCCGATGCCTCGGCTTGCTCATAGGCCTCCCCGTCAGCCTCATAGTCCGCCAACTGCGCCAGGCGCTCGCTATGACGCCATTCCATATCGGATGCGTCCATATCTCCGCGCGCATGGGCGATAAAATCGTCCTTGGTTGCGCGCCTATGCTCTTCCATCAAAGCCTCATATTGGGCCTGAATTTGGGCAATACTCATCTGCTCGTCCCCTTTAACAAGGGCCGCGAGTAGGCAAAACGATATTGCAAAGTGCCGACGCACTTTTTCGCTTGCTAAATTTCGGGTGATTCGCTAATCAGAGGATAAGAACAGTCTCTAATAGAGAACCAAAAAGCCTTCGCTCGCCAAAGCTAGGGCTTTTTTCGTGTCTGAAACTAACTCGTGGCCGGTCTCCTATTTTTAATATTAAATTTGCCCTCATGGTATGAAGGCGCGACATTCACGGCCTGAAAGGCTGCGAATAAGGACGGCGTAAGCCGATTCTGTGCGGGGAGGGGAGTCATGTGTAAAATGAAGCGCGGAGCTGGTTTTCAGCAGACAAAACTCTCTTGTGACGTAAAAACGTGAAAAGCCTTGCAAATGTCTGATGACGATTCTAAACAGTAACAAGTTACAAGTTCTGATTAGAACAATCTAAAAGCCCTTAGCTCGCCAAAGCTGGGGCTTTTTTTATATGAAACTAACTCGTAGCCAGTCCCTCCTGTTGTTGCCGAAGTTCTTGAAGCTCTTTCATTAAAGCCGCGACCGCGTCGCCTTTGGATAAGAGCCGTTGTTGTTTGCGTTCACGTTCAATAAATTCCGCCAAATCGCCGGGGACGTGCGTGTTCAAAGGCTTGTAACCAAGCTCTTTCATCTCCGCTCTGTGGCGGGTCATCCTTTGCTTTGCTTTACTATCAGCCATTAAATCCTCCGAACGCGTTCTGAATCTGTGACAGAACAGCACTAAGACGAGTCGCAGGTTAACAAAGGGTAAAATTTACGCTTTGTTAGCCATAAATATAGGATTCAAGGCAAATTCATTGCGGAACCGAGTCAGCCCGGAGCAATTCTACGTCTTATTCGATGTTTCCGTCCCTAAAGCCCAAATAAACGAGTGCAGAAAAACCTATCGATTCGAGCCATATCTCACTCAAAACGCAGGTTTTGGTGCCCGCACCAAAACCTATGATAAGCCCCTTAAAGCAGGGGTGGCCCGTCCATGCCTGTAATTTGCGGCCTGAGCGTAGCGAAGAGACGAAGGTTTACGGGCTTGACGGGGCAGGGGGTAAGACCCCCTTCAAACAAAGATGACGCAAAAGGGATAGTCACCCGCAGGGCCAAGACTTCCATGGGAAGGCTTGGTGAGCACAGCGAATATAGCCCGGTGACGCAGTCATTTGCCCAAAGCTTAAATCGCCTAATCCACCCGATCACCTTCAGGTGAAACCCAAACTTGAGCATGTGGCTCTTTATCAAGAATACATTTGGAATACTGGATATGATAATCAGGCCCCAGCTCACGCTTTAACCGTTTCGCCAAAACTAAACCCTTGGAATTAAAGCTATCCCAATTAAACCCGCTCAGATCGGCAAACTCCCCGCCCGTATCATGCTTGCGCTCATAGGCGCATAATATCTCGGCCCAAGCTTCAAAGTCCTCGTCCAGCCTTATCATATCGCGCGAGCCGCCAAAAGCCGTGCAGCAATTCGTGGCAACCCAGCCTGACCCGCTATTATCAATTTCCCAGAGATAAACGTCGCAGTAATGCCAGCGAACATCATGGGCGGGGTTTAAAGAGCTCATTTTGCACCTCCACCTAATAGCCTATATTAAATCATGCTTACGCGCGACCGCCTCGGTCGCCCTAAGCGCCTTACTCATGCTGATAAAGACGGTAAAAAACTTCAAGAATAGAAGGAGTCCAAATACGATACCGCCTATCCATAAATCGGACCCTCCAGTAATCCATTGCCGCCTCGCAAGAATCGCAACAGCGGCCCCAAACATCATCACAGCGCCATTACTCACAAACATCATGCGCTTGAAAAATCCCAAATGCGCCGTCGCTTCCTCTTTCGAGGCCGTCAGAGACTTAATCAGCTCTGCATTTACGCCGTGGTCACGCGCAAGCGCCTTCAAATCCGCTAGAGCTTCAGGGGAGGGCGGTCGCTGCGCCTCTGGCATGAAGCCGCTCACGGCGCGCACCAGTCAGGCTTAGGGGCGAGGGCGCGCCCATTTTTATGCGGCCAGTCGCGCAAATGTCCCGCTTCTTCGCCAGCCTCTCCGACATCGTCACCATCTGCGCTTAAATCAACAACCAAGCGACCGTAACGATCCTCGCCGTAATCCCGCTCAATTCTAATTAACTTGCCCCTCGTATAGCCAACCATATAAGCCTTGGCCTCATAGCCAAGCGCGCGCTCTGCCTCACATTTGGCCCCGCCGCGCTGTTTCAGGCTCCCTGTTTCAGGGGCATCTTTATTGGCAATGCGGAATTTCAGCTCCCCCAAGCGGCCACTATCGGCGTCAGACCAATAGATTGAGGTAAAGACACGGTTTTCGATTTCGGGTTTGGAGGTTGTCTCACCTGCGACAGCCGAACAACTCGATATCGCAAGGCTCAATACAGCTAACGCAAATATTCGACTCTTATTGATTTTCAAATCTCCACCACATTTCGATCAGCATAGGCAATTGCCGAGGTTCAGTCTATCAGCAAGCAGTCGCAGGCAAGGTTTTAGTCCAAAGTTCGAGATTGCTAAAATCAAATTTATAAAGCATATTACCGCTATGAGTGCGGTCTCACATAAAGCTGATTTAGCCCCCCAACGGAAGCGCCGGGCGGGAAGTTATGTTGAGCCTTTAGACTATGAAATCACGGGCCTTAATACGCTCATAGAGCTTGGTGGTCGCGTCAAAGCCGAAGAAAAGCAACTCGATTTCCTGAACAAAAAAGCTAAAGGTGAGGTCAAAATCTACTCAAGTGGTGACCTCTCAATCCTAAAGCAAAAAGCCGTTGCCATTGTAGGTTCAAGAGCTTCCTCTGAGGCGGGCCGCCGCCGCGCTGCAAGGCTTGCGCGTGAGCTTAGCGAGGCGGGTATTGCGGTCTCAAGCGGCCTTGCGGCCGGAATTGACACGGCAGCTTTAGAAATGGCCGTCAGATCAGGTGGGCGCGTCATAGCTGTCATTGGAACACCGTTAGACAAAGCCTATCCTGCTGCCAATAAGCGGCTCCAAGAAGAAATTTACGCAAATCATTTATTGCTAACGCCCTTCATGCATGGGCAAAGAGTCTTCCCCTCAAATTTCCCGCAGCGTAATCGCGTCATGGCTCTTTTAAGTGATGCCACAGTGATTATCGAAGCCTCAGATACATCAGGCACGTTGCATCAAGCCGCAGAATGTGTGCGGCAAAACCGTTTCTTGTTTATTGCCAAATCTGTCGTTGATGACCCTAGCCTAAGCTGGCCCAAAAAATTCTTAGACGAGCCACGGGTAAAGGTCTTAGAATTTACAAAAGACCTCATCGACGCCCTATGAAAATCCCGCATTGGTTCTTTTGGGACTACTTAACTCAATACGACGGGGATAAACATCAAAGCTACTTTGACGCCTATAAGTTTATCAAAGCCGTAAAAGGCGATGAGTTTAACGGCCATCTCCGCGCTAAACTTAAAAGCGGGAAGGTAGTAAAATTATATCACAAAGACTCCGAAAAAATTTCACAACTGGCCCTAGATCTCATAGGCGCTAAGGCTTTGCCAAAAATCATGGATCAAGATACCGATTTAATGCCAATACCAAATAGCGATATGATACCGAAATCTGGGGAAACTCACAAAATTATTTCAGCCGCCGATAGGGTTGTTAAGGCATACAGCTCAACTGATCCGAAACACTCTTTGACGCTCAATAGTGGCCTGAGATGGACATCAAAGAAAAGACCCTCGCACAAAGAATCTGGCAGTCGCAACATGGAACGCTATGAGGGTAAATTGACACTTACCAAAAAGGTCAAGCGGCCAATAATTTTATTCGATGATGTTTATACGTCTGGGTCCCAAGCCAAAGCAGCCTGCAAATTCCTGACAGATTCAGAGCTTGAAGTTCTAGGCGTAGTTACTCTCGCAAAAACAACTCATACGCCGAATAAAAAAGCATTTGAGTGGCGGGAAGACGTTTGCGAATACGATGATAGCCCGTTTGATTGGGATAGCTTTTAAACGAGCAATAGTGTTCTGAGCAATCAATGACCCCTTGCCAAAATACTCAAATTACCGTCTCTTAGAGGCTGGAGAGTTTTATGAGTCAGAAACTTAAATCAATAGAACTATTTGCCGGGGCTGCGGGCCTTGGGCTTGCGGCAAAACAGTCTGGTATAACGCCTGTCGCCGTTGTCGAGTGGAACAAGGACTGCCGGAATACGATTGCCCTGAACCGTGATATGAAAAACGGTGCGCTCAAGGCTTGGCCAAAAACAATAGGACGTGATGTAAGAGACGAAGACTTCAAAGACTTCGAAGGCATGATTGACATTGTAACCGGCGGGCCGCCTTGCCAGCCCTTTTCAATGGGCGGGAAACACCAAGCTCATGCGGACAACCGGGATATGTTTCCCGAGGCTGTAAGAGCGGTGCGACAGACTCGCCCAAAAGCTTTCATATTCGAGAATGTCCGCGGGCTGACCCGCGAGGCATTCCAGCCTTACTTCGAGTATATCACGCTTCAGATGCGGCACCCGCAACTGGTTGCCCTAGCAGGAGAGGATTGGTCCGACCACCTATCAAGACTGCAAAGCCATCATACCGGACATTCCGATAATGCGGATGATTATCGGGTGGTGACACAAGTCCTGAATGCGGCAGATTACGGCGTTCCTCAGCAACGACATCGTGTCTTCTTCGTCGGGTTCAGAGCAGATTTGGGGATTAGTTGGCATTTCCCACATGCCACCCACAGTAAGGCTGCATTGCTGCACGACATTGCCTCCGGGGCATACGCAGAAAGACACGGTATTGGCGCGGGGCAGTTGGCACTTTCAGCTCAAATGAAAAAATCCGTCAAACGGTTGCAGGACTGCGGCGTTGAAGCTCAATCGCTCCCGGCATGGAGAACTGTACGAGAAGCGCTTTCTGATCTTCCGGCTCCTACCCAGAAAAAGCATCCTACAATTTTGAACCATAAACTTCAAAAAGGCGCTCGCAGCTATCCAGGCCATACGGGCTCTCCGCTGGATTTTCCTGCCAAAGCTTTGAAAGCGGGTGTGCACGGCGTCCCGGGCGGCGAGAACATGCTGCGATATGCAAATGGGAAAGTCAGATACTTTACCATTCGAGAAAGCGCCCGTTTGCAAACATTCCCGGATAATTTCGAAATATCGGGCACATGGTCAGAAGCCATGCGCCAACTCGGGAACGCCGTCCCAGTGAAGCTCGGAGAAGCCGTGACCTCAAGTGTCCGCAAAACTTTGGATATCGCGAGCACGTCGTAATGGAAGACAAGCGGGAACAGGCAGGCTTTCGGCAATTTGAATTTGCATTGACGGATGCGCTGATCGCGCAACTAATTACATGCCTAGACGGGATGGGCACTGCAGAATTAGACCCTGCAGTAACATCGGGTATTCCAAACGGGCAGGGGGTTTATCAACTCTTCTTGGACGGTAAATTAGTCTACATTGGTAAAACGGACAATGAAGCTGGGCTTCAGTATAGACTGCAGCGTCATGCTAATTTGGTTTCGTCTCGCGACAACTTAACTGGCGGTCGAGTCACATTCAAAGCGGTTCAGGTCTTAGTGTTTTCGGCAATGGAACTCGAAAACATGCTGATCAAGCATTACGCTATCGATGGCAAAGTTCCACCTTGGAACAATAGTGGTTTTGGCTCAAATGATCCTGGACGCGAACGCGACACAACCAAATATAAAGCAGACCATTTTAGCGTGCTGTATCCAATCAGCCTAAATCGACTTGTGAATACACCGTTGAAAGCAGGCATCTCAGTAAGAGAAGCTCTAAAGCTCTTAAAAAGTGAGCTGCCCTTTCTATTACGCTTCCAAGGGCTGCGAGTAAAAAAGTCTGACTTGACAGAGACTTTTTTACCGAATGACATTAGCAAACTAACGGTATCAGAAACTCTAAAGGCCTTATTGGCTCTACTTCCTACAGGCTGGCAAGCCACGCACTTACCTGGTTACATCATCTTGTACAAAGAGAACCGCGACTATGCGCACGGTCAGATCATCGCCCGGAGCTAAAACACTTTGTGGCAAGAGACTTCGACGTCTTCGGTTCGCAAACTGACGGCTCGGTACGATACACTGCGGAACATCCGTGTACGAACCGAAGTGGTCAGGGTGGATTTCTTCCGACCTGCATCCAAGGATGCAGCTTTCTCACGCCAACGCTTGGCTTTTAAATTATTCACTTGGTCAACGAGGGCTAAATATTCGGCAGCATCAGCGGCCTCTTCTGTATGGCGGACAATTAGAGGGCAGAGACGGATTGCTTCGCTTCGAGTAATTTTGAGGGACGCGCGGTTAAGTGCTTTACGGCAACAGTCTCCAAGCCTCTTTTGACTTCCACAGGGGCAGCTCCATCTATCGCGGCGGTGTTTTAGGCTTAGCAAAGAAAGAAGAGCTTTGACTTTATTTGGTTTTGCTTCGCATCCGAGTAGCTCGGCCAGATATTCGATAGCGCCGGCATAACCGTGACCAACCTCGCCAAATGGCCAAACGCCAAACTCAGTGAAGTGGAGATAACCGAGAAAATAGTCGTGCAGGATTTCGGATATAAACCCCTCCAACGTAAGGTCGGGTCGTCGTGCAGAGATTACGGTCGGCACTCCGTAACAAATCGAGCCATCACCGTTAATGTGGTTCTCGGATTTTCGCTCGATGCGGTCGCCAGTTTCAAATACTGTAGGCAGGACTGCTGGAAAGTCCTCTTGAAAGACGAATTCAATTTCGAAGCTCTCATAGACAAGCGGCGGATTTCCGCCTTCAGTATGAGTTAGGTCAAAAAAACCGGAAATTTGTTGTAGTCCAGCCTCATCAACTAAGAGGTTCAGACGCGGTTGGTGAATAGCGAGCCAACGATCCAAATCATGTCGGTAGTTGGCCCGCATAGATTTATCCCTTACCTTGACGAGAGTTTGACCAAGGGCGCTCTGGCTCTCGCTGTTGCTGGACGCGGTCAACCTGTCGACTAATTATTGCGGGGGCTGCAAGCGCTTGGGACTGCAGTGAAGGGGGAAGGCGTTTGTTGAGCGTTTCGACAATCCGGGGCTGAACAGCGTCATTGAGGACCTGACTCGACGTTTCGGACAACGGCTGTCGCATGAAAGCAAAATAGGTTTGCCGAGCGCGATTCAACCAAGCCCTGAATAAGGCTTCCTTGCGAGGACTGCCCTCCCAGCGGTCTGCAAAATTCTCGCTGGGATTGGTAGGATTGGCGATCCATGTTACGCCGCCGCGCACCTCGATAAACTCATCCATAGTTGTCAGTATCGTGCTCAACGCCGCGGTCAAAGTGGCTTCGCCGCGATAAGCGTGTGCGGCTAGAGTGGTGAGAATGACTGAAATCGGCTTATCCTCGTCGTCGCCAAGCGTGACATCCCGGTCCCATTTCAGGATTTTCACGACGTCCTGTAAGGGCGTGCGCACTTCGTGTAGAGGGATATCGTCGACGTTCGCGTGGATCGTCCCATCAAAAACAGCAATGCGTTT
Organism: Hellea sp.; assembly: GCA_028224375.1. GTDB lineage: Bacteria > Pseudomonadota > Alphaproteobacteria > Caulobacterales > Maricaulaceae > Hellea. The sequence goes on from JAOIVW010000030.1 coordinate 20,009, forward strand.
TTCGAGAAGAACGACGGACTGGCGGCTTTCGAACCATTTTCCATACCCTTCCGGATTTGAAACTGGCCAGTCTTCAGAGAGACGACGAAAGTTTGGATGCTCCGAGCAGGTGATTGCAATTGAGCTGTCAGAAACAGAACCAAGTAAGTGCGACCGTACACCGTCGTTGAGAATTTGTTTGCGCAAGGTCGAGCGCATGCCGTCCGCATCCGGAAGAGCGGGCAATATATCGACATGAAAACCGATTTCATCACGGTAATCGAGCGTAACGCAGCGGCGCCCTTCATGCGGCGGCTTCATGCTATGGGTCTTGGCGTAGAGCTTGATTTCATCAGTCACAAGACCCTTCAACTTAGCCTGAGTCATATCGGACTTTAACCCGTCTTGCAGCTTACAGACGAGATCGACATCAAGCTCGTTCTTATCATTGGTTGGCCGGATGGCAGTGCCTAAAAGAATAGAGCCCTGAGGAGACACACGCGGATTATATCGCTTGATCGTCGAATCGTCCCGATCAAGAAAACCTCCTACGCTTTGATAGCGGTGGACAACCTTCCCCATCTCAGTTGGGGTGAGGGCGGTGCTGTCGGCAAGCGCCCGCAGATATTCTTCGAGCGTCTCGATTGGTGTGAAATTATTTGGCATGTAGCTCATAGTGTTAGGCTCCTGTGACGGGGGTGAATGTTTCAGTGGGGTGAGTGAAAAAAACAGGCGCGAGATCTGCCGAGCGGATGCGGGCCTGAGCGCTGCCAAGGCTTCGTAGCGCAGCGATTTCGCCTGTCTTGTCGAGTGAATAGCGTCCTGGCTCAACGACGGCATCAACGCGGAAAATTGCCTTGTGGTCGTCGCCCCCATGATCACCAAGAAGGATCTGAGCCATTCCAATGGCCATATGGTTCTGTGCCGCCATCAACTTGCTGATGCCTTTGCCAAAGGCCATGTCTAGTTTCTTAGCATCCGCCCGAAGTGAGTTCGGTTCCGTTGTGCAAGAGATGGACAACACCCGCACATCCTCACGAGGCCAGCCGAGTTCTCCGACAGCCTCTGAGACAGCAATTGCAATTGGATTATTTGCGCTAAGTCCACCGTCTAGAGTCGTCACGCCAGCCGGTGTTGTTTGGCCTTCAAAAAACGTGGGGGCAGCCGCTGTCGCTAGCGCCACGGTGACCGCCGACTCTGTATGGTCACGCGCGAAGCGAGCGCTATGGCGTGTCTTAAAAATGTAGGGTTCCAAACTCTCGGCGTGAACGCTTGGAATAACAAGACGAGTTTTCGCGTGGCCTAAAAGTCTGTTTTGAAGAAGTGACTTTAGGACTGTTTCAAGTGCTTGGCTCGAATAGGCCGCACCCTTCAGCATTTTCCGTCCTGTTTTTAGACGCTGCAAAATTCCAGCAGAACCGCGCTGATCCTGCGCGAAAATTTCTGGACCTCGGGATACATACATTTCAAGAATTTGTCGTGCCGAAAAACCCATGGCGAGACCAATGACGATGATGCCACCAGTCGAAGTGCCGGCCATCAGGTCAAAATAATTGTGCAGATTTGAATCTTTTCCTTCGCTCTCTAGATATTCCTCGATTTGTGCTAGAAAAGCGCAGGCGAAAACACCCTTGATACCCCCTCCATCGATGCTCAATACCCGTTTTATCATTCTATTTTCCTCTTTTGCCGGGACGTTGAGTCAAGGCAGAACCTGCGGCGGATTTTGCGGCTTTGGATGCTCTCGGGTTTCTAAGTGTTTTCGCGGCCCTAGACGCCGCAGGCTTACTAGTGACTTTGTTCGTTTTACGTTGAGCCAGTGTGGAGCCGGCCGCTGATTTTGCGGCTTTACTTGCCTTTGGACTCTTGAGCGTTTTAGATGCAGCAGATGCCGCCTTTTTTCCTGTTTTTTCAGATTTTGACATTTTGTATTCCTATAATTTGGTTGGACCCGATTGCAGTGCGATGTAATCTCTTCCGGCTTGCTCACGTCCTTGAAAATTCTGCTTGAAATGCTTGCGTTTCCAATACGTTTGCGTCATGGTGTATAGGTATATCGAACGAGTCGTTGAATGTCAAGTTATATTGAACTCATCGTATGATATACCTATACAAATCATAGGAGTGTTCATGGCAATCGGTGATCGAATAAAAGAATTGCGAAGTAGAAAAGGGCAATCTTTGCAGCAAGTTGCGGATGCTATCGGAGCCTCTAAAGCCCATATTTGGGAATTAGAATCTAATCGCTCGAAAAACCCTTCATTGGAATTACTTCGAAAGCTTGCGGATCACTTTTCGACCTCAATATCTTATCTGATTGAAAACCAAGAAGGAGAGAGTGAGCCCGCGCAAAGTTTCTATCGCCGCAACTCGGACAGATTAAATACACTTGAAGATGATCAGTTCGACGTACTTGAACAACTCTTGGATATGATCACTAAGAACAAAGATGACAGCTGACCCCGTCCAAATATCTATGATGGAACTCGCGGATTTGGGAAACCCCCGGAGGATAGCTTGTGAACTACATCGTCAAATACGTAATCAATACGGTTCAGTACCATTAAGGTGCCCACTTGACGGTATCGCAAAAGCCGTCGGAATTGTTGGGGTGAAAGACATTGACACTAAAGCATTCGAGGGAACTTTGGTTATCAAGGATGGAAAGGGCGCGATAGGTCTGCGTAGCTCACAATGCCCCGTTCGACGAAATTTCACTTTTGGCCATGAACTAGGGCATTTTTTGATTCCGTCCCATCGACTTCGTAAAAACGATTTTAGATGCTCATCGAAAGATACAAGCATACGTTCATCTGGTAAAAAGTCGATCACGACTTTCGAAAAGATAGAAATTGAGGCGAATGAATTTGCTGCGAAGTTATTAGTGCCTGATCGTGAATTTAAGCAAGAACGCCGAAAATTAGGGGGCTTGCCGGATGTAACACATATTAGAAAGTTAGCTGGTCTTTTCGATGTGTCTCAGGAAATGATGGCAAAGGTTTATATCGACAACGATGACGACCCGTGTGCTGTGGTAATATCTAAAGATGGGATTATTAAGCGCCCATTATGGAGTGAAGAGTTTCCGTTTTTGGGACTAAAAAAGGGAGTTCCTCTACCATATGGGTCCGTTTCTGCCGGTGAATTGAATAAGGCAGCAGGTCATCATACAGAAGTTGAAGAAATTGATGCAGAAGTATGGTTTGATCGACCTCAAAATATTGACGCCGTTCACGAGCAGGTAATCATTCAAATTGATGGTTGGGCAATGACCTTGATAAGAGTTGAACCCACAGACCCAGATGAAGAAGTAGACGATAGCGACTGGAATAGACGAACAAAAAAATGGCGATAATTTGAAAATGTAACGTCTGCTAAGGGGATGTTATTGACGTTAATATAAAGTCACTATTACGGTTTAGTATTGAAGCTAAGTCATTGATATCCAACTATAATTTCTCATAAGTAACATTATGCGATTTTAGGTAGCTGTCTAATATTATTCAATTTTCACTTGTATTCAGGCAGAAACCCTACAACAAAGTCGATTTTTACGTGCTCTCTGATTGATGTAAGCATACACTAATAAGCTAAAAAAGAATTTGCAGCACCTGAGAGACTGTCTCCTAAGTCGGATTTTTTGTTATATGGTCCCTTCCCTGTCAAAAATGGCCATGATCTTAATGTCTTTAACTTCCCAAAACTAGTCGCTGGTAATGTTCAGCCGTGCGGCAGCATTACCCCGCGAGGTCTACTGATAGCTGCATTCAAAACATTAGTAGTTGAGATAAGTTTAGCGCCGAAGCGCGCCGCGAATTTTCTTCAAGATTGGTCCTTAATTGTCTCCAATGATCACGTTACACATACCCACGCACTCATGGCAGATGTAAGAAGTAGGCCCAGCGATAAGATGGGTCACTTCCTTATCGGTTTTCCCGCAAAAGGCGCAGCGTCTAACAGAATTAGCGGTATCCTCCAGTTCCTGCACTTTACTTTCAAAAACTGACGTTGGGTCGCCATCGAAAGACTACAGAGAAATATACTGCGTAACGATGACGGTCGGCGTTCCGGAAATATCAAGCTTCACATCTCCCTTTAGTTGTCCGTCGCTTACATACCGAGCTTCGTTGTCGCCAATTCGCTGAAATCCATTTTCCATGTTGCTTTAATCCTCAATGGATGCCGTTAGATTACAGGGTATTTGGGTGTCAAGATAGGTCAACCCTCTATAATGCATGTGCCATCCAAACTGACTAGCCTAATTCCGATCAGCGCCTCATTCGAACTGTAACTCTGACGCATTAACTTATGTACCGCCCCACGAGCTGATGTCGCGAAGATCCTCAAAGCGGTCTTCAGCATCCAGAATATTTTGGACTTAAACGGGGCAGAAGCGGACATTAAAATGTTTGGGGAGTTAGGCCTTTTAGTATAGTGATGCACTTTCCCTAAGTCTAGAAAGTTACAATGATGCTACCGATTAAAAACGTCTTATTGGGGATAATTTTCATATCAACTTTCTCAGCAGTTTCGTCCTGCAAGCCAAACTCAAATCTGCGCGATGACGCAATCGTTGAAGTGGAAATTCCTGTTGAGACCCTTGAGCTTCTTACACCAACTGGATGCATTGGGAGCTCATGGTTACATAGAAGTCGAGTAACGACTGGGATGCTTATGAGTAGTGCACGGCCTCATCTTAAGGCTCCAGCTTACTCGTCTGAAATTAGCTCAGAGTTGATGGTAGCTGTGGCAGATAATTATAGTGACAATCATAGTAAAGTTCAGAAACTTATCGCTGCGAATGTTGACATTAACGAAGCGAGTGAAAGCGGGTGTACGGCATTGATGTGGGCATTAGTCTTCAAACGCAGGGATATGTTGTCTCTTCTTTTGGATGCAGGGGCTGACATAGAGCAAGCAGACACAAAGGGAACGACTCCCTTAATGTTTGCGGCATTAGCGAAAGATACAGATATTCTTCGCAAACTCCTTGCGGCGGGCGCCGATGTTAATGCGGCCCTAACAGGCGGCACCAATGAAATTGGCACAACAGCTTTACATTATGCCGTAACCCGCAAAGATAATTTAGCGGCAATCAAACTTCTCATTAAACACGGGGCTAATGTTACAGCCGCGAATGAAACAGGAAGAACACCCTTGATGAAAGCAGCGCGGTGGGGCGATGTTGAGTACATTCAACTTTTACTAGATGCCGGGGCCGACCTTGAGCGCACGTCAAATGTTGGCACAACAGCCTTACATGAGTCGATTTCCAGTTCCACAAACACGCTAATGATAAGAACGCTAATTTCGAAAGGCGCAAATGTTAATACTACAGATAAATGGGGTAAAACCCCTCTGATGGACGCAGTTAATCAGGGGCAGTTGGATGTTGTAAAGCTATTAGTAGAGGCTCATGCGGACATTGAAATGAAATCGAATGAAGGCCAAACGGCACTGGATATTGCGCGCACAAAGAAACCCTCAAAAGTTAGACCTTATACGGAAGTTGCATCTTACCTAGAGTCTTTGAAATCGCGAAACTAATGTCCGCTAGTAGAGATTTTGAACACACTTAAAATTGGCGGCTAACGTCCGTTATGCCCCACAAGTAGCCAAATCAGGGAGTCCTAGTAACGCTCTAAGTAGGGGTTGAACGTTTTAAACATTCCCTTTGGGGCCTGCAAAAAACCAAATAATCAGACCAATCAATGGCAATAATAGTACAAGCAAGCTCCATAGTAGCTTGGCGCCAGTAGACGCGCCGGATTTCAATATGGATAGAACCGCCCAAATAACGACTATGAGATGAAGTATTCCGAGAATGCTTTCAAACATTTTATTTCCTTTAATTTGCTACGATCTTCGCGCCCTTATATTCAAGTAACACCTTGAACAACTTTAAGTTCCTCAGATAATTGATAATTTTGCAAATAGAGCGCTACAGTTTCCATATTCAGCGAAGTACTATTAGTGCGCACGGCTCTTATTCATCTGCATAAAACGTTCATTATTCACTTTTTATAGCGGGACTTATTACTACATCGACGAAATTAGCCGACGACTTAAGCTATAGCTGTGAAGAAAGGGCAAATCCATGTCCGCGGTTGCTGTTGCAAGCCTACGTGAACTTGATAAATGGTATTGGACAGACATAAAGTAAGGTCGATAGTCTACAATCGTAGCCGAGGCTTACTGGCCGAAGATTTTAAACCAATCTGATAATTGGAAATTTTTTAGCTTAATTCCTAGATTGGCATTGAACCAGTTCACACATAACTTGCGTCCTAAGTTAGCTCTCAGTCTAGCAAATCTCTTATCACACGATAACGACCTTGCGAGGTCTCATTGGGTAAACTCTACAAATCACTACATCAATGGTTTTCATCCTGAAGACCTATCATGATCATGAATCGTTCGTGAGATAATTTATAGTGTAGTTTTGAAAAGTAATGACAATGTCACATAAAGTGTATTCGGCCTATTACAGAAATTTGCACGATGCTGGGGCGGTAGTATCTGCCCTCAAAGATGCTGGAATAGACCATGATAATATTTCAATAGTCAGCCGTGAAGACGGCAAGTTTCATGAAATAGATGGTGACGGCGACAAAGTTAAGGACGCGCTCACAGATGTCGCCGGCAAAGCGGCCTTAGGCGGCGGTGTTGGCGCTTTACTAGGCGTCGCAGCACTTGCCATCCCTGGCGTCGGCCCGTTCGTAGCTGCGGGCGCTATTGCACAAGCCGCGATAGGAGGCGCCGCAGCTGCGGGCGCCGCAACAGGGGCAGTTATCGGCGGTCTAGCGGGCGCATTTGAAAATCATGGTATTTCGAAAGAGGACGCCGAATATTACACTAATCAGCTCGAGACAGGCGGCGTGGTCGTTGCGGTTCAGGTCGATGAAGATGATATTTATGATTATAAAAATCTTTTTTACTCGCGCCGTGGCTATTCAGCTGGGCATCCTTATGTTGGTTAGATCGAAAGACAACTTGGCCACATAACGCCGATGAAAACTCAGAATAGCCCCGTTTGGCAACGAGCGGGGCTATTATTTTATACTCAAGACTTATATTCCTTTTTTGGTACTATGATATCATCCCTTTTTAATGCGAAGTTAAACCTATGACATTTAAACCTTATGCATTTGCTATCGTAGGTCTCGGTCCAAGAGGTGGATATGCTGCCGAATGTCTTATCGATGCCTTGTCAAAGGGGCCTAATCCTCGTGATGTGCACATTTACCTGTTTGACGAGTCTGATATGCCGGGGAATGGCCCAGTATATCGACTTGATCAGCCC
>JAOIVW010000031.1 GCA_028224375.1 Hellea sp.
GCCCAAAGTCAGGCGCAAGGTTGCCCGCCAATAGGCTTTTTTATCTGTTGATGATGCGGCCATCACGCTCTCCCCTTTTGGCTTTTCTATAAGGCAGATGCAGGGAAATATAGAGAAAAATATTGAATTACGACACGTTATGAGGAACTCAAAATTTATCACGAGATTATATTCTTCTAGGATTGCCCGCAAGAACGGCGATCATCATTCTAACAAATGTGTCATTAAGGATTTAGTGACGACGTTTAAAGAGTGATATTTAAGGCTTTGATGTCATAGAGCGCTTGTGTGGGAGAACTTGTTTAACAGGAATTCTCCAATGACTAGATTTTCAAAATTCAAAAATTCTGAAGACGGTAATATCGCCGTTATATTTGCAGTAACCGCTTTTGCCCTAGTACTAGCGCTAGGAACTACATTGGATATCGGTTTACTGCATACCGAAAAAGCCAAAATGCAAGACGCCACGGATAATGCGGCTTTAACAGCCGCTCGCATCATGTCTAGCCAAACATCTCTTGAAAAAGGCCCCAGAGAAGAGGAAGCGAAACGGGACGCAGAATATGGCTTCTCTGTGAACTTTCAATCCAATGTTGTGAGTCCAACGACACCCAGCATTAATTTTGACAATAGTTCCGTAACGGTATCGGCCGAAGGAAAAGCTCACCTGAATTTTGGTAAAGTTTTTGGTAGAGAAACTGTCAATGTTCGCGCGAGTGCTGTGTCTGCCTATGGCGAAAACGAACCAACCCCGTCGGCACCTTGTATTATGGCGCTCAGCACATCAGCTTCGCCCGGCGTCACGGTAAATTCAGGCGCAAAAATCAACGCTCCAACTTGTGAAATTCATGTGCATTCGACACGTAATCCCGCCTTTATTGTAAACTCCGGTGTCACATTTGATTTTTCAAAAGTGTGTATCGCAGGAGACAGAATTATTGATAATAATTCAGGTGTCGACAATATCGAAACGAGTTGCGATGTGGCGGAAGACCCTTATGCGGGCAATATTCCCGTCCCCGACTCTTCAAGCTGTGATTACTCAAACGGAAATTATTCCGCGTCCCAGATAACCTTATATCCGGGCGTTTATTGCGGGTGGCATAATTTTAATAGCAACAGGTCTGATGTACATTTTGAACCCGGCCTATATATTCTTAAGAATGGCGGATGGAATGTGAATGGCGGCAATTGGAGTGGCACTGGCGTTACGTTCTATTATGCTGATAATTCAAAAATTCAATTTAACAGTGGTGTCTCGGCTGATTTCACGGCTCCCGATAGCGGGGATTACAAAGATATATTTATGGCTGAAACAGCCTCTTCAAACAGGTCACAATTTATCTTTAACGACTCCAAAGGGTTTATTTTTGAAGGTGTCATCTATTTACCGAACAGACAATTCATCATGAATAGCGGCTCGGATACACGCGGGCGCACACTCGGAATCATTGCCGACACCTTTATGTTTAATTCTATAAAGTTGAACATTGACGGCGGAGTGTCCTCAAATGATCAAGCTAGCTCGGGCGGAGTTGTCAGCACAGAATTGCGTCTGGCTCAGTAATGTTCGGTCGTAATTTTCAGCCACAAGCTTTTCAGGAGATCCAAGACTTTTGGAAGGTTTGTGGCCGAGTCTTTATCTGATGTAAGTCTAAAGCTAGCGACAGAACTTTACGTCATTATCTTACCGTCTTGTAATTTGCCAAAACGATTTATACATATATTACGCATACATACTTTATGCATAAACCGTTTTATGGAGAGACATTATGTTAAGAGATTATTTTGGTGCGTTGATTGATACCACGCTGCTTATCTCAATCGCGGGATCCTTTAGTATCGCAGCTATTTGGTTGGTATTGTCCTACATTCACGCCCCTCACGCCGTTTTAGTCGGCGGCGAAATTATTGGGTTGATGGGTGTCGCTGTCCTCGCTGGATTTGTTTTCAGAATGACCTTGGGCGTTGAGCGAGAGCTTCGCGAAACCGGTGACTTAAAGTAATCGATAGGTAGATAGAAAGTTCGTCGCCATGATTAATAAACATGATGACCTCCTCGGATCGCTTATACATGATGTCGCGCATTTGCTGCGTCACGACATAGACAGACGCCTTGCCCCCCATAATCTCACGCGCGTAAAATGGCTTGCCTTAGGCGTCATTGACCAAAATCACCCCATGACACAAGCTGAATTAGCCACTGAGATGGAATTGGGAAATGCCACCATTGGACGCTTGGTAGACCGCCTGGAAGAACGCGGTTTTGTAAAAAGAATTCAAGACCCGGTTGATAGACGATCTTATAAACTTTCGCCAACCGAAAGCGCCCATGAGCTTTTAGAGAAGCTTGAATCGACGGCTCTTGAATTTCGCACGGAAGCGCTAGAGCCATTATCCAAATCTGAAATTACCACACTTCACCAAACGATTATCAAGTTGAAGGATAGCTTGAGTAAAAAAGTGGCTGCCTTCCTAGCCTTCATTTTACTCGCATCCGAAAAACTTACATCCGGGGCTGAACTCCTCGGCACTTATGGTTCTGTTATCTAAGAAAGGCTTCATCATGTCAGTTAAGCATTTAATCGATACTAAAGAAGCAAATTTTACGACCTGCAGTCCCACGGATTTCCTGGATGAAGCCATTAGCCTTATGGTCGAGTCTCACAGAAACGCCATTGCCGTCATTGAAAACGAAACCAATCTGAAAGGCATTCTAACAGATCACGATGTCATTCGCGCCGTTCACAGTCGTCAATCAAAGGGCGGCTCAATTTCTCAAGACCATGTTAAAGACTGGATGAGCGCCGATGTCATTACCTGTGATGTTGAGGCTAAATATACGGACGCCCTCAAACTTATGGGCAAGCATAGTATTCGGCATCTTATTTTGACAGATAAAGGCCTGCCAATGGCGACAGTGAGTATTAGAGATATACTCAGTAAAATTCATCAAAATGACGAACTTGAAGTCAGTGTGCTGCGAGATATCGCCATTGCCTCTCGCGCAGCCTTTGCAGGATAGGAGATTATCATGACAATTTGGGATCTAATTGATGACGGCTTATGTGCCACGATGACCTGCCGCCCGACTGACTTTCTGGACGAGACCCTTGACCAAATGATGGACGCCGGCATCAGTGAAATTGCTGTGAAAGATTATGACGGCGACATTGCCGGAATAGTAACAGATTACGACATCATGCGGGCGACTAATGAAAAGGGCACGACCGGACACGGTATATCCGGTGAACGCGTCCATGACTGGATGACTGAAGACGTCATTTTCTGCGAAACAAATACGACCCTTGAGCAGGCCATCGGAATAATGAAAAACGCGGGTATCCACCATCTTGTCATTAAAGACGGACATCTTCTCATTGGCGTAATAAAACTTACAGACGCCCTCACCAAGCTTCACGTCCAAGACATGCAACGCGTTTCAACCTTACGCCATCAAGTCATGTTAGCGAACTCAGATATGCGAGTATCATCGTCTCCATCTTTATGATGACTTACTTTTGAAAGGATAAATTCTAAGTCATAATAAATCGAATGATACTTACATCAAGTGCAGGCTGCCGCATCCCCTCGGCAGCCTGTTTTGATTCAAGCCCATCGAAGCAATGCGCGCGAATATCTAATTAGGCACCATACGGTCATTTCGAATATAGAACAGCCCGTCTTTCTCGACTCGTTTGCCGCGCCGAATGCGAGCCGTATTATCGAATTTGACGGGATAGGTATAACCGTCTTTCGCAAAGAGGTCAGGATAGCGCTGAATTTGGAAATGTAGGTGTGGAGACGTCGTATTACCTGAATTCCCGCACTCACCGAGCTTTTGACCGACGACGACTTGGTCACCGACCGCAACAGCGAGGCTGTTCTGTTTCATATGGGCAAGAAGCGCATAATGCGTGCCATCCATTTTGATGACGACGTGATTGCCTTCTGGGTTTTCAGGGTCACGAGAGCCAATTTTCTGGTCAACAAGATCACTTTTAGCGGCGATAATTTCGCCCGATACAGGGGCAATAAGTCTTGCGCCGAAACAAGCATAATCTTCAAGCACTTTACGGTCATTTTTATTCTCGCGACCATCCTCATAAGCAACCATTATATCTAAGGCATGTTTCTGAGACGCGTAAGCCGTATGATAATTTAGCAATTTATTATGCCCCGCATGGGCCATGAAACTCTCAGCTGCGAATGGCGAGTGAACGGTGATAGCGTCTTTACTTGATAATTGCGGCATCAAGCTGTCAGCAAAAATAAATAAAATTACAGGAATGGAAAAGCCTGCGAAGATTGACATCGGCTTACCGCCTATACGTTTTGGGATAAGACTGAGCAAACACAAAAACGCGGTGCCGCCTATAATAATGGTACGCACTTGTGCCAATTCGTTAGCTTTGAGCATAGCGTTAGGTACACTCAGAAATACCAATAGGCCGCACAGACTCCAGAATACGATACGCAGCAAAATCGGTCGCCAATAAGAACGATTAGGCTTTGCAAAAGGGGCTTTCCAAAAGCTCCAATGAATTTCTTTATTTATAAAATAAGGCAAACGCGTAAGCGGCACGAGGAGACACCCCCCCATAATGGCAAGCAAAACAAAATTGAAAAGGGCCCCAAATTGAAAGGCAACTGCACCGAGCATGAAGGTAAGGCCACAAATGATGGCGATAATGATCCGCATGACCTTTTGCCATTTAGGAGTCACGCTGGCTAAGTCATTTTCCATTCTGGTCTCTCCCCAAGAGTGTATCAATAGAGATGGGAGAGGTTTAGGTGATTACAAGCCTACGAGGTCGTAATATATATTTTTCCAACTAGCTCGCAGCGCCAAAGTCATGGCGGCTGAGCGGTAATTCGCGAATGCGTTTGCCTGTGGCTTTAAAGACTGCATTGGTCACAGCGGGAGAAATAGGCGGCGTGCCAGGCTCCCCTGCTCCGCCGATGCGCGCGTCCGAAGTGATAATCTCAACGTCAATTTCAGGCGCATTATCCATCCGCACCATTGTGTAATCGTGGAAGTTACTTTGCTCCACTGCGCCGTCAGAAATCGTAATCTCGCCAAAAAGCGCCGCCGTCAGGCCGTAAATAATGCCGCTCTCCATCTGCGCTTTAAACCCGTCAGGATTGACCGCAAAGCCTGCATCAGCAGCACAGGCGACATGCAGAACGCGCGGCTCGCCTTGGCTCATATCCACAGTGACAACTTCAGCGACGATGGTCATGAAGCTTTCGCAAATGGAAATGCCTTGCGCCTGTCCTGCGGGCAAAGCCTTGCCCCATCCCGCCATTTTTGCGGCCGTGTCGAGCACTTTTAAGTGGCGGGGTTTGTCTTTCAAAAGCTTCCGGCGAAATTCATAGCCGTCCATCTTTGCATTGACCGCTAATTCATCGATAAAACTCTCGGTGAAATAGCCATGCTGCGTGTGATCTACAGAGCGCCACGGTCCGAGTCTTACATGTGTCGGGCTTTCCGCATATTGCGCTTTCACATTAGGAATATCATAGAACACCGCGCTAGCTTCGGGCGGGTCCATTTTATGCACGAAGCTACTTTCCCAGGCGATAGGCATGCCGTTTTCATCCAACCCCGCTTTGAAGCGGCCCAGAACAGAGGGACGGTAATGATCTTGTTGAGTGGTCTCTTCACGTGACCAAATCAGCTTCACAGGTACGCCGGCTTTCTTGGCCACTTGTACAGCTTGGTTGGTATAATCAGGTGTCGCGCGGCGGCCAAAACCTCCGCCCATAAAAGCGGTATGAACCGTGACATTTTCCGAATCCATACCAAGTGTGTCCGCCGTAACCATGCGCGTACCCAGTGGGTTTTGCGTGCCAGCCCATAAATCGCATTTGCCGTCCCGCACCCAAGCCGTGGCGTTCATCGGCTCCATGCAAGCATGGGCTAGATAAGGCACGCGGTACTCGGCTTCATAGACGGAGGACGCCTCTTTCATGGCTTTGGTGACATTGCCGGATTTATGGAGAACGGTCTTTTCGCCATTGTCTAGCGCCTCGGCATATTGGGCAAAAATAGTCTCTTCGCTGACGTTATCAGTGTCGGCAGACGTCCATTCCACCTCGACCATGTCCAAGGCTTGTTTGGCCTGCCAATAACCGTCCGCCACCACAGCGACATAGTCACCCATATTATAAACGCCGTGGACGCCAGACATAGCTTTCGCCTCTGCAGCATCCATTTTCGCAACGCTCTGGCCGTGAACAGGCGCGGCCATGACGGTTCCGTATTTCATCCCGTCCACTTGCGCATCAATACCGAATTTAGCCGTGCCATCGACTTTAGCGGGGATATCCACGCGCGGGAGAGATTGGCCTAGTAATTTATAGTCGCTGCGCGCTTTAAGCTTAGGACGTAGATTAGGTTTCAGAGTCGCTGCGGTCACGGCAAATTCGGCGAAGGGTGCTTTCTTCTCGCCGTGATAAATATAGCTCTTCTCGGCCCGCAATTCTGATAGCGGAACATCCCATTGCTGGGCAGCAGCTTCGAGGAGAAGTTCTTTCGCTGCTGCGCCCGCTGTCAGCATAGCACCCACGCCCGTAAAGCGCACAGAGGTTGATCCGCCCGTGATTTGCAAATCCATAGATTGCGCTGCTTTAAGCATAAGCCCGTTAACGGTATCAAATAGCGGGCCCGGAATATTGGCGCCGCCCATCATAAATTCGCGGCCCAGTTCAAAATTGGCAAAGTCTTTTTCAGCCGGAGCCTCCATGATCTCCATGGCCTCCCAATCCGCTTCCATCTCTTCGGCCAGCATTGCAGAAAGTGCAGTGTGAATACCCTGCCCCATTTCGCCGTGCGGGATGATGGCTGTAACGGTATTATCAGGCGCAATTTTGACCCATGTTGTCACGAGCTGTTCGTCTCCATCAGTGACGAATTTAGCCAGTTTGTCCGTGCGATCACCGGGGCGAATAGCAATACCGACGACGAGCGCGCCGCCAGCTGCAAGTCCGGCAACGGCGCCAGCGCCGATAAAGCTGCGGCGTGTCCATTTACGGCCACGGGACTCATTAGCGCGCTTAGCTTTCTTGGCGGCTTTTTTCTCTACACGAGTAACCATGACTAAACCTCTTTCGCAGCGGTTTTGATGGCTGCTTTGATGCGCGTATACATTCCGCAGCGGCACACATTCCCGGCCATAGCCGTATCAATATCCGCGTCGGACGGATCGGCGTTGTCTTTAAGCAAAGCCACAGCCGACATAATCTGTCCGGATTGGCAGTAACCGCATTGCGGCACTTGGTGTTTAATCCAAGCCTCTTGCACGGCATGGAGCGCGCCGTCAGGGGCTGCAATGCCTTCAATTGTTGTAACTTCTTTTCCCTCAGCGTCTGAGAGCGGCGTGACGCAAGACCGTACCGGCTCACCGTCAATATGTACCGTGCAGGCCCCGCAAAGCGATGCGCCGCAGCCAAATTTAGTCCCGTTAAGGCCAAGCTGCTCCCGCACCGCCCAAAGGACCGGCGTATCGGGATCGATATCCAGTGTTTGGGGTTTACCATTGACCGTAAGCTGAACCATGACGTCCTCCGCATTGCACTTATAATAAGGACTTAAACTAGTTTGGCAGAAATATCCAGCGAGGGGCCCTATTCATAATTGCATGTGCGGCGAACGTTAGTGGGAAAAACACGCATAAAAAAAAGCCCCGATATGGGGCTTTAATCATTATTTTGACTTGGCCTATTTGGGTTCGTTCAAATCCCAATCATAGTCATATTTAGAAATCTCTGTCGCATTTTCTAGCGCGGTTTTCTTTGCGCCTGTTGCGTGGTCGGCTAGAAACTTAAGAGTGTCTTTCTCGCTATTCCCAAAGTCTTCTTTATACCAATCGAAGATACCAGCGGCGATGATTTTGCCATCCTTGACTGTGACGCCGCGCGGGCTTGCGACATATTCCTGAGTCGCTTTGGTTAGGTCTGCATCCATAGTGCTGGCCTCCCAAGCTGTCATTTTGAGATTAGGGCAACCGATCGAAGCGCAGTTAAAAGCAAAGTGAATGCGCGGTTCGTCATAGTTCGCGCGTATCGTATCATGCTCAATATTGTTCAAAGACATTTTCTTGCCGTTGACGGTCAAGAGCGGTTCATCCCATGGGCCTTTTAGATTGATTTTCCTAATGGACTTGACGGGGTAATTATCCAAAATGACGTTCACTGTTTCCGCATTATACAGATTAAACCAATAAGCGAAAATTTCGTCTTCAGTAAACTCGGAAGTATCCGTATTGGACAATGTATTCACATAGTCTTTTAGGGCTTTGTGATCGGCGTCTGTCACGCTGCCATATTTTACAAGGTTAATACCATTTTGTTGGGTGACGTATTTTTTAAGAAAATCGTTATACGGGGCATTAAGCTCTTTACTCGCCTCAACCTCTGCGCTTGTTGGCGCCGCGTCTGATTTGTTCGCTTCGCTGATTGTGGCTCCGCCTTCGCCGCCCGCTCCGCAAGCTGTAAGGGCTAAGGCCGCAAGGGCAGAGAGTGCGATGAGTTTGATAGGTTTTGACATGATGGTGTTCCCACGGATTGGTGTTGATTACTAGTACAACGCAGCGAACTGGAAATCGTTCCGAATGGAGGTGTCCTTACAGCAGGTGAAACCAATAGCATCAGATGCATTGGATGAGACTTAAGCCCCACCGCAAAATAAAAACAAAAAACCCGCCCTTATGAGGCGGGTTCTTCATTCAATGATGTTTGCAAGACTTAGGCGTCATCAAATTTTTTTGCCGTCGTCATTTTGCCCGTTCAGCTCTCTTCACGTTATGAAATTAGATGACAGCCATTGGAGCATTGCCAATCGAGTCCGCCCGTGTCAGCCTTCAATCATGAGCCTGTTATTTGAAGAAATTGATTACCGAGAAACCCCCATAGGGCCCATCAGCCTGCGTCGCCGGCGGTTGTTGTCACTTAACATAGATGTCTTTGAAATCATCCTGGGTGATGAGCATTTGATGTCCAGCCTATTTACAGCTTCTGAAATTGTTTTGTCTAAACTGGGCTTAGCCGAGCTTTCCGGTGAAAAGTTAGATGTTGTCATTGGCGGGCTTGGTCTGGGCTACACAGCGGCCGCTGCACTGGAAGACAGCCGCGTGAAGTCTTTAATCATTGTTGAAATGTTAGAGGCTGTCGTTGATTGGCATGCAGCTGGCTACCTCCCCCTTGAACCCCCGCTGGGCGATGACCCGCGCTGCCGCATCGTGACAGATGACTTCTTTGCGCGTGCTCTGTCAGCTGAAGGATTTGACCCTGAAACGCCCGAACGAAAATTTGACGCCATATTGATTGATATCGACCACACACCGGACTGGCTCCTCGACGCGAGAAGCGGCAGTTTTTACAGTGAGAGCGGCCTCTTGCGCCTCGCATCGCATTTGCGCCCCGGCGGCGTTATGGGGCTATGGTCTGACGCAACCGAAGATGAGGCTTTCACCGCTCGCCTAAACCAAGTCTTTAAAACAGCGCGCGCCGAGCCGGTCACCTTTGATAATCCTCTACAAAACAAACCCTTCACACAAACCGTTTATCTCGCAAAAAAGGGATAGCTCCTTAAAGGCGGCCAATAAAAAAACCCGCCCTAGCGTTTTATTAAAACGCAAGAGGCGGGTTTTTTATTCAGAGGTAAAAGCGAGACTTAAGCGTCTTCGGATTCTTTTCTGGCATGGTCGACGGCGCCTTTTGCGCTTTCGTCACGGTCTACAAATTCTATAACAGCCATTGGCGCGTTATCGCCATAGCGGAAGCCCGCCTTCATGATGCGGATATAGCCACCTTGACGGTCTTTGTAACGTGGTCCGAGGACGTCGAAGAGCTTCTTAGACATCTCTTTGTTACGTGTGCGGGCAATTGCCAAACGGCGTGAGTTCAAATCGCCGCGCTTAGCAAGCGTGACAAGCTTTTCAACAATCGGGCGAAGCTCTTTAGCTTTTGGGAGTGTTGTTACGATCTGCTCGTGCTCAATCAGGCTGGACGCCATATTAGCGAACATCGCTTTACGGTGCGACGCGGTGCGATTGAGTTTACGATGGGCCAACTTATGACGCATGGCTTTATCCTTTAATTTTCAGTTTGACCCCAAGTGGTTACACCACGGGAGGTCTGTGTCAGACCTTAGATGTGGTCGTCGTATTTTTTAGCAAGCTCTTCGATATTTTCTGGCGGCCAATTTGGCGCGTCCATACCGAGGTGCAGACCCATAGCAGCGAGAACTTCTTTAATCTCGTTAAGTGACTTACGGCCAAAGTTTGGTGTGCGAAGCATTTCGGCTTCGGACTTTTGGATAAGGTCACCAATGTAAACGATATTATCGTTCTTAAGGCAATTGGCTGAACGTACAGATAGCTCAAGCTCATCAACCTTACGCAGAAGCGCTGGGTTGAAATCTAGCTCTGGCTTCTCTTCGCCGCGGCCAACATCTTCTGGATCATCAAAGTTGACGAAGACTTGGAATTGGTCCTGAAGGATACGGGCCGCAACTGCGACTGCATCTTCTGGCGTTACCGCTGCATTTGTTTCAATATCGATGATGAGTTTATCATAATCAAGAACCTGACCTTCGCGTGTATCTTCAACACGGTAAGCTACGCGCTTAACAGGTGAGTAAAGCGCATCGATAGAGATAAGGCCGATAGGCGCATCCTCTGGACGTGACGCTGCAGCGGGGACATAACCCTTACCTGTGGTCACTGTCAGCTCCATACGGATGTCAGCGCCTTCGTCAGCTGTACAGATGACGTGGTCTTTATTGAGAATTTCAACATCTGCTGTTTCTTCGATATCCGCGCCTGTGACAGGACCTGCGCCTGTTTTGCGAAGGAGCAATTTCTTGGGTCCCTCAGCATGCATGCGAACAGCCAAACCTTTGAGGTTTAGCACAACGTTTGTAACATCTTCGCGAACGCCGGGAATGGATGTAAATTCGTGGACAATACCGTCGATTTGAACTGCAGAGACAGCAGCGCCTTGCAATGATGACAGTAAGACGCGGCGAAGCGCATTACCAAGTGTCATACCAAAACCACGCTCTAGCGGCTCAGCTGTTACAACGGCTTTACGCTCAGGGTCGCGGCCGGGCTCAATCTCGGGATTGATCGGACGGATAAGTTCTTGCCAATTTTTTTCAATCACAGTGTGACCTCTTAATGCTAGTGCGGCGCAGCTATTAAGCCGCGCCTATTACCCCTAATATAGGGAAAGACTTAGACGCGGCGACGCTTGGGTGGGCGGCAGCCATTATGCGGGATAGGCGTTACGTCACGGATTGTTGTGATTGTGTATCCTGCAGCTTGCAAAGCACGCACTGCAGATTCGCGGCCAGAGCCAGGACCGTTGACGTTAACTTCAAGCGTATTCATGCCGTGCTCTTGCGCCTTACGCGCAGCTTCTTCGGCAGCAACCTGCGCCGCATAGGGCGTAGATTTACGTGAGCCTTTAAAGCCCATAGCGCCAGCTGAACACCACGCCACGGTATTGCCCTGGGCATCCGTAATGGTGATCATTGTATTGTTAAATGTTGAGTTTACGTGCGCGACGCCAGAAGTGATATTCTTCCGGTCGGCACGGCGGACGCGGCCTGGTTCTTTTGCCATAGTGCTCTACCTACTTCTTCTTACCGGCAATGGCCTTTGCAGGGCCTTTGCGTGTGCGTGCGTTTGTGTGTGTGCGTTGACCACGAACAGGAAGACCACGGCGGTGACGAAGACCACGGTAATTACCCATATCCATCAGGCGCTTGATGTTCTGACTGATCTCGCGGCGAAGGTCGCCTTCAACCATGTGATCCGCATCAATAGTTTCGCGAATTTTTAAAATCTCTTGGTCAGTCAAATCAGCAACGCGGCGCTCAGCTTCGATGCCAACTTTCTCACAGATTTCAGCCGCTTTTGCCGGGCCAATACCGTGAATATAACGCAGCGCGATCGTTACGCGCTTATTTGTCGGGATGTTTACCCCTGCAATACGAGCCACATTGGCCTCCTTAAAATCCTCTACATTCGCCGTAAACGAGTCCCTCGCCTGCTTTGCCCATGCAAAAAAGGCGGAAAGTCCCGACTGTCCGCGAAAGCGGGTTACTTAGTCCTAAGCTGCGGCCCCGTCAAGCGCCATAGCCTAGCAATTTCAAACAAAATTCACCAATTCTTAATAGGGGTGATTAGCCCCCGAAAAGACGGGCAAAAAATCCTTTTTTCGGCTTTGGGGCGGAAACATCCGCTCCATTGCCATTTTTATCTAAAACCTGCGCGATTGACGCTGAAACAGCTGCGATATCAGCCATTCCATTGACCTCTGTCAGCTTACCCTGCGCGGAATAATATGGCAGAAGCGGCGCCGTTTGTGTGTTGTAAGCATTTAGCCGAATTTTAAAGCTCTCAGGATTATCGTCCTTACGGCCTTCTTCCTCGAATCGCTTCGTGATTCTTTTGACCAAAGCTTCATCATCCACGCAAAGGCGGATCACAGAATCAACTTTAGATTCGTGTTTTGTCATCAAAACATCTAGCGCTTCGGCCTGCGCAACCGTGCGCGGAAAGCCGTCAAAGATAAAGCCTTTGGCATTTGGGTTTAGGTCTAGCTGTTCTTCTATCAGGGCGATGACGATTTCATCAGACACCAGCTCGCCGCGGTCCATAATTCCGGCCACTTTTGATCCTAGCTCGCTACCAGATTTTCTTGCGGCGCGAAGCATATCACCTGTGGATAGCTGAATAAGACCGCGCTCTGAGACGAGCTTTTTGGCCTGCGTGCCTTTACCCGCCGCTGGCGGTCCAAACATGACGATATTCATGACCCTTGCCCCCCTCGTCTATTTCTTACGGCGACGCATGCGGGACTTTTTGATGAGCCCTTCATATTGGTGGGCAATCAAATGCGATTGAATTTGCGCAACAGTATCGAGCGTCACAGAGACGATAATCAAAAGAGACATACCGCCGATAAGCATGGCGACAGATGGCGGGATAGCGCCGCCAGCCTGCGCGATGATATACTCCGGCAACACACAGACAAAGGCCACATAAAGCGCGCCGATAAATGTCAGGCGTGAAAGCACGTAGGACAGATATTGCGCTGTCCGTTCACCAGGACGAATGCCTGGCAGGAAGCCACCATTCTTACGAAGGTTATCGGCCACATCATCCGGCTTAAAGACATAAGGCACATAGAAGTAACAGAAGAAAACAATCAAGACACCATAAAGCGTCAGATAGATGGGAGAGCCATAACCGATATAGGCCAACAAGGTGGTCATAATACCTGCCCCTGCGCCGTCACCGTTTAAAGCGAGTTGTCCAAAAGTCGCTGGAAGCAGCAGAAGCGAGCTGGCAAAAATCGGCGGAATAACACCCGCTGTATTGAGCTTGAGCGGCATGAAAGAGCTCTCGCCGCCAAAGGTCTTACCGCCAGCCATTTGCCGTTTGGGGTATTGCACCAATAATCGCCGCTGGGCACGTTCGACGTAAACAATCAGCATGGACAGAGCGATGAATAGGAAGATCAAAAAGATCAGTAGCAACTCGGAGACTGACCCTTGTTGGTTCAGGCTGAAAGCCTGGAAAATCGCTTTAGGTAATTCGGCCACAATACCAGCAAAGATAATCAAGGACACACCGTTACCGACACCGCGCGCTGTCACTTGTTCACCCATCCACATCAGGAACATAGTCCCGCCGACGAGTGTAATGACTGTAGAGGCCTCAAAGAACATACCGGGGTTAATCACCGCGCCAGGGGTTGCTTGAAGCGCACGAGCGATACCATAGGCCTGGAAAGCGGCCAAAAAGACCGTCAAATAGCGTGTATATTGGTTGATTTGCTTACGGCCTTGCTCACCGTCCTTATCAAGCTCCTTCAAAGAGCCGATAGAGCCCTTCATCAAAGTCATAATAATCGAGGCCGAGATGTAAGGCATCACGTTTAGAGCGAAAATCGCCATACGTTCAACGGCGCCGCCGGCAAACATATTGAGGCGCGTCAGTAATCCGCCGCCGCCAGAAGAGAAGGCTTGCTCGAAAGCTGCCATATCCATACCCGGAACAGGAACAAAGGTCCCTAAGCGGTAAATAATGAGAATAAAGAGAGTAAAAAGGAGACGTTGCTGGAGTTCTTTGGCCTTGGCGAAAACACCAAGGTTCATATTCTTAGCAAGCTGTTCTGAGGCTGACGCCATAACTATCGTCCCTTTATAGATTATAGGCTCCTATATAGGAGCCCAAAATCTGATTTAAAGAGTGAGCTTAGAGCGTGGCTCTAAAATTCACCTAACTTACCTTCGTTCTTTGCAAGCAAGTAATAAAACGTCACGCGGTTTTTCATGCGAGTTGGTTTCATTGTTGTGCAAACAGCTTTGACTTTTTCCATAGCTGCTTCTTTATCATCAATGCCCATTTTCTTTTTCATGAAGCCTTTAACAATCGTCTCAAGTTCAGTCTCATCCGAACAAGACACATATTTGGCGTCCTTATTCTTCAAAGAAGCCCCAAGATATTTTTCAATCTTAGTGACGATTGCATTGTCAGCATCCGCATCATATTTTTGCGTAATTTCCAGATATTCAGAAACAGCAGCGTCATCTTTTTTTGCAGCCGCTTTCTTGGCCGGAGCTTTTGCCGCAGGCTTTTCTTTAGGCTCAGCTTTCGCTTTTGGCGCAGGCTTTGGCTTAGGCGCAGCTGTTTTCTTATCAGCTTTGGAGACTTTACCCGACTTGTCAGCTTTTACGCCTTTATCGCGGCGTGTCATAACGTCCGGCGCAACATTGACAGAACCTTTGGCCGCTTCAACAGCCTTAATAGCGCCAGGTGTGGCGCCTGAGACTGTCAGATTAACAGCTTTGGACAATTTGCCTGACCCGATAAGACGAACGCCATCTTTGGCGCGGCGGATAACACCGGCTTCAACAAGCGCATCAGCATCATAATTTGTTTTCGCATCAAGTTTGCCAGCTTCAATCGCGCGGTTAACATTGGCGATAGACAGCTCGGCCCAACGCTTGCGGTTAGGCTTGTTAAAGCCGCGTTTTGGCAGGCGCATATAGATAGGCATTTGACCGCCTTCAAAGCCGTTAATCGTCACACCTGAGCGTGACTTCTGACCTTTGACACCACGGCCAGCTGTTTTACCTTTACCTGAGCCTACACCACGACCGACACGAAGGCGGTTCTTGGTTGCACCAGGATTATCACTGAGTTCATTTAAACGCATGTTCTTTTCTCCAAAGCAGGTTTCCAGCAGATGCCGGACTACTCTTCGACTATTTCTACCATATGGGCGATCTTATTGATCATACCCCGGACAGAAGGTGTATCTTCTAATTCACGGACGCGGCCAATTTTGCCGAGACCGAGACCAACCAAAGTGGCCTTTTGATCCGGCTTACGGCGGATCGGGCTGCCTGTTTGGCGGACTTTCAATGTTGCTTTTTTAGCCATTATAAATTCCTCTAGGCTTCCGCGATAGCTTCTGGCGCAGATGCACCATCGTCACGACGCGCAACAATATCACCCACTTTTTTACCACGCTTATTAGCGATAGTGCGGGGGCTTTCCATACTCTTCAAACCATCAAACGTGGCGCGAACCATGTTGTAAGGATTTGATGTACCGAGTGACTTACCGACAACGTCTTGAACACCGAGGCATTCCAGAACAGCCCGCATTGGACCACCCGCAATAACGCCGGTTCCGGGAGGCGCTGCGCGCATCACGATTTTACCTGCGCCGTGACGTCCGCGGACATCATGGTGGAGTGTACGGCCTTCACGTAGCGGCACGCGGATCATTGTCTTCTTAGCTTCCTCAGAGGCTTTGCGGATAGCTTCAGGCACTTCGCGCGCCTTACCCTTACCAAAACCTACACGGCCTTTTTCGTCACCGACAATAACAAGAGCCGCGAAGCTCATGTTACGGCCACCTTTAACGGTCTTTGCGACACGGTTGATGTGAACCAAACGGTCAATGAACTCGTTTTCTTTCTCTTCGTCACGACCGCGACGGCGGTTATCTTCTCTGCCTGCCATAATTTTAGCTTTCCTAGAATTTCAAACCGGCTTCGCGAGCCGCATCAGCCAGTGCTTTCACACGGCCATGATAGAGATAAGGACCACGATCAAAGACAACGTCTTCGACTTTGGCTTTTTTAGCACGTTCAGCAATCAATTTGCCGATGCGCTGCGCCGCAGCAACATCAGACCCTTTGGCTTTCTTATCTTCCATTGTGGAAGCAGAGGCCAAAGTTGTGCCTGTTGTGTCGTCGATGATTTGCACTGAGATGTTCTTGGAAGAACGATACACAGACAAACGCGGACGACCGGCTGAATGTTTCTTGAGGCGGCGACGGACGCGTTGCGCACGGCGCTGCATATTTTCGCGAGCAGTTTTCATGGCTACTTCTTCTTACCTTCTTTGCTGCGGACATATTCGCCGACATAACGGACACCCTTGCCTTTATAAGGCTCAGGTTTGCGATATGAACGAATAACGGCAGCGACTTGACCAACTTGTTGTTTGTTAATGCCTTCAACAATAACAGAGGTTGGCTTGGGGGCTGTGATTTTGATGCCTTCGGGCGGCGTAAACTCAACATCGTGAGAGAAACCAAGCTGCATAGAGAGCATAGAGCCCTTCATCTGCGCGCGATAACCAACACCTTTGAGCTCAAGCTCTTTTTTATAGCCGTTAGTAACGCCTTCAATCAGGTTTGCCACCATTGTGCGGCACATGCCCCACATAGACAGACCATTTTTGTTTTGCACAAGCGGCTCTACAGAAAACTCTTCGCCTTCAATCTTGCCTGTAACAGAATCAGGAAGCGTAAAGCTAAGCTCGCCCTTAGGGCCTTTGGCTTTAATAGTTTGGCCTTCTTGCGTCAGCGTAACGCCTGACGGGATAGTGACCGGTTTTTTACCAATACGAGACATCTTAGGACACCTGACAGAGGACTTCGCCGCCAACATTGGCGTCGCGGGCTGCGTTATCGCTCATCACGCCTTTTGGCGTTGAGAGGATAGCGATACCCAAACCATTGCGGATTTGCGGCAGTGTTTTAACAGACGAATAAACGCGGCGGCCCGGTTTGGACACGCGCTTAATCTCGCGGATAACCGCTTCGCCTTCGAAATATTT
Source organism: Hellea sp. (assembly GCA_028224375.1). Lineage (GTDB taxonomy): Bacteria > Pseudomonadota > Alphaproteobacteria > Caulobacterales > Maricaulaceae > Hellea. Next base: position 17,157 of record JAOIVW010000031.1, read on the forward strand.
CAGCTCAATATCAAAAGCACGGAAGCCGTCGACTTGAGTTTCAGAATATCCGCGGATGAAACCTTCATCAGCCAGAACGTCCAGAACACGGCCGCGCAAGTTTGAGGCGGGTGTTGTTACAGACGTCCGGTTACGCATAATCGCGTTACGGATACGTGTGAGCATATCGCCCAAAGGATCAGAAAATGACATATCGACCCCCTACCAGCTTGATTTCACAAGGCCCGGAAGCAAACCTTGCGAGCCGAGCTCACGTAGTGCGATACGGGACATTTTCATCTTACGATAATAACCGCGCGGACGACCGGTGACTTGGCAACGGTTACGAATGCGCGATTCAGCTGAATTACGCGGGAGTGCCGCGAGTTTCAGTTGAGCGGCAAAACGCTCTTCAACGGGTAATTCTTTATTGCGCGCAATATCTTTGAGCAGAGCACGTTTGCCGGCATATTTTGCCACCATGCGCTGACGCTTCAAATTGCGCTCAACTGAGCTAACTTTAGCCATTTCTTTCTCCTATTTGCTTACTGTGAGGTCTTACGTCACAGAGGGCTTTGCTTACTGCGTTCAGTCTTGTTCCTGGCCAGATTAATTTCTGAATGGGAACGAGAATGCTGCCAGCAATGCTTTGGCTTCTTCGTCTGTATTTGCGGTCGTGCGGACAACGATGTCCATACCGCGCACTGTATCCACTTGGTCATAATTGATTTCAGGGAATACGATATGTTCTTTCAGGCCCATGGCATAGTTGCCATTGCCGTCAAAACTTTTTCCGTTCAATCCGCGGAAGTCACGTGTGCGTGGCAGCGCGATATTGATTAAGCGGTCAAGAAATTCATACATATGATCCCGGCGAAGCGTGACTTTCGCCCCAATCACCATGCCATCACGTAGCTTAAAGCCCGCAATGGATTTCTTTGACTTCGTTGGAAGAGGCTTCTGACCAGCAATCAACTCAAGCTCTGCAATGGCAGCTTGAACTTTTTTCTTGTCAGCAACACCTTCGCCCAAACCCATATTGAGAACAACTTTCTCAATCTTAGGAATTTGCATTTCATTTTTATATCCGAATTGCTCTTTCATCTTGGCGCGAATTTCGTCGCGATAGACAGCTGCAAGACGCGGCTCATATGGTTTAGCCATCGATGACCTCCCCCGATTTAGTGGCCACACGGACCTTTTTGCCGTCTTTCAACGTTTTGAAACCGACGCGAGTGGGCTTGCCACCTTTCGGATCAAGTTGAGCGACGTTTGAAATATGGATAGCGGCTTCAAAAGTTTTGATACCGCCTTCAGGGTCAGCTTGGCTTGGACGCACATGACGCTTGACCATAGCGACGCCTTTAACAATCACGCGATCTTCGCGCGGCATCACCTTCAGGACTTCGCCCTTAGAGCCTTTATCCTTACCTGCGATAACGACGACGTGGTCGCCCTTTTTAATCTTCGCGGCCATGACTAGAGAACCTCTGGTGCTAGGGAGACGATTTTCATGTGGTTCTTGGCACGAAGTTCACGCGGAACAGGGCCAAAAATACGTGTACCGATCGGCTCACCATTTGGATTGATGATAACAGCAGCATTTCCGTCAAAACGAATGACAGAACCGTCGCGGCGTTGAATGTCTTTGCGGACGCGAACAACGATGGCTTTACGCACATCGCCTTTTTTCACTTTACCGCGCGGGATAGCTTCTTTGACAGATACGACAATCGTATCGCCAACATGCGCATAGCGGCGCTTGGAACCACCCAGCACTTTTATGCACTGGACGCGGCGGGCACCGGAATTATCGGCGACATCTAGATTTGATTGCATTTGAATCATGCGATCGTCTCCTTGGTTGAGGGGTTAGCTACGAGAGAAAGGCGAGCGCCCTACCCTCCGTAAACTTCCCACCGCTTGAGTTTACTTTTAGGCGGACATTCGATGATACGAACGGTATCGCCCACTTTATGCGCATTCTTTTCATCATGCGCGTGATATTTTTTTGTCCGGCGAATGGTCTTCTTCAAAAGCGGGTGAAGAAAAGAACGCTCGATCTTTACGACCACTGTCTTCTCACCTTTATCTGACACGACCGTGCCCTGGAGTATGCGTTTTGGCATCTCGACCTACCTATGCTTTCGCGGCTGATTTTTTCTCAGCCTGTATAGTTTTGACGCGGGCGATGTCACGACGGACCTGGCGCACACGTGCGGTTTTTTCCAACTGGCCAGTGGCCTCTTGGAAACGCAGATTGAACTGCTCTTTCTTCAGCTTGAGCAACTCATCAGTAAGTTGATCTTCTGTCATAGCTCTGACGTCAGTCGCTTTCATGACGCGCTCCTACTATTCGCCTGGACGTGTAACAATTTTACACTTCACTGGCAGTTTGGCAGCCCCGAGGCGAAGCGCTTCACGCGCAACAGCATCAGATACACCGTCAATTTCAAACATAATCCGGCCGGGCTTAACTTTGCAGGCCCAGAATTCAACAGAACCCTTACCTTTACCCATACGAACTTCGGTTGGCTTCTTTGTCACAGGCACATCAGGGAAGATGCGAATCCAGACGCGGCCGGCACGTTTCATGTGACGTGTAATCGCACGGCGTGTGGCTTCGATCTGGCGAGCTGTAACGCGCTCAGGCTCTAAAGCTTTCAGACCATAAGATCCGAACGTCAACGACGCGCCGCCTTTGGCGAGACCTTTGATCCGGCCCTTATGGGCTTTGCGGAATTTTGTACGTTTTGGCTGTAACATGGCTCAAAACCCTCTTTTAATTTGCGCGCGCAGGACGACGATCACGGCCACCACGTTGTCCGCCAGGACGGTCATTGCCGCCGCGCGAACGTGTATCGCCTTGATCATTCATGCGCTTGTCATGTGCCATTGGATCATGCTCAAGGATTTCACCTTTATTAATCCAAACTTTAATACCGATAATACCCATAGCTGTCATCGCGCGGGCTGTGCCGTAATCGATGTCAGCACGCATAGTATGAAGCGGCACGGAACCTTCTTGATACTGCTCGACACGCGCAATTTCTGCGCCGCCAAGACGGCCACCAAGTTTAATTTTACAACCCTTAGCGCCCATACGCATCGCGCTTTGCAGCGAACGCTTCATGGCGCGGCGGAAAGAGACGCGGCGCTCAAGCTGCTGGGCAATGCCGTCAGCAACAAGGTTAGCATCAACTTCAGGCTTACGCACCTCAACAAGGTTGATGAAGACTTCGCCGTCAACCATAGAGGCAACGCGCTTACGAAGGACTTCGATGTCAGCACCCTTTTTACCAATCACAACACCCGGACGCGCCGTGTAGATTGTGATGCGGCATGTTTTGTGCGGACGCTCAATGATGATACGCGCAACTGAAGCGGCCTTAAGCTCTGACATCAAGAAACCACGAATGGCTAGGTCTTGATGCAACAGATCGCCATATTCAGCCGTATTGGCATACCAGCGAGATTCCCAAGTCCGGTTAATACCGAGGCGCAGGCCAATTGGATTTATCTTCTGTCCCATTATGCAGCCTCACTTGTTTCTGCAGTTTCATCGACTTCGCGAACAACAATAGTCAGCTCAGAGAACGGCTTTAAGATGCGAGCACCGCGGCCACGTGCACGGGCGCGGAAACGCTTCATGACGAGGTTTTTTCCGACATAAGCTTCTGAGACAATCAGGCTATCAATATCGAGGCCGTGATTATTCTCTGCATTCGCAATCGCAGATTCGAGAACCTTTTTAACTTCGCCTGAAATACGCTTGTGAGAAAACTCAAGATCAGCAAGCGCTGTTTCGACTTTCTTACCGCGAATAAGCTGTGCTACGAGGTTCAGCTTTTGCGGGCTGATGCGGATCATGCGAAGTTTCGCACGCGCCTCGTTATCGCCAACACGGCGTGGATTTTTTGCTTTAGCCATGACTACTTCCGCTTCACTTTTTTATCAACGCCGTGACCATAGTAAGTCCGCGACGGTGAAAATTCACCAAGCTTATGACCCACCATGTCCTCATTGACGAGAACAGGAACGAATTTTTGGCCGTTATGAACCTGAAATGTCAGGCCCACAAAGTTCGGCATAATTGTTGAGCGGCGCGACCACGTCTTGATCGGCTTATGACGACCTTCGGTCTTCGTGGCTGCGGCTTTTTTAAGGAGGTATCCGTCAACAAACGGACCTTTCCATACTGAACGTGGCATAGCGGTGTCCTACTACTTCTTCTTCTTGTGGCGTGAGCGGATGATAAATTTATCCGTCGCCTTATTACTACGTGTTTTGGCGCCCTTAGTCGGCTTACCCCAAGGCGTAACCGGGTGACGACCACCAGATGTACGGCCTTCACCACCACCATGAGGGTGATCAACCGGGTTCATGGCAACACCGCGAACTTGCGGGCGCTTACCAAGCCAGCGCTTACGACCAGCTTTACCAAGGTTGATGTTCATGTGATCCGGATTAGACACTGCGCCGACTGTTGCCAAACATGTTTGGTGAACCATACGCATCTCGCCAGACTTAAGGCGAACCTGAGCATAACCTTCTGAACGACCTACAAGCTGCGCATAAGCGCCAGCTGAGCGGGCAATTTGGCCACCCTTACCGGGCTTAAGCTCGATATTGTGAATAATTGTTCCGACAGGCATTGAGCGAAGCGGCATTGTGTTGCCCGGCTTAACGTCAGCCTTAGCAGATGAGATAATTGTATCACCAGCAGCCAAGCGCTGAGGCGCAAGGATGTAGGATTTTTCGCCATCTTTATACTGGATAAGCGCGATGAATGCTGTGCGGTTCGGATCATATTCGAGACGCAATACAGTCGCCGTCATATCTGTTTTGGCGCGTTTGAAATCCACCATTCTATAGAGGCGCTTATGACCACCACCTTGGCGGCGCATTGTGATGCGGCCTGTATTGTTACGTCCACCTTTTTTCGTCAGGCCTTCGGTCAGTGACTTTTCAGGGCGTCCTTTATGGAGCTCTGAGCGGTCAACCTGCACCAAATGGCGGCGTGACGGGCTGGTGGGATTAAATGTCTTTAAAGCCATCTTACTATCCTACAGACCTGTTGCGATATCGATGCTGTCGCCGTCTTTAAGCGTTACGATAGCTTTTTTGATATCTTTGCGGCGACCGGGAATGCCCCGGAAGCGCTTGGTTTTACCTTTAAGGCGGAGCGTATTCACAGCCGTTACCGAGACTTTGAACAGCTGCTCAACAGCCTCTTTAATCTCAGGCTTCGTGGCCGAAACCGGCACTTCAAATACAACCTGATTGTTTTCAGCGACAATCGTTGTCTTCTCCGTGATAATCGGAGACAGAACGCTGTCATAATGGCGGGCAGCTATACTCATTTGAGACGAGCCTCCAAATCTTGGACGGCTTGCTTGGTCAGAACGAGTGTGTGACGCTTTAGAATGTCATACACGTTTGCGCCCTGACTTGGCAGTACGTCGAGGTTAGGAATGTTACGGGCAGCTTTGGCGAAATTCTCATCAACCGCATTACCGGAAACGACAAGACCGTTCGTCACGCCCAGCTTTTCGAGTTGCTTACGCAATTCGGCTGTCTTTGGCGCCTTCAAAGCCGCATCATCAATAATGATAAGCTCTTTTGAACTTGCCTTGGATGACAGAGCATGACGTAGAGCCATAGCGCGAACTTTTTTCGGTAGCGCGAAAGCATGTGAGCGAGCACGCGGGCCGTGAGCCTTAGCACCGCCGCGGAACTGAGAAACAGATCCGTTACCGTGACGCGCTGTACCGCCGCCTTTTTGCTTACCAATACGCTTTGTTGTCTTAGAGACATCGCCGCGCTCTTGAACCTGATGCGTACCGGCTTGGCGTTTCGCCAATTGATAACGCACCATACGGTGCAGAATATCTTTGCGAGGGTCTTGACCAAATACGTCTTTGTCGAGATCGACAGAGCCGGATTTCTTACCCGCGAGTGTTTGAACGTCGAGTTTCATGACTATTCTTCCTCACCTTTGGCAGCCGCTTTACGCATCTTTGCCGCCAAGTCTTTATCTACTTGTGAGCGAGGCTCCGCGCCGCCAATCATTTCTTTGGCTTGCTCAACCCACTCTTCTTTGGCGACAACACCGGGCTTACCGATTTTCTCTTCCAAAGCTGTGATATCCGCAGCGCTCATAGCAACGAGTTGCGTTAGCGTCGTAATGCCTGCAGCCGCGAGAGCTTCTTCACCCTTAGGACCGATACCGTCAACCAAGACGATGGCATCAACAAAATCAGCAGAAGCCGCGTCAGCTTTTTTCTCAGACTTTTTATCGGCTTTAGGCGCAGGTCCTGTTGTAAATTTACCTGGCAATGGCAACTCATCAACTTTCGTGCCTTTGACAGCATCACGAATTTCAATCCAAGCACCTTTAGCACCCGGCGTTGCGCCTTTAATAAGAACAAGACCTTGTTCCGCATCAACGCGGGCAATTTCTAGATTTTGAACGGTCCGGCGAACAGCGCCCATATGACCGGCCATTTTCTTACCTTTGAAAACTTTACCCGGGTCCTGACACTGACCAGTCGAACCGTGTGATCTATGCGAGATAGAGACACCGTGCGTCGCGCGAAGGCCGCCAAAGTTATGACGCTTCATCGCGCCAGCAAAACCTTTACCAACAGTCACGCCTGAGGCATCGACTTTTTGTCCGGGGACAAAGTGATCTGCTGACATCGCCGCGCCAACTTCGATGAAGTTGTCATTTTCGATACGAAATTCAACAAGCTTTTTCTTTGGCGTTACAGACGCTTTTGCAAAACGCTCACGCTCTGCTTTTGACACGCGCTTAACTTTAGCCTCACCAGCACCTAGCTGAAGAGCCGTGTAACCATCGCGGTCTTTTGTTTTATGCGCCACAACCTGACAGCCCTCTAGCGAGATAACTGTGACAGGGATATGGTTGCCAGCTTCGTCATAGACTTGCGTCATGCCGAGCTTTTTGCCTAATAATCCTGAACGTAACATTGTGACTACGCTCCCAACTTAATTTCGACGTCAACACCAGCCGCAAGGTCGAGCTTCATCAGCGCGTCCACAGTTTGTGGTGTTGGGTCAACGATATCGAGCATACGCTTATGCGTACGGATTTCGAACTGCTCACGTGATTTCTTGTTCACGTGAGGTGAACGGTTCACGGTGAATTTTTCAATACGGGTTGGCAAAGGAATCGGACCCCGAACTGTCGCGCCAGTGCGCTTAGCCGTGCTGACAATCTCTTTCGTAGAGGTGTCGAGGATACGATGGTCGAATGCTTTCAACCGAATGCGAATGTTTTGACGATCCATGATGGAAATCCGTTTCTTACGCT
>JAOIVW010000032.1 GCA_028224375.1 Hellea sp.
CGCCGATTAGGTTTTCAAAATTAACTGCCGTGCCCGTACCGCCAAATCCATCTTCTGAAATAACACCGCTTTGCAAGTCAACGGTTACGCCCGTCGTTTGGGCTTCAAATTCAGCAAAACCGTCTCCATCTGTATCAGCAATCAAACGGTCAAAAGTAATAATTAAGAAAGTATCCGTCCCTGCGCCGCCATCATAAGTACCGCCTGAATCGACTTGCACTGTATCATCACCTGCATAGGCGTTGATGGTATCGCCGAAACCTGCCCCCAAAAGGAGGTTATCATTATCGTCACCATCAATGAGATCAGCAAAAGCCGTACCGGCACCTAAGCCCTCAATATTCGTGAAGGTCTCCATATTGCCAAAGCCGTCATTGGTCGTGATGCCTGTCCGAAGATCCGCAATCACGCCTTGCGTAGCGTCTAAATTAAAGAAGCTAATCCGGTCGTTGTCGCCCTCGCCGCCATCAATTGTGTCGACACCTGCATCAGAGCGAATAAAGTCATCACCGGCGCCGCCAAAGACCATATCATCGCCGCCATTACCGCGAAGATTATCATCTCCGTCGCCGCCAAAGAGTTCGTCATCACCATTACCGGCACGAATAAAGTCATTGCCTGCGCCGCCGTCAAAAAACAGTGAGCGCGTGTCAGTGGAATTAGGTGATAGTACGATTAAATCATTCAAACCAGACCCAATAATGCCTTCAATTGAGGTTATTAATTCAGTTCCTAGACCTGAGCCTGTTGCATCTAAGAGTGTTCCATCATCCAGACTAAAGATGACTATGGCCGCACTCGCGTTAACAAAAGACAATATATCCAGCCCATCTCCGCCGTCGATCGTGTCAGCACCGAGGCCCGCAATGAAAGTATCATCACCCGCACCGCCGGAAATAGTGTCATTACCCTCCAAACCATCGACCGTATCATTACCGTCCAGCGCGTTTATAACGTCATTCCCTGATGTCCCTGTGAGATTGTCATCGCCAAGAGTGCCGTTAATGTCAGCTGCGGCTTCAAGGACAAGAATGAATGGGAAGCTAGGATCTGTAGGAGCTTCGTCGAGTGCAAGTATAAAGCTTCCCTCAAGTGTCATAAAGCCATCAGAGATGCCATCACCATCTTCGTCAATTTGAACAACGGTTTGCGTTCCGCTAAGCTCATAGCGCAGCTCACCTGCTGTCCCGCCAAAGGCTTCCGTGCCTATAAACACTGTGTTGTAACCTTGAGTAAATGCATCATTAAGGAAGAAAAGGCTGTCACCAATTTCAGTGTCAGTCACAAAGTCACCAATAATCTCACCCGTATCGCGAAACCAAAAGACATCATTGCCTAAGCCGCCTGTCATGACATCTGCGCCAAAACCACCCTCAAGCGTATCTTGTTCAGACCCTCCGATGAGCGTGTCCGTGCCATTGCCGCCATTTAGTGTGGCGCGGCCATTCATCTGCGCGGTGAGAACATCATCTCCGCCGCCGCCAAGAAGATGGGCAAATACATATGGGGTATCATTTGTGAGGTCGAGAGTATCAGCTTCGTTATCACCTATTAAAGCGATCTGAAAAACGACGCCCGATGATTGCGTTGTTAGATAACGCTCAACGTTGTTTATCAAATACTGCTGACCTGTATTCGAATTTGTCGTGATAGAAATGAAAGGATTGTCTGCTGCAAAACCTGTCCCAAAACTAACGAGCTCATCTGTAAACAGATTTACCTCATCAAATCCGGCTCCTCCATCAATCGTGCCATAACCCCCGATTTCAATTTCGAAAGTATCATTACCGTCATCGCCGTTCAGTGTATTCGTGCCTTGGCCGCCGACAATCATGTCATCGCCCTCGCCGCCATTGATCTCATCATCGCCAAGACCGCCTATAAGTGTGTCGTTTCCTTCAAGGCCGTTAATCGTGTCGTCTCCGGAAAGTCCGTCAATCGTATCATCCCCGGCCGTTCCATTGAGAATATCATCACCTGGCGTAGCTCCTGTACCACCACTGCCGTTTGCAGCGGTTGCGATGTCTACAGTCCCGTCAGAGAAGATGAGAAACTCGATATTATCTAATGTGTCAGTTCCGTCAGTTCCAACGTTATCCGTAATAGTAAAAGTCCCGTCACCATTATCCGTAACCGTGTAATTCGCCTGCACCCCTGAATAGACGGCGTGGTCCGTATCATCGCCGCCATCAATGATATCATCGCCTTCGCCGCCTGTTATAATATCATCTCCTGCAAATGTGCTTAGTTCATCATCATTACCCGTTCCTGAAATGACGTTATCTGCCGCATCGCCTTCATAGATAAGAAAATCCTGCGGCGAATATCCTGCAATATTTTCAGATAATATTGCGAGGGCCTCGACACCCAAAAGGGTCGCAACCGTTGACCATTCGTCAAAGTTCGTAGATGTGTCTGTGACCCTGAATTGAATTTCAGTCGACGCGGTATGTTGTACGATGCGCGCTAAATTATTCGCAAAGGGATCAATCGTGCCGTCCCAGGCCTCCAAATTTTCAGAAAAATTAAAGAGAATATTATCGCCCGAAACACCTGTTTCAAAATCAGTGACAACAATATCTGTCGGTAGAGGGAGGGAAATATTATCAGGCGTAATCCCAATATTTAGAATGTTGAGTTCATCAGACCCTGCGCCAAGGCTAATGGTATAATGACCAAGCGCCTTTATGAGAGATGATGTCAGGCTTCCCAGTTGGACGATATCATTTCCCGCCCCCAAATCTAAATTAAAAACTGAGTCGATATTTCCGAAGCGGATATCAGCGATATCATCCCCTTCGCCGCCTATTAAAGTAAGGTTTATCTGGGCTGAATTAATCTGGATCAATTTATCATTTCCATCGCCGCCATCTGCAATGACTGTGAAAACATCTTCAGTTATTTCGATAGGAGCAATCGTAATTCGGTCATCTCCTGCGTCCCCATTTAAAACATCATTTCCGCCGACTTCGTAACTAAGGCTATCATTACCATTGCCCCCATTAAGAATGTCATCGCCAGCTTCGCCATAGAGCCTATCGCGGCCGTCCCCGCCATTAATTATGTCATGCCCGGCTCCGCCAAAAATAGTGTCCCCGCCATCCAAACCATTAATCGTATCTGCCCCTAAAGTACCACGCAAATTATCAAATCCGGCAGTACCGTCTATTGTCTCGCCTAAAATTGGGCCACCTTGGGGCGGAAGCCCAGCAAAATTATAAGCCGTAAAATCCGACACAAGAGTATTTTCAAATGTTGTTAAATCATCAAATACAAAGGCGGTTCCCGCGCCATCACTATCCAGCCGCAATATCGTATCTTGTCCATCTTGGAAAAGCTCAAAGTAACCAAGGTCAAATAAGTTTCCTATATTGTCCCAACCGAATATGTTCTCAAATGCATTAAACAGAAAAATGTCGCCACCATCTCCTGTTTCAAAGTCTGTAATAACTAAAGTCTCAGGCACATGATCCATGATTATGATGTCTTGGCCAGCTCCCAAAGTGACCTGATAATTTCCATCACCGCTCGTACGACCCTCTCCAATCTGTAGAGTGTCATTACCTTCCCCTAAATCTAATAAAAATTCAGAGTCAATATTTCCAAAATGTATTTCGACAGTATCATTTCCAACACCGCCAAAAAATTCAATATCAAAGCGGTCCCTATCAATGTGGAATAACGTGTCATCTCCAGACCCGCCCATAACCGTTACAAGATCAACTATATCTGACTCTCGATTTGTTACCCAGAATATATCGTTTCCCGCGTTGCCATTTAAGACATCACGTCCGCCGACTTCGTAGTAGAGATTATCATTTCCCTCGCCGCCATTGAGGATATCATCGCCCTCTTCACCGTAAAGACGGTCATTACCGTCATTGCCGTTGATAACGTCGTCACCAAGCCCGCCCTGAATAGTGTCGGCGTCTGGCGTTCCTTCAAGCACATCATCGCCTGATGTTCCGTCAATCTCGGCCGATAAGGGAGGATTTGTGGGGAGTACTGGGATTAACTCTAAAAGAAAGGGGGTTATAACCGGCGTTGAAAGGTATGATGTTAATTCTAGCTCTAGGCCTAGCCCATCAAAATTATAGTCAAAAAAACGGCGCATCTCGAAATTCCCCAATTTAGAATTAAAATTTTTCTAACAGACCATTAAACGCATTTCAACGCCTTACCCCGCACTCGCCTCTAGGCTAAAGGCATGTATCTGCGCTATCTCCTCAGCAAGCACATCGAGCACGGCGCGGTGCTTGGCTAATCGGCTCATGCCGTCAAATTTATCGCTCACAATCACCACGTGAAAATGGCTTTCTGCGGAGCCGCCATCGGCTTCATGTTCACGCGCGCCGCGGTGGTGGGCATGCTTATGGGACTCGTCGATTACCTCTAACTGCGACGGAGTGAAACTTTGCGTAAGTTTTTCCTTGATTGATGACGCGATAATGCCCATTTTGGTTAGTCCTTAAAAGCAATCCGAATTTTAACTCTCAACACATATAGGCGATATGGCAGGCAATTACGAATATAAACCCAAAGGCATCGATATCCGGGTCAATAAGGGTAAGAAAAAAGTCGACCCCAACCAGCAGGAATGCGATTGGGCGGGGTGCGTGTCTATGGGCGGATGCAAAGCGCCGAAATCTCCGGACCGCCTGCGCGAATATTATAATTTCTGCACCATCCATGCGCGCGAATATAATAAGAATTGGAACTTCTTCTCCAATATGAGCGACGAAGATATTGCCGAATGGCAAGTTGGCGCACGTCATGGTCACCGCCCGACTTGGGACGTCAAGAAAAACACGGCTGAACGCGCCAAGGCGCAAAGCAAACGCAAGGCCGGCTCTACTGCCGCGACGGCTGAAGGTTATAATATTTTCGGCGAAGGCAAAATAGAAGGCCAATCCGAAGCCCCGCGCCGCCGCAGCCTGTCTAAGATGCAAATGAAAGCGCTCAACGATATGGGCCTTGATGATACGGCCACAAAAGATGATGTGCGTAAACGCTATACGCAGCTGGTTAAACAACTCCATCCCGATGCCAACCAAGGCAAGCGCAATACCGAGGAAAGCTTCCAACGTGTTGTCAGCGCCATGAAGGTCTTGAAGACGACCAACCTTGGCTAATGAATTTTCAAACACCACACCCTTATTCTTCTCCTTGGGGAGAAGGTGCTGCGAAGCAGCGGATGAGGGGATATGGACTTAAAATTTGAGCGCTCTGTAAATAGTCATAGTTAGCTCCCCTCACCCGCCCTATCGGGCACCCTCTCCCCAAGGAGAGGGAGACAATAGATTGGTTATATAATGTCTGACGCATTCCCCATTTTTGAGCCCGACACCATGCTCTCGGCGCGCGAGGTTTTTGATGTCGATTTCGATATGCAGGTTCCGGCCTTTAGCAAAACCAGCGAAAATGTGCCGCCCATTGATGACGCTTACATTTTTGATGATAAAACCACCCAAGCGATTTGCGCAGGCTTCGCCCATGACCGCCGCGTTATGGTGCAAGGCTATCACGGCACGGGTAAATCCACCCATATCGAACAAGTGGCCGCGCGGCTAAATTGGCCGATGGTGCGGATTAATTTGGACAGTCATGTCTCGCGAATTGATCTGGTCGGTAAAGACGCCATTGTTCTGAAAGACGGGAAACAAATTACGGAATTTCGCGAAGGGCTTTTGCCATGGGCGCTGCAAAATCCCGTTGCCCTTGTCTTTGATGAATATGATGCGGGCCGTCCTGATGTGATGTTCGTGATTCAGCGTGTTCTCGAAGCGCAAGGCCGCCTGACCCTACTCGACCAAAACCGCGTGATTACACCCCATAAAGCCTTTCGCCTTTTTGCCACGACCAACACAGTCGGCCTTGGGGACACGTCAGGCCTTTATCACGGCACGCAGCAAATCAACCAAGGCCAGATGGACCGCTGGAGCATTGTCTGTCAGCTCAACTATCTCTCCCATGACGAGGAAGAAGCCATCGTGCTCGCCAAATCGCCGAGTTATGATAATGCAGAAGGCAAAGACCTTATCGCCAGCATGGTGCGCGTCGCCGATATGACCCGTAACGCCTTTATCCAAGGCGATATCTCAACAGTGATGAGCCCGCGAACCGTGATGAACTGGGCCGAAAACGCGCGGATATTCGACGGCGATATCGCGCAGGCCTTTAGGCTCACATTTTTGAATAAATGCGATGAGCTGGAACGCCCGATTATCAGTGAGTTTTATCAGAGAGCCTTTGGGAAAGATTTAGCTGAGAGTGCAGCGACTGTGATGGTCGCGTAGTGACCCTAATCGATATTATATATCGATTACAACAAAGCGACTTCATCGCTCGCGATGAAGAGTGATAGCTTAATGATTAAATTAATTGCTATAATCTTAGCTAGCGTTTTTACAATCTGGTCATCAAGTGCCGCGGCTTGCTCATATTATTTTCCTTATTGCGATGAAAATGGTAGATGCGTGTCCGAATACCGAACGCCCATTTGGATGAACCGGGTTAATTTAATAGAGGATTTTGATTTCATTGCGGTTGCCAAAGCCAGTAAGAAATCGGATACGCTAACACAATATGGAGATTTAGAACCTCACATAACGGCGAACATAAAAGTCAAAAAGCGTATAAAAGGGAAAACGCCGAGGATATTTGAACAAAGCTATCTAGCCGCTAATGGACCGGACAGAGGCAATGTAACAAAAGACCCATCAAAACGGTTTGGTTTGTGGGACCATATGAAATTTGGCTTTCCTGGACGCTTTAACATGTCTTCAACCTCATGTGGTCCGACTTCAGGCAAGGCACTGTCTTTTGGAGACCCTTATTTAATTTTCGGGAAACACTTGACTAAACAAAATGGAGATATTTTTTATAATATATCTCAAGCAGTCCTACTTTCTGGACTTGACGATAGTTTAATCGAGGAGATTGAGTCCATTGTGGAGGAACGACCTGATGCCGCAAATCGCATGGACGTGAAAACATATTTATCACACATGACAGGCTTTGCTGAATTGACAATTCAATCTTGCCCTACAGAGGAACAAACATATTATACGGATAGTCTCTATGCTAATGCGAAGGGACAAAATGATAGTGCTTATCGAATTACTGCATCATATAATTATGGCAATCCGGTTATCGATATCAGAGACATCTCCAGCTATCGCGATGCCGCCACTAATGTTTGGGAACAACTCGAGGCATTTAGAGCTAAGTTAAATGAAGAAAGAACGAAAACAGGCAAACCTTCTGACGGGGCAGCCTATGATGCTAAGCGGACAATAATATCTCATAAATGCGAGTCTCAACAACAATTTTTGGCAATATTCCGTCTCCAAAACCGCAGAGATAGCTTACGCTATCTCCCCATTCAAAATGGGACTGTAGATTTAAAAGACGTCCTGACAAATATTGTTTTCGATGGGCCAACACGCATTTCCGTATATGATGCCCAAAACTGGATTCGTAAAGCTAACCCCAAATGACCACCCGCACCCCCATCGATAATTTCAAACGCTCCCTCGCTTCGGCGACGAAGGCCATTTCTGGTGAGCCTGAGATGGAGGTGTCTTTTGGCGGGGATGTGGCGGGGATTGTTCGTGATCAGGTGATGCTGCCGAGCTTGCCGCCTAAACCCAAGCCTGCGCAGATTGCCAAGGCGCGCGGCGAGGCCGATGGCTTGGCGCTGCGCATTGCGCTGCATGATAAAGTCACTCATGCCAAGAACCAACCGAGCACTGGCCCGGCCCGCGCGGTGTTTGAGGCGATGGAGCAAGCGCGCATCGAGGCGCTGGGCGGGAGACATTTGGCAGGCGTCGGTGATAACTTGATGGCGTCTCTCTCGGCGCGCGCCAAACGCAAAGGCTATGACAAGCCTGACATCGCCAAGGATGATAATAGCTTTGCCGAAGCCCTCGGGCTTTATGCGCGTGAAGTTTTAACGGGGCGCAAGCTCCCCAAAAGCTGCGCGGGGATTATGGCCGCGTGGCGTAAGGAGATTGAAGCGACGGCCGCCGTCCGCATGGACGCGCTGAAAGAGCTGCTTGATAATCAGCAAGACTTTGGCCGCTCCGTGCGCGAGCTTATCCAAGATTTTGATCTCGGCGAAGATTTGGCTGACCCCGAAGAGGATGAAGACTCGGAAGATGAAACCTCTGAAAATGAGGATCAGCAGCCTGACCAATCGCCGGACACCCCGCAAGAAGAACAGCAGGGCCAGACCGAAGTGTCCGATGCTGACGCGCAGGAGGATGAAAACGCTGACCCTTCGGACATGGTCGATGCCGAAAATATTGACGGCGAGTCTGATGATAGCGACCAAGCGCCCAACCCCTATGCGCAGCGCCCGCAACCCACCAACCTGCCCGACCCTTATACGGTTTATACCAATAAACATGATGAGGTTATAAAAGCCGAAGAGCTTTGCGAGACTGAAGAGCTGGACCGTTTGCGCGGTTATTTGGACGGGCACATGGCGGGGCTGTCCTCTGTCATTGCGCGGCTCGCCAACCGTTTGCAGCGCCGCCTCCTTGCGCAGCAGCAACGTAGTTGGACCTTTGATTTAGAAGAAGGCATGCTCGATACGGCGCGGCTGACCCGCGTGATTATTGATCCGATGAGCGCGCTGACCTTCAAGGAAGAAAAAGAAACCGATTTCCGCGATACGATTGTCACGATCCTGATTGATAATTCCGGCTCTATGCGCGGGCGGCCTATTATGGTCGCCGCGGTTTGCGCGGATATTATGGCCAGAACGCTGGAGCGCTGCGGTGTGAAAGCGGAAATTCTCGGCTTTACGACGCGGGCTTGGAAAGGCGGGCGCAGTTTTCAAGATTGGATGGCGGCAGGTAAACCGACGGCTCCTGGACGGCTCAATGATTTGCGGCATATTATTTACAAATCAGCCGATATGCCGTGGCGGCGAGCCAAGCGAAACCTCGGCTTAATGATGCGCGAAGGTTTGCTCAAAGAAAACATTGACGGCGAAGCGCTTGAATGGGCCTATCGCCGCTTGATGGCGCGGCCCGAACAGAGACGCATCATGATGGTCATCTCCGACGGCGCCCCCGTGGACGATGCCACCCAAAGCCAGAATAGAACGGGTATGCTCGAAAGCCATCTGCGCATGGTGATAGACAAGATTGAGAACCGCAGCGAAGTCGAGTTAGTCGCCATCGGGATTGGGCACGATGTAACGCGCTGGTATAAACGCGCCGTCACGATTATGGATGTGGAGCAGTTGGGCGGGGCGATGACCGAGAAGTTGGCTGAGTTGTTTGATGACGGTGGTGGGCGGGGGCATTAACTCACATACTTATAGATATTAATTAACTATCAGTGCTAATTTCACGAGCAGGGCGACACTTACCTTCATAAATATCTCTGACTTCAGCACCTGTAATCGCACGGTTGAAAACCTCAAATTCATCCAAATCAAATATCACACGACCACTCGATGGACCTCCACTTTGCGAGGAGTCATGCACACCATTAACAATTATATCTCGACCGCTTCTGAAATTTGGAGAATTATTGGTCATCGAATCTGTACGATGTAAATTACCATTTACATATGTATTCAAGTCGCCGTCACGGTCATAAACAAATGCATAATGTGTCCATGCGTCTTCCAGAACAGGAATAAATGAAACACTTTTTGTTCCATTCCCATGGCTTTTAAAAGTAAGTCCATCTGGGGTGGATAAAATTTGCCAAAGGTGGTTATTACTTGCATCAGGCCCTTGGGACACCACCAAATCCTCTACTTGACAAGGCAAGCCACGCAATCCTGATACTGGACCAGCACAACCATGTTCGAGATACCAGAAATCAATTGTAAAGTCAGTATTCATTCCAAAATCGAGGCCAATATGATTATGTATCTGCATATAACCAGACTTGTCATTTTGGAAATCAGGATGATTAGAGGCATTTGCGCCAAACTTCATTCCTGCACCTTGGTAAGGAGCCCCTATTAATTCTAGCTGGATAGTTCCAGGCGGACGAATAAGAGTTACTGCCGTTCCTGTTACTTCGTCTGAAATCGGGGCCGCGATATTGCCGTTTATGTAATCATTAATGTTCGCGTAGTCGTCAAAAGTAATCCACGTCTGCAATCCCGACATATCCTGAATAGGGTCAAGACATGTAGCAGCTGTTGGTTTTTCGGCAGTATAACCTTTCCAGGTGGACGGTGTTATACAACCACTCAACAATAACGTGGGTGCTATCAAACATGTTAAATTTTTTGTAATTAAAGAGGCTTTCTTTTGGTATCCTAGCTTTTTCATTTTTTCCTCCTGTTGAAACTTTTTATATTCTTAATTCGGAAAACTATCTGTGATGTCCATCACGCAAGAGTTACCATGTTGTTGCAATGTCAAATGATTAAATTCATTACAAAATCCTCATTGCCACCCTCCCCGCAAAACCCTATTCCCACTCCATGACACTTGACCCTAAAGATTGGCCTGCTTTTCGTAAGACGGCTCATGCCATGCTCGATGCCTCTCTGGATAAGATGCAAAATGCGCGTGAGGGGCGGGTTTGGACGGCAGTGCCTCAGGACTTAAAGGCCGAGATTAATACACCTTTGCCCCAAGGCGGGATTTCGGCGGAGCAGATGCGCGCAGACCTTGAAGCGATTATGCCTTACGCGCCAGGCAACACACATCCGCGCTTTTTTACCGGAGTCAATGGCGCGGGGACGCCGTCTAATATTTTGGCTGAAATGGCCGGCGCGGCGATGAATGCTAATTGCGGCGGACGTAACCATATTGGCCCCGTCATTGAGCAACAAGTCATTCGCTGGGCCGCGCAAATCATGGGCATGCCGAGTGAGACGTCAGGGATTATTTCTTCGGGCACATCTATGGCGACTATTACAGCGCTGAAAGTCGCGCGCGATGAGGCTCATCGCAATCATCCCGGCGGAGAGCTCGTCGGCTATACGGGCGCGCAAACCCATAGCTGTGTGCGCCGCGCTTTCGATTTGCTCGGCATTGGGAAAGACGCCTTGCGCCTCATTCCCTGCGATGAAAATTTTGAAATTGATTTAGGCGCCTTACAAGCCGCCATTGATAAAGACCGCGCAGAAGGCAAAACCCCCTTCGCCGTTATCGGCACGGCGGGCGCGGTGAATGTCGGCGCGATTGATGATTTGGACGGCTTGGCTGATATTTGCGCCGCTGAAAAGCTCTGGTTCCATGTGGACGGAGCCTTTGGCGCGGCCGCTATATTATCTGGAACAGTGGGTCACCGCCTCAAAGCTCTATCGCGCGTAGACAGCCTTGCTTTTGATTTTCATAAATGGTGGCAGGTTAATTATGAAGCTGGATGTGTGCTTATCCGTGACCCACGCCTACACCGGCTCTCATATGCCAATCGTCCCGAATATTTACGCCATAGTGAAGATGGTCTTGCGGGCGGTGATTTTTGGGCGGTTGATTATGGGCCTGAGCTCTCGCGCAATTTCCGTGCTTTGAAAGTCTGGACGCATTTAAAAACCCACGGCGTGGATGCCATTGCCGAGGTGGTCGAGCGCAATATTTCCCAAGCGCAATATTTAAAACGCCGTATCGAGGCGGAGGACAAGCTTGAACTGCTCGCGCCCGTTGCGCTCAATATTTGCTGTTTCCGTTATGATTTTAAATATGAAACGAATGAGAAAAACGCCCGTATTGCGGTGGACCTGCAGGAGAGCGGTTTAGCGGCTCCGTCCACCACAACCATCAACCATGAAACCGCCATCCGCGTGAACCTGACCAACCACCGTACGCAAGAAAGCGATTTAGATATGTTAATCGACGCGATTGTAGAGATGGGTAAAGAACTGGAATAAACTCTCTCTGTCATTCCGTCTCACTATTTGGCCTGCCAAATAGTGGCGGAACCTATGCCTTGGTATCTCGCCTAATTACTATTTCCCAATAGCCTCGATATTAAGGCATGGGTCCCGCCATTGCTTTGCAATGAGACGGGATGACAGCGGAGAGAGCTTACCCATTATCGTCATTGCAAGACCCCGTTCTTGCAACCCATCTCTTACACTATCCTCACATCACCATTTCACGCGCGGGACATGCAGGTGATGGGTTACAAGGACAAGCCTTGTAATGACGGAAGTGTGTAGCGCTAAGAGAAGGTCTTATTCAAATCGACTTTGGATAGCTTCTTTCTGTGCCTGCGTAGGACTAACCATTGGAATAGAAACAATATTGGCCCCAATAAAGCGAGTCCGAAAAGGCCCCCCAGTATCGCTCTACTTAATTGACCTGCCATAAGCTGGGGGTCGCCCTCTCCATAAATCATCATAGTTTGAAACGTTTCAATAAAGACTGGAGCAATCATTGTGAGAAACAATATTAGCATCGCAATTGCAAAAGCAGTGCGCGGCCGCTTTTTCCAAAGACCCACAATCAAAAACGGAATAAACAGGTAGGCAATTATGCCAATAAGGGCAAAGACTAAAATCACCCCTCTTCAGTCACCGCCGCGCTCTGGAGTTGAATGTAATTTTGGATGCCGACTTGCTTAATCAAATCGAATTGCGTCTCTAGGAAATCGACATGCTCTTCTTCGTCGACGAGGATGGCTTGCAGTAAATCGCGCGAGCCATAATCACGCACCTTTTCGCAATGCTCAACTGCGTCGCGGTAAATCGGCAGCGCGATGTCTTCGAGTTTCATATCGCATTCGAGAATTTCCTGCACAGTCTCGCCAATATAGAGCTTGCCGAGGTCTTGTAGGTTCGGGAGGCCGCCGAGAAATAGAATACGCTCTATAATTTTATCAGCGTGCTCCATCTCTTCAATGCTCTCTTCATATTCTTTTTTCGCAAGCTTCGTCACGCCCCAATCTTTGAGCATGCGCGAGTGGAGGAAATATTGATTAATCGCTGTCAGCTCTGCTTTCAGGGCTTTGTTAAGAAATTCGATTGTTTTTTTGTCACCGCGCATGTGAGCCTCCTCATTACAGTGTCTTTGGACTATTTACGTTGGCTTGCACAATAATGGATGGGCAGGTCAACCCAAAACAAGGCAATTGCAAATCACTCGCACGGAAAAAAGCGTTAGTGATAATCACTAGCAATTATTAGAAGGAAAAAGCGGTTACTCGGCCGCTTGGAGGATTGGGTTTGCCATCCGAAATGTAGCTAGGCGGGCATCAATATCAGAGCGGCATTGCCCGCAATTAAAGCGCGTCCCACAGGCCCGCATCACGCATTTAGCGCTCTCAGCCCCGCAAGCGGCGGCGGCATCGACTTTGGCCGTATTGATATTGTTGCAAACACAATGGATCATAAGAGCTTTATGGTCTACATGCGAATGATTGTCAATAACTTTGCGAATGAATTGCAGATTCAAATAGCAGGCATAAAAAATGCGCCTTCGGGAAGAAGGCGCATCTTATTGTCAGTATAGAAAGCTCTTATGAGCGGGGTAGGTAATTACCTGTAATCATACATGTACCATTAGCCTGCGCCGTCGTGCCTGCTGGGCAGTTGATGCCCGGAACAGCAGGTGCAGATGTTTTGATGGTACCTTGATGAGACATCATCTTGTCTTTCATCATCACGCCATCAGTTGCAGCAGAACTTCCAGATTCCATCATAGCTTTTTCCATCATGGCATCTTTTGCATTTTGCTTAGCCACGGCCATAGCAGCATCTTCAGTAGACCCGCCTGTTGCCATAACTTTACCAGCGGTCATCATGTCATCGCCATCCATAGTGCCTTTTTCAGTCATCATGGTGTCAGTCGCGCCTGAACCAGCCGCCTGCATAGCCTTGTCTTTCATCATGGCTTTGCCTTCAGTTTGACCAGCCTTCATTGCGGCATCTTTAGCACTCATGCCATCTTTCATAGCTGAGCCAGCTTCCATAGCAGGATCAACCATATTGGCTTTATCGCCGGCCATATCTTTAGCTTTGTCAGTTGCCATGTCTTTGGCTTTATCCATAGCGACGTCTTTAGCTTTATCAGGTGCAGAGCTTTGCGCGTAAGAAATGGAGGCTGTGCCGATAACTAGGGCAGTGGCCAAAAGTGTAGATTTAAGAATTTTCATTATAATATCTCCTCGAAACGGAATTATGTCCGCATTTGTTATAGTAATATCAACTTAACAGCACAAGTTTCCGACTGCAAATTAATCATGCACACATGCTCGTGAGCGAATTAGGCGGAAATAAGGCACGTTACAGAAGCTTCACGCAATTGTCATATGGCGGTTAGGGCGTTTCTGCCGAGGATTTTGGAAGCGCGTCCAAGCGAATAGCCTCGTTAATTTGCCCGCGCAGCAGTGCTGTTTCAACTTCGGTCGGGTCCGCGCGCAGAGCTCTCTCAATGTCGATTTTAGCTTCAGCCAAGCGCCCTTGTTTCATCTTGGCATCAGCCCGGTAGCGCAGCGCATCGGCATTATCAGGTGTGAAAACCAAGACAGATGTCAGGTCCGTTTCCGCATAATCATATCGCCCCAAAATCGCATAAGCCCTTGCCCGCGCAATACGAAGGTCGACATGATCTTTGCGCAGTTTCAAACCATCCGAGGCAGATTTATAGGCGCGGTCCGCCTCTCCGGCTACCAGCCAAAAATTCGCCGCTTCGGCGTAAAAATCAGCGCGCATTAATTTTGTCCCGCCGTCTGATGCAATCGCCAGAGCGTCCAATCTTGACGCGGCTTCATCCTCATGGCCCAGCGCATAAAGCGCCATCGCCACACAATGCTTCGCGCGGCGGCCGCCGCCTTCATCCTGCCAAATCATCGCTTCTTCATAGGCCAAGTCATTATCGACGGCGATGCGCTCAAGGCAGTCTTTATGCTTGGCATCAAATTCAGCTGTCAGGTCAGCGGCAGAGGCCGTGCTTGCAAAACAGATTGCAATAGCAGGCAAACTCAATAGGAGGGTACGCGAAAGTTTCATGCAGGCTATCTATCTAAGGGAGCGCGGCGCGGCAATGCCAAGACGCATTAAATCACAGTCACATAAAGGGCCTCCCGCAGCGCTGCTTTTAGGCGCGGGATATTGCGCCAAAGCGATGATTACGCCTTTATTAGCGCGCGGCTATGACGTCTTTGCGACAACCCGCTCACCTGAAAAAGCGGCCCAGTTAAAAACGCTTGGCGTGACGCCTGTCATATATAATGGCAATCTAAATGCGGCGATGACGGACATATTGGCGGAGGCCGAGTTAATCCTGACCTCCATACCGCCTAATGATCAAGGCGATCCGTTTATTAACGCCCTGCCCCGCCCCTTTGCCCAGCTTGCGCCTAAAGCTAAATGGATTGGCTATCTCTCCGCGACGAGCGTCTATGGTGACCGCCAAGGACAATGGGCGTTTGAAGATGAGTTATTGCGACCCCTCACCCGCCGCGGAAAAAACCGCGCCAAGGCTGAGCTGCAATGGCTGGAGACGCTCACCCCCGTTCACGTCTTTCGCCTCGCAGGCATATATGGCAAAGGCCGCAATCCTTTTGAGCGCATAAAACAAGGAAAAGCCCGGGCCGTGATTAAACCCGGCCATGTCGTCAACCGCATTCATTTGGACGATATTGTCGCGGCTTTGCTGGCGTCAATTGATGCGCCTCATCCGCTGAAAATTTATAACCTCGCCGATGGCCATCCGGCCCCGCCGCAAGATGTTATAAATTTTGCTTCAGGTCTCCTCAATGAAACACTACCGCCTCAATTGAACCATGATACGGCGGATATTTCAGATATGGCTCGCAGCTTTTACAAAGAGACCAAGCGCGTAGATATTAGCCGCGCGCGGCGAGAGTTGGGCTGGGCGCCTCAATATGAGACTTATCGCCAAGGCCTTATGGCGACACTGAGGGCTGAACGCGGCGAAACAAATACAGTCTATTTATCTGGCTATATTGACGTTCCCGAGGCCGATTTGAAATCAATAAAACTGGCCTTGCCCACACATATCCGCCTCAGTCAGCAGGAGCCCGATTGCACCGCATTTAACATCAGGCAGGACGAGATTCACCCCACACGCTTTCATGTCTTTGAGACCTTTGCCTCAAAAGCCGCATTTAAGCGGCACCAAGACCGCATGAAAAATAGCGAATGGGCGAGCATTAGTAAAAATGCCAAGCGCCATTATGATGTTATTGGATCAAAGACTTAGCTCATGAGCGGCTTCGCTCTCAGGCTTATAGCCCTTGGAGCGCATGCAGCTTTCGAAACCTGAATCTATGATATAGCCGCCTTGAACAACGGTTACAAATCCGCCAGCCTGCGCTTCGCAGGACGCCCAATCCTGCATATCGGAGCCGCCGCCCATTTTAACAAATGAAATCTCTTGAGTGACCTGCGGAGTGTTACGCGGGGCCGCTTCGACAATGCGCGCTGGCGGGACTGCCGGATAGTCGGCATAATTATAGTCCTGTTGATAGCTGTCAGCTGTATAGGCAGGTGCTGGATATTGGG
This sequence comes from Hellea sp., assembly GCA_028224375.1. Classification (GTDB taxonomy): domain Bacteria; phylum Pseudomonadota; class Alphaproteobacteria; order Caulobacterales; family Maricaulaceae; genus Hellea. The sequence goes on from JAOIVW010000032.1 coordinate 16,454, forward strand.
GCGCTTGGTATTGAGGCGCTTGGTAGGTCGTTGCTGGATAGGGCCTTGCTTGATAATCGGGCGTTTGCGGCTCGCGAAGTTGCGCAAGTTGAGGCGCGGCTAGCTCTCCGCGCGGCTGGGTTTGTGCTGGATAGCCCGGTGCATAATATGGCTGTATGCGGTGGCCGTCTTGAGCAAATGCCTCTTTGACAACTTGCTGGGATTGCGGCACGCCTTCAAAAACATAGTCTTGCTCAGGCGCGGATCGCAGAAGCTTTGTGACGGGACTGGCAATAAAATTAGCCGCTGATTTTGTATAACCCCACATGCTATTGCCGAAGTGACCCACCTGAGCGCAGCCTGAGAGGGTGACAGCAGCCGTCACTAAAAGGGCCGTTTTTGCAATATTATGGGACATTTTCCCCTCCAAATTCGTGTTTCAGGAGAAGTGGAGCAAATGCCATGCCACGCCATATGAAGTTTCAGGGAAAATATATGGATTTGGCCTTGGAAGACTCCCCGCTTCGCCGCTATAAGGCCGCTTCAACTTAGGGACACACATGCCAAAGTCAGACGATAAAGCGCCAAGTCTTTTGGACGAAATAGCTGCCGCCGCCAAAATCTATGGTGACCGGAGCTTTGATAATTACGCGCAAATTCGGTCCGTGGCCGAAGCTATTCGTGACGGCCTTTGCGCGCACCTCGCCGGCGAAAAGAAATGTGTGTATCTCGTCCCGCCGCAAGGCCCTTTTACAGCGCAAAATTATCGCTCCGCCGCCTATTCTGTTTCAGGAAAAGGGTTCTTGCCGCTAGAACCCATTAGTTTTGGCCTGGCAATTAATATATCAGGCGACGGGGATTATATGCGCCTTGTTCTGACCTGCCGTAAGGAAGGCGATAAAATGTTTATCCATATTGATGAAGGCCGCGAAACCGATTTATCGCTACCTTTGGAAGAGACTGAGTTGAACCAGTTCTTTGACGGCATCAACACGCATTTACTCAACTGGTTTGAAAGCCGCGTCGATCAATATGATAATGGCAATTACGGCAATAATGATATCGGATTTGATATTCAGCGTGTGGATGAATAGCTTGCGGGCGCAACAGAATCACTTACGACATAAACTAATTGGGTTGAGGAAATAATATGGCCGCTGCTGCAGATGCTGCCCACCACGTTGTTAACATGCTTCCGTTCAAAATTGCCCTTATCGGGGTTTTGGGCATAGGCGCGCAATGGCTCGCATGGAAACTCCAACGCCCTGCTATTGTATTAATGGCAATTGCAGGCCTTATTTTCGGCCCTTTAATCGGATGGATCTTAGGCTTTACCCTGCCTGGCGGACTCGTGACATGTCTCGAAATGTTCCGCCTCGATCCGATTAATGATTTCGGAGACCTTTATAGGCCTATGATCGGGCTCGCCGTTGCGATTATTCTCTTTGAAGGTGGATTAACCCTGCGATTTAAGGACCTCGGCAATGCCTCACATGCTGTTTTCCGTATGGTCTTTATTGCCGCGCCCATTGCCTGGCTGCTCGGTACCTTTGCCTCGCATTATATTGTCGGATTGCCATGGGATATTTCCGCCATGGTCGGAGGTCTCTTCGTTGTCACAGGCCCGACGGTTATCATGCCCTTATTGCGCCAAGCGCATCTGAAATCCCGCCCGGCCAATGTGCTTAAATGGGAAGGAATTGTAAATGACCCTCTCGGCGCATTATTCGCGGTCGGGGGATACGAATTTATCCGCTTCACACAAATCGAAGGCTCCATGTATTTGGCCTTTGGTAAATTAGCCTTCGCAGCCGTCCTCGGTACCGTCGTCGGGATTATCTCGGGCTACGGTCTCGCTTGGGCGTTTCGCCGAGGTCACATCCCTGAATATCTCAAAGCCCCTGTCGTGCTGGCTTGGGTTCTGGCCATCTATGTCCTCGCCAATACCTTAGCCGATGAGACAGGCCTACTGGCTGTGACCGCTCTGGGTATGACGATGGCGAATACGAAATTTGCCTCTATGGTTGAGATGCGCCGCTTTAAAGAAAACATCGCCATTATGTTGGTGTCAGGCGTTTTCGTTATTCTGACAGCCACTTTGACGCCTGATGTCCTCAAAGCCTTCCTGACCGAATGGCGCGTACTCGCCTTTGTCCTCGCAATGATGCTTCTGGTCCGGCCTATCGCCGTGATGACATCAACCCTATTCTCAGGGCTGCATTGGAAAGAAAGCTTACTGATTTCCATCATCGCGCCGCGCGGGGTTGTGGCCGTGGCCGTTGCGGGTCTCTTTGCAGCTGAGCTTACAGCGCTTGGCCGCCCTGAAGGCGCGCTCTTTGTGCCGCTCGCCTTTGCGCTGGTCTTCGCAACCGTTCTCTTTGCAGGATTCTTTATTGGCCCCATCGCCAAATCTCTTGACCTCGCGGCAGGGGGCGGTGACGGCGTCATGATTGTCGGCGCAAACCCATGGTCACTAGGCTTAGCCAAAGCCTTGAAAGAAATGGGCGTTAAAGTGCTTGTTGCCGATACAAATTGGCGGCGATTGCGAGGCGCGCGATTAGAGGGGCATGCGACCTTTTACGGGGAAGTCTTATCCGAAAATGCGGATTTCCGCCTTGATCATTCCGCCTTTAACCACCTCATCGCGGCCACACCCAATGATGCGTATAACGCGCTTGTTTGTGTTGAATTTGCTCCTGAGCTGGGGCGTCACCGCGTTTTCCAAGTCACCTCTGCAGATAATGACGAAGATGATGCGGATACAATTGCCTTCACCTCGCGCGGTCGCACGCTGACCTCACGCGGACGCAGCTTTGACTCGCTGACCCGTGATTGGTGGGGCGGCTGGCGCTTCCGCTGCACGACCTTGTCAGAAAGCTATACGCTGGACGATCTTTACAGAGACAGAGGCGATGACCTTGACCTTATTCTGGCCAAAAAGCCTGAAGGCGGCTTGGACTTTATTCAGCCTGGTCAGGAATCTCGCGCAGCAGGCACGACTGTGCTGAGCTTCTGCCCTGTCAAAGATAAAGACGGGCGTGGTTCAGGCGCAAAAGAGCCGGGATTAGCCGGACCTGCAGCGCCGCTTCCGACCTAGGAAACATGCCAAATAAATGACACTCTTTTAACGCAGGATTCACGCCTGCTTAATCTTATCGCGTCACAAGGTTAATCTCGATTAACCCTGTAACGGCCTGTAGATAAACGTGAAGATTAACCGCGATAAAGCCAAACGCTATGCCAAGCGCCTCAGCCTTTTTGGGGCTGCAAGCGTTTATGGCTTGGGTATGCTCGCGCTCACAGGTGCGGCGTTTGCGGCTAAGGACATGCCCACAGCAGAAACACTCTGGGCTCCGAACCGGCCTGTCTCCGTTCAAATCGTCGACCGTTATGGCCGTGATGTCCTCGTCCGTGGCGCCTCTTCCGCCCCCAAAGTTAAGCTCGCCGAGCTTCCGCCCTATGTTCCCGCCGCCGTGTTGGCGATTGAAGATAAACGGTTTGAAACGCATATCGGCGTTGATCCCTATGCCCTAACACGCGCCATGTTCGTCAATCTGAAACAAGGCCGCTATGTGCAAGGCGGGTCAACGCTGACGCAGCAATTAACTAAAAATGTCTTTCTAACGCCGGAAAAAACACTGCGCCGAAAGGCCCAAGAAATGATGATTTCCATCTGGTTGGAGCAGGCTTTTTCCAAAGACGAAATTTTAGAAATGTATCTCTCGCGCGTCTATTTTGGCAGCGGCGCTTGGGGGCTTGAAGCGGCCAGCAAAACCTATCTGGGCAAATCCGCCTCAGAGCTCAGCTTTTCCGAAGGCGCGATGATGGCAGGCCTATTAAAAGCGCCGTCCCGCTATAGTCCTGTGACCCATCCTGAGCGTTCCGCGAAGCGCACAGCAACGGTGATAGATGTTATGGCGCAGCAAAACCTTATCAACCGCGAGAGCCATTATTACGCGCTTAAACAGCCAATAAACATTGTGCGTCCTCAATCAGATAATAGCGCGCAATATTTCGTCGATTGGATGTGGGATGATTTAGAATATGCTATCGGCATTCCCACGCAAGATATCGTAGTTCAAACGACGCTTGATTTTGACGCGCAGCTTAGCGCCAATGCGGCTGTTAACGCGCATATAAATCCTGAGCGAAATGCCACTCAAGCCGCGCTTGTCTCGATGGACGGCACAGGCGGCGTCATGGCGATGATTGGCGGATTATCTTATACGGACAGTCAATTTAACCGCGCCGTTCAGGCCGAGCGCCAACCCGGCTCTGCGTTCAAACCCTTTGTCTATTTAGCCGCCTTCAAAGCAGGACTGACCCCTTGGGATATCCGCGAAGACAAAGCCGTTGAAATCGGTGACTGGGCGCCTGAGAATTTCAGCGAAGAATTTAAAGGTGACATGAGCTTGGAAAATGCTTTCGCAAAATCAATTAATACAGTTGCTGTTAATCTCGGGGAAGAGATTGGCCGCGAGGCGGTCATTAAAACAGCCTCAGAGTTCGGACTTGAAGATTTAACGCCTTTGCGCAGCCTCTCTTTGGGCGCGCAGGTGACAACGCCGCTTAAGCTGACAACAAGTTACCTGCCCTTTTCTAATTACGGGAAAGCTGCTGCGCCTTACGGAATACTCTCTGTCTCCACCGCCAACGGCACGCCGCTTTATGATCGTTTCCCTTCCGACATGCCCCGCATTGTCGACTCTCAAAATCTGGCGCATATGAACCGCTTAATGACGCGCACCGTGGCCCAAGGAACGGGCCGCCGCGCCGCAATAGCTGGCCGCCAAGTCGCCGGTAAAACTGGGACAACAAATGATTTTCGCGATGCGTGGTTTATAGGCTACGCCCCTGAAATCGTGACAGGCGTTTGGGTCGGCAATGATGATTACAGCCCGATGAAACGGGTCACTGGCGGCAATATCCCTGCCATGATTTGGCATGACTATATGGAGGCCACATTGGCTGATATGCCCAACGCCACACTCCCCGTCTCCACCGAGCCTGTCTGGCGCAAACAAGAAAAAGTTCTGGACGCCCTGCTCAGCGACATAGAAGATGCGCTTCCGTAATTAAGGTGAGCGAAAATGACGATTGGTGTTGGCTGCAGTAGTTTTGAGCAGGCGCTAGCCTCCCTCTCGGATATGACAGCAGGCGCAGAGCCTATCACCCATGATGAATTTCAGGCGCGGATTACCAAAGCCCAACGCCTCATGGCTGAGCAAAATATCGCCGCGCTTTATCTTCATGCAGGAACCTCGCTTTATTATTTTACAGGCATGCGCTGGAAAAGCTCTGAGCGCATGGTCGGCGCAATGCTCTTGCCGTCAGGCCTGCCCACTTATATCGCCCCCGCCTTCGAAAAAGGCACGCTAGAACAATTTATGCGTATTAAAGGCGAGGTCACGACGTGGGAAGAACATGAAAGCCCTTACGGATTACCCGCTGACATTCTGGCCAAGGCTAACATTAAGACAGGCACAATAGGCTTAGATGAAGCCACGCCGTTTTTTGTTAGTCACGGCATCGCCAAAGCCAGCCCGCAATTTGACTATATAAATGGCGCGGAGATTACGGCGCTCTGCCGCATGATTAAATCGCCCGCCGAATTAGCGCTCATGCAGCGGGCCAAGGAGATGACATTAGCTGTTCATAAGGCGGCCGCGTCTATGCTTTACACAGGCATCTCCACGGCAGAGGTTGGGAAATTTCTGGATGCCGCCCACCGCAAAGTCGGCGCGCCAAATGGCTCTTATTTTAAGATTGTTCTTTTTGGCCCTGACAGTTCTTATCCGCACGGCGTGAAAACACCCAAAGCGCTTGAAGACGGCGATATGGTTTTGATTGATACGGGCTGTCAGCTTCATGATTATATTTCCGATATTACGCGCTCTTATGTTTTCGGCGAACCCAGCGCAAAACAGCGGCAGGTTTGGGACGCCGAGAAATCCGCGCAAGCCAAAGCCTTTGACGCCGCGCAAATCGATGTGCGCTGCGGCGATGTCGATTTGGCCGCCCGCGCAGAGCTTGAATTACGCGGCTTTGGCCCCGGTTACAAAACGCCCGGTCTGCCCCACCGCACAGGGCACGGCATTGGCCTAGACATCCATGAATGGCCTTATTTAAATTGGGGCGATGAGACTAAACTCGAGCCCGGCATGTGCTTTTCCAACGAGCCTATGATTTGCCTTTACGGGGAATTTGGCGTGCGTTTGGAAGATCATTTCTATATGTCAAAGAACGGTCCCGTCTGGTTTACACAACCTAGCAAATCCATTGATGACCCTTTTGGAATATAAGTCGAAAAATAAGGATTTATTGCCACATAATTATTTTATTGGCTTGGCGCTATCGTCTTTAGCGTGGTAAAGTTATGCATGGATGAGACGGACAATATTTCAGTTCTTATCGGCCGTGTGAGCCTTAAAGATCGCGCGGCCTTTGATATGCTATATACTGCGGCCTCACCGAAACTTTATGGCGTTTGCTTACGTTTACTTACTGATACCAGTGAGGCCGAAGACGCAATGCAAGATGTATTTGTGAAAATATGGAATAAGGCCGATTATTATAGGCCCGGTGACGCCTCCGCTATGGGTTGGCTCTACGCCATCGCCCGTAATCATTGTTTGGATCGCTTGCGCGCCCGCACAATGCCAGTTCGCTCTATGGAGCAAACTCTGGATATTCCTGACACCGCTCCAAGTCCTGAAAAAAGCGCCGTTAATTCCGGCGAGCGGCGCAGAATTGATATTTGCATGTCAGAACTTGATCCTGAAAAAGCGGCGGCAGTTAAAGCCGCCTATATTGAAGGCTATTCTTATGCGGAATTATCCGCGCATTATAACGTTCCCTTAAACACTATGAGGACATGGTTGCGTAGAAGCCTGCTCAAGCTCAGAAAGTGTTTGGAAAAATGACAGACGCAACAGCTGATAACACGCCAGAAGATGACAATGTTCTAGCCGCCGAATACGTTCTCGGCGTTTTAGACGCCGCCCCGCGCCGTGCGGCCACTGAACGTATTGAGCGCGAGCCCGATTTTGCCGCCAGTGTGAAAGCTTGGGAGGGCCGGCTGGAATCTTTTAATGCCTCTTACGCGCCAGTGACACCTCCCGCAGGCCTAAAAGCGAAGCTCATGACGCGGCTATTTCCTAATGCAGACAGAAAGCCTCAAGGAGCATGGCAGGCTTTGAAATTTTGGCGAGGTTTTGCGGTAGGGGCCTTGGCTGCAGGGCTTATTGCTTTTGCAATGTCGTCAATTGACCGTCAGCCCGCTCTTACAGCTGACCCGCTTGTCGCCTCTCTGCAAGCCGACACGGGCAGTATAAGATTTGTTGTTCTGTATCAGCCGGGGACAGATGAAGTTCATATTTCAAAGCTTGATGCAGAAAAAACGCCTCAGCAAAATTATGAGCTTTGGCTCATTGAAGCTGACGGCACGCCGCAATCTTTGGGCGTTTTATCTGATAAAGATAGAAACGCATTAAAGTTGAGCGGCGAATTTGTACGTAAAATAAATGCCGGAGATACATTTGCGATCTCGATAGAACCGACGGGTGGTTCCCCAACAGGCGAAGTGACAGGCCCTGTCATTGCCGCAGGCGTGTGCAACCTTATATAATTTTCTCATCTGCAAAACGAAAATAGCCGCACTTAAAAGCGCGGCTATTAGCTAATCCTAAGCAGGGTGCTGACTAAGGATTTGGGACGTCGAATGGATCGGTTGTTTTATCCAAGGG
>JAOIVW010000033.1 GCA_028224375.1 Hellea sp.
GATAATGGTAAAACCAAAATCGAAATTAACCGCGATTATAAAGAGGGCGAAAAGCCTATCGATGATGATGAGGATGAGGAAGAAGATAAAACTAACCTCTCCATGGCCAATATGGAAGCCGCCTTGCGCGAAGACATCATGGCCAAGCTTGACCGGATTTCGCAAGATTTCGGCCGTTTCCAAAAGCTACAGCAGATGCTCATCCGTGCGCGCCTATCCGGTAAGAAACTGCGTAAGCCGCAAGCGCTGGAATATGACCAAATCCAAACGGAAATCATTGAGGAGATTAAAGCGCTTCACCTCAATAACGCCCGTATCGACGCGCTGATTGATCAGCTCTATGCGATTAATAAGCGCTTTATCAGCCTTGAGGGCCGCCTCATGCGCCTTGCTGATGGTAACGGCGTCCCGCGCGTGGAATTCCTGCACAGCTATCTGGGGTCTGAGCTTAATCCATCATGGCTCGAAGATATGGCGGAAACGTCAGAGGCGTGGAACCGTTTTGCGAAGCGCGAAAAAATCTCTATTGATAAGATCCGCGCCGAAATTGGTGAGCTCGCGCAAGAAACAGGTGTGCCCGTTGATGAGTTTCGTCGCATTGTTCAAACCGTGCAAAAAGGTGAGCGTGAAGCGCGTCAGGCCAAGAAAGAAATGGTCGAAGCGAACCTACGCCTCGTGATTTCTATCGCCAAGAAATATACAAATCGCGGCCTGCAATTCCTCGACCTTATCCAAGAAGGTAATATCGGCCTGATGAAAGCGGTTGATAAGTTTGAATATCGCCGCGGTTATAAATTCTCGACCTATGCCACATGGTGGATCCGTCAGGCTATTACCCGTTCTATTGCCGACCAAGCGCGTACCATCCGTATTCCGGTGCATATGATTGAGACGATTAACAAGATTGTCCGCACAAGCCGTCAAATCCTCCATGAAATTGGCCGCGAGCCCACGCCAGAAGAATTGTCGGCCAAGCTCTCTATGCCGCTTGAAAAAGTGCGTAAGGTTATGAAAATCGCCAAAGAGCCTATCTCTCTCGAAACGCCTATCGGTGATGAAGAAGACAGCCAGCTCGGTGACTTTATCGAAGACAATAACGCCATCCTGCCAATTGATGCGGCCATTCAGTCCAACCTGCGCGAGACAACAACACGCGTGCTCGCCTCGCTAACCCCCCGCGAAGAACGTGTCCTACGCATGCGCTTTGGTATAGGCATGAACACTGACCACACACTCGAAGAAGTCGGCCAGCAGTTCTCAGTCACGCGCGAACGGATTAGGCAGATTGAAGCGAAAGCGCTGCGGAAACTGAAGCATCCGAGCCGAAGTCGTAAGTTACGGAGCTTCTTGGATCAGTAAAATTAAAGCCGCCCTTGAGGCGGCTTTTTTATTAACATAAAGAGGGTTCGATAGGGAATCTGATTGCATGGTAAATTTTAAAGACTTGGAAGAAGTACATACTTGGTTGCGTGACCAATCACAGGAAACTTGCACGGTTTTTGCTACTCGCTGGGCATCAAGAACATTGCCGAACTTAGCTTTATTGTTTGAGCAGCAGGAAAAAGAAAATGTCGTAAGTCACATAATTCTGACTGCCTTTGTTTCACTATCTGCTTTGATGTGGCCAAAAAATCTGTATGCGGTTAGAACATTGACTGCCATGAAGAAAGAGTTGTTTTCACAGATGCACCTTTTTAAGCATGCTAACGATCAGTACTTATGTTTAGATTCTATTCATTCAGCTATAAGTACTGCCCAGGTTACTCAATATAGCGACTGGGCAGTTTCCGCCGGTGTCGAATTTCTAAATTTGTTTGAGAAAACGGAAGCTGCATTTTCTAATCATGGCAGTGATTTAGAGGTTATAGGTTTAAGCCTTATATCATCTGATGCTACGCGATATGAAAACGGACTATCGCTTGTTGAACTTTTAGAAAATCCTTTGTGGATAGACATGAACTTTGAATTGCCTCCCGGTCATCAGGAGTTGTGGGAAACACTTAAAGAGTCCCTTCTTTTACGAGATAGAAATTGGGAGGTTTGGATTAATTGGTACGAAGACAGAATTAAAGGATATCCTCTGATAAAAGATATTGAAATTAATGAACCGAAAAACAGCCGATTTGGTAGGGCTACATTCCCAATTAAAAATTATGCCGAACCCGCTTTAATCAACCATAAGATCAAAAAATTAATCGACGAATTTTCAGCTCAACATGAGAATGCTTCCGAAACAATAGCACAAATACCAGGAGCGTACGCATTTTCGGCAAATAACGGTAAAATTCAAGCGAGAAGCTTGAAATACTCGCCTGAGAATAATGAACTTGCCCAAACTGCAATGGAGGAATTGGCTTTCATAGCTGAAAACGCGGTTAAAACCCTTAGTGCTAATCACGCCGATGGTTTGATGTCTAGCTTGGTAGAACGGTTTTTAAATTCGTTGCCTGAGAAAGTGACAGAGCTTAAGTCGGGTCTTCTAATGATGCAGATTACGTCATTGGATGGGTTCATTGAAGCTTTTAGCCATCCAGATAATGAGCAAGAAAAAAACTTACTTGGAGCATTGTTAGCTCTTAGAAAAAGTGCGGATGCTTTCCAAGGGATGTTCCCAGAATTGCAAAAAGTCCAAGCAAATCAACTTGCCCTTGAGTTGCAAAATACGGATGTAGATGAAATAAATAAAAATCTCGACGAGATTTCAACTTTCGCAAAGCAATCAAAGTTTGTGGGCGTTTCAGCTGTTAAAGCTTTGGAGTCAGGCGCAGAAGAACTAAGTGTTTTAAATAAAAAATTGGATATCACATATAATTTAGATCAGCGCGCTACACTTATTGAAACACAAGCTCGAGTCACGGCACACCGCGTTGTGAATAATAGAAACTTTTTTGCTAAAGCGCTTGATGAAGCTAAAGATATTACCGGTGGTGTTTATGGAGCTGCAAAGAAAGGTCTCAACAAAGGTGTTGAAGGCGCTGTTGCTGGCAGTATCAAAGGAGGACTAGCTCTATTAGTCGCCTCCTTAGTAGGGCCTATTGCAGGTTTGGCCGTTCTTATTGCTTCATTTGCACCGATTGATAAAAAATCTAAAGAGATTGAAAGTTCTATCGAAGAAGGTTTTACAGAACTATAATAGTGTAATTATTCGAAAGTAACCCATCGCCGCTAAAATAAAAGAAACCCAGCTCTATGCCCCTGTGAAAGCTTATTTCGCGGCGCGTGGTTATGAGGTGAAGGGCGAGGTTGGGGCGGCGGATTTGGTGGCTGTGCCCCAGGGTGCTGCCGCGCCTAAGGGGGCTACAGACGGATGTGAGCCTGTTATTGTGGAGCTCAAGACGGGCTTTACACTCTCGCTGTTTCATCAGGCCATTAATCGCCAATCTATGTCCGATCAGGTCTATATCGCTGTGCCGCGCAAAACAGGGAAGGCGGCCATGGTGGCTATTCGGCGTAACAAAATGCTCTGCCGCCGCCTCGGTATCGGGTTGATGACCGTGCGGATTTCAGACGGGCGTGTGGATGTGCATTGCGAGCCTGCGCCATTTGTGCCGCGAAAAATCAAGAAACGAAAACTTAAGCTTCTCTCTGAATTTGAGCGCCGACACGGCGATCCGAATGAGGGCGGCATGACCTCTGTGGGCCAGATGACCTCCTACCGCCAAGGCGCGCTGCGCTGCGCCAAAGTCTTGCATGATGAGGGCGCGTGTAAGGGCTCTTACGTCAAAAAAATGGCGGGGGTTGAAAAGGCAACAAACCTTATGGCGTCAAATCATTATGGCTGGTTCGAAAAAATTGAACGCGGCGTTTATGGCCTTACCCCTCTGGGAGCAAAGGCGTTGGAAGACCATGACGAGACTGTAAAATCCATGATGGGTTAGCTGCATGCTGTAGCAGCTTAAATCTTAATCATGTATCCCATATTTTTTTGAGCTTTTTTGTTTTGTGACCCGCGCAGGTGCCGGAGCTTTCTTTCGGCGTCTCCATAGCTTCATAGATATCCAAATTCCGGGGATAATAACAAAGATAAGCCATGGCAGAATACCTGCGAAAAACCCGATGACATTAGATAGTCCGTAAGCAAATTCTCCGACAAACCCTTTGAGCGCGCGTCCGATAGGGGCGAGGGCGCTTTGGCTTACGGCCACCGACTGGCTCTGATAATTAATATCGACCACTGACATAGAGACACGTTTGCGCAGTACATTGAGGGTAGTCGTCGCGCTCTCAATTTGTCCTTGGACACGGGCAAGCTCGCGTTCGAGCGCGAGAAGATCTTTCAACTCTGCATTACGCGTGGCGAGGAGCCCCTGCAGACGGTCGCGCAAAGTGGTCTGCGCTTTAAGCCGCGCATTAGTGTCGAGAATTTGCCGCGTTAAATCTTCGGCAGACACAGATGAGCCTGTCATCTTGCCTTTAGCGTCTTCGACAGAAGACTGCATCTGGGCCGTGAAGGTTTCGAGCCATGAGGGCTCTGCGCGAATTGACAGCCTGGCCGAGACATAATCTTCATTTTGCGCTGATGTTGATGAGCTTAAAACTTGGCATTTTGACGGACCCGCTTTGATGCATATATCCGCATGGGATTTGGATGTCGCGGCGACGGATTTGGCGGGGAGCTGAAAGCCATAATTATAACGGTAGGCGAGAAAGCTTTGAGCCGTTGGGTTCTCATTGGCTTGATTACTCGGCGCGGGAGCAGGAGAGGCCTGTTTTTGCATCGCCCCCATATCTGCCGACGCCATTTCTATGGCGGGTGGCGCGGAGCGCGCCGAATCTTGCACAAAGTTTTGCTGACTCCCACAAGATGTGAGTAGAAGTGTAGATGCCAGCAATAATTTCTTCATCTCATGTCTTCCGTTTTATTTTAGGTCTTAGAAGTAAGACGCATCACACCAGTCAATCCTTGGCTGCCCTCTGTTTTATTTTTCATTGAGCATAACCGGCTCGCCATAGCCTAACTCTTTCAGGCCCTTGGCTTGCGTCGCTGCGTCGCCCACCACCAGATAATTCATCGCATCTGGACGAAGGTATTTTTCCGCCAACGCTTTGAAGTCTTCGAGGGTCATCGCCTCAATGGCTTTGGCGTTTTGGGCGCGGTAATCATCGGGATAGCCATAGGCGCTGACCTCTCCGAGCATACTAAGCTTATCGGCTAGGGTTTCATTCTTCAGCGCTTGTCCGCGCAGCAGCGCGCCTTTCATGATATCGAGCTCTTCTTGCGTAAAGTCTTTGCCGTAATTGCCGACAATATCGCGAATGAGGTCAATCGACTCTTTGGTCACATTGGTTCGCACGGAAGAGCCGATACTAAATGTCCCGCGATCCCCCGAGCCATTAAAGCTTGAACGGATGCCGTAAGTATACCCTTTTTCCACGCGCAATTTGGACATGAGTTTAGAGGTGTAAATAGCGCCGAGCGGAAAATTAATCGCTTCGGCCAGGGGATAGTCTTTATCCTTGGCGGTCAAAGACGGGCGTTCAATACGCAAGACTGATTGTTTGGCACCGGGTACGTCATAGAAATAGACTTTGGATGTCGTCACATCTTTTGCAGGGCCGGGAATTGATCGCGTGGCCAGCTTTACATCACCATCGCCCTCGCCAAATTTAGCTTTCACGTCCCCAGGCGTATAATCTCCGACAATGCGTAATTTGGCTTGGCCTAAATTATAATGAGCGCTGTGAAAGGCTTTTAAATCCTCGAGCGTTACGGCTTCGAGTTTTTCTTTGGGACCATATGACGTGTAGTGATAAATATTGTCAGCGGGATAATTTAATTTAGCATTTTCACGGGCCGAGATCGCATTGGGATTGCCCTCGGATTGCGTGATATTTTGAAGGGTTTTGGCTTTCAACAGCGCAAATTCCTCAGTGTCCCAGCGCGGCTCCGTGAGCATTTCCATAACGAGGCTGACGGTCTCATCAAAGTTTCGTTTCAATGTCGTGCCAGACACAAATGTACCTGTGTTGCCGCTAGATATTGAAATAGAGGAGCCGAGCGATTTAATCGCGTCTTCGAGCTCAGCTGTCGTCAGATTGGCTGTACCTTTTTCGAGCATATCAGCTGTCAGTGCCGCGACAGCGGGTTTATCTACGGAGCCGTATTGACGGCCAGCATCAAGACGAAGGGAAAAATTGATAAGGGGCGTTTCATTCGATTGAATACCAAAGACTTGCAGCCCATTCCCAAACGTATCGCGCCAAATAGTGGCGCTGGGTAGATCATAAGGCGCGCCAAATCTAGGCTCGATGGTTCGGTCAAATGCAGACGGTGTGGTCTCGGCCAAGACCCGCGCGGCAGGATCAAAGTCAGGCGCTGCGCCTTCACCTTCGACGATTTTTTCTTCGACAATATTTGCTTCTACGGGCGCGAAAGCGTCATCGAGTTTCAAATCCAATTCGCCCTTGGGCACCAAGCTGACATAGATGGCAGGCTTGTCTTTGATATATTTATTATAGACGCGCATCACATCGGCGGTTGTGACCGCTTGGATATTGGCAATGTCTTTTTTGTAAAAACCGGGATCGTCCTTATAGACATTATACTCGCCAAGCTGAATAGCTTTGCCGAGCGCGCTTTGAACTTCGCCGTAAAAATCAACTTCGATACCCGCTTTAATCCGGTCTAAGTCTTCTTGCGTAATGCCGTTCTCTTCAAAGCGCGTAAAGGCCTTGGTCATAGACGGCATAAGTCCGTCAATATCTTCGCCTTCATTGGTCGAGATAAAGAGATATAGCTCTCCCGCAATTTCTTTGGTGTAATTAAACCCTGAGACATTGGAGGTCACTTTGTCCTCGTCAATCATCACCTCATTCAGCGGTGCGCGTTTGCCGACGGTCAGATAGCTCAGCAGGATATCAAGCGCGTAAGCATCAGGATGATATTGCTCCACAGCGGGCCAAGTCACTGAGAGCCGCGGCACGGTTGCGAAATTATCTTCGTGATAGAGATTGATGCTTTTATCCAGAGAGCCAGGCTTAGCCTTATAAGGGGGAATATCCTCCCCGCGCGGGATTTCGCCAAAATATTTCTCGACCATTGTCTTGGCCTCGGATGTATCAAAATCGCCGGAAATGGTGACAGTCACATTGTTAGGCACGTACCATTTTTTATAAAAGTCTTTGACGTCCTGCAACGAAGCTGCGTCCAAATCAGCTAAAGATCCAATGACTTGCCAATTATAAGGATGGCCTTCGGGGTAGAGCGCTTTGCCGACGATATAAAGGTTATGGCCATAAGGCTGATTATCCACGCGTAGGCGCTTTTCGTTTTTGACAACTTGTTTTTCATTATCGACGACGTTTTGGGACACGGTATTGATAAACCAGCCGAGCTTATCGGCTTCGGCCCAGATAATTTTCTCAAGCGCGTCTTTGGGAACGGCTTGGAAATATTGGGTCATATCATTGGTGGTAAAGCCGTTCGTGCCTTCGCCGCCAATGCGCGTATTCATTTCATCCAAACCGCCATAGCCAAGGTTCTCTGAATCAAGAAACAGCAGATGTTCAAATAAATGCGCAAAGCCTGTCCGCCCCGTCGTCTCGCGGCCCGAACCGACATGCACCGCTAAGTCAATTGCCACGACGGGGTCAGAGCGGTCGACATGAAAGATAACATCGAGGCCGTTGTCTAATGTGAATTTTTCAAATTTAATATCGAGCGCAGCGTCAGCCCTCGCTGCAGTCTGCGCTTTAGGCGCAGTATCCGTTTTTGGAGCGTCAGAGCCTGCACCAGAACAGGCGGCAATAGCGAGCGCACTTGCGGCTAAAGAAAGAGTACGAATGAATGTGGACATAGTGGCACCTATCTATTTTTGATAGGCCGTAATGTGAAACAGATAGGCGCTTTTGTCTATGGGGCTTTAATCAGAAAGAGGGGGCGCAGTTTTTAATAGTAACCGTACATTACAGCGGCACTGGTGCGATTATCCATTAGGCCATTGAGCCCGAATTCTAAAACTTATTTCTTACAGACATATTCAGCGTCCGGCTCGCCTTTTTCTGCATACATGTGGTCGAGCAGAGGGCAGGGGATATCGAGATCAGGTTTGGCCAATTCAAGATATTGATTAGCGCCATTGCGTTTGAAAAAGACAGCCGCAACAGGAGAATATTTATTCTCCGGTAAGTCGAGAAGAATCATAGAATAATCACCTGAGTCACGCAGCGAATTAATTTTTAATTCGTTTATTGTCCTTTGCATTCCGGCTTTGAAATCTGCCTCGCCTTTTCGCTCCAGAGATCGTGTATATTGCGCGGCAAAGGCTGCGGGGTCATCTGATAGTTTCGCCGCGCTGGCAATATCACCTTCCGCGAGATAGGACCTGATTTTATAATAGGTCACCATAGCTGGATGATCCGCTTTTACCTCAGACGTGGCGGCAACATTTTGAGAGCAGGCTCCAAGGAAGATGGAGATGAAAAAAGTTATGACTATCGTATTTAATTGTTTCATGTTGCGCTCTCTCAATAAACTTAACATGATTATGATACGCCATAGACGTAAACCATGCGTAAATGAGAAACCAACATCAGCGGAGCCAATTATGAGGCTTTATAATGTCCTCAATTTATGAGCCTTGCTTAGAAAACTTCACCATAAATAGCGGCAGTGTAAGCCCGATGAAAAAGAGTGTATTGGTCGCGACATTGGACGGCACGTCCGCCGCTAATGAACCGGCATTGTCTATAATGACCTGCCATCTTTTTCAGATTACGGCCCTATGCTCACCCTGCAGGCAAAAGCTGATGGCCATATCCTCACCATGTTTACAATGCTCGTAGAATTCAGCACGGCACAGGGTTTGACGTTAAGCGTGCGAAAGGTGGAGTTGTTCTTCGCCGCAGATGAGGTGACGCGGGAATATTTTGAAGGATTAGCGCTGGCTTGAGATAGCTCGCTTGCAGAGTAAATATGAGGTGTAAAAATATTAGCATAGTTCAATTATTGGTCTAGAATTGGCAATAGACACTCTTCACATGGCCAAACTATGCCCAGCTCCGCGGTTGTAAGTTCTTCGTCATTAACATCGCGTCCGGAGTATATCCCGAGAAAATTTCTACGGTCAGTAATGTGTGTTAGCTTTAATCCGTCAACTCTAACTATATCTCTTTCTTGTCGTAATACTGGACTTCCAGACATTCCCGACTTTGTTTTCCCGTCTACAAGAAAGTATGGCGAGCCGAATCTTAAAAATGGCTCAGTTGCAATAGTAGCACTTTTGTAGATTGGGAAATGTTCGGGATAAAGTTTTGGGTCTAGAGGGTATCCAACAATGAATACTTGGTCCATCACAGCGAGGTCTGTGTGAGATTTAAAATTTTCGAGGTCAAAACACATAATAGACTCGTATGGTGTTTGCTCTGGTGCAATTATGGTTGTTATGTCGAGGGCAACCACGTCTATTTTCGGGTCTGTTGGATGTTCGAGCCATTGTTTGGTTTTTAAGTCGTATTCGTCATCGTATAATCTAAGTTTACTCACTGGAAAGGGCGATGAATTTTGAGTTGGTAATGATGGGTTTGAATTTTTCCTAAGGTTAAAGCTTATTCTTCCTGGGATTGTAGAGCCGCTGATAAATTTATTGGTTGCGGGGTTTTTGCCGGTGACGACGTGTTTATTTGTCACGAGATAATATTTATTGTTTCGTTTGCAAACAAATCCAGTCGCGTTGCCGCAAAATTCATCTACTTCTAACGAAAAACCTTTAATTCGAAAAACCATCAAAGTCGTATCGGTAAAATTGAAGGGCATTTGTTTACTTTCTCGATGTTTGGTGTGGCTAACGTCCGCTTCTAACCCTAACGCGCTAAACATCAAAGCGTCCCAATGATGCATCTTTATATATCTGTTGGGCTTCGAAGACATTTCCATTCATGACGGTGAAGACCTACAGCCCAATATTTGGGCTACAATTACGGCCCCCTAAGGTTAACCCTGCATTAGACTCTTCAGCAGCAGACAACGCAACACGAACATATTTTGAAGGATTAGTTCTGGCTTGAGATAGCCTAATTGCGGCGTGAAGCGGACATAAGATTAGCGCCTAAAAACGCCCAAATGAACACACTGACCCGCATCCCTATGTCTTAGCTAATAAATCCATTGCTGCGACGACCATGGCTTCTGTCCCTAATTTTATGGAGGGCTCAGGCTCGACTTTGAAAAATGGGGAATGATGAGAGGGGGCCTCATCAACATCTTTTGCAGGCGTACCTCCGACAGAAAAATAAACACCTTTCACGCCATGCTCAGGCGTCACAAAGTAAGCAAAGTCTTCGGCCCCCATGCCTTGGCGAGGTTTACTATACAGCGTGCCTTTTGGCAGATTAGCTTCAAAGACTTCTGTAAGTCTCTTTGCAGTTTCCTCGTCATTAATCGTAGGCGGCGTCGATTCAGTTTTAGAGCGAATTACTTCTGGCATCAGATCTTCTGGGACATCCATAGAAATAGCCACGCCTTTTACAACGCGGTCTATTCCGTCCAGCAATTGCTCCCGAATTTCAGGGCTATCAGATCGCACGGTCAATTGCATCTCAACGCGGTCAGAAATTATATTGTGCTTGGAGCCTCCATGGAATGCGCCGACGGTAATTACGCCGGGTTCCAGAGGCGCGATTGAACGCGACACCACAGATTGTAGCGAGACAACGATTTGTGAAGCGACGAGGATTGGGTCAATACCTTTATGCGGCGATGCCCCATGCGCGCCAACACCGCGCACGATGATATCTACGCTGTCAGCGCTGGAATACGCTATATCCGTGGGCAATTCGATACGTCCTGTAGGCGTTGCTGCGGACACGTGAAAGGCGAGCGCGTAATCCGGTTTAGGAAAACGCGTATAGAGACCGTCTTCGAGCATGGCCCGCGCGCCAGAGATGCGCTCTTCTGCTGGTTGTCCGATAAGAACAAGTGTGCCTGACCATTGATCTTTACGCGCCGCCAATTGGCGCGCCGTTCCCACAAGAGAGGTGATGTGCACATCATGGCCACAAGCATGCATGACGGGCTTTTCTTTGCCGTCTATATCCACTTGCAGCGCCGTGGAAGCGTAAGAAAGACCGCTATCTTCCTTAACAGGTAAGCCGTCCATATCCGCGCGGAGCATCACTGTGGGCCCGGGTCCGTTTTTCATCACAGCAACAATACCGGTTTGTCCGACATTTTCCGTAACATCAAAACCAAGGGCCGCAATTTCTTGAGCCAGCCGCGCCGCTGTTTTGCTTTCTCTAAACGAAAGCTCCGGGTTTTGATGAAAATGAGTAAAGAGGCTTTCTAAATTAGCGTCATAATCGGCAGCGATATCTTCGCGAAGAGAATCATTTGCCGAAGCAGAAAAGACGAAGCTAGAGGCAGTTAGAATAAGACCTAGCGTTATTGATTTAACTCTCATGTTTCACCTTTGCTTTTTTACAATGGTAGACTGTGAAACGGGCCGCGTAAAGTATAGTGCAAATTTACGATTTTTCATCGATACAGCACTTTTTGTTAAGTGAGCGTCCTAAAATCGCTTTATTGTGGGCAGTCGCCAATGTCCGTTTCTGACCCCGCCACCTTAAATGTCAAAGCGCCCGAGCGAGGTGTCTTTGTGTATCTGTTGGGCTTCAAAGACACGGCCATTCATGACGGCGAAGACCTGCGGCCCAATATTTGGCTACAATTACAGCCCCTAAGCTTAGCGCTGCCTCAGACCAGCTAGAGATTTCCTCATTGCGCAGCGATTGTCTCGCGATAGCCCATGGCTTTTTTCTTCTAAGAGTAGTCCCGAGAGTCTCTCACCAAGAGAGCCGTCTTCAATGACGTCGAAGCCCATTTTTTTATAGAAAGGCGCATTCCAAGGCACATTCATAAACGTTGTGAGCGTGACTGTTAGCGCGCCTCTAGACGCGGCGTATTGGACGGCGGTTTCTATAAGCTTGCGGCCAATGCCTTGTCTTTGAAAGTCTGCATGGACAGAAACTTCGCTTAGGTGAAACTCTGTGGTTAATGCTTCTGCCGAAAGAAAGCCGATAATTCTGTGGCTGTGTTTGTCCTCAGAGACCCAGCTCGTCTTTGCCATAATCGCTTTTCGATGTTCCTCATGAGCCAATACATGCCCATCTGCTACCCAAGCTAATTCAGGAATGGTTAGGAATGCCGTTTGCGCTGAGTGTTCAACCAAAGACATGGCTGGAATATCTTTAAGTTCGCTCAACCGAATATGGATATTTGTCGAGGTGTCCATTTAGTGAAACCGCCCTAAACGTCAAAACGTCCGAGTGATGTGTCTTTGTGTATTTGTTGGGCTTCAAAGACGCGGCCGTTCATGACAGCGAAGACTCCGTAATCGAGTGTTTGCGCTGCGATAATCGCCCCGCCTAAATTAAAGCCAGCATCTGATTTTCCAAGGGATTGCGGCCGCATGGCGCCTGTGAGGATAACCGTTTTATCGCCGACATTTTCCTCCAGATATTTTGCCGTCAGTTCCATCGTGCCTGTGCCGTGGGTGATGACAATGCGGTCTTGCGGCGCGTCTAAGACGGCTTTCAAAATAATGTCGCGATCTTCTTCGGTCATGTCGAGGCTGTCTTTTTTCATCAAGACTTTAAGGCGCGGATGGTCTGTGCGTCCTGTCTTGAGAATATTGGACACGCGGCTTTTATCCCCGCCGCCAAAGACCAAGCTTTCGCTCACGCTGTCATGCACCTTGTCCAGCGTACCGCCGGTTATGAGGATGAGGATGTTCATGTCGCGGGCTATGAACCGTTACTCCAAAATATCATAGCTCATATTGACGGTGACGCTTATCGCTTGCTGTCCGCCTGAGACGGGTGTGGAGGCGCCTGCCGAGCGGGCTTCCATGGCGAAGGCGACAGGGCGGGGATTATTGTTCCCGCCGCTTTCCGACAGTGATTTTAATTTACCAAGTTTAACGCCGGCTGCGGCGGCCATGCTTTCAGCCTTTTCGCGGGCTTCGCGAATGGCATCTTCGCGGGCTTTGTCGCGGGCGGATTTGCTGTCTTTAATTGAGAACTGCACGCCGTTGATGTTATTCACCCCAGCTCTGACTAATGCGTCAAGCATCGCCCCGACCGTGTCTAAATCATGGGTCTTGGCAGAAACGGTGTTACGGGCCTCGTAATGCTCAATCTTAGGCGCTTGGCGGTTCTGGTAATTATATTTAGGTTGAAGCGAGAGCTGTGAGGTCGCAATGAATTTTTTTTCAATCCCTGCGGCTTCTAATTCTTCATAGACGCGGGTCATCTTTGTGGCATTGCCGAACATCGCTTCGCGGGCGGTTTTTCCTTGGGTGACAACACCTGCCGAGACGGTGGCCATATCGGGCGCCATATTAGCGGTGCCTGTGGCTGAGACCTGAATTTTAGCCATGGGGGCATCTCCTGTTGTGATATATGTTGGCGCGCCGGAATTGCAGGCGGCCAGCGCAAAAATACTCATAGTCGAAATCAGAATATGTTTCATAATGTCCTCCGTAGGCAGGATGCTATCACGCGGAGTCTTTTTCGACAATGCGGATAAGGCCTTCTTGCGCGGTGGAGGCGATAAGCTCTCCGCTTTGTGTGTAAAAACTACCGCGTCCAAAGTCGCGCGCACGGGCGGCGCGGGGACTGTCAATATGATAGTAAATCCATTGATTGACCCGAATTTCAGAATGAAACCACATAGCATGGTCAAGGCTCGCGCCAATCATGCGGTGCGTGTCGCGGTTCCAAACATGCGGCATCATCCCAACAGACATCAGAGCCTTGTCAGAGATAAAGGCGAGAAGGGTGCGGTGCGTAATCGGGTCATCACCAATCCCATCATTAAACTTAAACCAGAAGCCAAATTCAGGATCATATTGGCCGGCTTTGACGACCTTATGTAATTCGGGCGTGCGGATATCGACGACATCTTGTTTGAAAAGCAAGCTTCGGCGGTTCAGTGTTTCAACGGATATAGCGGGGTCTTTTTCAGCTAATCTTTTGACATGCTCAATATCGGGCAAGATATTTTCAGGACCCGGAATGCCGTCTGGTAAATCTATTTGATGTTCAAGCCCGTTTTCGGAAATTTGAAAGGACATGGACGCGTTAAAAATGGCTTTGCCGCGCTGTTTAGCGACCACGCGGCGGGTCGAAAAACTGCGCCCGTCGCGGATAGGGTCAACTTCATAAATGATTGGCCGCGTTAAATCACCGGGCCTTAGGAAATAAGCATGAAGCGAATGCGGTTTGCGCTCAGGGTCAACGGTACGTAC
This sequence comes from Hellea sp., assembly GCA_028224375.1. Lineage (GTDB taxonomy): Bacteria > Pseudomonadota > Alphaproteobacteria > Caulobacterales > Maricaulaceae > Hellea. Next base: position 14,244 of record JAOIVW010000033.1, read on the forward strand.
AGCCGCATTTAGGGCTTGGCCGAGAACTTGCCCGCCAAAAACACGCGGCAATCCCATTTGCAGAGCCTCGCCGCTAAAGAGCAACGTATCAATCTCTTCGACATGCATTTTGGACAGAAATTCTTGGAGCGTAAACATATGGGCGATATTCTATGTCTGCGCGATAAATACAAGCCTCACTTTTGCATGGACGTGTTGCAGTCTGTTTGCGACAAAGCCTCATGACAGATAATTGGAAAGCTGAATTGGACGAGCTCGCAAAGCGGCAAAAGCTGGCCGAAAAGATGGGCGGGGCGGCTAAGCTGAAACGGCAGAAAGAGCGCGGAAAGCTGAATGTGCGTGAACGCATGGACATCTTGCTGGATGAGGGCAGCTTTCGCGAGATTGGGAAAATTGCAGGCAAAGGGACTTATGACGCCAAAGGCGACCTCGAAGACTTTGCGCCGAGTAATTTTATCTTTGGACGCGGCGATATAGCGGGCCGTCCTGTGGTGGCGACGGCTGATGATTTTACGGTTCGCGGCGGGGCGGCGGATGCCTCTATCCACCGGAAATTCACCCAAGCCGAGCAAATGGCCCATGAGATGCGCCTGCCGTTGATCCGGATGATTGACGGGACGGGCGGGGGCGGCTCGGTCAAGATGATTGAGGATATGGGCTTTACCTATGTGCCCTATGTGCCGGGCTGGGACCATGTCGTCAAAAACCTCGATACCGTGCCAGTGGTGGCATTGGCGTTAGGCCCAACAGCGGGATTAGGTGCAGCCCGCGCGGTGGCCAGTCACTATTCAGTTATGGTCAAAGGCCTATCGCAAATCTTCACAGCTGGCCCTCAAGTCGTCGCCGCCCTTGGGGAGATGCAAGATAAGGAAAGTCTGGGCGGGTCTATCATTCATACGCGTAACGGCGTGATAGATGATGAAGCCAAAGATGAGACCGAGGCTTTTGACATGGGTAAGCGTTTCCTCTCTTACTTGCCGAGTTATGCTGGGGCGGAATTGCAGCGCAGTGAAAATAATGACCCTATTGACCGCAAAGACGAAGCGCTTCTCTCCATCGTGCCGCGTGATAAATCCAAAGCTTATAATATGCGGCGCATTGTCGAGAGCGTAGCCGACCAAGGCAGCGTTTTTGAAATGGGCCGCAGATGGGGCAGGGCGGTAATTACGGCTTTTGCCAGATTTGACGGTTGGCCTGTCGCCGTGCTGGCAAGCGACCCAACATTTCTAGGCGGCTCATGGACAGCGGATACGGCTGAGAAAGCCAAACGCTTTACCGCGCTTGCGGAGCAATTCGGAATGCCGGTTATACATTTGGTTGATAATCCCGGTTTCATGATTGGATTGGAGGCCGAACGTACGGCCACTATTCGGCGCGGCGTGGAGACGATGAACGCGATTTATAAATCCACCGTGCCTTGGGCGAATGTGATTATTCGCAAAGCTTACGGCGTCGCGGGGGCGGCGATGTCTAACCACACGCGCTTTCAATATCGCTTTGGCTGGCCGAGCGGGGATTGGGGGAGCCTGCCTATAGATGGCGGCGTGGAGGTGGCCTACCAAGCAGAGCTGCAAGCCTCTAAAAATCCAGATAAGAAACTCGCCGAGATCAAAGACCGCCTCGCCAAAGTAACCTCGCCATTTCGCACGGCAGAACACTTTGCGGTTGAAGACATTATCGACCCGCGCGAGACCAGAAAACTGCTCTGCGAATTTGTGAATTTGGCAATGCGCTGAAACGCGCTTTTATAACTTCTCTTTAGCTTTGGTGTGCGGCGCGGCACTGATGGTAAATTTATCAAACACTATCTGGTAACCATATTTCCCCACCGCAAGTTAATCCCTTCTTGTCATAAGTGCCTGTAGGGTAAATTGAAGTTTAGTGTGGAAACGAGGATACCCCCTTGCCAAAATTTTTACGACCCCTTTTGGGCGCTCTGATTTTGTTCGCAATGATGTGCGCGGCGGCATCTGCTCAGGTCATTGATATAGAGACATTTGGCACGGGCGCCTATCCCGGCGCGGAATTGCCTGCGGGACAAACCTCCTACATATACAATGCGCCTGCACAGCCCGCCGCTTTTCCCAATAATTTAGACGACGGTGAATATGTCTTGGCCACAGATAGCCAGCAAGGTTTTACGAATTGGGCCAGCGTTTTTGATAATACAAGCGGCGACGGAACCGGTTACATGATGCTGGTCAATGCGGATGATAACCAATCCGGCGAATTTTATCGGCGTGAAGTCGCCTTGAGCGCCAATACGACATTTGATTTCCTCGCCTCTATTGTGAACGTGAATTCACAAAATGACTCCGACTTTTGTACGAGCACGGCGGGGGGCCTGATTCTTCCTAATGTGACGCTTCAGATTGAAAGCACGTCTGGGGCTGTTTTGGCATCTGTCGATACGGGCGATATTCCCTTTAATCCAAACCCGCAATGGGCAGAGTTTGAACTGGTGTTCACAACTCCCGTTTCAACCGACACAGTCGAGGTTGTCCTTATAAATAACTCTATTGGCGGCTGCGGTAATGACCTTGCGATTGATGATATTACCTTCCGCGTTGCCGTCACAATTCAAGCCTCTGACGACAACGCGCTCGTCACCAATACGGACACGCCGCAAAATGGTGTTTTGTTCTTAGGCGCGAATGACACCCTGAATGGGGCACCTTTGCCTGGCACCGAAAATTACAGCGTTGCAGCAGGTTCAACCTTACCAAGCGTTTTGAGTTTGGATGTGAGTACTGGGGCCGTTGACGTAGCCGCAGGCACGCCGTCGGGGACCTATAGTTTTGAGTATCAAGTTTGCGAAACGGCTAATCAATTTAATTGCGATACGGCCACAGCAATGGTCATTGTAGATTTGCCGAATCCGGCAGCAGGATTTTGCCCGGTAGGCCAATCGGCGTTTAGCGGAGAATTTTATGTCGTATCGGCCAGTGTGGATTCCAGTACGGGCGGACAGCCGAACAACCTCAGCGGAGCTTTAGGCGCGCCGCTTCCCGAAGGCACGACTGTCACCAATGACAATGAATCTGGGTCGACATTTTTCCAGTCTTTAGTTTACGACCTTACGGGCGATGCTAATATCTCCGTGCCGGAAGGGGAAGTCATAGATGTCTCCTTTGCCAATTTCTTTAACAGCAACCCGAACGCCACTATATCGACTTCATTGGACGGGACAAATTATACGCCTTTGGGAACGTCAGCAGGGCCCTGGACGAATAATACGTTCCGCTATGATGATTATACCGTCCCAAGCGGCGGGGCCCGTTTTATGCAAGTTATCTATGGCGGGGCAGGCGGGCTGCGGTTTGACGGCGTTGTCTACGGCACGCAATGTCAACCTGGCGCAGCAGGTGTGCCGATAGAGGCTGTTGCTGATAGCGGGTCTGTCGCGGATTCTTCTATTGGGGATACGCTCGTTTTAAATGTTTTGAACAATGATACGATTGACGGCGTGAACCCGCCTGCAGATTTTGTGCTTGCGGTCTCAAGCAGTTCGTCGCTTCCATCTGTCTTAAGTTTTGATACGAGTACGGGCGCTGTGACTGTTCTGCAAAATGCGCCGTCAGGCACTTATAGTTTTGACTATGATATTTGCGAGCTTGGAAATACCGGGAATTGCCAAACGGCAACTGTTACAATCACTGTCACCAATCCGGGAGGGGCCGCATTTTGCCCGGTTGGGCAGGTGGCCATTCCTGGCTCTTATTTTGTTGTGTCCGCAAGCGTTGACCCCAGCACAGGCGGACAGCCCAATAATTTAAATGGAGCCTTGGGTGCACCGCTGCCTGAAGGAACGGTTGTTACCAATGACAATAATTCCGGTTCGACATTTTTCCAATCTCTGGTTTATGATCTGACAGGCGATACTGATATTTCCGTACCAGAAGGGACGAACATAGATGTCTCGTTCGCAAACTTTTTTAACAGCAATCCCTCTGCCAATATCTCAACCTCAGTTGACGGCACGAATTATACGGCTTTGGGAACGTCATCAGGGCCTTGGACTAATAACGCGTTTCGATATGATGACTATACCGTCCCAAGCGGCGGGGCGCGCTTTTTACAAGTCATTTATGTCAATGGCGGCGGCGGGCTGCGATTTGACGGTGTGGTTTACGATACCCAGTGCCAACCAGGCTCGGCAGTAACAGTCGCGGCTGTGGATGATAGCGAAACAGTCCAAAGTTCTGCGGCTACGCTAACCGATGTTATCAATGTTATCGATAATGATACATTTGACGGCGTGACGCCCACCGCCTTTGATTTGTCCGTAAATAGCGGCTCAAGCTTCCCAGCAGAATTGACTTTTGACACCAGCACAGGGCAGGTCGGTGTCGCAGCGAATACGCCGGACGGGACTTATAGTTTTGACTATGATATTTGCGAGCCAGGGACGAGCAATTGCGATACAGCGACGGTGACCATCACGGTCGGCCCCGCAGCAGGCCCGGTGCTTAGCGCAAGTAAATCAATCGCTATTTATGACCCTAACACACAAGGTCTTTATGCTTTGCCGGGCAATGATGTCATTTACACAATCACCGTTGCGAATACAGGCACGCAAAATGTAGATGATGGCAGCATGGTGCTAATCGATGCTCTCCCTGATAAACTTCTATTCTTCAATGATGATATAGATGGCGCGGGAGGACCTGAGATGAATCCTGTTAGCTTTATGGATGACGGCACGGGTCTAACATTTACCTATTCTACAGATGTTGGTTTTTCGAAAGACAGCGCCAAGCCTGCAAGTTTTTCTGACTGTGACGATGTTCCGGCCGCGAATAGTTATGACAGCAGCATTAATTTTATCTGCGTCAATCCCAAAGGCGAGATGCTGCCAAACTCAAATTGGGCGGTAAGTTTTCGTATGAGAATTCAGTAAAGATAGAGAGCAATTTTTGGTTAAGGCGATGTGTTGCGTCAACAGGTTGTACGCACACCCCAAAGCGGACATGGTGGTCTCTATCTGAATTTACACATCTAACAAACCTATTCTAATAGCTTTAACTAATAAGGCGGCAGTTGAAGTTACGTTCATCTTGCGTAATAGACTGGTTCTATGGCTATCAATTGTTTTAGGACTGAGGCCCAGTTGCTTCGCGATTTCCTTATTGCTTTGCCCTGTGGCCAGCGCTTTCAAGACGTCTATTTCGCGGTCCGACAGTTTTTTATTGCCTTCAACACCTTTAATCGCAGCAAGAGCTTCATCAGAAATAATGCGCTCGCCATTGCAGACTTTTATAATGCCAGCTGTAATTTTCTCGGGCGGCGTATTTTTCACGAACAGTCCGTCAATGCCCGCATCATAAAGCTGTTGAAAAAGAACAGCTGCAGAAATGCCTGTTATAATAATAAATTTGGTTTTAGGCGACCAAAGCTTGGCGTCTCGAAACACATCCAAACCATTTGCTCCCGGCATGCTGAGGTCGAGGATAGCACAATCGGGTTTGTATCTTTTAATGGCGGCAATGGCGTCAATACCGTTCAGCGCCGTCTTCAAAATCTCAAAATTCGGCAAAGACCGAATAATCGCGCTCATTCCCTCCACCGTAAAGGGATGATCATCAGCAATAATTACTGTTTTCGTCATATGCACGTCCCCAATTGTGTGGATAGGTGCCACAAATGTTGACGCTGTGCCATATTAAACAGATTTTTCTTGCCTTTATTCTTGTTATGCTTTCGGCCAGTCACGCCGTTGCCCAGAGCTCAGATAATTATCTGGACTATTCTGCCCCTGATGCCGCGCAGTTTTCAAAACATCTTGAGTATTATTTAGATGAGACGTGGGACCGGACAGCTCAAGATATGCTAACGGACTATGCAGATCAGTTCGCCCCCATTCAGACGCCGGAACCAAATTTTGGCTATATTGATGAGAAGGTTTGGCTGCGAATGAAAATTCACAATACGAGCCCGAATATCAGTCAGTGGAAATTATATGTGAAGGAAAACTTCCTGCAATATTATGATGTCTATGTGCAGCGTGAAGATGGCCGCTTGGAGCATTTAGAGCACCATGATCCGAAGACAAAATTCTCAGAGCGTAAATATGTGTTCCCAGAACTGGTTACGCAGCTGGAGTTTTCGCCGGACGAGAAAATTACCATCCTGATAAATTATTGGTCTGGTGGATCCTCTCATGCCTCAATATCTTTGGAAACCGAAAACAGTTTTTCGTCTCAAGCCTATGTCAGAACCTCTAAGAATTATATTTCTTATGGAATGATGATAATTTTGCTCATCGCAGCGAGTATAGGATTTCTTATTTTACGGCAACGCGTCTTCTCTGCCTATATTGGCTATGTTTTTGTAACATTATTGTTTCTTATTCATTCAGACGGAGTAGCATTTCAATTTCTATGGCCCCAATTTCCCACGTTTAATTCCTACTTTTCTATTATCGTGGGATGCGCATTTGTTATGGTGACATATAATTTTGCGCGGGTTTTTTTACAAACCAATATTTACGAACCTCGCATCGATAGAATTTTAAAAACCCTCTGCTATGCGACCCCATTCATAATGGTACTGGGGGCTATCATTGATCCTCAGTTGACCAAGAAGTTCATTTTTATACAGATCTTGATTGCTATAACCGCAGGGACGCTTGCGGGATTAAATGCAGCTAGAACACGCTTTAAAGCTGTCAGATTCTATTTGATTGCTTGGGTGCTTGGCATTGGCATATCGGCTCTAATGAATATGCGGCATACCTTAGGCATCAGTATTCCACAAGAATTCGTCTTTGACAGCGTACGGCTTTCCATCATTGTAGATGCGATTATGATGGGTTTGGGAATTGGAGACCACTATCTTCAAACTTTGCAATCGCGGCGTGAGGCCTCTGACCAAACGCTTGCAGAAACAGAAAAAAATCTGCGTCTTTCCACTCGTCTTTATGATTTGGAGCAACAATTTCAGCTCGCGACAGAACTAGTCGCCACACGTGATGAGAGCTTCCAGAGCACGGTGCATGACTTGCGACAACCTTTGCACGCTTTGCGCCTGAATGTGCAGGGCTTGCGTGAGGGTAATAGTGATGGCGGTGAGGGCGATATCGATGATACCTTTGACTACTTGGAAACCCTTATTGCGGGGCATCTGCAAAAATCAATGTCAAAGAACGATGCTCCAACAGCAGATGAAGGTGCGGCTGAGCTGAGCCTATCTAAAATTTTAAACTCGATTTACGACATGTTTTTACCCGATGCGCAAGAGAAGGGTCTTGAATTTCGTTATGTCGAGACGTCTCAAAACACACATATAAAACCCATAGTCTTAATGCGGATTATCACAAACCTTGTCTCTAATGCGATTAAATATACGCCTTCGGGCAAAGTCCTTTTAGGGGTGCGCCGCCATGGGGGTATCCTGCGCATTGAGGTACATGACACAGGCCTGGGAATGAATGCAGAGGAGTTTGAAAGCGCCCGTACGCAAGCTGTGCGCCTGTATAAAAACGACGAAACAGGCCATGGCTTGGGCCTGGCGATTGTCGATAAACTAGCAGAAGAAAATGGATGCAAACTTATGCGATTAGACAGACAGCAAGCGGGCACAAGTTTGGCCTTAGTGATTCCTAAGAATGACGAATAGCCACAGATACTAACATTAGAGGCTCTAAACCTATAAAATTCAGCCAATTAAATGCTTAAGCTAGGGTATTTACCTGATAGTTTTCGAGTTTAGAGCATGCTATCGTGTGGTTTAACCGAGCGGGGCGCTAACACCGCACCCGGTAAATGAGTGTGGACACAATACTTTACCGGACCCCTCGCTAAGTTTTTAACGCTATAGCATTATGGGGCCTTTTATGTATTTTTCTGACCGTTTCGAAAATGCCGATTTGTCAGGTGTCAAGTTAGACGCCTTATCTTCGGGCATTGCTTGCAGCACAAAGAAACTTTTCCTGTCCCATGACTTCAATACGCACGCTACACTTAGAGGAGAAATAGCATGACATTGCTTTGGATAGACACTTTCGAAGATGGCTCACAGGGTGAAGCCGAAAGAAGCGCAGATGCGCACTCAGATACAACAAATGGCTCTGGTCCAGTTCTGGGAGGCCTAGGTGATTATTTCTTTCGTACAAACCAAGCTGTTGCTGACTCGGGCACAGGCTTAAACGCTAGCTTCACAGGCTTTAATGGGAATTTTTTGTGGCGCGGTGAGGACGTTGAAGACAGTTCTGGCGGCACGGTCGATCCCGCTCTCGGCTTTCTTAATTGGACGGGTATCGATATTACCGGTGCGACTGATATCTCTGTCAGCGGCCTTTTTGGCGCGCGGGAGTTCACTGGCTCAAGTTTCACTTTCGAAACAACTGACTTCATTACCGTTCGTTTCGCAATTGACGGCGGAGGATTCACAGAGGCTCTATCCTTTCGAGGAACAGGCGTAACGAACGCCCAAATGGCCCAAGACTCAAACTTAGACGGCGTAATTGACGGAGCAGATAATGGGATGCTCCTCTCTCAAACCTTAGCAAGTTTTGGCTTCACAATTGCAGGTACAGGAACAACTTTGAATCTACAGATCGAGACAAATGTCGGCTCGGCAGAGGAAATCGCTTTTGACGACATACAAGTCGATGCGAGTGGCCCGGCTGACGATTTCGCAAATGATACGACAACAACGGGTGTTGTCATTGTTGACGGGGCGGCGGTCTCCGGCGAGCTAGAAGTTGAGGGTGATCGTGATTACTTCGCCATCGAGCTTGTCGCCGGAACGCAATATGAATTTACTGTGGATCTGGGCAGTTTAAGCGACTCTATCCTTACCTTGCGCTCAGACGTAGGAGGCCTGCTTGATTTTAATGATGATTTTACAGGCCTTGCGTCCCAATTGCGATATTTCGCTACTGAAAGCGGAACATTTTTCCTTGATGTGGGGGGATTCGCAGAGGTTAATGCAGGCACATATATGGTTAGTGCCTCAACGGTTGCGCCGATAAATGGCACGGCGGGCGATGATTTAATGCTCATGGGAACAAATGATGAGGATGTTATAAATGGCTTTGAGGGTGATGACATTATCTTCGGGAGTGCGGGATCTGCCGGGGTTGAAAACCCTAATTCAACGACAGGCGATAGAATAGATGGCGGCGAGGGGTCTGACACAATTGATTATTTTGCGTCTACTAGAGGCGTAATTATTGACCTAAATAACACCACAACAGGTCAATCTGGAGCGTTGGCGCAAGGGGATATTCTTATCAGCATTGAGAATGTTGTCGGCACTGATTTTATAGATACGATAACCGGAAATAATGATG
>JAOIVW010000034.1 GCA_028224375.1 Hellea sp.
GCCTGCGCCGCAAGCAGTGACGGCTGAGGTGGGGGCGCTAGACGCTAAGGAAGAGAGCGACAAGATTACCGTGACAGCCAAGCGAGCTGAGACATCTGAGCCTGATGTGGCGGCAGACGTTGCTGAGGTTCCAACTGCGCCGTCTGTAAAGCCTGAGCCAGAAACTCAGGCCAGAATTCAGTCTCTTGCCGACTTGCTTAATGAAGTTCAGCAGAGCACGCCTGCGCCTGTAACAGAATCCGAAAAAAGAGAGGTTCAGGCCCTTTTCAAGCAAGCTGAAGGTCATCAGTCTGTTGTTAATCAAACGGGCGATGCCAAAATACAAAATGGCTTTCATCAACGTGGAAATAGCCCACGTTTAACGGCAAAGAGTCCTACGATTCGCATAGGCAATGTAGCTGGTCAAACGCCAGCAACCCGAACTGAGCAAGTCGGTGATTATATACTCGAAGAAGTGCCGGCTGAGTATAAAACAGAAATGAAAACTATTGTGACGAAGGAAGCTTCGACCGAGCTTGTGATGACGCCGCCAAGCTATGAAACCGTTACTGAAACCATTGTAGTTACGCCGCAAAGCGTAGAATATGTCAACACTCCGACTGAATATGAGTGGGTTGAAGGAGAGATTGAAGGCAGCACAACCGAATATATCACTGCGCCTGCTCAATATGAAACTGTACTAGAGCCTGTTGTCGTTCAGGAGGCTTCTACCGAGTTGGTGTCTATTCCGCCAATATATAATCCCGACGGTACGGTTGCAGTACCTGCGCGAACGCAGGAACGTGTGGTTCCCCCTGTTGCGAAAATGGAAACGCGCCGCGTTATAAAAACACCTGCATCCACAATCGAACGGACTGTGCCTTATGAAATTAAGGACGGTAAAACGCGCATAGCTGTGAAAGCTGCAAAAGCAATTGAAAAGGTTGCGCCTGCAGTTACCAAAGAAGTGACGCGGCGTGTTATTAAAACACCTGCCTCCACGCAGGAGCGTGTTGTTCCACCCGGAACGCGCAAAGAGGTTGCGGTAAGGACAGTGGTCAGCCCACAAAAGTTCTATCTTCGCGATGATAGCGGACAAATTATTCGTGAATTTGAAAGTCGGGATGCTTTTGAGAAGTACAAATCCAATGTAACGACCGTGGTCGCAGAAAAGCCTATATCAACATTCTCCGTTGATGTAGATACGGCGTCGTATTCTTTCTTCCGCAGTTCCATCAATCGCGGACAGTTACCGCCGCGCAGTTCCATCCGTCTTGAGGAAATGATCAATTATTTCCCTTATGATTATGAAGCCCCGCGCTCTGCGGATGAGCCGTTTAAGGCCAATGTCACGGTCACGCCAAATCCTTGGAATGCTGATACTAAGCTGATGCATATCGGCATTAAGGGATATGTGCCGCCTAAAACAGAAAGACAGCGCAGCAATATCGTGTTTTTAATTGATACGTCAGGGTCCATGAAAGCTCAGAACAAATTGCCGCTATTGGTGAGTAGTTTTAAATTGCTTCTCAGCACACTTGATGAGGATGATACTGTCTCCATTGTGACGTATGCTGGCAGTGCGGGGACTGTGCTAGAGCCGACAGCCGCCAACGAAACGGCGAAAATCAAAGACGCATTGAACCGCCTAAGGTCTGGCGGCTCCACGGCGGGGGCAGCCGGTCTTGAGCTGGCCTATGACAAAGCGATGGAGACTTTCGACGAGGACGGCATAAACCGTGTTATCCTCGCTACAGATGGCGATTTTAATGTTGGATTTTCTTCACCGGATGAAATGAAAACATATATTGAAGATAAGCGCGAAACGGGGGTTTTCCTCTCTGTCCTTGGCTTTGGGAATGGTAATTATAATGATCACCTCATGCAGTCTTTGGCGCAAAACGGAAATGGTGTTGCCGCCTATATCGATAATCTGGCTGAGGCGAATAAGGTGTTGGCTAATGAGGCCGGCAGTGCGCTGATTACGATTGCGAAAGACGTTAAGATACAAGTTGAGTTCAATCCTGAAACAATTTCGGAATATCGCCTAATTGGTTATGAAACCCGCGCATTGAAACGTGAAGACTTTAACAATGATAAAGTCGATGCGGGCGAAATTAATGCAGGTCATACGGTCACTGCGATTTATGAATTAACGCCTGTCGGGTCGCCTGCAAGGCTAAATGACCCTCTGCGTTATGTGACTGATAAGCTTAAAGGCGGCGCAAATGGCTCAGATGAATTTGCCTTTGTCAAAATCCGTCATAAATTGCCGAGCTCAGATACCAGTACGCTGCAAACTTTCCCGATTGGCAAAAGGCAAGAACGCAGCTTAAAACGCGCCAGTGATGATATGCGCTTTGCGACAGCGGTGGCGGCAGTCGGGCAAAAATTACGCGGTGATACACAGCTGGAAAACTTTAGCTATGATGAGGCGATTGCCTTAGCAAGAAGCGCTAAGGGAGAGGATAAGAATGGCTATCGCGCCGAATTTATTCGATTAGTTGATCTTGCTAAGAACCTTGAAGATTAGGCGGCCATTCGCCCCCGCCTAATCTCTTCTCTTGAATAATCCTATTATCCGCGTAAAAGGCCCGCTGGTTTTAACAAGGGTTTATGATGGCGCGTATCGTCATGAAATTTGGCGGCACGTCAGTCGCCAATCTGGAGCGTATTCGCCACGTTTCTCGATTGGTTGAGGCGGAAGTCAAGGCCGGTCACGAAGTGGCGGTTGTTGTCTCTGCGATGAGCGGGGAGACCAACCGTCTTGTGGCTTTGGTCGATGAACTAGACGCTGACCGTGTCGGTAATGAAGATGTCCATGGCGGGGCGATTGAAGATGAATATGATTCTATCGTGGCCACAGGCGAGCAAGTCACTTCAGGGCTTCTCTCTATTGCGCTGCGCCGCCGAGGCGTAAAAGCGCGCTCTTGGCTTGGGTGGCAAATTCCGCTGCGCACGGACATGGCCCATTCCAAAGCCCGTATTGCTGAGATTGAAAGCTCTGCTATTGGTCCTTCGCTTGAAACGGGTAATGTGGCTGTCGTTGCGGGTTTTCAAGGTATTAGTGATGACGGGCGGATCTCAACATTAGGGCGAGGCGGGTCTGATACTTCGGCGGTCGCACTAGCGGTTGCGCTGAAAGCCGATCGCTGTGACATATACACCGATGTGGACGGTATCTACACAACCGATCCCCGTATCGCTAAAGATGCGCGCCGCTTAAATAGAATTGCTTTTGAAGAAATGTTGGAGCTGGCGTCCTTAGGCGCGAAAGTCCTGCAAACCCGCTCTGTTGAGCTGGCTCTAAATTATAATCTGCCCATCCGTGTGCTGACATCGATGGCCGAAGTTGGGGACGATAACCCCGGAACTCTAGTCTGTAATGAGGATGAAACCATGGAAGAACGCGTTGTCTCAGGGGTCGCCTATTCGCGCGACGAAGCCCAAATCACATTGCTGCGTCTGGCTGATAAGCCCGGCATGGTCGCTAAGGTTTGCCGCGCAATGTCGAAAGCCAATATTATCGTTGATATGATTGTGCAGGGCATTTCCAGCGCGGATTCAGCGGCAAATCTGACTTTCACGGTCGGTAAGCGTGATTTGGAAAAAGCTTTGAAAGCCCTCGAGGCGGCGAAGGCCGATATTGGTTTTGAAGGGATTAAGTCCGATGATGATGTGACCAAGGTCTCAGTTGTCGGTATCGGTATGCGCAGCCATACAGGTGTCGCGGAAACAATGTTCGAGGCGCTAGCTGAGCGCAATATTAATGTGAAGGTTATTGCGACGTCGGAAATTAAAATCTCTGTACTGATTGACGCGGAATATACGGAGCTTGCCGTGAGGGCGCTGCATAATGCATTTGAATTACATGAGGCTGCGCCGCTGAAGGTGAGCGCACCTTAATTTGATTTTCATTCAGTAATTTTATACCTAAAAAATTGAACACCCTTAGTTCAAATTTTTAGTCAGTAATTTGAAATTCAAATAACGTGCGCGAAGCGCGCGATAAAACATCTGTAGCACATAGTGCATGCCTTCGGCATGTTGTTTGAATTGCTAATGATGACTCAAAAGAACAAGCCAAGAGTGCTTGTTTTTTGAGGCTTTGATTTAACAATGAATGCAATTCAAACCAAAAAAAAGCGGCCCCCACATCCCAATGAGAGCCGCTTCTTCGTCTTCCCACACAAAGACGATGTCATTATTTAGCTAGACTAATACGTCCAGCGGCCATCTTGCTGGCCATAACGTGAGTTGTTGTGACCGTCATGCATCGCATGAGGCGCAGGGCCACATGTCACAGGTGTCGGCACGGCGTAAGGAACGTTGACGACAGGATTGACTACTTGTGTCGGTAGCTTGCGCTTACAAATGACCTGCGTAGCCATTGTATTGCCAAACATTGTCGGGCCTGAGGTCTTTTCCCAATAAGTACCATCGGCACCAACATTAGAGGCATAAGTTCCGTTTTCTGTCAGAACAGGCGCTGTCGCTTGTCCGCCTGTCCCCAAATAAGGGGCAGGCGCCATCATCGGATAAGGCGCATTAATTGGCGCAGGGGCAATAGCTGGTGCATTCACAAATGTACCCGGAAGCGTAACGCTCCGCATTGCAGGAGGGGCCATTGGCGCGTCCATGCCGTAAGCAGGCGTCATGCCGCCATAAGCAAGAGGCTGAGCCACGGCGCGGCCTGAATTTAGAACCGCCTGTGCATTTGTTGGTGAACGATCAACATAAGATGTCGGGGCATGTACGATGCCTGGCGTAAATGTGTTCTCACCATATTGGCGCGGCGCAAATTTAGAAGCATCATAACCTTGTCCAACCATTGTGCGCAAAGGCTGCGCTACAACAGGGGCAGGGATATAAGGCGCTGCGACGACTGGTGCTGGGGCCATGTCTATCGTAATAGGCGTCCCAACATTTGCGCGGCAATAATTTGTTGAAGTCGGAAAACATCCGCCTGTAAATCCGCTAGGCGCATCTGACAGACCTGCTGTCGGGCCCATGCCGTGAACACGGGTGATGGAGACATTTGGCGAGCGCTGAAAATCAACTCTGCGCAGATATCCCATAGGATGCTGCGTTTGTACTGTCATCGGGCCGAATTGTGCCGGCGTTGACGGAATAACTTGTACGCCCATATTACAATTTGGGCCGCCATTTGTGCATCCCCCCGCTAGGGCTGGGCTTGCAAAGGCTGCTAAACTTAAGCTGCTAACGGCAGCTAATATTGAAAACTTGATGCGCATCTACGCGTCTCCCGATTTGGTGGGCGAACCGCCCATAAATTTCACCACTCATATGCTCGACCCTCAGGATCAAGCACGACTTAAAACTCAAAATTAGGTACAGTGAGGCGAGAGAGGCCTAAAAGTCGTAGGCAATCCCGCCGCGTTCCCAATCGCCGTAACGTGTGGGTTCCGCACCTTTGGGTCCGGCTGTCTCAGGGGGACGATCAGCTTGTGCGTCTGCTTCGGCCTTACGGCGCGCGGCAGCTTCTTTCAAAGCCCGCTTTGCAGCAGGACTAAGTTTTTTAACGGGGGCAAGGTCTTCAGTCATATTGTTCATACGCCTGAGCTAACTCTCCCGATGCTGTTCGTCAAACCTGTTAATGACCTGACCTCACATTTAACAGCCAAGACTGCGTCATGTGAGCCAGTTTGTTACACCATGAGCCTTAGAAATTGATTAAGCCCGTCTTTGGATTTTGTTTACTATATCTCCTTGGGAACCATTCTGTCCTGAGCGTGTATGTTAGTGTATGAAAAACATCACAAAACCCGTCTTTATCTTAGCCGCTCTTTTAATGGCGTCCCCAGCCTTGGCGTCTGACGCGACCTTGCCGCAGAATGAGAATAGCTCAGTGAATATTGTCACAGCGCAAGACGTCAACCAGCTCAAAACAGTCTTCGATACGCCCATTGATTTGGATATGTCACTCATCAAGACATCAACGATACGTTTTGTAACGCCGGACACAGAAGATAAAAAAGAAATATATAGTGATAACATTGATATGGATTATAATTTGACGGATACGGCTTTTATCGGCGTCGCAAAAATTGGCGAAAATAATCCGGATTCTTGGAGAAGAGGGGGATATCCCGAGGGTATTCACGTAAATCAGTTTAATAGTTTAGCTGGCGGCGGCGTTAGAACGACCTTTTAAGACCTCTGAACCGAGCCCTTGATAATACACGAAATTACGTCCAAAGGCGGCCTTCATTTTGATGAAGGCCTTTTTCATGTCCGAGACTGACATTTTTAAGCATGCCCCGCGTGATAATAACGCGCTAATATCGCGCCGCGTTGCGGCATTTGCGGTCAAAGAAGTGCTCGAAAACAACAATCCTTTGGAACAGGTTTTGGCCGGACAAGAGGATTATCAGTCATTAGAGCCGCGAGATCGGGCCTTTGCGCGCTTGATTGCGGCCACGACATTCCGGCGTATGGGCCAGATTGATGCCGCGCTGAAGCCCTTCGTGCGTCAACGCCCGACAAAACTGGTTTATGCGGCGCTTCAAACCGCGACAGCCCAGCTTTTATATCTCGGCACGCCGCCTCACGCCGCCGTGGGCGAGACCGTTGCCATGCTTAAATCACGCGGTTCATCCAAAGGTTTTGCCAATATGGCCAATGCCGTTTTGCGTAATATTGTCAAAGAGGGCGAGAAATATGCTGGAGCGCAGCCGCCTAAGGTGAATATTCCGGGATGGCTCAGAGGTGAGTGGGAGCGTGTTTATGGCCGCCAAGCAGGCCGAAAAATGGCGGTTCAGCTGATGAAAGACCCGATTTTAGACCTGTCCGTGAAATCTGATGCGGCGGGTTGGGCCGAAAAACTGGGCGGAGTACAAATAGGCGCGGAGACCGTAAGGCTGGATAAAATAGGTGACGTCACAGCGCTTGAAGGTTTTGAGGGCGGCGAATGGTGGGCCCAAGACGTCGCCGCGAGCCTTCCGGTGCAGGTACTTGGGGATGTAAAAGGTAAGCGCGTGCTGGATCTTTGCGCCGCGCCGGGCGGTAAAACTCTGCAACTTGCGAGCAAAGGCGCTATTGTTACCGCTGTTGATAAATCGGAGACCCGCCTTAAACGCCTGGAACAAAATCTTGCCCGAACAGGCCTGAAAGCTGAGGTGATTTGCGCGGATGCTCTGGAATGGACGCCTCAACACGCCGATTTTGACATTGTTTTACTGGACGCGCCATGCTCCGCAACGGGCACATTTAGGCGTCATCCAGACGTTCTATATAATAAGACTCCCAAAGATGTCGCCAATTTAGTGCGTCTTCAGGATAAATTACTTCCAAAAGCAGCTGAATTTGTGGGGCTAAATGGGACACTTATATATTGCACCTGCTCGCTTCAGCCCGTTGAAGGACAGCCGAGAGTTGATAAGTTTTTGCAGAATGTGCCAGATTTTCGCCTTATTCCGATTTTAGAGGTACCCAGCTTGGCATTGCCTGAGGGAACATTCTTCAAGGGCGGTCTGAGGTCCCTGCCATATTATCTTGAGGATAAGGGGGGTATGGACGGATTTTTTATCGCTCAGCTTGGGCGCAAAGAATAATGACAGAAAGTAAGGCTACGTTAACCTTGTTTTGGTCTAAGTTTTGCAACTGAGCTTGTGATGTTTCAAAATGGGAGGCTCCAAATGAGCACGAACACAATTTTAAAAGGTAGCGCAGTTGCTGCCATGACTTTCGCGGCGATGGCCGTATCTGCCAGTGCGAACGCACAATCTTCACGCTATGGCAATGTCTATGACTACGAGAGCGGACAAAGTTGCGGAGCGGCTTGTGTCGCCCCTGCGCCTCAAACGTCCTCACGTTATGGCCACACAGTTACGCATTCAGCGCCGATTCAAGCCGCCCCGGCTCCAATATATGTAAATTGTCAGCAAATGGGCACATGTGCCCCTCAGCCGAGAACAGTATATACACAGCCAGCTCCGGTTCAGTACCAAGCGCCTGTTCAGTATCAATCAGCCCCGACATATGCTCAAGCCCCAGCCAATTGCCCGTCCGGCACGACAGCTCAGCCTGACGGAACATGTCTGCAGTCCAGCTATAGCCCTTCAACAAGCTATTCAGCGCCAACATTGCCGGGTACTTATAACAGTTTTTCATCCTCTGCAGCGCCAGCTAATTGCCCTGCCGGGACGACGGCCCAGTCTGACGGAACATGTATGCAAGGCTCATCTGGTTACTCTGGCACATCATCTTACTCTGGCACATCATCTTACTCTGCGCCGGCATCTAGCTATGGTTCAAGCACAAGCTATTCCGCTTCGACATCTGCGCCGGCTAACTGCCCAGCAGGTACAACAGCGCAATCTGACGGCACATGTATGGAAGGTGGATCAACGTCATATACAGGAAGTTCTGTAGAGCTCTATACAGGCGATGCTACAACATCCAGTTCGTCACAGTCCTATGGTTACACATCTGATGGGTCATATGGCGCGACCGATTACTTGCCCATCCGCAAGTAATTTTATCTAAATTCTAAAAAACCCGCCACAGCCAAAGCTGGGCGGGTTTTTTTATGCCGCTCGCTCCGATGGTGACTCTGCTTGCACAGGGGTTAGGCGGCTGTTAATGGGTGATTATGTCTGAAAATATCTTGATATCGCCGTCAATTTTATCTGCTGATTTTGCTGATTTAGGCGCTGAAATCCGCGCAATAGATGCGGCCGGAGCCGACATGATTCATATCGACGTTATGGATGGCCATTATGTGCCTAATCTGACGATTGGCCCTATGGTGGTTAAGGCGTTAAAACCACATACAGATAAGCCCTTTGATGTGCACCTTATGATAGCTCCTGCTGATCCCCTGATACAGGCCTTTATCGATGCTGGGGCGGATTATGTGAGTATTCATCCTGATGCCGGACCGCATCTGCACCGTTCACTTCAAGCCATAAAATCCGGCGGCGCTAAAGCAGGTCTTGTTTTAAATCCGGGTACACATGCAGATGTTGTTGATCCCGTCATTGACGAGCTTGATTTGATTTTGGTGATGAGCGTCAATCCTGGGTTTGGCGGACAAAGTTTTATAACCTCACAATTGGATAAAATCCGCGTTCTGGCCGATAAAATCAAAGCCAGTGGCCGCGATATTATTCTCGAAGTTGACGGGGGCGTAAATCCGATAACCTCACAGCAATGTATTGAGGCTGGAGCTACGGCTTTGGTCGCAGGGAGTGCTGTGTTTAAAGGTGCCGGAAGCTATGCTGAAAATATTGCGGCCTTGAGGCGTCAATCCACGGCGACCTCACAGGTCGCATAACGAAAGCACGGGCTCAACATGTCGCGGCGTATTCCGTTATCACAGCTTATAAAGTCGGGTGTGGTTTACCACTATAGCCGCTTGGCTGCTGATTTAGGCGGGCCGATGCGGGCTTTAAATATGAATTCGGGCCGGCCAACCGTGTTTCACGATATTCGTCCGTCTTACATTTACGGCGATAAAGCCATTGCCGACGCTATCCTCAAAGGCCATTTTGAATATGCGGGTCAAAAGCTAGATGTCGGCGCGCAAGGTGACCCTTGGACACTCGCAGTGCCGTCTACACGCTTTGCAACATGGCTTCATGGTTTTTCTTGGCTCGAAGATTTGACCGTTTCAAAAGATAAAAACGCCACCATTCGGGCCCGAAACCTTACGGATAAATGGATTGCTGTTTACGGCAAATGGAACCCTTTTGCATGGGCGCCTGATGTCCTTACGGATCGCCTCTATCATTGGCTTGCAGTTTGGTCGCCCCTTTTGAGCGGGGACAATCTTTCTGAGGCCGCGCAATTACGGCGCAGCTCTGTCTTGCGGCAAATGAAACGCCTTCGGACGGTCTACCGCAGGACTTCTCCGGGCTTGCCGCGGCTCAAAGCGGCAGCGGTTCTGGCGATGGGCGGCGCGCGGCTGAAAGAAAAATCAGACGGCTTTTTGGGCCGAGGTCTCGATTGGCTCGATGATGAAATTGACGCTCAAATATTACCTGATGGCGGGCATGTGTCTCGCTCTCCAGGTCAAACCATCGAGGCGCTGGAAATATTGCTCACCTTGGATAGCCTTTTGCAGGCCCGCGGCGTTGAAGGCTCGCGGGCTATGAGCCGGGCCATTGATCGCCTAGCGCCGGTCGTCTCATTCTTCACGGCAGCGGACGGAAAACTCGTCAGCTTTAACGGCAGCGGCGAAGGCAACGCCGCACGCTTAAAGGCGGTCAAGAAAGCGGCTCCTGCAACAACGTCCAAACCCTTCGGCTATTGTCCCCATACTGGCTATCAACGTATTGAAAGCGAAGGGACGGTTCTGGTGGTGGATACAGGTCCGACGAGCGCGCGCCCTTATGATACTCACGCACATCTGGCCCCGCTGGCCTTTGAGCTGTCCACAGAACTTGGCCGCATTGTTGTTAATTGCGGATGGAGTGAGCAGCAGCCTCTCAATTTCCGCCGCCCTGTGAGAGGAACCGCCGCGCATAGCAGTTTGGTGCTTGATAACCGTTCAGCCGGCCGCCTTTTAAAAGAAGGCTGGGGCACAAAATATCTGGGCGAGGCCGTGGCGATGGCGGCAGGGCCTGTTAAGGTGACGCGCAAGGAGCAAATGTCAGGCACATGGCTAGAAAGCTCGCATGAAGGCTACCGCGCTGAGAGCGGCTTGTCGCATCGCCGCCGCTTTTACATGTCCGTTGAAGGCGATGATATTCGCGGCGAAGACAGTCTCTTCGTACCATTAGGCGCCGTCCCCGTCAGTAATGCTGAAGTCCCTTTTCAAATATGTTTTCATTTCCATCCCGATGTAAGGGTGAGCTTGTCTCAAGACCAACAAAGCGCGCTCTTGGTTCAGAACGGAAAAGCCGGATGGCGCTTTCGTACGGATGGCGGACCCCTAAGCCTTGAAGAATCCGTTTATTTGGGGGCAGGGCATAAGCCTGTAAAGTGTCAGCAGATCGTCATTTCTGGTAATGCCTTTTGCGACAGTGACGGCGAAACCCGCAGCAACCGTGTGCGCTGGTCTTTCAGAAAATTGGAGGCCCGCAAATGAGCCTCCTGCGCGTTCCCTGGTTAGCCAAAGTTGGCGTCATCTTGTTTGATGCTGTGCTCGGCGGCGCCTGTATGTATGGCGCGATTCAATGGCGCTATGATTTTTTAAATAAGCCGATCCCAAATAATGTCGATGAAAATGCAGCCTTCATCATGATAGGCTTGGTCATCGTGCTTTGGTTTTTCACGGGCGTGCACCGCGCGATTTGGCGATTTACCTCCATTTCCGATATTCGAAAATTACTCGAAGGAGTTTTTCTCGCAGTTATTCTTACGCCGCTACTGCTGTTTCTTTTTGTAAACAGAGCGGAGCATTTCCCGCGCTCAGCGCCTTTGATTGCGGGCTCTCTGTTTTTTGTTTTGCTTACCGTGAGCCGCCTCAGTGTGATGCTTATAAAAAATGGAGATATTCGCGGATTATTTAAAAATAACGGCAAGAACCGAAAAGACGCAATTTTAATCGGTAGCGGCGCGTCGCTTTATAATTATCTGCGGGACTCATATCGGCAAAGCGGCGGCCCAGGATATAATATTCGCGGACTTATCGATACCGATGACAGCTATCAAGGCCGCTCTATTCGCGGCGTGCCTGTGCTCGGAAATATGAAAACCCTAGCCAAAGTCTATGCGCGCCTAGGTAAGGATCAAGACAACAAACCTATGCTGCTCGCGACAGATGCAAGTCCTGACCGCGCCCAAGCTTATCAACTTGTCAAAACAGCCTCGGAAATCGGCGCGCCTTTGGCCCGTATTGCCCGTAACCCGGGCGAGAAACTTTCGCCCTTTGAAGCGGCTGACCTTATCGGGCGGGAAGCCCGGGCTTTGGACATTGCGCCCGTTAAACGCCTAATCGCGGGACGCCGCGTGATGATAACAGGCGCAGGCGGTTCTATAGGATCTGAGTTGTCCCGCCAGATTGCGGCTCTGGCCCCCTCGCATATGATCCTTATCGATAATTCAGAGTATAATCTTTATAAATTAGACCAACTGTTGGAAGGTCTCTTGCCGGAAGATGGCCCGACAAAATGGGATGAGTGTTTGGGCGATGTTTGTGATCTACCTTGCATGGAGGAGATTTTTAAAACGCATAAACCTGAAATCATTCTACATGCCGCAGCTTTCAAGCACGTCCCGCTCGGCGAGAGTAATCCGATTGAGACGCTCAAAAACAATATTGGCGGCACAAAAAACATCATTGATCTGGCTGTAAAATATAACGCGAAAAGCTTCACCTTGATTTCGACGGATAAAGCTGTGGACCCCAGCAATATTATGGGCGCAAGCAAGCGCATTGTTGAATTGCTGACCATGGCCTCCGAAGCGCAGCAATCCGCGCTCTCGGCCTCAGCTGTGCGCTTTGGCAATGTCTTAGCGTCTGCGGGATCTGTTGTGCCCCTATTTGAAGAGCAGATTGCGCGGGGCGGCCCCGTGACCGTCACCCATAAAGAAGTGAATCGTTACTTCATGACCACAGAAGAAGCCGCGGCGCTTGTCCTCCAAGCGGCGGCGCTGAATGTGAACCAATCCCTGAACAGAGCCTCGATCTTTGTATTGGAAATGGGCGAGCCTGTCAATATTTCCCGTCTGGCCCGGCAGCTCATTCGTCTGCGCGGCTTTGTGCCAGACCGCGATATTAAAATCGAATATACCGATTTGCGCGACGGCGAGAAAATGTCAGAGGCGCTAACAGGCGAGGATGAGATATTAGAATCAACCTATGTCAAAGGCGTCATGCGCTTTAGCGGCGATGTCTCGGACCCCGCTTCTATGCTCCGCCGTATTGATAAATTACTCGATGCCATAGACCGCCGCAACAAGCCCGCTATTTGCAAAGCTTTGAAAGTAGTGCTGCCTGATTATGAGCCTAATGGCGGCTTGTCGTAAAACGCCTCTCATGTTACGGGCGGCGCAATAATAATAGCTGAATGGATTCGCCCCTATGCCTGCTCCTAATCCCGACCTTCCGCCCTTTGACCCTGCCCGCCTTGCGCCCGTTAAGCGCGCCCTGATTTCGGTTTCGGATAAATCCCGCCTGATTGACCAAGCCAAAGCTTTGCATGAGCGCGGCGTGAAGCTCGTTTCCACGGGCGGGACACATAAAGCCATCACAGCGGCAGGTATTCCGGTCAAGGATGTGGCAGAGCTGACCAAGTTTCCAGAGATGATGGATGGCCGCGTCAAGACATTGCACCCCATGGTGCATGGCGGTCTTTTAGGCGACCGTGATCTCACTTCCCATAAAGACGCAATGCACGACCATGGCATTCTCTCCATCGATTTGCTGGTCGTAAATTTATATCCCTTTGAGCAAGCCGTTGCGAGCGGCGGCTCTTATGAGATGTGCGTTGAGAATATCGATATTGGCGGCCCGGCGATGATACGCGCCGCAGCGAAGAACCACGCCCATGTTGCCGTCTGCACGGATGCGGAGGATGTTGACGCTGTGATCAAAGATATGGATGCCAATGACGGACAGACAAGCGGCACATTGCGCCAGAAACTTGCTGCGAAAACTTACGCCCGTTCTGCTGCCTATGATGCGGCGATTGCGAATTATTTCGCCGATAAGCTCGACGATCCTGCGCCCGCTTTCCGCGCACAAGGCGGGGCTTTAAAGCAAGCTCTGCGCTACGGTGAAAACCCGCATCAAACGGCGGCCTTTTACGCGGATGGGTCTGAGCGTCCCGGCGTGGCGACAGCCAAGCAGCTCCAAGGTAAAGCCCTGTCTTATAATAATATCAATGACACGGACGCCGCCTATGAGCTGGTTTCTGAATTTGGCCGTAATTGCGAAGGCGCTACGCCCGCTGTGGCGATTATTAAACATGCCAATCCTTGCGGCGTCGCCGTCGCGGATACATTTATCGAGGCTTATAAAGCCGCGCTAGCCTGTGACCCTGTCTCGGCCTTTGGCGGCATTGTCGCGCTTAATGGCCGTTTGGATAAAGAGACAGCGACAGCAATTTTGAAAGTCTTCACCGAAGTGGTCATTGCGCCAAGCGCGGATGACGACGCCATTGCACTTTTCGCCAAGAAGAAGAACTTGCGTCTGCTAATTGTTGGCGACTTACCTAACCCGCTCACCCCGTCCATGACACAAAGAAATGTGGCAGGCGGCATCCTCGTCCAAGACCGTGATAATGGTTATGTTGCGGATGAGGATTTGAAAGTTGTGACGAAGCGTAAGCCGACAGACGCCGAAATGGCAGACTTACGCATGGCCTGGAAAGTTGCCAAGCACGTTAAATCCAATGCCATTATTTACGTCAAAGACGGTTCCACAGCGGGCATCGGTGCAGGCCAAATGAGCCGCATCGACTCCGCCCGCATTGCCGCTCGCAAAGCTGAAGACGCGCAAAAATCAGCAGGCTGGGACGCGCCGCGCACAAAGGGCTGCGCCTGTGCCTCAGACGCTTTCTTCCCCTTCGCTGACGGCATGCTCGCCGCCGCTGCCGCAGGAGCCACAGCCATCATTCAACCGGGCGGAAGCATTCGCGACGACGAAGTAATTAAAGCCGCTGATGAGCAGGGCATTGCGATGGTGTTTACCGGGATGCGGCACTTTAGGCACTAAAATGAAAACCCTTCAAGGCACATGTCATTGCGGAACTGTCCAATTCAGAATTCAATCTGAACTGAATGAATTTACGACTTGTGACTGTTCAATCTGTACCATGCGCAATGCCGTGATGGTAAAAGTGCCTGAAGTAAATTTGGAGGTCACTGCTGGTAAAAGTGAGTTGACGCTCTATCAATGGAATATGAAAATCGCTAAGCACTTTTTTTGTAAAAGCTGCGGAATATATGTCTTCCATAATAAACGTGCTGCGCCAGACTATTTAGGCGTAAACGTTTTTTGCTTGCAAAATGTGGATGTGTCTTCCGTAGTCATACGCGCTACGGATGGTGAAGACATGTCGGTCAAAGCAGAAGAAGCGCAACAGCATTGGCCAGGCCCAAGAATTTAGGCTTCCCCCAAACCCCAACCACCCTTACCCGTCACTTTCCTTAAAACCAAATACAACACCAATCCTATCGGTCCTGCCATAAAGGTCAGCAACAAGCACGGTACTAATAGCCAGTGATTAAACCCTCTACGTTTTGCATCTCTCGCTTCCCAAGCCCCGATGAATAAATCAAAGACCAGAAAATGCGTCCAGCCAATGATCATGCCGATATCGGTAGAGAAGAGCGTTCGCACGCCTTCTATACTGGTAAAGCCGCCGCCTTCCGCGCCGTGCCCCATAAGGGCCCAGACCATGCCGCCAATGTAGACCGCGCCGAGGACGAGCGGATACAGCATGGAATGGACGAGCTTATCCGTCACGCTCCATTTGGGCGCGAGGATGAGTAAGGCCCAAGCGGGCAAGACGGAGGCATTTACGAGGCTGAAGATGAGATCATAGTCCATAAGACACTCCGAATGAGGGCCCAAGCTAAGCCGCCTTAGCCAATTTGTCACCTCTGCCGCGCGTTTGAGGGGGCAATTTACAGATAAATCAGCCTAAATGCATAATTTAAGACTTTTTTAGGAACTAACTGCGGTCTGGCCCGTTAGTTGCGTATGGAAACACATAATGGAGATTCCTATGACATATTTTAAAACACTTTCTGCCCTCGGCGTAATGGGTACATTAATGCTCGCCCCCGCAGCTTTTGCTGGCGACATGAACAAAGCCCCTCAGAAATCTGATGCGGCCATTATGAAAGCTGAACAAACAGAAGCCGCTATGATTAAGGCGGAAAACACACAAGTTCTCGCAGCCGTAGAAACAGTGGGCGCAATCCCGGTCCAAGCTGAAGATGGTAAAGTCTTCTATAATCACTACGTGACTGATGCTGAGCTAAACAACGTCACAACCGACGTGAAAACGCTTGATACTTATACATTTGAATATAACGGCGTGACATATACGAACAAAGTTGTTGCTGAATAGACTAAACTCTATTTTGTTTTCAGATAAGGCGGCTCTCGAGAGGGCCGCCTTTTTTGTTGGCTGATCTAAGCTTAGGCCAACAAAAAAGCCCCGAAGCCTAAGGGCCCGGAGCTTAAGAGTTGTTATTTGCGCGGGTTTAAGCCGCAACTTCCTCGCGGGCCAGATTACGCAGAACGTAATGCAAAATCCCGCCATTTTTATAATATTCATGCTCATTATCGGTATCGATACGCACTTTAGTCGTGACTGTTTTTGATGAGCCGTCAGGGAAGTCGATTTTCACATCAAGCGTCCCGCGCGGTTTCAGATCATTAATATTGGCAATGGAAACAGTCTCGGAGCCTTTAAGGCCAAGCTTTTGCCACGTCTCGCCGTCTGTGAATTCCAGTGGCAACACACCCATCCCGATGAGGTTAGAACGGTGAATACGCTCAAAGCTTGAGGCGATGACGGCTTTCACGCCAAGCAGGATTGTCCCTTTGGCAGCCCAGTCGCGCGACGACCCATTGCCATAAAGCGAGCCTGCAAAGACAACGAGATCTTTGTCATCATCCGCATATTTTTCTGCTGCTTCGAAAATGCTCATCACTTCACCTGACGGGATGTGTTTCGTCACGCCGCCTTCTGTGCCGGGCGCCATAAGGTTCTTAATGCGGATATTGGCGAACGTGCCGCGCATCATAACTTCGTGGTTGCCGCGTCGTGACCCGAATGAGTTAAACTCATTTTTGGGCACTTTATGCGCTGAGAGATAATCACCAGCAGGACCGTCATGTTTAATCGAGCCAGCAGGACTGATATGGTCGGTCGTGATAGAATCGCCTAGAAGCGCCAGAATATTAGCGCCTTCGACATCTTTAATCTCGTCTGGCGTTGTTGTCATACCTTCAAAATAGGGCGGGTTACGCACATAAGTTGACTCTTCTTGCCAGTTATAAGTCTCGTCGCCTGTGACTTTAATTTTCTGCCACTCTTTATCGCCTTTATAAAGATCGCCGTAACGCTCCACGAACATTTTGCGCGTGATAATTTTGCGCACAACATCAGCAATTTCTTTAGAGGTTGGCCAGATATCTTTGAGGAAGACGTCATTGCCAACGGCATCTGAGCCTAATGGGTCTGCGTCAAAATCATGGTGCAAAGACCCGGCAAGGGCATAAGCGACAACAAGCGGCGGTGAGGCCAAGAAGTTAGCTTTAATATCCGGACCAATACGGCCTTCAAAGTTACGGTTACCTGACAGCACGGAACAAGAGACAAGGTCGCCGTCCTCAATAGCCGCAGCCAATTCAGGGGCGAGCGGGCCGGAGTTCCCGATACAGGTCGTACAGCCATAGCCGACGACATCGAAACCAAGCTTGTTTAGCTCCGTTTGAAGTTTGGATTTCTCAAGATATTCGCCGACAACTTGTGAGCCTGGCGCGAGAGAGGTTTTGACCCAAGGCTTTACCGTCAGGCCAAGCTTATTGGCTTTCTCAGCCACAAGACCAGCCGCCATCATAACGGACGGGTTTGAAGTATTCGTGCAAGAGGTAATGGCCGCAATGAAAACATCGCCGTGATCGACAGAATACTCTTTGCCCTTCACCTGAACGGAAGAATCTCCGCTAGGCGTTTTCTTAAACTCGTCGCGAAGAATTTTAGCAAAATGCTTATTTGCACCTTTCAAATCAAAACGGTCTTGCGGACGTTTCGGGCCTGAAATGGCGGGCTTGACCGTACCAACATCCAGGCTCAGCGTGTCTGTAAACTCTGGTGTAGAGCCATCGCGCCAGAGGCCTTGTTGCTTAGCATAGGCTTCTACGAGCTCAATGCGCTGCTTATCGCGGCCTGTGGCTTCAAGATATTTTAGCGTATCATCATCAACCGGGAAGAAGCCGCAGGTCGCGCCATATTCCGGCGCCATGTTAGACAGAGTCGCTTGGTCTTCGAGAGAGAGGTGATCCAGCCCTGCGCCGTAAAATTCGACGAATTTACTGACCACACCTTTTTTGCGAAGCATTTCAACGACGCGCAGAACAAGGTCTGTCGCAGTCGCGCCTTCAGGTAATTTGCCTGTAAGCTCAAAACCAACAACTTCAGGAATTAGCATAGAGATAGGCTGACCTAGCATCGCCGCTTCGGCTTCGATGCCGCCAACACCCCAGCCCAGAACAGACAGGCCGTTAATCATGGTTGTGTGCGAATCCGTGCCGACAAGCGTATCAGGGAAGGCATATGTTTTGCCGTCAGCTGTTTTCGTCCAGACGGTTTGTGCCAGATTCTCAAGGTTAACTTGGTGACAAATCCCTGTTCCCGGAGGGACAACAGCAAAATTATCAAAAGCTTCTTGGCCCCATTTCAAGAAATCATAACGCTCGCCATTGCGCTCATATTCGCGCTCAACGTTTTTCTTAAAGGCAGTTTTCGTGCCGTAATAATCCACCATCACAGAATGGTCGATAACAAGGT
Source organism: Hellea sp. (assembly GCA_028224375.1). Classification (GTDB taxonomy): domain Bacteria; phylum Pseudomonadota; class Alphaproteobacteria; order Caulobacterales; family Maricaulaceae; genus Hellea. Next base: position 18,420 of record JAOIVW010000034.1, read on the forward strand.
GGACAGGGTTAAGCGGGTTAATCGCCTTGGCGTCACCGCCAAGATTGACCATGGCATCACGCATAGCCGCCAAATCGACAACGGCGGGAACGCCGGTAAAATCTTGCATCAAAACGCGCGCGGGGCGGTAAGCAATCTCATGGTCTGACCTTTTTGTCTTGAGCCAACTTGCCATAGCTTGGATGTCTTCTTTTTTGACGGTATTGCCGTCTTCATGGCGCAGCAGGTTCTCGAGTAAGACCTTTAAAGAGCGGGGAAGTTTCGAAATGCCCGTCAGGCCGTTCTTCTCAGCTTCGCCAAGATCGTAATAAGTATAAGTTCCGCCGCGGACTTTAATCTCGCGTTCGCAGTTAAAGCTGTCCAAAGATGCCATGATAATCCTCATTCGGTTGTGTGGGAGCCTTATAGCACTGCTTGCGAAAGGTTCAATTATAAAGCGGTCTTACGCAAGAGATTGTGAATAGAGCCGCCAGGCATAGTTACATAAGCGTTTATCGGCCTGCCGCGCCATCAGATAATCATGCAGCGCGGTTTGTTCAGATGTAAAGGGCTGAAGCAGGCCAAGGGTCTTGCAAATGCTGAGTTGATGAAGATGGCAATCATTCGATGCGGTGGTTGTTGTCCAATCTACCGTGTGTTCAATAGACGTTATTACCGCATCAAGACGCGGGAACATGGTGCGCTTGGAAATCAGTCTCATATCTTTAACTTCAATGCTCCCTAATCTGCAATGATAAGCATGCCCTAACGAAAGGATATTGAGCGGGCTAATCATTCTCAAATTTATAGTTAACATATCCCTAAATAAGCAAATGTTTGGCCGACAGCAGTGATCCAGAAGACGCCGCAAAGCCCTATTCACCTTGTATTCATGTCAAAGGCATCACTGCGTCTGTGCAGATGAGGGAAGGTATCAAGGGGAATGGCTGTGAACGTCGTACAATGGACACATATTTTGACGTTACTGAGCGTTGTCATCGTTGCGGATAACCGCGTGTACAAAGAAGAAGTTGATGCTTTTGTAGAGCGCTCTTTGACCCTTAAAGAGGTTATCACGCCCAAGATGTTATTCTCCAAAAAAATGGCCTTTGATTGGTTTGTGTTGCACCGCGAAGGTATCAAAGACTGGCTCGATGCGCCAGATTCCGAGACAACAATTCTTCGTCATATTCTCGCTCTGGCGAAGTCTGAATTTCGCCAGGATATCTTAAACGCGCTTTATGCGGTGGCGATTGTTGACGGGGATTATCATGAGGCCGAAAGCGATGTTATTGCCCTAGCGTGTGAGCATTGGCACCTTCCCATGCCTGAGGCAGAAATAGGCAAAGTTTAGCCCTCGCGCATTTTGCCGTGTTTTTGAATAAAGGGAATTTGGGTTAAAGTAAAAACTATCGTTAAGGGTAAAAACCCAAACACTTTAAATGTCGCCCAGAAATCCTCGCTTTGGTAACGCCAGATATATTCGTTTAACGCGGCCATAGCAAAGAAAAACAGTCCCCAACGGATAGCCAGCGTATCCCATTTTTTATCCGGTAATTCGACAGCTTCACCCATCATCATTTTAATGACATTTTTCTTCAAAAAGATGCCGCCAATAACGGCCACGCCAAAGAGGACGTTAATAACTGTCGGCTTCATATAAAAAATCGTCTTATTCCCTGACAATATAGCTAGAGCTGCAGTGACGACAATAATGGCCGTGGAGAACAAAAGCATTTTGGAGATGTGCTTATATTTTAGCCAGCCAATCAGCAAAGCGATAACGGCAACCACAGCAAATATCCCAGCAGCCCACAACATCGCGTCATCAGGTTGACGGCGCTTAAAGACCTGAAAAGCGATAAAGAAAACCAATAGCGGCCCAAAATCAATCCAAAAATTATTGGGTTTTTTAGGTGTCTGTGTCGTCTGATTTTCCATATCAGGCGGTGTGCATCAGGATAAGGCCTAAGGCAAGAATTATAGCCAGTATTCCGCGCCTTATTCCAAAGCTTTCCTTGAGCCAAAGTGTTGCCAGGATAGCGCCAAAGATAACGCTCGTTTCGCGCAGAGCGGCCAAGCCAGCAATGGGCGCAATAGAAAAGGCATATAAAGCCGTCGTATAAGAAACGAGCCCTAAGCCTCCAGCCATAACACCGCCTTTAAAATCAGCCGCGACACGGGCTTTAAGCCTGTCACGTTTTAAGACGCTCACGATAACGGCAATCCCAATGCCTTCGACGACAAAAAACCAAGCGATAAAAGCAAATTTATGCGGCGCTAATCGCACACCATAAGCATCAATCACTGTGTAAATGGCCGTCAAAAGTCCGCAGAAAAGAGCAAGGGAGAGGGCGGCTCGCGTATCCTTAATCTTGATTTTCTGGGGCCAGCCAAATCCCACCAAAGCTGTGACGACAATGATTAAACCCAGTATTTCAACATGACTTAAGCTTTCTTTTAAAAACACAAATGCAAAGAAGGCAGCCAAGGCAGGCGCAAATCCGCGCATGATTGGATAGACAACAGACATATCCCCTTTGGTGTAAGCGGCGGCTTGGGCAAATTGATAAATGAAATGCACACTCACGCCAAACAGCATGACTTTCCAAACCTCCCAAGGCGGAAAAGGCAACATCAAAGCGAAAGGCAGAGCGATAACACAGGCTGTCGTGCCCAGAATACCGCGAAGCACCAGCTTATCATCCGAGCGCTTCATAAGAGCTCCGACTAAAGCATGGCAAAGCGCAGAGATAAGAACAAGAATTATGGAGAGCGTTGCTGTGTCGATTTAAAAATTCCTATTTTATTATGACGCTCTGCGTCTTTTCAGTGATATTATGCGCTGTGAATTAAGATAAGTGTGGTAGCAAAAAGTGTAGTTATATCTCAATATCAAATAATTCCGGCTTGTTTGAAGGTCTGGCTATAGGGCAAAAAATCAAAGGGTTCAGGGCGGCTTAATAATGTATGCTCGACATAGGAGTCTATCGCTTCGGCTGGTCTAATTAAAATTCGTGGTTCATCCAAACGCCCCCGATGAAGATGATAAATACGCCTATGAGATGACCCTTTATCCACCATAAGCTGATCTCCGTCACCATAGGGCACTTTAACCACGGTGTCGGAAAGACTCATGGCTAGTTGCATCATTTTCGAACCACCCATTCGGCGGGTATCCAGCAAAGATCTGATTTGTAACCTATCCGGAGATTCACCAGCTGGCCTCTGAAACCAAAGCGGTAGATAGCTTTCCCAGTCAGTTACATTGTGGAATGCGGCAACATCATCAAAGCAGTGCCAATCTTTGCCCAAAAGGCGGCTTGGGTCAAATGGAGGGTCTTCAGCAATGCCTATAGCTGTAATGCGATAGTAATAAGACATGGCAATCGATTTAGGCAAAGATTCAATTAATTCATTATAGCGTGGAGGGTCCATAGCCAGCTTGTAGTCATAGCTTTCATAAACTCCATTTCGAGCGCGACGAGGTTCCAAAGAAAGAAAATGCCCGTTCAATTCCGTAAAGCAAAAATACATAATTTCAGGGGTTTTAATATCCATCCAATGATATTCACCCACATAGAAATTACAATCCTTAATAAGATTGTAAAACTTAGGCTGGTGCTCAATTGCATGCTCGAAAATATATGACGGCCCCTTCGTCACTACGGTGTAGAAATCTTGATAAAATTCAGGTGTAACAAGACCCCCTAAATCACGGGCTATGTTTGAGGCATCATAGACACGTTCAAACAACTCATCAAAAGCCGTTAGACTGACCATCTTTTATCAGCCCTCAATCATCGCGTCAGCTACGCCGCTGAGCGCGGCGGCGAAGACAGGCGCGGAGAAATTCTCTAAATCTTCAATACGCTCGCCAATACCGATGGCGTGGATGGGGAGTTTATATTTATCGGACAGCGCGACCAGCACGCCGCCCTTGGCGGTGCCGTCGAGCTTGGTCATGATGAGGCCCGTGACGCCTGCCGTATCGCGGAAAGCCTCAGTCTGCATCAGCGCATTTTGCCCGACCGTGGCATCCAGCACCAATATAGAATGATGCGGGGCGGAGGGGTCTTGTTTTTTAATCACGCGCACGACTTTGGCGAGTTCGTCCATAAGCTCGGTGCGGTTTTGCAGGCGGCCCGCCGTATCAATCATCAAGATATCGATGTCTTCAGCTTTGGCTTGATCAATCGCGTCATAGACAAGGCCTGCCGCGTCGGAGCCTAATTTGCCCGAGACGATTTTTGCGCCCGCGCGCTCGCTCCAGACCGTGAGCTGTTCGACTGCGGCGGCGCGGAATGTATCGCCCGCCGCAATCATGACCGTTTTGCCTTGATCGTGATAGCGCTTGGCGAGTTTGCCGAGTGTTGTCGTTTTACCCGAGCCGTTCACGCCGACAAAGAGCATGATTTGCGGCTTGGCAGAGGTTAGCACAATCGGGACTTCCAGCGGAGTCAGGATGTCTGAAATCACATCGGCGAGCGCGATTTTGACTTCCATATCTGTGACTTGTTTATCGAATTTATCTTCGGCCAAGAGGGCCGTGACCCGCGCGGCGGGCGCGACGCCAAAGTCCGATGTAATCAAAATATCTTCAAGGTCCTGCAGTGCTTCATCATCCAGCACGCGTTTGTTGAACACGGCAGAGACCTGTTCGCTCATGCGGGAGGTGGATTTTGACAGGCCTTTGGTAATGCGCTGTAGGAACCCGCCTTCAGCTAAGGTATCGGTTTCCGCGTCAGGATCTATGCCTTGGTCGATAAGGTCTTGGCGGCGTTTGGCTTCGCGTTCTGCGGCGGCTTTTTCCCGCGCCTCACGTTCAGCGGCCTCGCGTTCAGCTTGTTGCGCGGCGACTGTTGCGCGGCGTTCGGCTTCTAAGGCTTCATCTCTGAGGCGTTTGGATTCTGCTTTTTCTGCGGAGAGGCGTTCGGCTTCTATCCGGTCGGCTTCCGCTTTTTCTG
>JAOIVW010000035.1 GCA_028224375.1 Hellea sp.
AAGCATTATTGCGCCGCTTATGGATACTGGCGTTGTCACGGTTATAAAAGACAGGGTGGAAATGCTGGAGCCCCAAGGGGATCAGTGCTCAATAATTACGCAGTCTGGCGAAACATATATTGCTGATGACGTTCTCCTCGCCATAGGCCATCAACCCACGCGGCAAGATGCCCAAATGAAGAAATGGACTGAGTTCACACAAAGGAACTCGAACCTCGTTCTCCATGCTGGAGTTTACCCTGTATCCGAATTAACTCTGGCGGCAAATAAAAACGGCCACAAGCATGTCGCGATTAGAGGTTACGGTCTTTCTATGATTGATGCGGCGCGCGCTTTAGGTGAACTTCATGGGTCATTTGAAGCTGATGTCGAAACCGGCAACTATACATATACTCCCTTTGAGACGAAACTGGTCATGGCCCCATTTTCATTGGACGGAATGACAATGGGGCCAAAGCCTCATACGCCACGCATAGACGCTCAATACGCGCCGCCGCAGTCCGACCTAAAGATATTAGCGAAAGCACTCAGCAATGAGGATAGCCAAAAATGGGCAACTGGTTGTGACTGGTTAATCGACAGAATGGTTCCAACCATTGCCAAAGTCTTTGAGAGCCTTAAAAATCCGGTCTCAGACAGGATTCTTAGTTCGACAGATTATTCAAAAGTTTTAACAAACTGGCTGAGCGACTCCGATTATTCGCACGAATCGATCATGCCCAACGCAGTGCATCCCTCAGTTTCTCTACAAAGCTTTATAGACATGGCTATGGATACCACTCCAATTTATTTGGACTACTGCGCGGGGCAGGTTTGGCGACATTGCCAGATGACTATATACGCCAGTTTATCTCATAGTAAATTAAGCGATGACGTGATGGCCGATATCATCACTCTGGATGAAAGACTTAAAAGATACTCATTCGGTCCGCCTGTCGCGAGTTTAAAGCAGCTCAAAGCGTTATATAATGCGGGAGCGTTAAACCTCGACGTATTGAGCGATCCGGACATCACTTGTGATAAAGAAGGCTGGACACTTAAAAGTGCTGGGGCTGAATTCACAGCGACAACAATGATTGACTCCGTGTTAGACGGTCCAAAACTAATCGAGGTAATATCACCTCTGTTGGCGAGCCTCCTTGATAAGAACTTTATACAACCAGTGCATGATGAATTGGGCGTTCAGACCGATGAGTTTGGATATGTCTTGTCGGAGCGTAGTAGTAAAGCTGCGTCTATTGCTATCTTAGGACGGATTGCCAAAGGAACAGTCATTGGTGTCGACGCGATATTGGAATGTTTTGGTGAGCGGCCAAAAACTTGGGCAGATAAAGCTGTAAAAAATATGAGTCATCAACTGTCAAACTAAAAGGGACTAAAGCAATTTTACTACGCGATATATTCATCTACCCGGTCAAGTCATGCCGAGGCGTTTCAGCTAAATCATCGGATTTGAAGGAAAGAGGACTAGCGCATGACCGGCGCGCAATGCTTATCGATTCAGACAATCAGTTCATATCTCTTCGAAGCCATAGCTGCATGGCCCTTCTTAAGCCCGAAACAATAGACGGCGCGCTAGTTATAAATATTGGTGGCAAAAAAATTAAGTCTGTGCCTTCAGATGTGCGCATAGATGCTCAGGTTCAGAGTGATTTTGTAAGTGTCCGTGTAGCCGAGGGCGAAATAAATAAAAGACTATCTGCATTTTTCGATGAGGATATCCGGTTAGTCTTTATGGACAAAATTACGAGACGTTTCTTCAATGCAAATGGGGCAAAGACGTCTGTGAGCTTGGCCGATGGTGTTCCAATATCTATCGTAAACACTGCCTCACTTGCAGAACTTTCCAAAACTCTGGGTTACGAAGTTAGTATCGAACAGTTTCGGCCTAATCTTGTGATTGAAGCGTCGGCACCCTGGGCCGAAGATAGATGGCGGTCGATACGTGTTGGCAATATCATTCTTAATTTGGTCAAGCCAATTAACAGATGTAAAATAATCACTTTAGACCACACGACTGGAAAGCAAACTGACGCAGGCATTATGAGGGAACTCATCAAGTCCCGAAGGTCGGGGGATAAACGCGTTAAAGGCGTATTATTTGGGTGGGCGGCAGTTCCTGAAAATCTGGCTCGAATAAATGTTGGTGACCCTGTCGAAATTTTGGAGAATGGCCCGCCTTGGTCAATTATCGGAAACTGAAAGACCGCAGGCCTATAACAGAAATGGGTGGTAATTGTTGATTGTCCCAGAGGCGAAAAATGCGTAAATTTTATTGTTGGCGATGACAGCGTCGTTTGGTCTGTGGCGAGTATAACCAGAAAGATTTTCCTCGCTATTCCGATGGTTTTTACATATTGGAGCGTTGTATGGAAAGACTTTTTCCGTCTAGCGATTTGCGACTTCGTTTTCAGCCCGTCCTTTTTCGAAAGACCCATACTATGCGTCGATTTTCATGTACGAATTGCAAAAACGAGGTCCATTTTGACAATACAAAATGTAACGATTGTCAAGCCGATTTAGTCTACCTCGCGGCAAGTGATTTGATGCTGACCGGTTCACTGATTTTTGTACAAACTTACAATGGTGTTGATGGATATTTGCCTTGTGCGAACCGAAGCCTCATAGGCTGCAATTGGCTGTCAGAGCCGTCTAGTATTTCAGATCTTTGTCAAAGCTGCTCACACACAATAAAAATACCAGATATCTCCGATTCAGAAAAGAAAAAACTATGGAGCCGGCTAGAACGGGCAAAGCGCCGTCTTTTTTACGACCTTATTAAATCGGGTTTGATATTAGATAACCAGGTCACCAAGGCCGAAGGTACACTCAGATTTGAGTTGCTGAGTGATGTAATTACGGAAAACAACGAGACGAAAAAAGTTATGACCGGGCATGATAACGGTTTGATAACAATTAACATCGCCGAAGCGGACGACGCGGTGCGAGAAAAGACCCGCGTGGCAATGGGCGAGCCCTTTAGAACTTTAACGGGACATTTTCGGCATGAGATAGGTCACTTTTATTGGGACAGACTAGTAGACCAGCCTAATACTCTTGATAGATTTCGCAGCGTCTTCGGCGACGAGCGGGCGGATTATTCGGCTGCGCTACAGATATACTACAACAATGGACCCAAACTTGATTGGCAGAGTAGTTACGTCAGCGCATATTCAACCTGCCATCCTTGGGAAGATTTTGCCGAGACATGGGCCCATTATTTTCATATGATTAGTGGATTAGAGACGGCCCATGCGTACGGCCTGAGCCCGCCGCCGGTCACGGCAAATATAACGCTGAATGAAGAGGTTGACTCCCCTCGTGATGTTGATGATTTCGACCGACTCCTCACGCAATGGATTCCAGTTACAATTGCTATGAACGCCATGAACCGATCTATTGGACACAATGATTATTATCCTTTTGCTCTATCACCAACCATTAGCACAAAGCTTAGGTTTATCCATGATATTATTAAAAACCGTCAGGTTAGTTAGACCGCTCGATATCCGCAGCTATCTTTGTGATATGGGATAAGCTTACATGAAAGTCGTTAGCGCTGAAACCCGTTTATGTCCCCTCACCTGCCGTCTATCGGCTTAAAAAAATCAATATAAGATCCTCTCAAAATGAGATACCCAATAACTCCCGACGGCCGATATTTTGTTGTAAGAGGACGGTTGTGGCGAATGTCCAACCCTTCTCTGGCTGAGTCTGTCAGGCAGTCTCACGTAAACGATTTGATGAATGCCCGCCGAGAGGTGAAACATTTTAAGTTAGATGACGCTCGCTTAGAGACAGCCCGCGCCCGCGTTCATGACGCAAAAATTGCACTGGGAGAACGAGGTCCTGTCTGGTGGTCAGATGGAGCGCCAGATGAGAACCGTAAGATGGCGAGAAACTCAACTTACGCCCATTGGTGGGCAGAAATGTCTAAAAAGTAAAGTTAACCAAAGTGGAATTCCTTAAATAGACTCCTTTGAATCGGTTCATGCAAACGGCCTCTATTCCGCCCCAAAACTCGGACATCTTATCCGAACTCATCAGCATGTTTATCTTGGGTGATTATTGGCGTGACACAGGCCTCAAGGGCCGAGACGTCTTTGATGGTAATTTCGTTTCTATTATACTCTACGAAACCTGCTTTAGTAAGCTTCGTAAACTCACGGCTTACGGTAACGGGGCTTAGTCCTAAGGCGTCCGCAATATCTGGTTGCGTTAAGGGCAATCGTAATACGTTAGGATTTTTAAATTTATTTCGAAGTTGTTTTGATCGCAACCCTAGCAAAAGGTATGCAATTTTAGCTTTCGCATCGCCGTGAGCGAAAACACATATACGGTCTTGCATGGTAATGTAGCGGCGGCCGAGGACATTGAGTAAGGACAAAGATGCTCTCGGAGATCGCTGCAAACCACTTAAGAATTGAGACACTGGTATCAAATATATTAAAGAATTCTCAAAAGCTGTCATGGTTGATGTCGCTTTACTCTCTGACAAAAACTCTAGGCCGGCTAAATCAATTGGAACGTGAAAGTTTAGCAACTGACGTTCGCCGTCCTCAAGCTCGGCGGCGGCAGTCATCCATCCTTCAGCAACGCAGAACAAATTAGTGACGACATCTCCAGTTCGAAATAAAGATTGCCCCTTTAGTAAGCGTTTAGGTGTCATTTCGACATCTTCTAAAACACCGGTAGCATCTGCATCGATCTCGAAGTTTGACGCTAAGGAGTCAATTAAATATTGTTTGGCCATGATTTGCCCCTTCGCCTTTATTTAGGCTAGCTCCTAAAGATAATAAAGCCATTCTTCTACTTTCAAGTCTGGAACCTAACGCCGCGTCCCCTACTTATCCTATGATAGTGCTAGTATTGACGCTGAGAATATAGATAACTCTGATTAATGAAACATCGCTAATTAAAAACACTGAAAGAGAGCATTTATGCCAAATTGGATAACAACGTCGTCCTCATCAATAGTGATGATTGTAATCAGCTCTACGCTTATTTTTTTTACGCTTATTGTATTTACGCGCCTCGTTGGGCTGAGAAGCTTTTCAAAGATGAGTTCTTTTGATTTTGCTATGACAATCGCCGTAGGATCAATACTCGCCAGTGTTTTGCTCAATAAATCGACGCCGCTCGCTGATGGAGTCGTTGCGCTCGCGACTATCTTTGCTTTGCAATTTACTGTCACGATGCTGCGAAAACATACTAACTGGGCAGCAAGTTTGATCGATAACCAACCAAGGTTATTGATGCAGGGAGACAAAATCTTGTACAAAAACCTTGAGAAAACCCGAGTAACTGAAGACGACTTATTTGCAAAACTAAGAGAAGCTAACGTGCTAAATCTGGATCAAGTCAGAGCCGTGGTACTCGAGACGACGGGAGACATTTCGGTTTTGCATACATCTGATAGTGATACATCCCTTCAGGATAAGTTGCTTCAATCTGTTCTGCCCTAAGGGTGAACTCATCCTGTCATAATTAAAATTTTAAAGGGTCAGCAATGTAATCCGGTACGGAAATTTCGCCGTGCGGCGCGTCATTCATTTTAGCTACCCAATCATTGACGCCATCTCGTTTCACCAGAGCGGCTGAAGATTTAGGGGCTACCCAGCCATATACGGAAATTTCTCGGTAACCTGGCTTGGCTTTACCAAAACACCACTGCATGTTTCCGTAGGTGGCAGGATCGCGGCCGTCTAAGCTCAAACGATCATTGATGTAACAGGCGGTATTCCACGCTTCGATTGGATTTGGCGTCCAGGCTAGCAGTTTTTTGCCCCAGTACATACGAAGATTATTATGCATATAACCGGTGGTGAGCCATTGTTTTTGAGCGGCATTCCAAATGGTATCGGATGTCCGGCCGTGCAGTAAATCATCTAGGCTATATAGCTCTTCGCGTTCGTCAGCGGCGTGCTCAATAAGTGTAGTTTTGGCCCGCTCAGGCAGTCCGTCAAACAGCTCAAAACTATCTATATGAGCGGCTTGGTAATGAAACCATTCTCGCCATGTAATGGCCTCATCTAAGAATTTCCATTTCGCGGCCGAGTGGGCATTTGATTTTGAAATAGATTCATAGAGCTCGCGCGGTCCCAATAGGCCAAAATGCAGATATGGCGACAACTGTGACCCGAACCCGTCTTTTGCCGGATTGTTGCGGGTCCACTTATACCTTGGCAAATGCTCTTCTATAAAAGTGTCCATTTTTGCTAAAGCTACCTCCCGGCTGGGGGGAAATTCAGGACAAGTCCACAGTGAATGGTCTATGTCGCACTCAGCGACCATTACTTCGAGATCGGTATCAGACACCCCGCTTAGATAGATTTCTGTGAACCCTAGGTCGCCTTCAAACGCAGGGACACTTGGCATAACATCTCGCTGCACATGAGCATACGTATCGCGCAGTACTTTATTGGCAGCTCTAAAGCTAGGCGTTGTTTTAAGACCGCCAGGCAAGACTCGCGTCGGTACTAATCTGGCCGCGTCAACAGCAGTGACCGCACTATCGGTCTTTCTGCTAAAATTCTCGCTTTGCCACCGCGCGACAAACGTTGGGTGATCCTCAAGAAAGACCGCTGCCGCGTTTTTTGCAAGTCGGTAAACCAAACCCTTTTCAATATTGTCAGGGGTCTGCAGGTAGCTCGCGCACCGAATACCGCGCTCGCGGCATCCAGTCTGAAGGCCGCGGCTTCCGCCTAGCAAAAAATAGTGGAGACGGTCGGAGGCGTGAGGATAATCTTGCCGAATCCCGTGATAAACGAGAACGGGCAAGTCATGTTTATTAGCGGTTTCAACGGCTGCGTCGATTACGGGATTATCAAAGGCTCTCAACGTTTGCTGTAACCAACACAGTACATAAGCGCCATTTTGTTTAAAGTCATTATCATTGAGTGCTCGGCTTCGGTCAATCAGGTCTTGGCTGAGATATGATTTGAAGTCCATGACAGCTATAACGCGGTTTTGCTCGTAAAGTTCCTTATCTCAGGTTATGGAAAATATATAAATCTGCTGATATTTCAGTTGAATTTGGAGCTAAATCAGATTGCCGTATTTGATTTTTACAAAAGGTGGCTGGGACTGCGACATGCCCCATGAGAATATATTACACTGGTCAGCGACAATAGCCGGGATTATTGCCGCGATAATGGTCGTATCTATTATCTCGTCGAAAATGGCGGGATTAGGCTTTGTGGTATTTTCACTATCCTCAATCCTCTGGATTAAGTTTCGAGTTCTAGCCAAAGAGTCGCCGTTGACAATTCAATATGCAGCTTTGATGGTTGTAAATATCATCGGGACATATCTTTGGTTGATGCTCCCCTCTCTTGGCGGCAAAGCGCCGGATAGTCTTTCAGCATGACAACTTCTGTAGTTTGGTTGAAGCGTGATTTGCGGCTGCACGATCACCGGCCATTGGCCGCCGCTGCCTTGGCGGGTAAGGTCATTTTTTTATACGTTATCGAGCCAGAGTATTGGGCTCTCAAAGACACGTCCTTCCGGCAGTACCGTTTTCTGCAAGATAGCCTCGCTGATTTGTCAAGCCAGTGTGACCATGCTGGTGGATCGCTGACAATCAGGGTTGGAGATGTCGTCAAAGTTTTGGAAGATGTCGCGAAAACCCACGGCGATATAGCACTATATGCGCATGAGGAGACCGGCAATGCTTGGACGTTTGCGCGCGACGTAAAAGTCCGCAGATGGTGTAATGACAATAACATTAATTTTACCGAGTATAAGCAGCATGGAATTGCGCGCGGCAGCGAGCTAGACCGCGATAAATGGGCGAAAAGGTGGGACGCATTTATGGCAGAGCCAGTTACAGCTATCCCTGAAAAGATAAGCTGGGCTGCCTGCGTATCTGACAATATTCCCTCGCCTCCCGAGCTTGGCCTTATCCATGACGGTATCTTGCACATGCAGCCTGCAGGCCGCGTTACTGCTGAATATACGCTTCAAAGTTTTCTTAACGAGCGCGGCCAGAACTACCGTAAAGGAATGTCCTCGCCAATTAGCGCTGAAGATGAATGTTCACGATTGTCGCCTTATTTGGCGCTTGGAACAATATCGATGAGAGAGGTCTACCATGCCGCTCTTGAACGCAAAACGGAATTAACAGGCCAAACATCGGACGACGCGAAAATGTGGCGGGGCGCAATGACATCCTTCATAGGTCGGCTGCACTGGCACTGTCATTTTATGCAAAAACTAGAAGCCGAACCTGAGCTTGAATGGTTGCCTATGGCTCGAATTTATAAAGGCTTGCGCGGGGACTCTTCGGATGCAGATAGACTTTACGCTTTTGAACAAGGTATGACCGGCTATCCATTTGTAGATGCCTGTATGCGATATTTACGCGCGACAGGTTGGATTAATTTTCGAATGCGCGCGATGTTAACATCGTTTGCATCTTACCATTTATGGCTCCGCTGGCAGGATAGCGGCGATGTCTTGGCGAGATTATTTACCGATTACGAGCCAGGCATCCACTGGCCTCAGGCGCAAATGCAATCTGGCGAGACTGGCATCAACGCAATCCGGATTTATTCACCCGTAAAGCAGGGTTATGACCAAGACCCGGCCGGAGACTTTACCCGAAAATGGGTGCCGGAACTGGCAAGTCTCGAAGGGAAGTCTGTTCATGAGCCATGGTTGGCGGATCGTGATTTTAATTATCCAAAACGTATTGTGGAACACAAAGATGCCGTCAAGGATGCAAAGTCAAAGCTTTGGGCGATCCGTTCAACGGTCGAGGCAAAACGGCAAGCTAACGAAGTCTATGAGCGTCATGGCAGCCGAAAAGGCCCCCGTAGACGCGCTAAGAGGCGCTAGAATGCTAAACTGTATGTGCTCCCTCCCCCCAATTTTCATATCATATAAACAAAGGACTTTGCCGTGAGACTTGATGATTATGCTGTTCACATCCCGTTTTTAAGGCGCTTCGCTCGAGCGCTTACGGGATCACAAGAAGATGGTGATCATCTGGTGGAACTTGTATTGGAGCCGTTAGTCTGCACAAAAAGCTCTGAGCGCGGCGAAGTGCCGGCAAAGCTTCATCTACACCGCGTATTTTATAAGGTGTGGTTGCAATCCGAAGCAAACTTAGGAGCTAAGACTGAGAGCGTACTGGACACAGGATATCGTGTTCGCAAACTTGCACCAAGAGAACGCTATGCTTTTCTCCTCAATGCTCTCGAAAATCTGACCGATGATGAAATCAGCTTTGTAATAGACCTTGATATTAGTGATGTAATAGAGCTTTTAGCCAGAGCTGAGGTTGATATTTCGCGGGAACTACGCACCAGCATACTTATCATTGAGGACGAGCCGATTATCGCAAGCGATATTGAAGCCATCGTTGGAGATATGGGACACACTGTATCGGGGATTGCAGCGACCCAGACGAGCGCGCTTGACCTAACTCGGGACCACGAACCCGGTATCATTATTTCTGACGTGAAGTTAGCCGACGGGAGCTCGGGGATGGACGCTGTGACTGATATTCTTAAAGAGTACAAAATACCGGTCATTTTTGTTACGGCATTTCCCGAAAGTCTCCTTACGGGTAATAAACCTGAACCTGCCTATCTCATCTCTAAGCCTTTCGTTCCTGAGAACCTTAGAGCTGCAATAAGCCAAGTTTTGTTCTTCGAAGGAGAATAAAGTCAACAAAAACACAAAGACGGCTGGACCACATACATCAAGGATCTGTTTTAAAATTTAGTCTGCTAATTTTGTCAAACTTTCTGGTAGGGGGCGCTGCAGCTCGAAACTCTTCTCGCCCCCCGACATCCACTGCTCGCACTCTTCGCTCGAAGTCAAGATTACCGGCATTGCTTTAGGGTGGATTGGAGCAACAATCGTATTTGGTTCCGTCGTTAAAAATGCAAAGAGTTTCCAGTCGTGAACCTGTCTCTCTCTGCGCTTTTTACCTTCAACTTTCTTCAGGCGCTCCCCATGCCACGGGCGCCACACTCCGGCAAACATTGGAGCTTGCGCTAAAACTCCGAACCAGGCGTTAGATTTTGAGGCTTTGTCCCATTCCGAAAACGACGAAAACGGCACCAAGCATCTGTACTCTGCGTCATGGGTGTAAGCGCGGTTTGCACCGCGCCACCAAGCCGAGGTTAAATTTCGGATATTCGTGATTGGACGGGCGCCCTCCCTGACGGGCGGAAACCCCCAGCGCATTGTTGCGTAATCTAGAAAATTGTTTCCGTCATTAATAAGGACTGGTCCGTTTTGGTCCGCGCCAACATATCCTGGCTCTAGATTGAGACCGCGCGCAGTGCTGGTAAGAGAAAGACTGCTCTTTTCAAAAAATGAGATGATCTTTGATTGCGATATGTCCTGCCGATAGAGATTGCACATGCGAAGAAGCTATTCTATTGGCCGCATTACTACAAGTATAGCCTTCGCCTTACTCTCCAAACTGAAGTCGCAATAATCCTCATTGCGGACCTTAGAGCCAATTCCTAAAAACGGTTACTTTTGTCGCAAAGCGGACATAACGAGAGTTTTATGTTGAATGAATACAGCCGCAATCTCAAACATTCCCAGCGGTTGCTATGGAGCGATTTTAAACCGCTAATCTAACGTCTGCTACATTGGCCCAAAAGTGTACACTAGTCTCAACTTACAAAAACGCTCGAAATGCAAATCACTTTGCTTTTAGCCGCTACCATTTCTGTGTAATCAATTTAAGTAGTCTTGCACTTGCAGGAACCGTAATTTTCGGTGAACTCTTTGAAAGTATATTGATGGCTGAGTCAGAATGGCATCTCGCTAATTTATGGGAAAATGTAGCAAAGGCGATACCTGACTCCGAAGCAGTTGTTTGCGCCGATGAGCGTCTGACATGGCAAGAGTATGAAAACCAAGCGGCAAAGCTGGCTCAAGTTTTTGTTGATAGTGACCTTAAGCCCGGTACGAAGGTTGCGATCTACTCTTATAACAGCGCCGAGTATTTGGTTGCGCAATTTGCGGCTTTCAAAGCCCGCCTCTGTCCAATTAATATTAACTACCGCTATCTGGAAACAGAGCTCGCTCATGTCATCAATAATAGCGACAGTGAAGCCGTTATTTTTCAGGCCGAATTTGCCCCGCGCCTCGAAACAATCCGCGATCAGTTAGGCGATGTGAAATTATTTATTGAGATAGACGACGGCAGCGGTCTTCATCTCGAAGGCGCGAAAAACTATAAGGCTGAAATCGCCAACGCCTCGCCTATGCCCACCATCAAGCGGTCAGGTGATGACATCTACATGCTCTATACTGGTGGCACCACGGGATTGCCCAAAGGCGTTATGTATGATCATAAGACCTTTTCCAGCACCTTGATGAGCAAAGCCATGCGCCTGCGGGGACTCCCCTTACCACAAAGCCCTGACGACCTCATACCCATCATCAAATCTATGGCCGAGAAGGATGTATTGCCTCGCGCCATGCCGGCTTGCCCACTCATGCACGGCACAGGCATGTGGGTGGGTGTTGTAATACCTCACGGCCTAGGAGGGGCGGCTATACTCTTTGATAATCACAGCTTCGACCCGGATCATATTTTGAAACTGATTGAGACTGAGCGCGTTCAAGAAGTCGTTATTGTCGGCGATGTCTTTGCGCGACCTATTTCAAAAGCCTTGGATGCCGCTCTGGGTGCCGGACGCCCCTATGACACATCCTCTATGAAGATGGTCAACTCGTCTGGCGTGATGTTCTCAAGCGAAGCCAAAGCCGATATCTTGAAACATATGGACGTGACTATTTTTGACTCTATGGGCTCCACAGAAGGTAGCATCGGCGTATCGATTGGCAATCGCGGTTCTATGGAAACGGATCAGACGGCGCGCTTTATGCTTGCTCCTAGCTCACGCGTGATGACAGAAGATGGCCGCGAGATAAAACCCGGTTCCGGCGAAGCTGGATTGCTCTGCAATGGGGGCATGGTCCCGATTGGCTATTACAAAGACGAGAGTAAAAGCGCAGAGACATTCCGCATGTTTAATGGCGTGCGCTATTCTGTGCCGGGCGATTACGCTATTCTTGAAGAAGACGGCACAATCACGCTTTTGGGGCGCGGTTCAACCTGCGTAAATAGTGGCGGCGAAAAAATCTTCCCAGAAGAAGTTGAAGAAGCGCTCAAAACACATCCGAACGTCTATGACTGCCTTGTGGTAGGCATCGCTGATGAAAAATTTGGCCAAGCCGTTACGGCGGTTATGTCATCCGTCGACGGGACAGCTATAGATGCCTCTGAGCTAAAGGGACATATTCGGGGCTTACTCGCTGATTACAAAGCCCCGCGCCATTACGTCATGACCAAGACTGTTCCTCGCGCAGATAATGGCAAGGCTGATTATAAATCAGCGAAAGCCATTGCATTGAAGGCGTTTAACTTAGAATAATCGCTTAAAGCTGTTGCGCATCATCAACGATAATCTCCGTGCCCGTCACGCTTTTAGATGCTGAGGAGCAAAGAAAGTTGATGACGCCGTCCAAATCGCTCTGGTCGACAAGGCGTCGTCGCGGGAAGGATTTGATGAACATCTTGCCGCGATCCGTTTCAAACGAAGCGCTATTGATGTCGGTGAGAATATATCCCGGCAGAACCATATTCACATTAATTCCCAGCCGTGCCCATTCAAGAGCCATAACCTTACCCATTTGGGATACGGCCGCTTTGGTAGCCGAGTAAGCAGCCAAGCCTCGCGTGACCTTTTTAGCCGTGACCGAAGATATAATAATAATGCGGCCATCTTGGTTTTCACTGCGGTCTATTTTTGAAATGCGCCGTGCCCCTTCCCTTGAGGTCAAGAATACGCCGCGTAGGTTCACGGCGATTGTGCCATCAAAGTCCTCAACGGATAAATCCATTACTGGGCGGTCGGCTTCGCGGCCAGCATTGGCGATGACGGTATCGATACGTCCAAAATGTTTCTCTGCTGCATCAAAGCCTGTAATAATTGACGCCTCGTCAGAAACATCCATAGCAACAGCGAGCGCCTCTCCTCCAGACTCTATAATTTCAGTGGCCAAGGCGTTTAGGCGGTCAGTGCGCCTAGCGGTTAGGACGACCTTAGCCCCTTTCACAGCGAGCGTTTTCCCAAACCGCGCCCCGATGCCAGAAGATGCCCCTGTAATGAGGATGACTTGACCGGATAAGTCAAACCCGTCTTTCATCTTCTTAAACCCGCTCAATAATGATGGCCGGAGCCATGCCGCCAGCCGCGCACATGGTTACGAGACCATAGCGGCCACCACTGCGTTCTAGCTCATCTAGCGCTGTCCCGATAAGAATAGACCCCGTTGCGCCAATAGGATGGCCAAGCGCCATAGCGCCGCCATTGATGTTAACTTTTTTGCGGTCAAGATTGAGGTCACGAATAAACTTCTCTGCAACAACAGCGAAGGCTTCATTGATTTCCCAGACATCGATATCCTCCGCAGATAGGCTAGCCTTATCTAATACCTTACGCGCCGCAGGTACGGGTGCATTCAGCATTAAGGTCGGGCAATCTCCCATATTAGCCGTCGCAACGATACGCGCGCGAGGCGTAAGATCATGCTTATCCGCATAGTCTTTGGAGGTAATGAGAAGCGCTGCCGCGCCGTCAACTATACCTGAGCTGTTACCTGCATGGTGGACGTGGTCAAATTCGGTAAGCTGCGGGTATTTGCTTTGAATCAGCTGTCCATATGTACGGCCCGTTTCGTCAACTGGGATGTCACGCCAATTTGAAAAGACTGTTCTTAGTCCCCCCAAACTTTCCATAGATGTTCCAGGACGAGGAAACTCTTCTTTATCAAGTGCTATCGAGCCGTCCATATTATAGACTGGCACTAGGGATTTTTTAAAGCGGCCTTCTTCGATTGCGCGGGCTGCATTTTCCTGAGAGGTGACAGCCAATTGATCCAGCGCCGCGCGGTCAATGCCTTCCAACGTGGCAATTGCATCAGCGCAAACGCCTTGTTGGGATTGTGGATGCTTCTCGCGCAGAGACATGTTCCCGCCGTCTAGCATAGGCGGAACCTTCGGGTCGGCAATAGACGACGTATAACTCATCATTTCCGTGCCGCCTGCGATGACAACATCTTCCATACCCGACATGACTTGCGCTGCGGCCAGATTGACCGTGGTAATGCCCGAACCACAAAAGCGGTCGAGCGTCATACCAGAGGCTTTGGTCGAATAGCCCGCGTCCAGCGCTGCCATACGGCCAAGGTCTGCGCCTTGTTTACCAACTTGCGTGCTCGTTCCCCAGATGATGTCATCGACATGTTCTGTGTTAAGATTATTACGCTCGGCAATCGCCTTAAGGACCGTTGCACCAAGGTGTTGCGGATGAAGGTGAGCCAATGCACCCTTGCCGACTTTCCCAATCCCTCGCGGTGTGCGGCAGGCATCAATGATATAAGCGTCAGCCATAATTATCTCCGTTTATTTGATTACTTAGGGGCCATACGGATAGCGCCGTCAAGACGTACGTCTTCACCATTGAAATATCCATTGCGGCACATCTCAATGGCAAGTGAAGCGAATTCTTCAGGCACGCCCAAACGTGAGGGGTGCGGAACCATTGCGCCTAGTGCGGCTTTGACCTGTTCTGGCGCGGCGGCCAGGAGCGGGGTATCAAAAATACCGGGTAGAATAGTATTCACCCGAATAAGCTCACGAGAGAGGTCCCGCGCGATAGGTAAAGTCATACCAACGATACCTGCCTTAGACGCCGAATAAGCCGCCTGTCCAACTTGCCCATCTTCTGCGGCAGCCGAAGCTGTGTTCACGATAGCGCCGCGTTCACCGTTAATAGGATCAAGTGTCATCATGCCTGCAGCGGATTGCGCGATACAGCGGAATGTTCCTGACAAATTGATATCCAAAATACGCTGAAAGCGGCTCATAGAATGAGGCTTTATATCGCCCGTCTTGCGGTCGCGGGACGCGGTTTTCACAGCGTCGCCTGTGCCTGCACAATTAATCAAAAGACGCTCTTGCCCATTTGCCGCTCGCAGCGTTGCAAAGCCTGCTGTCACGTCATCATCTGACGTTACGTCGACCTTAGCAAAGGCGCCGCCGAGTTCTTTGGCAAGGGCTTCGCCCTTCTCTACGTTTAAATCCATAAGGCCGATATTAACACCCATAGACGCTAGTTTACGCGCTGTCGCCTCACCAAGGCCCGACGCGCCGCCTGTGATGACGGCTGTGATATTTGAATTGAGTTCCATGACTTAAGTCCTATTTTTGAGATTTCTTTTCAAAGGGCAAAGCATTGCAATTGCCCGATATTGTTTCGACTGCAAAGGCCGCTTTTACGAAAGGGATTGAATCGACTGTTGAATGATTAAGAACCGTCAGATGGTCTTTCTCGGGATAGATATTAGACTGAATTATCGCGCCCGCTGCGCAAGCTTGCTTGATGAGGTTAGCCTGCATACGCAAAGGCGTATCACGGTCATTCACGCCGCTGCCAATATAAGCGGGCACGGGAATATCCAGACGCGGATACCCCATTTGTGCAAAGGCCAGCCCTAATGCTTCAGTAGGGTCTTCTTTGAATGATTTATTATAGGTGAGCTGATTTTTGGTAACCAATGCCCTCACATCTCTGTGACATGTGTCATTGACGGCAGACGCCGTAGGCAAAGCTTCATCAGAGACGTAATCAGACAGTTTAAATGTCGGGTCTTTTTGCTCAATGAGAGTTAACGCAAGGAAGTTATAACCCAGCATGGGATCAACGACATCATTCGGGCGTGTCTCTCGAATAATCTCAATCGTGCGCGGCGTAAAATAAGGAATGCCTGTTGCGACGACGCCTTTAATATCAATCTCGGGAGCGTAGTCTGGCGCATGACCTGCCGTAGCGAAAGCCGCCGCTGCGCCTTGGGATTGGCCGATTAGAACAACTTTATCCGAGACAGGAAAGTTAGCGCTTTGGACAGCGCGGATGATGTCTAAGTTATTATAGGAAGCAGGCTTTGTGGCGAGATATGGATGAGTGCCTTTGGTACCGAGACCTTGATAGTCAGCCGCCACAATGGCGTAACCTTGGTCGAGCCATTGCTTTAAATATTCCTGATGAAACGGCACATATCCTGTCCAGCTCGGCGCGCAAATATCCGCTATCCCCACAGTCCCATGCGTCCAAGATATGAGAGGCCAACCCCCTTCAGGCGCTTCGCCCTCTGGCAGGAATAGGCTGCCTGAAACCGGAATAGGCGTTTTGCCGTCAATGCCGTCTGTCGAGGTGTAAAGCAGACGAATGTTCTGCGCTGCGCCCGGAACGGATTGCTTTGCATTTAACGGTTCTTGGCGGAGCAGGACACCTGGTTTGACTGGAAGTTCTTTATCGTAAGAATAGAAATCCGATACGCCGCCATCACCACGAATGGTACGCGATAACGGCCCTGATTTAACCTCTGCCTTAACCTTTGTTTGGGCACTTGTTGAATCTGTCTTTATTTTATCTTGGGCACCGCAAGCGACCAGAATCAAACTAACAGACGCTAAAAGCGCTATACGTAAAATAGACATAACTTATCCTGACTTAATATCTTTGAACGGAATATTACGGCTAACGTCCGTGGACTTAGGTAATCCCAAAACACGTTCCGCAATAATGTTTTTCTGTATCTGATCTGTGCCCCCACCTATCGAATTCATATAAGCTTTAGCGGCGTCAAAGTTAGCGTTACGCGCGTCTTCCGTTTCAGTCAGTAGAATTTGAGGCCCCAGAATTTTTGCCGAGAGCCGCGCTTCGCCATGCTGAATGCGCGACATGGCGAGCTTGCCCAATGAGGCTAATGACGACGCCCCGTTTTTCATCATCTCTTCTTTGGCGCGCATCATGTTAAGCGTGTTGAGTTGCCTATACGCAATGGCCTGAGCAATCTCTTGGCGCATTACAGGGTCTTTGAGTTTATCGTGCTTATGTGCAAGGGCGAGCAAGGTCGGTACTTTACCAGCCGCGCCGCGCAGGCGAGACGTAATACCGTCCCCCATGATAAGCCGTTCAGACGCAATTGCCGTTTGGAAAGATTTCCACCCTTGATTGAGCGTCCCGATGATGAAGCGTTCGGGTACGCGCGCATCCTCGATGAAGACTTCATTAAACTCGTCTTCGCCTGTAATTTGATTGATAGGGCGCACATCTACGCCGTCCTGTTTCATCGGGAAGATAAAGAAGGTGATACCTTGATGTTTGGGCGCCTCAATATCGGTACGGGTCAGGAGCATGCCATACTCAGCTTCGACTGCATTAGACGTCCAGACTTTCTGGCCATTGATGATAAAATCATCACCGTCTTTAACAGCGCGGGTTCGTATTCCAGCAAGATCTGATCCTGCCCCTGGTTCGGAATATAAAAGGCAGCAAATTGGTCCTGTCAGAAGTTCATAGAGTAGTTCAGTTTTAAGCGCCTCGCTCCCCAGTTTAAAAATACTGATAGCTCCCAAGTGAAAGCGATCACGGCCCCAACCCTTTGCGCCGCGAGCTTGAAACGCTTTCTCGATGATGCGGGCCTCTTTTGGGGAAACGCCGCGCCCATACCATTTCTCTGGCCAACTCGGAACAGCATAACCCGCGTCCACGACCTTTGTGAGCCAGCTTTTTTGATCGTAATCAGAGCTACCGACGGCGCGACCATTCTCACTGTCCCAATGCGCGGCGAGCCAGGTCTCGACTTCTTGTTTCAGGTCGGTGCTCATAGCGTTTTCTCCATCTGAGAAAGGTACAAATCCCTAAACCTATCCGACGAACCAAAGAGCCACTGCCCAGTCTGTGCACGACGCCAGTAAAGATGAGCGGGGTGTTCCATGGTATAAGCAATGCCTCCATGAAGCTGTATGGCTTCGGCGGCAACCGTTCGAAAGTTATCAGCGCACGTAAAAGCAGCCAAATATGTCAGCACATTTGATGTTGGAGCTTGGGCCGCAACTGCGCGGGCCGCATGACGCGCGGCACTCGACGCATTTTCAACTTCAATTAAAAGGTCTGCAGCCATATGCTTTAAAGCTTGGAAACGTCCAATGGGCTGCCCGAACTGAAAACGTGTGTTTAGATATTCAATGGTCAGATTAAATATGCGGCGTGTAGCCCCAACGTGTTCTCCTGCCTGCGC
The DNA here is from genome assembly GCA_028224375.1 of Hellea sp. Classification (GTDB taxonomy): domain Bacteria; phylum Pseudomonadota; class Alphaproteobacteria; order Caulobacterales; family Maricaulaceae; genus Hellea. The sequence goes on from JAOIVW010000035.1 coordinate 18,127, forward strand.
GACTAACGCAATCTGTAACGCGGTTTGAATATGCTTCGCCCCTACGCCCTCAAGCTTCTGCGCGAGGGCATTTTTAAATATCATAGAAGAGAGACGTAATGTGAGATCATCCGTTTTATGCGGCGTAAGCGTAACGCCTTCGTCAGCCATTTTCACAAGATAGACCGCAACATCCTCACCGATATTGGCATAGACTAAGCAGTGATCCGCGTTGCGTGCATGAACGACAAAACCTGCTTCACCTGACAGTTCGTTTTTTGCGTTCGCTGTAACATTAAGCTCAGCCGTCCAGTCTCCACTTGGGGCGCAGCCAGCAATGGCAAAGATAGATTTTCCTTCGGCAATACTTTGCAAATGCGGGGCAGCTAGAGTCTCGTCGGTGCAAGTAGACAGAAGCATAGGCGCCATAACGCAAGTCGATATGTAAGGTCCGTTATAAAGGTAAGCCCCTGCGACTTCGAGCGCAGCTTCAGCTTCTTCGATAAAGCCGCCAATACCGCCTTGTTCGGGCGCAATCATGAGGCCCGTCAAGCCTAGTTCAGCCATCTGAGCCCAGAGAGCTTTATCAAAGCCTGACTCGGTCTCTATGACTTCGCGCAGCCGTGTTTCATCACACTTATCTGCAAGCAAACGCTCAAAAGTTTTGCAAATAGCCTGACGATCTTCGATGGAAAAGTCCGGCATAATTTACCCGTTGACCCAATTAGGTTTTCGTTTTTGCGCAAAGGCCGTGACCCCTTCAATCATGTCCTTTGTTTGCATAAGTTTGGCGATTTCTGCCTTGCTAAGCTCTAAGGCTTTGTCCCAGTTCCCGAGGTTCTCGACCGCGTTTAAGACACGTTTCGAAGCGCGAATAGAGGTTGGTGAGTTAGCAGCAATAGTCTGTGCCAAGGCGCGGGCCTCTGTCATCACATCACCGTTTGCAATTGAATTTATTAAGCCAAGCTTAGCGGCTTCTTCTGCGTCGATTTTTTGACCTGTCAGAATAAGCTCCATGGCCGCCTTTTCGCCGATTTGCCGGGTCAGACGCTGCACACCGCCCGCCGCCGCAAATAAACCGACTTTGACTTCTGGCAATGCGAATGTTGCATTTGCAGAAGCCAATGCAACATCACAGGCAAGTACAATTTCAAGGCCGCCGCCCATAGCAACACCGTTGACAGCGGCTATAACAGGCTTCTCTCGGTTCGTTCGAGCGCATAAACCCGCAAACCCTGAAGGCGGCGTTGACATATCGCCGCCACTGGCTGTGACTTTTAGATCATTGCCGCTGCAAAAGGCTTTTTCGCCCGTGCCCGTAATGATGGCGACCCAGAGGTCTTTGTCCGCTTCAAATTCATCGAATATTTCCGCGAGTTCAAAATGAGCTGCGCTATGCAAAGCATTATATGACTCTGGACGATTCAATGTCACTTCAAGAACATTACCGTTCCGCTTCAGATTGATATATTTAAACTCTCGGCTAAGAAAATCATCTGACATGTTAGCTCCTAATGTGTTGGGATTTTGAACGAAATTGCGCCCATCCCTGTGAATGAACTTTATACTCTGGCCTACAACATCATCCGTTGTAACTAGAGCCTCTAACGTAGCGCGATGGCCATCTTTAACGCGTGCTATAACACGGCCCGTCTCATTGCGCGCAATGACATAACCACTTTCAACGCCATGCCGTCCATGTTTAACGCAAAAGCCTTCGGTGGCCGCTGTGCAATCTTCGTTGAGCAATGGAATATCCGCTCGATTATTGATGGTAGCTTGCAAATCATCACTGGAAATTGGTGCCCATTTCTTCGGGGCTTGCGCCGAATAAATACCGACGGCCTCCTTACTCATGAACCCGCCATTCGCGAGCATCATGCCATAAGTACCTTTATCTGCGCGGAGCGTTTCAACAAGGCTGGCAATGGCATGTGTTGAATAATTATTGCCTGCGCCGCCAAAGAAAGGAAGTCCGCCAGTTACGCTCATTTGGTCTTTGGTTGGATCCAGTTCCAAATATTCTGCGGCTAGGTGAAGCACAATCGGAAAACAGCTGTAAATATCGCGGTGCGTTATGTCTTTACCCAAAAGACCTGATGCTTCTAGAGCTCTGTTAATTGCAAGCTCAATCGCATCAGATTTGGATAAATCTGGACGCTGTGAAACTAGATTATCTTCAACTTTTGAATATCCATGTAAATAGACCCATTTGTCTTCTGGGACGCCAAGCTCTCGCGCCTTACCAACCGTAGTTAGAACCAATGCCGCAGCCTGATTGACGGCATCCTGCGCCATATGCCACTTCAGATAAGGCTCAAAAACAGGGTAGTTTTCTTTGGAAGATATTGCCAAAAACTCAGGCGTTCGGAACGCAGGAAATTGAGCATAAGGGTTGTCTTGAGCAACTTTAGACATGTTGGAAAACATCAGCCCGACATATCTGAGGTAATCAGTTTTGGACATACCAAGCCGCGCTCTTAATGCCTGTTCCATTGCGGCATAGGTTTGCGGTGGTAATCCCAGACCGTTTTGAATTTCATACTCTGAGATGAAATCCGTTTGAGCGCCTCTGTCCTCTATATGGCCATCGGTTTGCATGGCCCAATCAAGTTTCACGCCTTTCTTCATCGCAGTTTTCAAAGCGCCCGTGACTTCTCCGCCTGCTATAACGGCTAGCTCAATATCTCCCGCGTGAAGCTTTTCTGACATTTCAGCCACCAAAGCTTGGGGTTGCTCACCGCCAACACTCGAATAAATAACTTTCTCTGGTGACAGGTCTGCTCTGTCTATTACAGCGCGCGGTAAGTTTTTAACTTTTCCGAACGGATCGAAGGGACGGCGCAATGAATCTGAAAATGTTCGAATAAAAGCGGCGCAATCCACTCGGCTGGCTTGGTCTTCAATACCCGCGTCTGAAAGAGCCGTTTCAATGGCCTTTCTTATTATTCTAACCGGATGAGGAGCAGCCTTAGAGTCTTCCCCCGTCCAATGATCAACAATTTGACCGACACCAATAATGATAGGGAAGTTATGATCCAGTTTCATGTTAAAATTAGAGCTCCATGACGCAGAATACTGTTACCAAGAAACGCACTACACAAAAGTAAAGTGGTTTGCATTTTAAGTTGATTGCAGGCGAATCTCGTAGCTTAATTCTGGATTGGCCTAGATTATTAAAAAAAGGCAGGCACCGTTTGTTTACCAAAGCAGCGCCTGCAGTTATCGATTGTAGTTCTCACTACATCGGGGACTGTTGTGCAATTACCAGAGCGGCGTCTCTGCCATGCTCTGACGCATGCTCTATTCTAAAAGTTTTTACGTACTGTAACGCCATATGTTCGCGGTTCTTGAACGAAAGCAGAGCGACCGCCTCGAATTGGCGTGTTAAAGGTTACGCCGCGCGTGACTTCGTCCGTCAGGTTCGTGGCCCAAGCTTCAAGCCCCCAGCCCTGCTCTTCGCTGCCAATACCAGCCCGAACATTGATCTTGAATGTGCTCTCTTGAATATCAAGCGGGTTAAGCGTTGCCCCGTCAATCGCAGCCTGAACGCTACCCGCCGCGGCAATTGCCGCACCGTTTGGAAGAACGATGGCTTGCGTCGATGTCCTGCGATCACTTTCATAACGGACTTGACCGTTTAGGAAGAAATTATAGGCATTCCCCAGATCACCAGAATACGTTGCACCAAGTAGACCAACAGCTGACGGAGCGTTTGTTAAGTCGTTGCCGCAGAGTGCAAGGACATTTACAGCCGTTAGATCGCCTGCGCAGTCATCCGGGTAAGAGGTGTCAAGCAGTGTCAAACCGCCATTAAAAAACAGATTATCTGTTACTTGAGCAGTGGCTTCGATTTCAAGACCCAGTGATTCTGCTGTCGGCACGTTGAAGGTTTGGAATTGTGTACCTGTGAACTCCAAAACTTGGAAATTTGAGAAATCTTCGAAGAAGCCTGCAATATTCAACGTAATACGATTGTCCCAAAACTTAGACTTTACACCAATTTCGTATGCGTCGACTGTTTCAGATTCAAAACTTGGGTCAGAGACACCGCCAACTGGAATAGCAGCTGTGGAGTCTAAGTTAAATCCGCCAGCTTTAAAGCCATGCGTGAAACTCGCATAAGTGGATATATCAGGCGTAACTTCATACCCAAGTTTAACCGTGTAGATAAGTTCATCGTCGTTAAACTCTTCAGCAAAAGTCGTGGGCAGAGGAATGCCTAAGGACGCGAAAGTTGGCCCAAGGGGGCTGGCTAAATCGGCGGGTGCCGTAAAGGCAAAACAGCCAAGTGCAAACAATGTAGGCGCAGGAAGAGCGGCAGGTATGCTCGGAGCTCCCAGTGGATTGCCGAGAAACACATTGGATGCGAGACCCGAGCAAACCTCATTCGTTGACGCAGGCTGTGTAAAGGCTCCATCCTTCGATTCATCCGTATAACGAAGACCGCCTGTTATACTAAGCTGGTCCGTAATATCGAATGTGTTATGCGTAAAGACAGACCAACTGTCGCTATCTTGTGTGAAGAAGTTGTTTGTACTGCTATTGGCTGGAGTACCGCCACCCGCAAAGAGTGAGAGCGGAGCTGGACCTGCCAAACCACCAAAGAGCGCCCCAACTAGTGGGTCAAAATCATCACCCAATGAGAAATTTTGTTGTTGTTGAATATCCTCATTAGAATAGAAACCGCCTACCAGCCAACTAAGGCGGTCATTAAAGGCGTCACCTTGCACACGAACT
>JAOIVW010000036.1 GCA_028224375.1 Hellea sp.
TATTCGAAAATCGCTTTTATGCGGTCCTCAGCTTTGGCGGTCTTATCGCTCGCAGTGCTCGCAGACAGCGCATTGTCCCCGGCCCCCGCCTTTTGCGCCATGACGATTAAAAGCGGGTCAGAGATATTATCTGTCTTAGGCAGTTTTTTAGACACGCCGGTCAGAACTTTCATAAGGCTATAATAATCCGCATCTTCATGGCCGGAATTTTGCAAAAGCTCTATTGTCAATTCAGCGGCTGACACCTCATCCCGCTCAATGTGGCAAAAAGCACGCAGCTTAGCCCAATAAGGCTCGCCCCGACCCTCAGTAATATTATCCGCCGTGTTACAAGCCGCCGCAATGTCGCCTGCAGCTAATGCGAGGTCCGTGCGCACCGCCGGATCGCGCGTGATGTCAGGGTTACGCGCCGCAAGATTTTTCAGCGCCGCCTTATCACCCATCGCCATGACGGTCTTTAGCCGCGCCTTGTCATACTCCTCAGTCTCGCCTTCAGGGGGAACGCCCGCTGATAAAACCACAGCCTCTATCATATCCTGCACAATCGCTTTATCTGATGAAACCGGGAGCTTTTGCAGAAGACGCACCGCTGTTTTCGCGGATGTGCCCTGCCATAAGGCCGCGTCGAGCCCGCCTGTAAAAGCGTCAATCACGCCTGCATCAAAGGCTTGCGCCTCCCCGAGCTGTCCCGTTTCAATGGATTGAGCCAGCGCAAATGTCGGCGTCAGCGCGAAGATTGACGTGAGGAGAAGCGTTTTCATTTTATTTCTCGTAGCTATCAGGGAGCTCAATCGTTTGTACGTCTTGCGGCGCATTATCCGCTGACGCGCCTGATAATAACCAAAAAAAGACGACTAAAAGCAGAATAATCGCAATCCCGCCGCCAATTGCTAATTTTTTCATCTAACTGACCTTTTTAAAGATTCGCGCCCATATTGCGCTTTAAGTATTGAGCATAAGTTATTTTACGCTCATATTAAGGCAAATTTCCGCTAATACCACCAGCGCCTTACACATATGGGCTGCAGGCGGCTAGCGAGACAAAGGAACAGGCTCATGAGCCCGGACATAACCACACGTCCCATCGCCCTTGTCGGCTTGATGGGTGTCGGGAAAACAACCGTTGGACGGCGGCTGGCGCGAAAGCTTGGCCGTGAATTTTTCGATTCAGATGATGAGATTGAACTGGCCTCGGGTCGTACAGTCGCTGGATATTTTCGCGATCACGGTGAAGACGAATTTAGAAAGGGTGAGCGCCGCGTCATAGAGCGCCTGCTTGACGGCAAACCCATCATCCTCGCCACAGGCGGCGGCGCGTTCATCCCCGATGCCACGCGTAAAGTCTTAAATGAGAAAGCTCTGACAGTCTGGCTGAAGGGCGATTTTAACACGGTTATGGAACGCGTCAGCCGCAATCGCGAGAAACGTCCGCTTCTACGCGTTGATGACCCCCGAGCCAAAATGCGCGAGCTAATGGAGGCGCGCCATCCGATTTACGCCAAAGCGCATATTACGGTCCCCATTGCGCGCGGCCCGCATGTCCGCACAGTTCATAAAGTTATTCGCGCCGTAAAAACGCATGTAAGCCAAAACGCATGAATAGTGTCACCGTAGATTTAGGCGCGCGCAGTTATGATATCGTCATTGGCGAAGACTTATTAGCGCAAGCTGGGAGCTTGATAGGGCCGCACCTCAAGGCGAAACGCGTTGCCGTTGTGACAGATGAAAATGTCTATGCGCTACACGGCAAAACCTTGGAAGCCGCCCTGAGCGCATATGAAACCCATATGATTGTCCGGCCTGCCGGAGAGTCGCAGAAAAGCTTTGACGGCCTGCAAGCCGTTTTAGAAGCCCTTTTCAAAGCGGGCTTCGATCGTAATGATACAGTGATCGCGTTTGGCGGCGGGGTCATTGGCGATCTGACAGGTTTTGCGGCCAGTACTTATAAACGCGGCTGTCAATTTATTCAGATACCGACAACGCTTCTCTCTCAAGTTGACAGCTCTGTGGGTGGGAAAACGGCGATCAATAATGAGTTTGGTAAAAACCTCATAGGGGCCTTTTATCAACCTGCTCTTGTTCTTGCAGACACCTCCGTCTTGAAAACCTTGCCCGAGCGCGAAGTGAAAGCGGGTTACGCCGAAGTGGTCAAATATGGCTTGCTGGGGGATCGCGAGTTTTTCGATTGGCTGGACACAAACGGCGAAGATGTTTTGTCGTTAAAGCCTGAAGCTATAGCACATGCAGTTGCCGTATCTTGTAAAACTAAAGCGCGTATTGTCGCCGCTGATGAGCGGGAGCGCGGCGAACGGGCTCTGCTTAATTTAGGCCATACATTCGCGCATGCGCTAGAAATCGAAGCCGGATATTCGGGCGATCTTCTACACGGCGAAGCCGTCAGTGCAGGCATGGAAATGGCGTTTGAATTCAGCGCTGTGCAAGGTCTCTGCTCAGAGACAGATGTCAAAAAAGTCAAATCCCATTTTAAGCAGCTTGGTCTGACATCCATTAAAGATGTCGCCCCGCTGCTGAAAGACGCCCATAAAATCCTGTCCCATATGGACCAGGACAAAAAGAATGAAGGCGGCGCGCTTACGCTAATTTTGGCCCGCGCAATTGGCGAGGCCTTTGTACAAAAATCCGCGCCGCGAGACGCGGTGTTAAATTATCTCGTCCATCTATCAGAGACCCTAAATGCTTAATGCTTTCCTACAGCCCGAAAACCTCATCATGCTGGGCATTGTGCTTTTGCTTCTCTGTTTCTCAGGGTTTTTCTCAGGCTCTGAAACGGCGCTGACGGCAGCCTCGCGGGCCCGTATGCATGCGGCGGAAAAAGACGGTGATAAGCGCGCAACTATCGTCGCGAAACTGCTAAATATGCGAGAGCGCTTATTAGGCGGAATTTTGCTCGGCAATAATATGGTCAATATTTTGGCGTCGGTTTTGACCACCGCTGTCTTTACCAATGTCTTTGGCGATGGCGGCGTCGCGTTAGCTGGGGCCACCGTTGTTATGACGCTGCTCATCCTGATTTTCGCTGAAGTCCTGCCGAAAACATATGCCATCTCACAACCTGATAAGATGGCGCTGAAAGTCGCGCGGCCTATTAGTTTGATTGTGAAAATTTTCGCGCCTGTCGTCTCTGTCGTGCAAATGATTGTGAACGGGACTTTGAAACTTTTCGGGATTGATACAAATGCGAGTGCTTGGACGGCGGCTGACGATATTAAAGGCGCTGTTGACTTGCACCTTGAAGAGGGTGGCGTGGCCAAGCGTGCGCGTGACCAAATTTACGGTGTTCTCGAAATCGGCGAGCTGGATGTTGAAGACGTCATGATCCACCGAAAAAACGTCACCATGGTGGACGTTAATCTACCCGCCGCCCAAATCGTCAAAGAAGTCTTGGAAACGGGTCATTCGCGCGTGCCGGTCTATGCGGAGGATCAAGACAATATTATCGGCGTCTTGCACGTCAAAGATATATTGAATGCCATCTCAAAAGGCAGCGGTGGGCTCGACACGCTTGAGGCTAAAAAAATTATGCGTGATGCGTGGTTTGTGCCCGAGACGACATCCGTCGTGAAACAGCTCCGCGCGTTTCAGCACAAGAAAGAGCATTTTGCCCTTGTCGTCGATGAGTATGGAGCGCTGATGGGTGTGTTAACCCTGGAAGACATTTTGGAAGAAATTGTCGGCGATATTAAGGATGAATATGATGAGGACGTTGACGGTGTTCAGCGCTTGAAAGAAGGCGGCGCCATTGCGCAAGGCCATATTGCCGTGCGGGATGTCAACCGCGCCATGGATTGGAAACTTCCCGATGAAGAGGCGGTTACGATTGCTGGCCTGGTCATACACGAATCCCAAACCATTCCTGATGTGGGGCAGACCTTTGCCTATTATGGCTACCGCTTTGAAATTTTAGAAAAACAGCGCAATCAAATTGTCTCGCTAAAGGTCACAAAGACATTCGAGCCCGATCAGCGAGGGTAAGCTTAAACCACTCTATATCCATCCCGCTTAGATTGATACTTACCCCAAACCTTGCATACCAGCCTGGTCTGGGTGCTCGGCGACATAGTCCGCTTTCAACGCTTTCGACCCTTTTCTCGAGCCGTCATGAGAATAGCCGGGCGGGCCGAAGATATAGGCTAGCCGTTGGTGAAATTTGAGACCTGGTTTCGCAGCGTCTTTGAAAATATTTGCGAGCTCTTTAAAGGCCACAATGGCAGGGTTGTGCGTACCGATAGGTGTTATGATGCCATAAACGACCGGATCATCATCACGTTCTTCGACAAAGGTTCCGAACATGCGATCCCAGATAATAAGGATGCCCGCATAATTACTGTCTAGATAGCGCGGGTTCGTGCCGTGATGAACACGGTGATGGCTGGGCGTGTTAAAGATGAATTCAAACCAGCGCGGCATTTTCTTTATCGCTTGAGTGTGAATCCAGAATTGATAGACCAGATTCACGGCGCCAATAAATCCGACTAATAGCGGGTGAAAGCCCAGCAGAACAAGCGGCGTCGAGAGCAGCACAAAGCCCGTAAAATGATTATTCCAAGGCTGGCGGAAAGCGGTGCTGAGATTATATTCCTCGGAACTGTGATGCACATTATGCGCGCTCCAAAACCAGCGTATTTTATGCGCGGCCATATGTTTATACCAATAAACAAAGTCTTGGAGCAGCAAACAAGCCAAGGTCGCGCCTATGCCAAAGCCCCAGTTGAAAAGTCTGAATTGCCAAAACCACATGAGCACCGCGAGACTTATCGCGCCCATCAAGACATCAGATATCAATTGCCCTGTGCCCATCGTCACGGATGTTATGGCGTCCTTGCGCTCATATTTGCCGCCAATACGTTTGCGCGAGACTAAGACCCACTCAATCGCCAAAAGCACAAGAAAGGCCGGCGCGGCAACCGCTAATACCATCGGATAATTTGGGACGTCAAATTCCATAAATCCACATGCAAGATAATCACAGGAAAAGTCAATGACCCGCTATGGCCTATCACACTCCAAGCTGTCATAACGGCGCCGAACACATCAATAAAGGGCTCGCATATGCGTGTTGTCATGGTCGGTACAGGATATGTCGGATTAGTCTCTGGAGTCTGTTTTGCAGATTTCGGGCATGACGTGATCTGCGTGGATAAAGACCCAAAAAAAATAGAAACGCTCAATAATGGCGGCATCCCGATTTTTGAACCGGGCTTGGACGCGCTAGTCGCTAAAAATGTCAAAGCCGCGCGGCTGAATTTTACAACGGACCTCAAAGCCGCAATGAAAAATGCGGACGCCGTGTTCATCGCCGTCGGCACGCCCTCGCGGCGCGGGGACGGTTTTGCGGATTTGTCCTATGTCTATGCCGCCAGCGAAGAAATCGCGAAATATATGGAAGGATTTACTGTCATCGTGACCAAATCAACCGTACCCGTCGGCACAGGGGATGAGGTCGAGAAAATTCTTGCCAAACATCATGATCAAAAAGACTTCGCCGTTGTGTCCAACCCTGAGTTCTTACGCGAAGGCGCGGCGATCACAGATTTTAAACGCCCTGACCGCGTTGTTGTTGGAACCGAAGATGAGAAGGCCAAAGAGATTATGCGCGCCCTCTATCGCCCGCTTTATATTAACGAGACCCCTATTCTCTTCACATCTCGCCGCACGTCTGAATTAATTAAATATGCGGCCAATTCATTTTTGGCGACCAAAATTACCTTTATTAATGAAATGGCGGATCTCTGCGAAGCCGTTGGCGCGAATGTTCAGGAAGTCGCCAAAGGCATTGGACTGGATAAACGGATTGGCGCGAAATTTCTTCACGCCGGACCGGGCTATGGCGGCTCATGTTTCCCGAAAGATACTTTGGCTCTGGCCCGCACCGCCGAAGAAGCTAATGTGTCTTTATCTATCGTCAGTTCTGTTGTTGATGCCAATGAAGCCCGCAAACGCCGTATGGCCAATAAAGTCATAGACGCGCTGGGCGGAGATTTGACGGGCAAAATAATTGCTGTTTTGGGGCTGGCTTTTAAACCCAACACCGATGACATGCGCGACGCGCCAAGCCTGACAATTATTCCGCGCCTACAAGATAAAGGCGCGACTATACGCGCTTACGATCCGGAAGCGATGAGTGAGGCCAAAGGCTTACTGAAAGATGTAGACTATAAGGATGGCCCTTATCCCTGTTTGGACGGGGCAGATGCACTTGTCATTTTAACGGAATGGGATGAATTTCGCGCTCTGGATATGGAGCGCGTTAAGGCGTCCCTTACCGCGCCTGATGTGATTGATTTGCGCAACATTTATAAGCCTGAGACCATGAAGGCCGCAGGGTTTAATTATACCAGTGTCGGGCGGCCAGCCTAAACGCCCTTTTTGGAACAAAAATTGCACATAATTCTATGAAATTAGGCATAGAGTTTGCGGCGACTTGCGGCTAATGACGTGAAAACAATAAGGTTACATCTATGTGCGGAATTATCGGCATTGTCGGCAACTCAACAGTTACCGAGCGTTTGGTAGACGGATTAAAGCGGCTTGAATATCGCGGCTATGACAGTTCGGGTGTTGCTGTCTTAGATGGCGGCGTTCTTAAGCGTCAGCGCGCGGAAGGCAAAATCAAAGGCCTGGAAGCGAAACTCGACTCTGAGCCCTTGGACGGACAAATCGGCATTGCCCATACACGTTGGGCGACACACGGCGTGCCGAACGAAATCAATTCACATCCGCATTTTTCAGGCCGCGTTGGTGTTGTCCATAACGGTATTATCGAGAATTTTCTTGATATTCGCGCAGAGCTCTCTCACCGCACCTTTGAAACAGAAACGGATACCGAAGTCTCCGCTCATCTGGTGGATGAATATTTAAATCAAGGCGCGGAACCGATTGAGGCCTTTTCAAAAGCCCTAAAAAAGCTCAAGGGCGCTTATGCTTTTGGGCTGATTATTGATGGCTATACAGACCAAGTCTTTTGCGCGCGGGCGGGTTCACCTTTGGCCTTAGGCATTGGCGACGGCGAAATGTATTTAGGTTCCGACGCATTGGCATTAGCGCAGCTGACCACCCAACTCGTTTATCTCGAGGAAGGTGATTGGGCAGTCCTGACTCCAACCTCCTATCAAGTCTATGACCACAGAGATAATAAGGTCACGCGCGATGTTACAATTATCTCCGGCGGCCCCGCCATGGCCGAAAAAGGCAATTACCGCCATTTCATGCTCAAAGAAATGTATGAGCAGCCTGAAACTATCGGGCGCACACTAACCAATTATATTGATGAATACCGCTTAACCTCAGACATGCCTGATGAGCTGGATTTTTCAGATATTGACCGCGTCATTATTATTGCCTGCGGCACGGCGTGCTATGCGGGAATGGTCGCGAAATATTGGTTTGAGCAAGTCGCCGGCGTGGCGGTGGATGTCGATATCGCCTCTGAATTCCGCTATAGAAAACCTGTGCTCTCGAAAAAATCGCTCTTTATTGCTGTCTCTCAATCTGGCGAAACCGCAGACACATTAGCCGCCCTTCGCTATTGCAAAGAGGCTGGCGTCAAAACGGCGACCCTTGTTAATGTCATGACCTCCACCATGGCCCGCGAAGCTGATATTGCCCTGCCGATTAATGCGGGGCCTGAAATTGGCGTGGCCTCAACTAAGGCGTTCACCTCACAGCTCACAGCATTGGCCGCTCTGGCACTCGCGGCAGCGGTTGCGCGCGGGACCGTGTCTGAGCTTGTACAAAAAGAGCTGTCCACGGCGCTGATTAAAACTCCTCGCCTTGTAAAAAAAGCTCTGCGCTTGGATGATGAAATCGAAGCCATGGCCTTTGAATTTTCTAAATCTAAAAGCGCGTTTTATCTCGGCCGTGGCAGCCAAGTCCCTATCGCATTTGAAGGCGCGCTTAAGCTAAAAGAAATTTCCTATATCCATGCTGAAGGCTACGCGGCAGGCGAGTTAAAACACGGCCCGATAGCTCTCATAGAAGATGGCACACCCGTTATCGTCCTTGCGCCTTATGATGAGCTGTTTGAGAAAACGATTTCCAATCTGCAAGAAGTCGCCTCACGCGGTGCTTTTATCATCTTAATTACGGATGAGGAGGGCATAAAACATGCGGGAGATATGGCCGATGAAGTTATCGTGCTCCCCACAGCACATCAATTTGTGGCCCCGATTATCTCGACCATCGCCATACAGCTCCTAGCTTACCACACAGCCGTGCATTTAGGGACAGATGTCGATCAACCGCGTAACCTCGCTAAATCTGTGACGGTGGAATAGTGATTTCCCGCCTCATGCGTTTGCTGGATATAAGCGAAGAAGACGCCAAAATCTTAGCCGCGAAGATAGATCAGCGCGTTTTGGCCATGGAGGGCCAAGGCCTGAGCAAGAAAAAGACGCTCAAAACGGTTTTAAAAGAGTTTGGCTGGTCTAATAAAAACATAGAGCACTTTGTCTATGGGCCGCCCAAAAAGTAGTGCGTGCCGCTAACGCTTAAATAAGGTATTCATGATAAGTGCCCTTTAAGAAAGTGGAACATCATGAAAAAACTTCGTAAAGCCGTCTTACCCGTTGCCGGATTTGGCACGCGCGTTCTGCCTGCAACCAAGGCTATTCCCAAAGAAATGTTGCCCGTCGTGGACCGACCCGCGCTGCAATATGTGGTCGATGAGGCCCGCGAGGCCGGTATTGAGCATTTTGTCTTTGTCACAGGCCGCAATAAGGGCGCGATTGAAGACTATTTTGACCGCGCCTATGAGCTGGAATATTCGCTTAAAGCCAAAGGCAAAACGGCCATTTACGATGCTTTGGACAGAGATACGCCCAAGGCCGGCACGATGTCATTTGTGCGTCAACAAAGCGCTCTCGGCCTGGGTCATGCTATTTGGTGCGCGCGTGATGTCATTGGCGATGATCCCTTTGCCATCCTGCTGCCCGATGTGTTGGTGAAAGCTAAAACGTCGTGCCTCGCGCAAATGGTCGAGGCTTATAATAAAGTTGGCGGCAATGTTATTGCAGTGGACGCTGTCCCCGAAAACCGCGTCTCCAGCTATGGCGTCATTGCGCCAAAGTCGCGCGATGGCCGCTTGATTGAAATGTCAGGCATGGTTGAAAAACCGCCCATCTCTGAAGCGCCATCAAATTTAAAAATCACAGGCCGCTATATCTTGCAGCCTGAAATCATGGATATCCTCAAAGACCAAGAAGCCGGCGCAGGGGGAGAAATACAGCTCACCGACGCCATGGCCACGCTGATGAAACAACAATCTTTCCACGCCTATGAATATGAAGGCCAAGATTATGATTGCGGCAGCAAGATAGGTTATTTTGAAGCGGTCCTTGCCTATGCCAAAGACCACGAAGAAATCGGCGCAGAGGCACGGGAAATGATTAAGCGGTTTGGGGCTTAAGTAGCTTTATGCCCGGCTCTGGGCCCTATACCACTCAACAAACCGCTTCACGCCATCTCCTAAATCGGTATTGGGCGAGAACCCAAAATCCCGTTCTGCCGCAGTGACATCGGCAAAGGTGTTACTGACATCACCCTTTTGCTTTCCCAGGATTATTTTATCAGCTTCCTGCCCGCAAGCTGCCTCTACTGCATCAACTAATTGCATCAACGTATTCGGTTTTGAGTTTCCGAGATTATAAATAGCGTGACCTGAGGTGGGCGGGCTTGCCAATATCTTCGGCAGCACTTCAACGATATCGTCCACATAGGTAAAATCGCGGCGCATTTCGTCGGGCGCAAAAAGCGTTATCGGCTCGCCCTTCAAAATTTTATCGGTAAAAATAAAATAAGCCATATCAGGGCGTCCCCAAGGTCCGTAAACCGTGAAAAAGCGCAGGCCTGTTTGCGGGATATTATAAAGGCGCTGATAGCTCTCCGCCAGCATTTCTCCGCCCAATTTCGTCGCCGCATAGAGCGAAGCGGGCGAGCGCACCTTATCTGTTTCGCAAAACGGGCCGTCTTCGCGGTCACCATAGACAGATGACGAGCTGGCATAGGCAATATGCTCAACGGTTTCGCTATGCCGCGCAAATTCGAGAATATTTAAATGCCCCATAACATTAGCCTGAACATAAGCGCGGGGGTTTTCCAGCGAATACCGGACACCTGCTTGCGCGGCGAGATGCAGGATATGGGTGATGCCCCTATCTTTTACCGCTGCGTCTAGAGCTTCATGGTTTGAAATATCGACCTTGTGAAATTCAAAGCTCTTATGCTTTTTAAGCTCGGCCAAGCGCGCTTGCTTCAGCTTCACATCATAATAATCATTCAAATTATCCAGACCAATAACCTGATGGCCTTCAGATAAAAGTCGCTTTGCCGCATGAAAGCCGATAAAGCCTGCTGCGCCTGTTAAGAGAATAATCATGGCCTTCCCATATAGCTTTCCGTGCAAAGGAGCAAAGCTTTAGACAATGACAACCGCTTTAAAAAACAGCGCACTACGCATGCGCGACTGGGTTATCACCCAAGCCTTGCCGCTTTGGGCCGAGCGTGCGCAGCATGACAGTGGACGCTGGGTTGAGCATTTGCACTTGGACGGCACGCCTGACCTCTCAGCTGATTTGCGCTGGCGGGTCTTGGCCCGGCAGATTTATGTCTATGCTGAAGCCACGCGCTGGAATTGGTATGAGGGAACAGAGATTGCTCGCCAAACCTATGAGCATATGCGCGAGACGGGCTATGTACAGCGGGTTGATGCAGATGGGAAACCCACGGAACGCCGCCGCGATCTTTATGACCATGCGTTTTTTCTGCTCGCAAGCACAAGCCTTTACCGCCTAACGAAAGACCTGCAATATCTCGAAGCTGTTGATGAAATATGCATGACGTTAGATACAGAATTTAAACACCCAAATGGCGGGTGGCGGGAAACCCCGCGCGGCGCTCTGCCCCGGCGGCAAAACCCGCATATGCATCTGCTCGAGGCCTTTCTCTATCTTTATAATGAAACGCGAGACGCGCGGCACCTAGCTTATGCCGCGCATATTATTGAGCTATTTAAGGCCCATTTCTTTGATGAAGAAAACCTCATCATTCGTGAGTTTTTTAATGAGGATTGGAGCCATTATTCCGGCGAGCAAGGCACAACGGCGGAGCCTGGCCACGCTATGGAGTGGATATGGCTGCTCTTTCGCTATGAGTTTAGTTCAGGACGCAGCACAAAAACTTATCGAGACGCGCTTTATGCCAATGCCCTTAAACAGCGAGGTTATTTCCTCAATGATGAAGAAGATGTTGAGGGTAATATTCGCCGTGAAACACGGCGTCTTTGGGTACAAACCGAAGTTATCAAGGCGCATCTCACCATGGCGGAAAATGGCGTGGCAGGCAGCGCAGATATGGCCGCCGCCTTTATAGACGGCCTGTTTGAAACTTACCTCAAACCCGACGGAACGTGGTGTGATCAGATAAATGCCTGCGGCGGGGAAATTGCGAAAACAATTCCTGTCAGCACATTCTATCATATCGCCTGTATGGCCTTTGAGGCCGAACGCGTATCGGAATTGGGCCGACTTTAAGCTCTTAAGCTTGTGGGCAATCCCGCGCGGCACTGGCGGGTTTAGACAGCACATCAATTTTTACAGACGCAATGTCCATTGCCTGCTGCTCACCAGCATCGCCCGGCCATATGCCCAAATAGTCTATGTCAGGGTCACCATTTGGCGATTTAGGTGAAAAATCGAGCGTGTAGTCTTGCCAGTCTGGCCCCAGCGTTCTGCGTCGCCATCCACTATCACCTGCGCCCGCTGTAAAATAACCCATGTCAAATTGATCCAAAGGATTTTTACGGCCTTGCCGCGCACTTATCGTAATGCGGATTTTTTGCCCCGCTAATGCGCGCTCGTAATCAGGACCCAGCGCCGCAAAAACACCCGCAGAAGGTGGCGCATCGCGGCGCGGAATTTGCGTCATCGCAATCACATAGGCTGGGTCGTTAGGCGTCGCGCCAACATATTCATAGGTGGTTCCGGGTGAGGCCGTCAGCGTGATTAAATCTTCGCCTTGAGTCACAAATCCATTTTGCCAGATGCAGGCATCAGATAATTTCGTCACGGATGAGCGCGAGAGCGCAAACCAAATCATAGCCGCGATTAACGCCAAGGCCAAAGGATAGAAAAAACGGTCTTTTAACATGAGGCCCTCTTAGCCGCGATATTGGTAACTGTGAAGAGACGTTTACGACACCGCCGCGGCCATTTATAGTTAATCAAAGGTAAAGTTGAACATCACAGGCGGGCCATCAGATGAAACATATTATTTTTCCAATCGCGCTTATGGCTTTGAGCGGGTCCGCCATGGCTCATCCTCACAAAACACAAAGTGAGAAAGACTCCGCAAAATCGGAACGAAGTTGGTCTTTCTTTGGAAATAAAGCTGAAGAGAAAACCGAAGAGAAAGCTGAAGACGCCGCCAAAGGCTCTGACAGCTTAACAGCGCCAGAATTTGCCAATCGCTTGGAAGCGCGCATTGAAAAACATTCGCGCAAACTAGAGCGCAATTTTGAAGACGCCAAATCTAGAAATGACTTTCTCAGCGAAGGGCGCGAGATTAACAGCCCAAGTGACCTACGCGACGCCGCCGAAGCTTTAGAAGGACTTATGGCTGAGTCTGGCCTGATTTCTGGCCTTGCGGATATGATGCTCGACCTAGCAGAAGATTTTGAGATTGAAACATCGGATGAAGGTCTGTCGCTTAGCTTCGATGGTGACCGTATCGGGCGCGTAAAAATGAAACGCGATAGGCACACGGACAGCGTCCTCGACATAGAAGGCTTTGGCCGCAATATGACGATTGAAAAAGAAGTCATAAAACGCGGCGGGAAAACCAAAACGCGCATTGTTATCGAAGTTGACGGCGATGAAGAATTTGATATCGACTTCAGGCCTAGATCAGAAGATTAAATCAAAAACAACATAGCACGTTCATCTGCACGCTCTGTCAGAGCCGCTTCCAACGTTTCCGTCAGCTCTCCCGTAAAGCGCTCTGCGGCGGCTTGTTGCCAGGCTTCATCGACAACTTGAATCAGGTCAGGACGTTGTTTGGCCGTGGCCCGCTTTATGCGGCCATCCGTCAAAATCTGACGCGCCAAGACGGGGACATTCGCACCTTTAAACCGGCCTTCCAAAGCTTTGCGGCCATAAATAAAACTGCCGCCAGCCACCGCCCCGCCCACAACAAGGCCTATGGGGTTTAGAAATAAAGGTGCAAAGAGGTTCGCTTTAGCCAACAGAGCTGAGATAATTAAAGCCGTTAATGTTGTGCCCACAAATGCGGTATCCGACTCCATTGTATTGACCTTCGGTGCCGAGACGGAAAGGTCTTCAAGGTGGCGGCTAATATGCTGACTATCATCCAAGGAGAGCACCATGGCGGGCAAACCATGGTCGCGGCAAAGCGGGTCTGTTTCCCGTTCGATATCGCGCTGTAAGTCGGCGAACCAATGATCAATAACGGGCTTTAAGACTGCCGCAGCGCTTTCGCTTTGCAGCCATGTTTTTACGCGCGAGGATAATTCATCTTCTACAAGCTCAAGGCTTTTTATCTTGCCAGATCGCCAATCTTGGAAAACGGGTACAATACAATTTGAGGCCATAGCGTCGACTAAAACGGGCGCCATTTTTTTACCTAGCATGCCGCTGGCGTCTCTCGCTTTACTATAAATCGCGCCGTCCCCTGCCAGCATTTTAGCTACTGAGGTTTGAAAGCTACTATGCAGAAATTCAAATCTACCTAACCAAGCAAGGCCTCTGGCAATTGAAAATTCAGGTTCTGCGCCGCGCACGACCTTGGCCTTTGGAAATACCTTTTTTGTCGCGGGCAAAACAAGCGGCAAGCGTGAAGCCCCTCCTGTTAACAATACAGTATCAGGCGCACGGCCTCCTAAGTTTTCAATCGTTTCGCGCAGCGCATAATCAAAGGCCGTTTGCCAGCTATAATTATTTAAAGACGGCAAAGGGTTATTTAATATCGCCTTTGCATCGTCCTTATCCATACGGATTTCAAACAGAACGCCGCCATTGACAGGCAGACGTTTAATAACTTCCACAGCCGTCTCTTGGCCCGTAAAATATTGCTCTTTGGCCAAGCGGCACCAATATTCCATTATCGGCTGATAATGCGGATAGCGCTTAATTAGTTTTTCTATGTGTTTGCGCGACTTTTGACGCGCTAAATTTAATTTAAATATCTCGGCATCCAAAAGGCCAGACCCTAAGACATTATGGCCGACATCTTCGGCGTCCATATCGCGGCAATAGGTAAAGTCCGTCGTCGACGATCCAATATCAATAATTAAAACTGACGAGCGCGCATCTTCCATGGACAGATAGCCTTGCTCTAAGGCTGTCATCAACGCCGCGCGGCTTTCAGGCACAATCCGAACCGTTTTTAATCCTGCACCTTCAAATAGTTTTTGATAGCCGCCGCGTGTTTTATCGTCCCATCCTGATGGGCAGCCCACAATAAAACGACTTTCTTTTGGGCCGCGAATTATGCCGTCTTTCGCTAATCCGCCAATCAGCGTTTTGGTAAATAATTGCGTCGGAGTTTTAATCTCTGTACGCTTTAAATCGCGGCCTTTAAATTTAACCCAAATCTCAGGCGCATCACCCATAAAAGATAAATTGACGGCATCCGCGCCAATTTTCACGCCGTCTTTCGTTTTCGCCACTGCGGTTACAAAACTGCGCTCGCCGCGATATTCTAAAATTTCAGGCTCGCGTATGGTCGCGCCAAAGGCTCGGCCCACTGCTGTTTCGCCGTGGCCCAAGTCAAAGCCGATAAATTCATCTGTGGAGGATTTATTCAAAGCTAAACCTCACTCTGCCAGACAGTCCCGCGGCGTAGTAAACGGCCGCCAGACACCAGAGCAGGCGCAGCCATTTTTGTTTCGATCTCGCCCAGCGCGGGGAGAATATCGAACATGTCTTCGGTTTTTTTAGAAAAAGATATTAACTCCACGCCTTCACCCGCCAATACAGAAATCATTTCCTGCTTAATCAGCGTTAGTGCGAAATCACCATCGCCGGCATTTTGCGCTTCGAGCAGGCTCTGCATCATGCCTAAAAGACGCGGATTATCCCGCCAGTCTGTTTGCGTTTCAGGCTCAGCTAATCGCAACAAAATATGATCCGCTGTTTTTAGGGCTTCAACAAGCTGCGTCACAAAGCCTTGCGTATCTGCGCGAATAAACGCCTGAGCTTCCATGCGGCGTCCTGATAGGTCTTCAAGCGCGACGGGCTTTTTGCGAAAAGGTATTTTATCGAGCAAATGCCCCCAATCTTTAGGATCAAAAAACCGAAGACCCGCCAGTCCTGCGGCGGCAAATATCGTCAGCATAGAGCCTTGCATCAGTCCAGCAGCCGCAAAGACAGCTGCAGCGCCGTAAAACAGCCCTCGACCGGCCCATTGGCGCTTGGGCTTAGCGGCATGTTCTGACCACATCACATCTGCGCCCGTGGCGCGGTCCAAAATACCGGCCCCAGCCTTGACCATTTCAAGCAGCCATAATCCTGACTTTTGAAGCTTTGGGTCTGAAACTTCGCGCATAAAGGCGGTGCCTGTACGGTCCAAAGCCCGCCTCGCTTCGCCGACAATCTGCGCCGCAGACAAATCAGGCGTCAGCACCGTTTGCAGGCTTCGCCGCTCAGGCTCAAAGGCGCGGGCCAGGCTGGGCACCGTTGCTGGGAGGTTTTCACTCATAGTAATGTTGATGTCGTGTGTCGCCTGCCCTGAGTCAAGGGATGGGCTCATTCAAGCTCAGTTAGGAAGAAATCTAAAATTAATTTTGAGCGGTGAAGTCTATTATGCTTTTGACGAAAACCATGCTTCTCAGACGGATAGGTCATGATTTGCATATTTTGTGCGTCTTTTCTCTGCATTTTATCCATAAGTTCCGTCGAATTTTGGAAAACCACATTATCATCAGACATGCCGTGTATCAGCAAAAATGGTTCGCTCACGCCGTCCAGATAAGGCCAGACATTACTGTTTTCATAAGAGCCCTTTGTGTAATTCGGGCTGTCCTCATTGGGATTGCCCAAATAACGTTCTGTATAGGCAGTATCATAAAGCTGCCATTCGGTGACTGGTGCGCCAACAACGCCCGCCGCATAATCATCCGTCTGGCCAAGCATCATAAGGCTCATATAACCGCCATAAGACCAGCCATAGACCCCCATCTTATCAGGGTCGATGAAGGACTGTGATTTTAGCCACGCCGCGCCAATCTCTTGGTCCTCAACTTCGGGGCGGCCCATATTGCGGTAGAGGGGCGTTTCAAATTTTTTACCGCGATTGCCAGTACCCCTATTATCTATCTGAAAGACAACAAAGCCGTGATGAACCAACATTTTCGCCATTCCCACCTGCCAGCGATTATAAATACGCTGCCCATGCGGCCCGCCATAAACCATCGTGACGCTGGGGCGCTTTTCCCCAGCTTTCAAATCAGCGGGTTTATAAATTTCATAATATAAATCCGTCCCGTCAGCCGCTTTTAAGGTGCCAAATTCTGGCTGAATATCGGCCGCCAAATAAGGCGCGTAAGGATGGGAGCCATCTAACTTATTTTCATTGAGCCAAGCCAGTGGCGTTCCGTCGTTCTTAAAGGCACGAGATTGCGGCGGTGTTTGGCTATTATTAAATCTGCCGATATAGCGCTCACAACCTTTGTTAAAACTAGCGGAATGTTGTCCATCTGTTTGCGTAATTTGGGTCACAGCGCTGCCGTCTAAATTCCCTTTAAATAAATGACGGTTAAGCGGGGTCTTTTTCCAGCCCGTAAAATAAACATCGCCAGTATCTTGGTTTACACAATTTAATTGCGTCATTAAAATTTCGGGCGGCGTGACGGGCGTGAACGTTCCTGCGGATTTTACATCTGCTTCGTCATCAGTTTCGCTAGCTTCCTCGTCTTCTGTACTGACACGGAAAAGCTGCCATTTATCGTTTCGTTCGCTGGACCAGAGAATAGACCCGTCCTTTAAGCCTCTGTAACTGACCTCAATGTTTACCCAAGCCGGGTGTGTTTCTTCAAACAGAACCTCTGAAGCCCCGCTTTGAGGATTTATTTTTAAGAGCTTATGCGATTTCTGATCACGTGATAAAATGCCTGCAAACAGCGTTTTGCTATCAGCGCTCCAAAAGACGCGCGTTAGATAAATATCGGCCTCCTCGCCAATATCGACCCATTTAGTTGCGCCGCCTTTAATCCCGGCCACACCTAATTTAACAGTTGCATTAGGCGTGCCCGCAAAGGGGTAGCGCTGCTCCACATTGGTGACACCTGCCGCTGTATATTCAATGCGGTTACGGGTTTTGACATTGGCATCATCAGTTTGCGTATAAGCTATAAGTTTCGCATCACCACTCGGCCAATAGCCTGTGTATCGATCCAATTCTTCTTGGACAACAAAGCTGGCAATCCCATTGCGAATTAAATCTGTGGCCCCGTCGGAAATCTGGCGTTCCAACCCCGACTTTAAATCTTTGACGAAAAGATTATTCTCCCGAATATAGCCAACATATTGACCTTTCCCAAAAACCTTGGGGTCCGTTTCAAATCCTTTGGTTGCCGTGACTTGGCGCGACTCTTTTGTTTCAAGATCGTATAAATAAATATCACCGCCCAAGGGGAACAGAAGCGTATTATCGCCCACCCAATTATAGGAAATAATCCCGCTGCCATATTCGCGGCGGCGCTCGCGGCGATTTTTTTCTTCTAAGGATAATTCTTCGGGCTCTCCCAAAATATCTGTAGAGCTAACGAGTAACCGTCCCTCACCGCTTTCCAAATCATAAGCCCATAAGTCCTGCTGCCGCGCATCATCCTCGCGCCCTTGAAGCACAGTGACGATATCGCCCTTTGGAGAAATTTTTGCGCTTCGCAAAGACGTCCCGCTTAGGGAAGGATCAGAGAATAGAGATTCGGGCGTGAGTTTTCCGGGGCCGGGCGTACGGGTTAAATAGTTTTTTTGAGCTTCAGGAGTCTGCGCCTGTGTCGCTGCCTGTTCGAGCGGAGAGGCCTCAGTGTTTGGACTTTTATTTGAACACGCGGCTAAGGCTAAAACACATGTAGATAAAATAAGAACGGATTTGCGCAACATGGAAGACTCTCTTTTTTGAGCCTTTTCGCGCTTATTCCCGTAGAATTCAAGCTTTGAGAACCGGCCCTGCTGTTGTAGGGCGGGTCATGCCTGATTTACGACCGGTATTTTTTGTTGTTGGCCTGATGATTGCGGCCTTAGGCGTAGCTATGTTTGCGCCTATGATAGTCGATCTCGCCTATGGGGACCGCTCTTGGCGGGCCTTTGGCGTGTCCGGCGTCCTAACGGCGCTGTTGGGAACCGCGCTTGCGCTAGCGACCTATACACCCAATCCCGATATGCGCGCCCGCGGCGCCTTTTTACTAACCGTATTAAGCTGGGTCGCGCTCTCAGCCTTTTCGGCGATTCCTTTTTTGATGGACCCGCTGTCTTTAAGTGTCACAGACGCGTTTTTTGAAGCGACCTCTGGCATCTCCACTACAGGGTCAACGGTTTTGACAGGGCTTGATGATATGCCGCGCGGGATTTTGCTCTGGCGCGCTATCCTGCAATGGATTGGCGGCGTGGGTATTGTTGTTACCGCCATGGCCGTCTTGCCGATGCTGAAAGTCGGCGGGATGCAGCTCTTCCGTCTGGAAAGCTCTGATATGGGCGAAAAAGTCCTGCCAAAAGCCGCCTCTCTCGCGGCCGGAATTGGCGGGATTTATGTTGTCCTGACCTTGATGTGCTCAATGGGCTACATGGCCACGGGGATGAGCGGATTTGATGCTGTCTGCCACGCCATGACGACCCTAGCGACGGGCGGCTATTCGACCTCTGATGCCTCTATGGGCGGGTTTATGGATGACGGCGCGGATCTCGTCTGTATTGCCTTTATGTTAGCAGGCGGCCTGCCCTTTGGTGTTTACCTGCTGATGGCGACACGCGGGGATTGGAGAGCGCCGTTTCGCGACAGCCAAGTGCGCGCCTTTATCACCATTGTCGTCGTCCTGATTGCGATGGTCACATTTTATCTTTGGATAAATTCAGAAATGACAGATAGCCGAGCCCTGCGCCTCTCCGCTTTTAATGTGGTCTCGATTGTGACTGGCACAGGCTATGCCACTGCGGATTATAATAGCTGGGGCACCTTTGCCGTCTCGGCCTTTTTCCTCTTTATGTTTATTGGCGGCTGCGCCGGGTCGACCGCCTGCTCGATTAAAATCTTCCGCTATCAAGTCGCGCTTGAAGGGCTGCGAGCTTATCTGTTTAAGATGCCGCGCCAAAATGCTGTCTCGCCCTTGCGCTATGGCGGCAAAGCTTTGCCCGAAGCGGTTTTATTCTCGGTGATGAGTTATTTTTTCTTATTCTTTATGACGTTCGCCGTCGTCGCGATTGCGCTCTCATTCATTGGGCTCGACCCGA
>JAOIVW010000037.1 GCA_028224375.1 Hellea sp.
CGCAGAACCTGCAATCACAGGAATGTCGTCACCAGGGAAGTCATAAGAGCTAAGAAGCTCACGGATTTCCATTTCGACAAGCTCTAAAAGCTCTTCATCATCAACCTGGTCAACTTTGTTCATGTAAACAACAAGCGCCGGAACACCAACTTGGCGAGCAAGCAAGATATGCTCACGTGTCTGAGGCATTGGGCCGTCAGCCGCGTTCACAACCAAGATACCGCCATCCATTTGGGCAGCGCCTGTGATCATGTTTTTAACATAGTCAGCGTGACCTGGGCAGTCGACGTGAGCATAGTGACGGTTTTCCGTCTCATACTCAACGTGAGCCGTTGAAATCGTGATACCACGCGCTTTTTCTTCCGGCGCGCCATCAATCTGGTCATAGGCCTGGAAATCACCAAAATACTTCGTGATCGCCGCCGTCAACGTCGTCTTACCATGGTCAACGTGACCAATCGTGCCGATGTTCGCATGCGGCTTATTACGCTCGAATTTTTCTTTTGCCATTTTACTGCTCCGTATTCTTTCTTGGAGTTAGATTATAATTTTAATTTAGAATGCGCGGCCTAAGCTACGCACCGCCCTGCTTAGAGATCACTTCATCAGCCACCGCGCGCGGCGTTGCTGCATAATGATCGAATGTCATGGTGAACTGTGCGCGACCCTGTGTGGATGAGCGCAAGTCATTTACATAACCAAACATGTTTGCCAGAGGCACCATTGAATTCACAACAACGGCGTTTCCGCGCATTTCCTGACCCGCAATCATGCCGCGGCGTGAGTTCAAGTCACCAATAACGGATCCGAGATACTCATCCGGCGTGACAACTTCGACCTTCATCATCGGCTCGAGAAGCTTAAGTTTACCCTCAACCTTGATTTGGCGGAACGCGGCACGCGCGGCGATTTCAAAAGCCATCACAGAGGAGTCAACATCATGATAAGCCCCGTCATAGAGCTCAGCACTAAAATCAATCACAGGGAAACCAGCCAAAAGACCTGATTCCGCCATTGTGCGAATACCTTTTTCGACCCCCGGGATATATTCCTTAGGCACGTTACCACCGACAACCTTAGATTCGAAGACAATGCCTTCACCTGGCTCAAGCGGCGCAAAACGGATTTTAACGCGGCCAAACTGACCAGAACCACCAGATTGCTTCTTATGTGTGTAGTCAATATCAACAGGCTCAGCCAAAGCTTCGCGGTAAGCCACTTGCGGCTGACCAATATTCGCTTCAACGCCAAATTCCCGCTTAAGACGGTCCACAAGGATGTCCAAGTGAAGCTCGCCCATACCAGCCATAATCGTCTGACCAGATTCCTCATCTGTATTGACGCGGAAAGACGGATCTTCTGCCGCCAAACGCTGGAGGCCAACACCGAGTTTTTCTTGGTCAGCTTTAGACTTAGGCTCAACGGCAATTTCGATAACCGGATCCGGGAATTCCATACGCTCAAGAATAACAGGCGCGTTTAAATCACAAAGTGTGTCACCCGTTGTCGTGCGCTTAAGACCCGCAACCGCGATAATATCACCTGCAAATGCCTCTTGGATATCTTCACGATCATTGGAATGCATCATCATCATGCGGCCAACACGCTCTTTATTCTCCTTAACAGAGTTAAGCAGCGTCGTGCCCGTTTCCAATTTACCAGAGTAAATACGGCAGAATGTCAGCGTTCCCACGAATTTGTCGTTCATAATCTTAAAGGCGAGCATAGAGAGCGGCTCGTCATCAGAGGCCGGACGCGTTGTTTCTTCGCCGGTTTTGACATCGATACCTTTAATCGCAGCAATTTCGAGCGGAGACGGCAAGTAAGCCACAACAGCGTCGAGCAAAGGCTGAACACCTTTGTTTTTAAACGCCGTACCGCAGAATACAGGAACAACTTTACCCGCGATTGTCGCTTCACGCACGAGACGCTGAATAGTTTCAACATCGGGCATATTGCCCTCAAAGTAAGCTTCCATAACCGCATCATCCATATCAGCCACAGCTTCAATGAGAGCTTCGCGATACTCAGCAGCCTTATCAGCCAACTCAGCAGGAATATCGACAGTGTCATATTTTGCGCCAAGGTCAGCGTCGTCAGCCCATGTATAGGCAACGTTCTTAACCAGATCGACAACACCCTTAAACTGATCCTCAGACCCGATAGGTAGCTGCATCTCAAGCGCGTTTCCACCCAGACGGTCTTTAACAGACTGCACAGAGGCGTAGAAATCAGCGCCGATTTTATCCATCTTATTGATAAAAATCATACGCGGGACGTTGTATTTATCAGCCTGACGCCAAACAGTTTCAGTTTGCGGCTCAACACCCGCATTGGCATCCAAAAGCGCAACCGCGCCGTCGAGCACGCGGAGTGAACGCTCAACTTCAATCGTGAAGTCAACGTGACCAGGTGTGTCAATAATGTTCAGACGCTTACCAGCCCAGAAACACGTCGTCGCAGCAGACGTAATCGTAATGCCGCGCTCTTGCTCTTGCTCCATCCAGTCCATTGTGGCTGCGCCATCATGAACTTCAGCAATCTTGTGGTTCTTACCTGTGTAGTAAAGAATCCGCTCAGTACATGTGGTTTTACCCGCATCAATATGCGCCATAATACCAAAGTTACGGTAATCTTTAAGATCGTATTCGCGTGCCATGTCGGTCTCTTATTCCTGATCTACCAGCGGTAATGTGAGAAGGCACGGTTGGCTTCAGCCATACGGTGCGTGTCTTCGCGTTTCTTTACGGCACTGCCGCGATTATTTGAGGCGTCCATAAGTTCACCCGCAAGGCGCTCGCGCATTGTGTTCTCGTTACGTGAACGCGAGGCTGTAACCAACCAGCGAATAGCCAGAGCCTGACGACGCTCAGGACGAACCTCAACAGGCACCTGATAAGTCGCACCACCAACCCGACGTGAACGCACTTCGACAGCAGGCTTGATATTCTCAAGCGCGTCGTGGAACACACGGATAGGCTCAGTCTTGGCTTTGTCTTCGACGATATCCATCGCGCCATAGACAATCTTTTCAGCCGTAGACTTCTTACCATCAAGCATGATGGCGTTCATGAACTTGGCCAAAACCAAATCATGGAATTTTGCATCAGGGAGAATTTCCCGTTTTTCAGCGCGGTGACGACGTGACATCTAAAAGCCTTTTTCCTGCACAAAATGCAAACATCCCGCCCCTCGCACCTCGCGAATTGACAGGTTATCTGCAACAAAATCAGCCCTCCCGCGTAAATATTTTACGCGAATGAACCAATTGGTTATCCTATTTCCGTCTTAAACGAGGTTTCTGTGGTAACCCACAGACAGCACGTCCATCAACTTGAGCGCCGTATAGTCAGGGATTCGCCGTCCGTCAACAGTCGATGTGGGCTTTTTTGTCGCCGCTCATTTAGGCCCGAAATCACAGGCGAATCTGGAGAGCTTGGCAAAATTGTTTATATATGTTATACAAAGTGTAACAGTAAGGATAAATGTTATGGCCACGAAACCCATGGGCGTCAGACTCAGTGAAGACATGATTGCAAGATTAAAAGTCCTTGGCGAGAAGAAAGATCGCTCTCCCCACTACCTCGTCAAAGAAGCCGTTGAGCAATTTGTTGAGCGCACAGAAGCCGATATGACAGAGCTTGAAATACTGAACGCCCGCTGGGAGCGCTATGAATTGACGGGCGAGTCCATCCCGCACGAAGACGTAGTTGCTTATTTTAAGAAGAAAATTCGCGATAGAAAATCATCGTGAAAATAGATTGGGACCCTTTAGCCTTAGATGATTTAGACAGGCTACATGATTACCTTTTAGAATTTAGCGAAACTGCAGCTGATGATGCCATCATGACAATATTGGACGCGTCTGATAAATTGTTGAAACATCCTGCATTAGGACGGCCCTATAAAGATAAAAGCCAATATCGCGAGCTTGTTATTCCGTTCGGGCAAAGAGCCTATATTTTAAGATATCACCCCTTAAACGACACCATCATCATCCTTCGCATCTGGCACGGCCTTGAAGAGCGCTGATTATTTCGCGCCTGCCTCCACTTCTTCCATAACGCGCAAGAGGTTTCCGCCCCAAATTTTAGCAATATCGTCTTCGCTATAGCCCCGCTTGACAAGTTCAGCCGTGACGTTGGCCGTCTCGGATGCATCTTGCCAGCCGTCTATACCGCCGCCGCCGTCAAAGTCTGACGCGATGCCGACATGGTCTATACCCGCCACTTTTACAGCGTGATCGATATGATCGGCGAAATCAGAGACAGAGGCTTCCGGCGCCATAGCCGTAATTTTGTCCCGTTCTTCTCCATAGCGGTCGCGCTTTGCTTGGTCCCAATCCGCACGGTCACCATATTCAGCATCCAATTTATCTCGCGCCGCCTGCTGCTCAGCCGTTGGCAATTTAACATAGGCGCCTAGTGCCACCATTTGAGCGACGCCGTTGACCTCAGCGATTTTACGCAGCTGCTCATCATCCAGATTACGGGCGCTGTCGGCGACGGCTTTGACGCCGCTATGGCTGGCAATGATGGGCGTGCGGGACAAATCAGCCGCCTGCATCATCGTCGCTTTGCCTGCATGGGAAACATCCACCATGATGCCATTATCATTGAGCGATTTTACAAGCTCTTTGCCCAGCGGCGAAAGGCCATTCCATTTCGGCCCGTCATCACGGTCAGGATTAGGATTGGAACTGTCGCCAAATTGGTTATGGCCGAAATGCGTTAAGCCCACATAGCGCACGCCGCGCTCGGCCCACATCGGTATAGCCTCAACGCTCTCGCCCAATGGATAGGCATTTTCCATGCCTATCAATACAGCATGTTTATCAGCGGCCACAATACGGCGCACATCAGCGGCAGTTCTTGCCAGTTCAAAGTTGTCTGAATGAGTCTGCGTCAGCGCCTGAAGAGCTGTGTTTCTCGTCTCGGCAATCTCAAGCCCTGCCGCATAGCCTTCCTCAGTCAACTCACCTTGCGGGATATAGACAATCCAAAAGCCGCTATCAAGCTCGCCCGCTTCAAGTTTAGGAAGATCCACTTGCAGCTCTGTCGGGCCGCTTGGGTCAATCTCGCCCATATATGTGAGAGGGATATCGATATGCGTATCCAGCGTGAGGGTTCGGTCGTGAAGTGCGGCGGCATCAATTTTTGCGGGCGCTACAGTGACGGGCGCTTCACCGGAAGGCGCTTTGACCTCCCCTCGGCAAGCCGCGAGACTAAACGCGAGAAGTCCGAGTGTAAGATTGCGCATGATAGGTCCTCCAAGTTTCGGTCAGCATAATGCCACAAACCCAGAGGGCAATAAAAAAGCCGCACCCGAGGGCGCGGCTTAAAGTATATACAAGTCCTACTATTGCTGCGCATTTACTCATTTTTTTGGGAACAGTTTTGACAATTGATCTTCATCAACCTTTCCCACTTCATCCACATCGCCCAAACTTCTACCCTCTTCTTCTTTCAGAATATCAATTTTTTTCTGTTCTTTTTCCCATATTTTCGCCGTATGAATTAATAGTGTTTCATAAGGTTCAGGCATTTCACAAAATTGCTCATCATTACACTTATGTATGAAGGGTAAGAAAAGCATATTTTTTTCGTCACGAAAGAACAGCTCGATATACTCCCTAACGTTCAATATATCAGATGCTGTAGAAGATGGCATAAGCTTATCTTGCGCTTTTATTAGGGCATCGTCTGGCGAAGTAGTATCAATCCAAAAGATTGGGTATGGTGCCCCACCTAGTACGCCTTTCATGCTCTCCAACCCGTGGAAGTGCAAACCAAGTTCACTTTTTACAGCATCATCATAAGCAATTTTAGATAAAAAATATGCGATTTCTAACGAAACTGGAAACCGTCGAGTATCCGCAAAACTAGAAATTCTGAACCCTGTATCTACTGAGGGACCAATATAATCTTTAACATACAGACTCTTATCTTTGGATTCTTTTGACTTGTACCATTCATTTAAACGATAATACTGTCCAAATTTACCCGCGTGCTCAGGAAGGTCAGGTTCAGCATTAGATAACTCACGCCAAAAAGCTACTTCATGATTACCTACTGGAAAACCTGCCATCCACGCTGTTGCTTTAACATCTAGCCGAACCTTCATTTCGCGTAGGTGCGCTCTGTAATTTAAAAGAGCTTTTTTCTAAGCATAAAGAGCAACTACTATTTGTCCCGGATGATGAATTGTTAGAACATATATTAGTTCATCACCGTTTATTTTCCAAAGAGACGGAGTATTTACTGACTTCCAGTGAGTTTCGGCAATACCCTCGGTCGTAAATGCGTAAAGCCATTGCTCCGTAAACTTTTGCTCGAATCCACTGTAAAAATCTATAAGTGACGAAAACCAATTGGCACCCACGGTGTCTAGGGTAGCGGTGTCCCCAATATCTTTTTTACTTAATACATCTTCATCATGCTTGAGTTTAGTAGACCCTACTAAATCCACACTCATAAACAACTTTAGACTAGGCTTTAAAAAGTCCGGCAGCTTGTCAATCGACGACATTTATTTTTAACACTTTAGCTCTGGTGGATGCAGCGGCTTGGGAGACCTTAAAGTGTCTAGCTACTCTAGAAATAGGAAGTTTTTCATCTTCGACTAGCTTTCTGAATTCGTCCTCAGGCATAAGAAAAGCTGAAGCAAACCAGTTTGCCTCCCATTCCGTCCTATCCGAACCATAACGACTAGCCCGCAATTTAAATTGTCCCTTTTTCAAAACATGGATAGGCCAAAGGTAATGCAACACGTAATGCCCTAATTCGTGTGCTATAGTGAAACGATCTCTTACATCTGACGTTTCTTGAGGCACAAAAATTGTAAAGTCATTTTCAGAATTAACCTCAAGAGAACCGTATGGGGTAGAACCTTCAGCCCAAAAATCCTTCGTGTAAACCTTACCTCCCAAAGATTTTACAGCCTCGTATATATCAAAGTTCTCTAAGTATCCAAAATTTCTTGCAGCTTTTTCGGCAATACGAAAAACAGATTGTTTATCTAAATTAGTGGCTTCAGGTCCATCAAATTTCATAACTTAAAAACTTTCATTCTAAATCGAACTTAACAATTCACTCATAAAAGAATCGAATCCCTAAACTATAATATTTCGTTAATGCGATTCAACTTTTATGCCAAATCGCATTAGCTCAGCATTTTACTCCGCAGCATCGCCCTCAATTTCGCTTGGAAATTCTTCGAGTTGCGGCGCGTTTGCGGCGCGTTCTTCGAGGAGCTTCTCATCGCGGTCATTGGCGAGCTTTTGATACTTGCGCAAGTTACCGCCAGTACCCGCCGGGATGAGGCGGCCAACAATAACGTTCTCTTTCAGACCTTCGAGCATGTCTTCTTTACCTTGGACAGACGCTTCGGTGAGGACGCGTGTTGTCTCTTGGAAAGAAGCCGCTGAGATAAAGGAGCGAGTCTGAAGCGAGGCTTTTGTAATACCAAGTAAGACAGGCGTACTTGTCGCCGGCGTGGCTTTCTTATCACGCGCAAGAAGAGCCTCATTGACTTTGTTATACTCAATTTTATCCATCTGCTCTTTACGCAGAAGTGTTGTGTCGCCTGGATTAACAACTTCGACTTTTTGCAGCATTTGACGTACGATAACTTCAATATGCTTGTCGTTAATCGGAACGCCCTGCAAACGGTATACGCCTTGGACTTCATCTACGAGATATTCAGCCAAAGCTTCAACACCCATAATAGAAAGGATGTCATGCGGGGCTGGATTACCGTCAATGATGTAATCGCCTTTTTTGACCATATCACCATCTTGGACGAGCATATGCTTGCCTTTGGCGATAAGGTAGGAGGAGGGGTCCATGGACTCATCTTCTGGCACGATTTGAATTTTACGCTTATTTTTATAATCGCGCGTATATTCAATCTTACCATCCATATCAGCGATAACCGCATCATCTTTCGGACGACGGGCTTCGAAGAGTTCCGCAACACGCGGCAGACCACCTGTAATATCACGCTGTGTCGCGCCGCCTTTAGCGATACGCGCCAAAACGCCGCCCGGCTTGATCTTATCTCCGTCTTGGACAGAAAGGATCGCGCCAACCGCGAGCATGTAGCGTGCAATGTTGCCGTTTCCGAGTTTGACAGGTTCGCCGTTCTCATCCTCTATAACCGCCACAGGCTGAATATCACCGGATTTAGATGACGCGCGCCAGTCAACGATAACTTTAGAGGAGATACCTGTCTCTTCATCCGTTTCTTCTTTGGCAGACACACCATCAACAATGTCGAGTAAGCGAACAGTACCGCCGACTTCTGTCAGAATAGGGGTCGCATATGGATCCCATTCCGCAAGACGGTCGCCGCGCTTAATCTTGTCACCATTGGCAACAGGCATACGTGATCCGTAATCGACTTTATGCGTTTCGAGGTCTTTTCCGTCTTTATCGAGGATAGAGAACTCTAGCTTACGCGCTTTGACAATGAAGCCATTTTCCATCTTGATGACACCTTCTGGGTCATACTGAATCGTACCTTCGTTAGAGCTTTCTGTAACAGACTTATCTGACACAGAGGCAGTACCGCCAATATGGAAAGTCCGCATAGTAAGCTGTGTACCTGGCTCACCAATGGATTGCGCCGCGATAACACCGACCGCTTCGCCCATATTTACTTTAGTACCACGAGCCAAGTCACGTCCGTAACAGGTCGCGCAAATACCCGTAATGGTATCGCAAGTCAGCGGACTACGTGAGCGTAGATTTTGAAGACCGGATTCATCAATCTCGGCCGCGATATCCTCGTCAACATATGTGTTGGCTGGATAAAGCAATTCGCCGTTACGCGGGTCTTGAATATCTTCGGCTAGCGTACGTCCCAGAACGCGCTCACCAAGAGAGACAACAACTTCACCTGAATCGACTACGGGTTTCAAATCGATACCGTTTTCAGTCCCGCAATCCTGCTCTGTAACGATACAGTCTTGCGCAACGTCAACGAGGCGGCGTGTCAGGTAACCCGAGTTCGCGGTTTTCAGCGCGGTATCCGCAAGACCCTTACGAGCCCCGTGGGTCGAGTTAAAGTAATCCATAACAGTCAAACCTTCTTTAAAGTTCGCTGTAATTGGCGTTTCAATAATTTCGCCGGAAGGCTTGGCCATAAGACCGCGCATACCCGCAAGCTGCTTCATCTGGTTCTTAGACCCGCGAGCGCCTGAATCGGCCATCATAAAGATTGAATTGATACGCTTACGCGGACGCGCGGCTTCGTCCATCATGGCATCGGCCACTTTGTCCGTACATTTTGACCACGCATCAACGACTTTGTTATACTTCTCACCTTTGGTGATAAGACCATCAGCATATTGCTGCTCAAAGTCAGAGACGAGTTCTTGTGTCTCATTGACCAACGTATATTTCGCGTCAGGGATAACCATGTCATCCTTACCGAATGAAATACCCGCATTACAGGCTTCGCGGAAACCAAGGCCCATCATCTTATCAGCAAAGATGACTGTCGCCTTCTGTCCGGCATGACGATAAACAGTATCAATCAGTTTCCCGATTTCTTTTTTCGTCAAGACACGGTTGATGATATCATATTTCACCAGCGGATGGCTCGGCAGATATTCAGCCAGCTTCAAACGCCCAGGAGACGTCTCAGCCACTTCATAAGTGATGGTTCCGTCTTCTGCTGTGACAGGGAAACGGCCCTTCACTTTGGAGTGAATAGTAATGAATCCATTATCAAGAGCCGCCTCGACTTCGTCGATAGACGCGAAAGCCATACCTTCGCCTTTTTCGCCGTCGCGCATGAGCGACATGTAATAAAGACCCAGGACGATATCCTGAGATGGAACAATAATCGGCTTACCATTGGCTGGCGAGAGGATGTTGTTCGTCGACATCATTAGCACGCGGGCTTCGAGTTGTGCCTCGATAGAGAGCGGAACGTGAACGGCCATTTGGTCACCGTCAAAGTCAGCGTTGAAGGCTGCGCAAACAAGCGGGTGAAGGCGGATCGCCTTACCTTCTGTCAGCTTTGGCTCAAACGCTTGAATGCCCAATCTATGGAGTGTTGGCGCGCGGTTCAAAAGAACTGGGTGCTCACGGATAACTTCGTCGAGAATATCCCAAACTTCAGGACGCTCTTTTTCTACAAGCTTCTTAGATTGCTTCACCGTGCCTGACAAACCTTTGGCGTCGAGACGCGCATAGATAAACGGCTTGAAAAGTTCCAAAGCCATTTTCTTAGGCAGACCACATTCGTGGAGTTTCAGCTCAGGGCCAACCACAATCACGGAACGGCCTGAATAGTCTACGCGCTTTCCGAGAAGGTTCTGACGGAAGCGGCCTTGCTTACCTTTAAGCATATCTGACATGGATTTCAGCGGACGCTTATTCGCGCCTGTAATCACGCGGCCACGGCGGCCATTGTCAAAGAGTGCATCCACAGATTCTTGCAGCATACGCTTTTCGTTACGAATGATAATGTCCGGCGCGCGAAGCTCAATAAGACGCTTCAAACGGTTATTACGGTTGATAACGCGGCGATACAGATCATTCAAATCTGATGTCGCAAAGCGGCCACCATCTAGCGGCACTAATGGGCGAAGCTCTGGCGGAATAACCGGAACGATTGTCAGGACCATCCACTCAGGACGGTTGCCTGATGTGATGAAAGCTTCAAGAAGCTTAAGGCGCTTAGAGAGCTTTTTAAGTTTCAGCTCAGAGCCTGTTTCTGTCATGTCGAAACGTGTGCGTTCAACTTCGGCCTCGAGGTCGAGATTGATAAGCATTTCGCGCACAGCCTCGGCGCCGATACCGGCCGTGAAACTGTCTTCGCCAAATTCGGCTTGGGCGTCGAGATATTCTTCTTCCGACAGGATTTGACGCTCAGCGAGTGAGGTCAAGCCCGGCTCGGTGACGACATAGCTTTCAAAGTAAAGCACGCGCTCAACTTCTTTAAGCGTCATGTTGAGCATGGAGGAAATACGCGACGGCAATGATTTCAAGAACCAGATATGCGCGCAAGGGGCGGCCAATTCGATATGACCCATACGCTCACGGCGTACGCGGGTCACAGTGACTTCAACGCCGCATTTTTCGCAAACGACGCCTTTATACTTCATGCGCTTATATTTACCGCAGAGACATTCGTAATCTTTGACAGGGCCAAAGATACGCGCACAGAACAGGCCGTCTTTTTCAGGCTTGAATGTTCTGTAGTTTATGGTCTCTGGCTTACGGATTTCACCGAATGACCAGCTGTGGATTTTCTCTGGCGACGCCAAAGAAATACGAATACGGTCAAAGGTCGGGCCTTCTTGCGCGGGATTGAAAATGTTCATGACCTCTTGGTTCATAACTTTTTCCTTTAATGTGGCTTCGGTGCGTCCACCTGGGCCGTGAAAATTCTTCTCAAATCATGGGAGGGGCTGAGCCCCTGCCCTTTCTTTAACCATTTGTCAGTTCGATGTTCAGACCCAGAGAGCGTATCTCTTTGATCAGAACGTTGAAGCTTTCCGGGATACCTGCTTCAAATGCGTCATCGCCGCGAACGATAGATTCGTAAACCTTCGTACGGCCCGCCACGTCATCTGACTTAACGGTGAGCATTTCTTGTAGCGTGTAAGCCGCGCCGTAAGCTTCAAGCGCCCAGACTTCCATTTCGCCGAAGCGCTGGCCACCAAACTGGGCTTTACCGCCGAGAGGTTGCTGCGTGACGAGTGAGTATGGTCCAATTGAGCGGGCGTGAATCTTATCATCAACCAAGTGATGCAGTTTCAGCAGATACTTATATCCAACCGTCACAGGACGCGTAAATCGCTCCCCTGTACGGCCATCATTAAGTACCATTTGACCTGAACTATGCAGACCCGCTTTTTCAAGCATCTTGACAATATCTGGCTCGCGCGCACCATCAAAGACAGGAGTCGCAATAGGGACACCGCGCGTAACATTACCCGCAAGCTCGATGATCTCATCATTCTTACGCGGAAGCTGTTCGTCTTCACCGTAAACATGCTGAATAGTTTCGCGCAGAGCTGACATATCATTATCGGCGCGGTAATTTTCCAGCGCGTCATCAATGAGTTTACCAACACCGGCACAAGCCCAACCCAAATGGGTCTCAAGAATTTGACCAACGTTCATTCGCGACGGAACACCTAGCGGGTTCAGCACAATATCAACGGCTTGGCCTGTTTCCAGATATGGCATGTCTTCAACTGGATTAATCTTAGAGATAACACCTTTGTTTCCGTGACGACCGGCCATTTTATCGCCGGGTTGTAACTTACGCTTAACCGCGACAAAGACTTTGACCATCTTCATGACGCCTGGCGGGAGTTCATCGCCGCGCTGGAGTTTATCAACCTTATCTTCAAAGCGGTCATCAAGACGCTTCTTAGAGGTATCATATTGCTCTTTCAGCGCTTCAAGTTCGCCAATAGCTTTCTCGTCGTCAATACCGACACGCCACCAATCGGAGCGCGGAATTTCGTCGAGTGTTTCATCCGTCACAGGACCTTTGCGGAAACCGCGCGGGCCTGACACAGCCGTTTTGCCGAGAAGTGTCTTTTTAACAGAGGCGTAAATTGAGCGCTCCAGAATAGAGAGCTCATCATCACGGTCTTTGCCGAGAAACTCGATTTCTTCCCGCTCGATTTGCATCGCGCGTTCGTCTTTATCCACGCCGTGGCGGTTAAAGACGCGAACTTCAACAACAGTCCCCGAAGCCCCTGGAGGAAGCTTAAGAGATGTATCGCGAACGTCAGACGCTTTTTCGCCAAAGATAGCGCGCAGAAGTTTTTCTTCCGGCGTCATCGGACTCTCGCCTTTTGGCGTGACCTTACCGACGAGGATATCGCCCGCATGAATTTCAGCACCAACCGCAACAATACCCGCTTCGTCAAGGTTGCGAAGCGACTCTTCACCGACATTTGGAATATCGCGCGTGATTTCTTCAGGGCCAAGCTTTGTATCGCGGGCCATGACAGAGAACTCTTCGATATGCAGTGATGTATAAACATCATCGCGCACGATACGCTCTGAAATCAGAATTGAGTCTTCAAAGTTATAACCATTCCAAGGCATAAAGGCGACGAGCACGTTTTTACCAAGCGCAAGCTCACCCAGGTCCGTTGACGGGCCATCAGCAATAATATCGCCGGCTTGAACGACATCGCCAACTTTGACCAATGGACGCTGATTAATACAGGTCGATTGGTTAGAACGCTGGAACTTCAGCAAGTTATAAATATCAACGCCAGATTTTGCGAGGTTTGTTTCTTTAGTTGCGCGAACAACGATACGTTTGGCGTCAACTTGCTCAACAATACCTTCGCGTTTAGCCGCAACGGTCGCGCCTGAGTCAAGCGCCACGACAGATTCCATGCCTGTCCCGACAAGAGGCGCTTCCGCCTTAAGAAGCGGCACAGCTTGACGCATCATGTTTGATCCCATCAAGGCACGGTTCGCATCGTCATTCTCAAGGAATGGGATAAGCGCAGCGGCGACAGAGACTAGTTGCTTGGGCGAGACATCGATGAAATCAACATCTTCCTTAGCCACCAAGGTCACATCACCATTTACACGGCATGTGATGAAATCATTGGCGAGCTCGCCTTTGTCATTAATCTCAGCATTGGCTTGGGCGATAGAATAACGCGCCTCTTCCATAGCGGAAATATAAACAACTTCGTCTTTGAGCTTACCATTGACGATTTTGCGGTATGGGCTTTCGATAAAGCCATATTTATTGACCCGCGCATGTGTCGCGAGTGAGTTGATAAGACCAATGTTCGGTCCCTCGGGTGTCTCAATCGGGCAGATACGGCCATAATGGGTTGGGTGAACGTCGCGGACTTCAAAGCCAGCACGTTCACGCGTTAGACCACCAGGTCCAAGCGCTGAGAGGCGGCGTTTATGCGTAATCTCAGAGAGCGGATTTGTTTGGTCCATAAATTGTGAAAGTTGTGATGAGCCAAAGAACTCACGCACAACAGCGGCGGCAGGTTTAGCGTTGATAAGATCATGCGGCATGACCGTTTCAATATCAACAGACTGCATACGCTCTTTAATAGCGCGTTCCATACGCAGCAGACCAATACGATATTGGTTCTGCATCAGCTCACCGACAGAGCGAACACGGCGGTTACCCAAGTTATCAATATCGTCCACTTGGCCAATGCCGTCTTTCAGCTTCACCAGCGTATCAACGACAGAGAGAATGTCTTCTTTGCGAAGGACACGGATTTCATCGCCGACATCCTGCATATCCATACGCAGGTTCATTTTTACGCGGCCAACAGCGGAGAGGTCATAGCGCTCCCCGTCGAAGAAGAGCGAGTTAAACAGGTCTTCAGCTGCTTCTGTTGTTGGCGGCTCGCCCGGACGCATAACGCGGTAAATATCAAC
This sequence comes from Hellea sp., assembly GCA_028224375.1. Taxonomy (GTDB): domain Bacteria; phylum Pseudomonadota; class Alphaproteobacteria; order Caulobacterales; family Maricaulaceae; genus Hellea. Next base: position 14,406 of record JAOIVW010000037.1, read on the forward strand.
CAATGCGCCTGCGCGGCTGTCATTCTTATCGGCTGCGAGTGTGTTACGGATGTAAGGACCCACATTAACATAGTCGATGTTCAGAACAGATAGCTCTGTGATACCCGCTTCGTTGATAAGCTCCATAGCTTCTTCGGACAACTCGTCGCCCGCTTCAGCGTAAATCTGGCCTGTTTCCATATTGACGATGTCTTCAGCAGCAAAGCGCTCTGACATTTCCTCATTAGAAATCAGCACGTTTTTCAAACCATCATCCGCGAGCTTCTTCGCGCCACGTTTTGTTAGCTTGCGGCCTTGAGGAGCGACGACTTCACCTGTTTTGGCATCCACCAAATCACGCAAGAGTTTGGAGCCGCGATAATCTTCAGCATTGAACGGACGTGTCCAACCATCCTTTTTCTTATCACGCTTAAAGGCGATTTTTTTGTAATATTGCTCAAGAATTTCTTCTTTGCTCATACCTAGCGCATAAAGAATTGACGTGGCGGGCAGCTTTCTGCGGCGGTCAATACGCGCAAACAAAATGTCCTTGGCGTCAAATTCAAAATCGAGCCAAGAGCCGCGATACGGGATGATACGCGCAGAGAATAGGAACTTGCCTGAGCTATGGCCTTTACCTTTATCATGGCTAAAGAACACGCCCGGAGAGCGGTGCATCTGAGAGACGATAACGCGCTCTGTACCGTTGACAATAAACGTACCTTTTTCTGTCATCAAAGGAATGTCGCCCATATAGACGTCTTGCTCTTTAATGTCCTTTACGGAGCGAGCGCCTGTATCATCATCGATATCAAACACAACGAGACGCATTTTAACTTTGAGCGGCGCGGCGTAAGTAATATCGCGCTGCTGACACTCTTCTTCGTCAAATTTTGGCGGCTCAAATACAAATGAGACATATTCCAGCACGGCGCGGTCAGAAAAGTCACGCACGGGGAAGACAGAATGGAAGACACCATTCATACCGTCGTCTTTTCCGCGCTCTTCATGCGGAATGGATTTTTGCAAAAACTGATTATAAGAGCTCTTTTGAACTTCAATCAGGTTTGGCATGCGGATTACTTCAGGAATCCGGCCAAAGCTTTTGCGGATACGTTTTTTACCAGTGAACGTCAGCGACATCTGTGACACCTTTTATGTTTGGACAATTGGGCTGCAGTCCCGTCTGTCCTTAAATTTTTTTGGGTGAGATTATCCCGGCCCCCGCCGGTTTCGCCTTTTACCTCTGGCAAGTGAGGGTGCCGGATGGAGAGAACTCCATCCGGCGAATCTTCAAAGACTATTTAAGCTCAACAGTGGCACCAGCCGCTTCGAGTTTCTCTTTGATCTCGTTAGCTTCTGCCTCAGGCACGCCTTCTTTGACGGCTTTAGGAGCAGATTCGACAAGCTCTTTAGCTTCTTTCAGGCCGAGACCTGTAATAGCACGGACTTCTTTGATGACAGAAATTTTGTTTCCGCCAAATGATGTCATAACAACATCGAAGTCAGTTTTCTCAGCAGCAGCTTCACCAGCCGCAGCAGGGCCAGCAACTGCAACAGCAGCCGCGGCTTTAATGCCATTTTCTTCGAGAATGTCATTTAGTTCTTTTGCTTCGAGGATGGTAAGACCCATCAGCTCATCAGCGAGTTTTTTTACATCAGCCATTTTAGCTTCCTTAAGTTTAGTATCAGTTCGATTTTGCGAGAATGAAAGTTGTTAACACGACCTAAATCTAGGCCGCCGCTTTTTCTTCGATCACTTTGATCGCGCCAGAAAGCGCTGAACCAGGTGACATAAGACGCTGAGCCACTTCGGAGGCCTGACCGATAAGACGGGCAGCAGCCATTCCAATAAGCTCTTCGCGAGATGGCAGTTTGGACAAAGCAACAATGCCATCGGCACCAAAGACTTCTTCACCCATAAATCCGCCTTTAATAGCAAAAGCTTTGCTATCTTTGGCAAATTCAACTGTCACCTTTGGCGCGCTGATCATGTCGTCAGCCCAGGCAATTGCCACAGGCCCAACAAACATGTCACCGGCTGCCTCAAAAGGTTTCCCTTTCATGGCAATTTTCGCCAGACGGTTTTTAACAACACGGATTGACGCACCCTGCTCACGCAGTTTGGCACGAAGCTCCGTCATTTCCGCAACAGTCATGCCTGAATATTCAGCCATCACTACGGATCCGGAATTGTCAAAGATCTCTGCGATCTCTTTGACCTGTTCTTCTTTTTGAGAACGATCCATTTGCGGTCTCCCTGTTAATGACCCCCACACCATGCGGAGGTCTTCCAAGTGCTCGCCACCTCCGTTTGGACGCCGCGAGCGGTTTCCTGCCCCCCGTGAAGGGATTAACAGAGGATCGAACTGATCTGCTCACTTGCGTGAGGACAATCAGTTTTATCTCTGCCTGTATCGGTCATTAAGTCGCCATTATTGACGGCACCGATAGTCTTGGACAGATCAAGCGACATGTGGCCGCTTGATAAATGAGCAAAGCAAGCTTTGCCCAAATTCTTGTGACGTTCGCCTAAGCGTTGACGTCAGATGAATCGATTTTCACGCCTGGGCCCATTGTCGAGCTCAGCGTGATACGCTTCATAAATGTACCTTTTGCGCCAGTTGGACGCGCCTTTTGGATAGCTGTCAAAAACGCATTGAGGTTCTCTTCAAGCTTATCCTGGGTAAAACTGGCTTTGCCAACACCTGCGTGAACAATACCGGCTTTTTCAACGCGGAATTCCACGGCGCCGCCTTTGGCATCACTAATAGCTTTGGCAACATCCATCGTAACCGTACCGACCTTCGGGTTTGGCATCATGCCCTTAGGACCCAAAACCTTACCAAGACGGCCAACAAGCGGCATCATATCAGGCGTCGCAATCACGCGCTCAAACGGCATATCACCCTTTTGGATTTGCTCCATCAGGTCTTCAGCACCAACAACGTCAGCACCAGCCGCTCTAGCTTCATCAGCCTTCGCGTCTTTTGCAAAAACAGCCACGCGCACTGAACGGCCTGTACCATTTGGAAGATTGCACACGCCGCGAACCATTTGGTCAGCATGGCGAGGATCAACACCAAGATTGATCGCAACTTCAATTGTTTCGTCAAATTTAGCCGTAGCGTTTCCTTTAACGATTTTTACAGCGTCGGAGATGCTGTGATCGACTGTTTTGTCATAGGCAGCATTGGCTGCTTTCATACGTTTCTTCGCCATGATCTAAGCTCCCGTCACTTCGTAGCCCATCGAACGAGCAGAGCCCGCGATGATTAGGGCGCCTCGGTCAACATCATTAGCTGACAAGTCCGCGAGTTTAAGTTCTGCGATTTCGCGGCACTGAGCCATCGTAACCGTTCCGCCAACTTCGCGGCCAGGATGATTAGAGCCCATTTTCTTACCAGCCATTTTCTTGAGGTAATAAGAGGCAGGGGCAGATTTTGTAATAAATGTGAAAGACTTATCCGCATAGACCGTAATCACTGTGGGTGTCGGGACACCTTTCTCAAGTGCTTCAGTTTTTGCGTTAAACGCTTTCGCGAATTCCATAATATTTACACCGCGCTGACCCAATGCAGGCCCAAGAGGCGGTGACGGATTAGCTGATCCGGCTGGGATCATAAGCTTGATATAGCCAGAAATCTTCTTTGCCATTTTCCACTCCATGTGAGACGAAATCGCCTCGGTTAAAATACGCTACCGCCCTCTTGGCGATAACGATGTGGTGTCCGTGGTGCGAGAGCGACTGGACTTAGCCGCCTCTTCCACAAACGCTTTAAAACGCCCTTATCGAAAAACTATGTTTGCTTTTCGACTTGGATGTAATTCAGTTCGACAGGTGTGCCCTGTCCAAAAATATTAATCAGCACCTTCAAACGCGCCGCTTCTTCGTCAACACTCTCAACCGTGCCGTTAAAGCTCTGGAAGGGCCCATCGACAACTTTGACAGTCTCGCCAATTTCAAAGGTAATCATCGGACGCGGGCTATCAACACCCTCTTGAATTTGACCGACGATACGCGCGATTTCAGCATCTGAAACCGGCAAAGGCTTACTTGAGTTGCCCAAGAAGCCAGTTACTTTCGGTGTGTTCTTGACCAAGTGATAAGCCTCATCCGTCAGGTCAACTTTGACCAAAACATAGCCAGGGAAAAACTTGCGTTCGCTTTCGACCTTACGGCCTTTACGGACTTCAACGACATTTTCAGTCGGCACGAGGATTTCTTCAAAGAGATGATCTAATCCCTTCACAGCCGCCTCACGCTCAAGCGTTTCTTTCACGCGCTTCTCAAAATTTGAGTAGGCCTGAACAATATACCACTTTGCTGCCATTATGTAGCCCCTCCGCCAAGATGCACCACGAGTTGAATAATATTGGCCAAAGCCCAATCCACGATAAAGAAGAAGATACCCATTATAATCACCATAATCATCACCAAAATCGTCGTTGTGATAGTCTCACGCGACGTTGGCCAGACAACCTTACGGGCTTCTTGCCGTACTTGCCCGACATATTTGACGGGTCCGACTTTATCTTTTGCGGGCTTAGTATCAGCCATCTCACTTAAACTCCAAAAACGCGAGCCGGAAAATACCGGTCCGCGTTCGTTATATTGTGCCTCTCATCAAGACTTTAAAGGGCTACTCATTTTGAGTGGCAGGGGCGGAGGGACTCGAACCCCCGACCCTCGGTTTTGGAGACCGATGCTCTACCAACTGAGCTACACCCCTATACTTTAAAGTCCTTATCAG
>JAOIVW010000038.1 GCA_028224375.1 Hellea sp.
AGTGCAGTAGGGGTGGGGATTTTGGGGCGAAAGGGTGAGGATTGCAGGTGATTGGGCGAGGTAATATCCCTTAAGTGGACTTTCCGCGAGAGGCTGTTGTCGCCCAAAAACGGCCGCGGGTAATAAAGATGATTGGAGTGAAAAATCACATCGAAAAGAGCAAATGTGGTCCCAAGGCTGAATAGCAAGCGCTACCTTTAAAACCGTTTCAGTTTACGGCCTTCAAATTATCGATCAGCCTATGTCATGTTGTTAACTGAGTTTGAAGTTTAATGCAGTTCTCAGTATGCTAATAACCCGTTGCGTTTAACAGGCCGGGGAATGGATTTGGCGTTTTTTTTCAGAACTGCTGATTCAACTACTGACCGAACGTCGCCGGGTTGGCTAATGCTTGTTCGAAAACGTCCAGTTTTTTTTGAAGTGATAGTGAAGACATCGCAAACGGTATTTATGTCTTGTGCTGGTGCGGCAAAGCACCTCCCTCTTACATGGTGCTCAACCTGGTCTAAATCGCCTTTGTCACACCTATAGTAGAAGCTATTTTTAGAAACGAAGGAATTACACTGATAACCTATATCTTCAACAACAGTTGTGATTTGTTCCACGGCGCGGATGGCTGGTGTGTCCGCGATTTCGACCCACATGACCTGACTATCTCTTCGATCTTTAGGTAGGTCATTTGGAAGGCCAATGCACCCATTCATCACCAAACATGCTGAAACTAAAAATATTAGTTTTTTGGTCATTTCAGGAGTATGTCATAAAATAATTATCCGAGCAACCTACTCAACTAGTTGAAGTCTGCCCTAGAATTAATTCTTCAGCTTGCCTAAAGATAGTGGCCTCGACCACACTCAATCAGGGTTAAGTCTGAGCGTCCTAAACTCGCTTCAAAACGGCCGCTCTTGATGTTTGAGATTGCCGCTGTATTTCGCTCGAAGTAAGATTCTCGCTAATTACGTAAATAGAGCAAAGAAAGCCAAAAATGAAGTTTTTAACACTAACACTTGATGGCAAACCTTCTTGGCGAATTGTTTTGAGAGGAGCGGCGATTCCTGGCGTAATTGTTGGAGCATGCGCACTTATTGCAATAGTCTATGCGTTATTTAACGGCTCAGACATTGTCGATACTGTTAAAATAGGTATCGGCCTTGGAGTGTTTTTCTCTTTGTTTGGAGTGATCGAAATAGTTGTAGGGATTTTGTTTTCGTCGAAAGACATCAAGACCAATTCTCTATTGATACTTGGCTATTTATTAGTGTGGGGCGCTTGTATGTACATAATATTTTCCTGAGATGCTTGTCTCTTTCTACTGGGATAACTGAGTGTCCTAAAATCGCTTCATAACAGCCGCTCACCTCAGAGGTCGTTATCGCCAAAATAGGACAATCGCGTTTTGCCTGTTCTCGGCTTAAGTGTCTTTTAACAACCCTTTTCCAGGTACATAGTTAACTTCACCACGAATTCCGTCTGGGTCTTCGAATAGCACGGAATAATAGCCCGGTGCCCAAGGTCCTTTTTCAGGTGCGTGGATTATTTTGGCATCAAGTCCCTTCAACACGTCATGCACCTCATCAACAGTCTCGGTGTTTTTTGCGCGAAAACAATAGTGGTGTAACCCCACATGTCCTTGATCGAAGGTCTTACCGTTGTTTACGTCCGAAGGTGGGCGGATACCAAGAGCTGTCCTCGCTCCGACACCATAAAGCATTTCATTATTATCAAGGACTATTGTCATGCCAAGTTTAGGCAAAAACTCTCTATAAAACGCTGTAGATTTTTCAAAATCGCCAGCAGTTAGAATAATATGAGCTAATCCATTTATATCCATAGGTATTAAGGCTAGAATTTCAAGCAAGGCATGTAAAGCCTGGGCGTTAACGTTCGCCACTAACCCATAGCTTTCGAAAATCGAGCGTCCTAAAATCGCTTGCGAGTTCAATTGGTCGTCGCAACACATACTATAAACTGAGTATGTGGAGTGCAGATTATGAAGAAGAAATATGTTCGGGTTGGGTTTACGCAGGCTCAGAAGACTGAGCTGTGGGAACGATGGCGGCGCGGCGAACATATGATCATATTGAGGCAGCATTTTCGTTGGGAGTTCGAAGACTATTCGATACCTTCTTGAGCATGGAAAATGGCAATTCTGAGCGTCCTAAACTCGCTTCATTAAGAACACTCGTAAAGTCAGAAATTGTCGGGATGAGTCGCTCGATAAAAGTATCACGAGTGACCTAGAGCATAAAATCTGCGGCGCTCAAACGCTTACCTTTACTCGACTCCGCCTTTGCGTGACGAGATTTGTATCGTCGCCAGTCCCACACCCGCTAGGGTGATGCACATGGCGATGAAAAATCTTAGGGTGAAAGGTTCTGCGATGAAGAGCATGCCGCCTAGGGCTGCGATAAATGGCACGGTGAGTTGAGCTACGCCTGCGCGTGTGGCGGTCAGGCCCTTTAACGCCGTGTACCAAATGACATAACCCAGCGCGGAGGTGACGACGCCTGAGAGCAGAGCGAGGATGAGGCCTTTGAGTCTCAGCGGAGTTTCGGGAAAGAGCCCTAAAAGCGGGAGGGTCAAGGCGGCGCATATCAAGCCTGCGCGGAGGAAGTTTCCCGCTGTCAGCGCCGTGGGATTACCTTTGCCGCGTCCCATCAGGGAATATAATCCCCAACCTAAACCCGCGAGCGCCATCATGCCTGCGCCAAGCGGTGAGGGCGGCGCGACTTTGGGCGCCATAAGATAGACGAGCCCGCCCATGGCCAGCGCAACGCCAATCCATTGCAGGGCCCGCAGCCGCTCGCCCGCTAAGAGCCCGCCGCCAATCATGGTGATTTGAACCGCAGCAAAGAGAATAAGCGCGCCCGTGCCGGCCGAGAGCAGAAGATAAGCATAGGAAAAAAATATCCCGTAAAGCAGCAGCGAGCCGGCCGCTTTCCAATCGCCTTGCCGCATTGTTTTTGACGGCCCGACGATGAGGGCCAGACAAATCGCGCCCGAGATAAAACGAATGGCGGTAAAGGCCCATGGCCCTATGTCTGCTCCAGTATCTCCGCCCGCTAAAGCCAGCCGCGCCAGAATAGAATTTGCCGCAAAGGCCATCATCGCTAAGGCCGTCAAAGCGAAAAGCCGCAAAGGCGTGTGAGGTGAAGGCGTGTGAGTTAAAGTCATAGGGCGGGTTAAATCCTATGCATGATAAAGGCCAGTCGCAAATGTGTGAGCTCTTGCCCTACCTCTCCTCTCTGCCTAAGATTTGGCAAATTTTGAAAGGCTTTCTTATGTCCCTTGTTCTTGTGACCCGTGATGACCAAACGCCCTCTGTGGCTCTGCTGACGCTTAATCGGCCCGAAGCGATGAACTCTTATAACATGGCGCTGCATGAGTCTATGCTCAGCGCTATTCAAGCTGCGGATGCTGACCCGTCTGTGCGCGTGATTGTTATTACCGGGGCGGGCCGTGCCTTTTGCGCAGGCGCGGATATTAGCGGCGGCTTTGCGAGTGCGGGCGTTGATAAAGTGCCTGAAATGCATGAGGGCGAAATGCGTGATGCGGGCGGTATTCTAAATCTGGCCGTGTTTGAATGCGACACGCCCATCATTGCGGCGGTGAACGGCGCGGCGGTTGGCATTGGCGCGACGATGCTTTGCCCGATGGATATTCGCATTGGCTCTAACAGAGCGAAATATGCCTTCCCCTTTGCGCGGCGCGGCATTGCCTGTGACGGCGCGGCCAGTTGGTTTCTTCCGCGCTTAGTCGGCTTTGCCAAAGCCAATGAGTGGATTTTGAAAGCCAGCTTTATTCGCGCAGACGAGTTGCAGCAGGCCGGCTTCTTTTCGGAAATCTGCGAGCCCGAAGAGGTCTTGCCGCGCGCGCTAGAGCTAGCCCGCGATATTGCCGTGAACTGCTCCCCGACCAGCACGGCGAATAATAAGCGGCTCCTCCGCGCCTCAATGCTGGGCGGCGGCACGCTGGGTGATGCGCCTTTCGAGCTACATATGATGGAGAGCAAGATGCTCAACAAAGCTTTTGTCAGTCCTGATTGTGCAGAAGGGGTGAAATCCTTCCTTGAAAAGCGCGCCCCACAGTTCAAAGATAGACAAACCTAATCTATCGGAGACGACCATGAGCACACTCGACAGACGTTTTATATTACTGGGCGGATTAAGCGCGGCGGGGCTTAGCGCCTGCGAAACGCTCGACCCGAGCATCATGGACGGTATTCTTGGCGGCAATTACGGCGGACTGACCCAAGCGGATGCCGCCCTTGGGATACGCGCCGCGCTGGATAATGGCGTGGGCAATGCGCTGGCCAATGTCGGCGTCTTTAATGGCTTTTTGAATGACTCGCTTGTCCGTATTCCGCTGCCTAAAACCTTGCAGGATGTTCAAGGTTTCTTACAGCCCTTGGGCGCAGATGGGCTCTTGGTTGAACTGCAAGAACAGCTTAATCACGGCGCTGAAAAGGCGGCCCCTGTCGCCAAAGATATTTTCCTTGGCGCTATTCGCGACCTGACAATTACGGATGCTATTAACATTGTGCGCGGCCCTGATAATGCGGCGACGCAATATCTAGCAGACCGTACGACAACCAAGTTGGCGACATTATTCTCGCCCATTATGGAAAATGCCCTGAGCCAAACAGGGGCCCTGCAAATCGTCGATCAATTACAATCCACTGTGGGCAATGTTCCTTTCGCGCCTAGCCTAGGCAATGCGCGGACTGACTTAATCAGGCATGGCGTCGATTTCGGCCTCAAAGGTGTGTTTTATTACATAGGCGAAGAAGAAAAAGCCATCCGCGAAAACCCAGCCCAGCGCACCAGCGAAATATTGCGCAGGGTGTTTGGCTCTACGGTCTAGGCGGGTCGCAATATTAGGCGCGTATAAATTATAAATACACCGTGACAGTCATCACGGATTGCCCGGGTCACCCCCGTTAGACACCCCCTATCTTTAACCAATAGGGGGCACTCATGTCTATTTCGAAAAACTCTACATCTCTCCGTCTAGCGACGGTTTCACTCTCAGCTTTGGCCATGATGGCCGCGGCGTCACCAGCATTTGCACAAAATAATGATGTCGATGCCTTTGGCGGACTTATTCTCGCGGGCTGCGCGAATACCAATCCTTTAACAGCCGCGCCGACAAATGGTCGCCGAGGAAATATCGTTGCGGGTAACAATCACTGTCTCGATGATAATGCGCGCGATAATGTGGTCACGGGCGGCTTTCACACCATCGGGGAGCGGGCCGCCCGCAATACGGTGCGCGGTCAGCAAAATACGATTGGCGCTTTCAGCACGGATAACTCTGTCGACGGCTTCACCAATGTGATTAGCAATGGCGGCGGTGGTCATTTCATCTTCGGCTCCAATAATAACATTGGCTTTAGCAGCGGGAACATAATTTTCGGCGATAGAAATATGACCGCAGACACGGCGCGCGATAACCTTATTTTTGGCGAGCGCAATGTGATTGAAGGCAGCACTTCCTCTGCAAATTCTATTACAGGGGCACGCAACACTTTAATTGCGGGCAGCCGCACAAATAACATCCATGGCTCTCTTAATACGGTCAGCGGCACTAGTAATCAACTCCATGGAGATTTTATTACTGTCACAGGCGGGGGCAACCTCGTCAGCGGCACCTTGGCGAACGTAACAGGCGACAATAACATCGTTCTCGGCGCTGGGGCTAGCTCAGTCGTGAATGACGCTGTGGCTATTGGCTCTGGCTCTACGGCCACTCTGTCTATTCCTGCGGCGCAAGGCGCTTGGATGGGCGGAACAGCCGGGTCTGTTACCTTCACCGAAGGCACGGACGCGACGGGCGGCGAAATGAATGTTGGCAACCGTCTTGTTACAGGCGTTGCCGATGGACGTGTCGCTTCTGGGTCATCGGATGCCGTGAACGGTCATCAACTTTTTGAAGCTGTCAGCGCGGCTGGCGGCGGCACAGGTGATTGCGGCGACGGCACCGGCACAGAATCGCATCGCTGCGGCGACGGCGCCTTGGCCGATGGTGACCGCGCCACGGCTTTGGGTGACAGTGCCAATGCCAGTGCGATTGGCAGTACGGCCACAGGCACAGACGCCAATGCCAGCGGGACGTTCACTACAGCCACAGGGAGTAACGCAAGAGCAACTGGAAACGCCTCTATTGCGAGCGGCACGAATAGCCGCTCACAAGGTTTCCTCAGCACAGCTTACGGTTTTGGATCTAATGCCGTTGCCGATGAGTCCACCGCTTTGGGGGCCCGCAGTATTGCGCAGGGCATTAGCTCTACAGCTATAGGTCACCGTGCCGCTGCCAACCATGACGGATCGACGGCCATTGGCGCAAATTCTGCGACGACACGGATCAATCAAATCGTGATCGGGACCGCCGCACAAAGCACGACAATCGTTGGAATAGGGAGCCAAGTTTCGCTGGCCGCCCAAGGCCCAGTCACAGGTCTTGTGACAACAGATGCGGATGGCAATCTCGCCACTGATGGCGGGGCGTTAGCTAATAATGTAGATATGAATAGAGCGGCTATTTCAGATAACCGCATTGATCTTGACGCCAATGTAATGGCCATCTCTGATAACCGGATTGACCTTGATGCCAATACGATGGCTATAAGTGACAACCGGATTGACCTTGATGCCAATACGATGGCTATCAGTGACAACCGGATTGATCTTGATGCTAACACTATGGCGATTAGCGACAACCGCACAGATATTGACGCCAACACCATGGCGATTTCGGATAACCGGACGGATCTTGATGCTAATGTTATGGCTATCAGTGACAATCGCACAGATATTGATGCCAATATCATGGCGATTTCAGACAACCGGACTGATCTTGATGCGAATACGATGGCGATTAGTGATAACCGCACCGACATTGATGCGAATATCATGGCGATTTCGGATAACCGGACTGACCTTGATGCCAATACGATGGCTATCAGTGATAATCGGACAGATATTGATGCCAATACGACAGCAGTAGCAGGTATCACGTCGGGTGTGTCGGACAACCGAACTGACATTGATGCGAATATCATGGCCATTTCAGATAACCGAACTGACCTTGATGCGAATACCATGGCGATTTCGGATAACCGGACTGACCTTGATGCAAATACCATGGCGATTTCGGATAACCGGATTGACCTTGATGCTAACACGATGGCGATTTCGGATAACCGGATTGACCTTGATGCTAACACGATGGCGATATCAGATAACCGCACTGACCTCGATGCGAATGTGATGGCGATTTCGGATAACCGCACGGATATTGATGTCAATACAGTAACCAATGATTGGCAGGATATGGATATTGCCTCCAATACAGCAACCAATGACTGGCAGGATATGGATATTGCCTCCAATACAGAAATGATAGCGACTGAGACCACCCGCAATGACGCGCAGGCGATTGCGATCAATGAGAACACGACTAAAATTACGTCTAATATGGAAGCGATTATGGGCAATAGCTCGCTCATCTCCGATAACTCCTCGCTTATCGGACGCAATACCGCTCTCATCCTCGATAACGCTGATCAAATCGACAAGCTCGCCAGCGGCGTTGCCATCTCCTTGGCCGTGCCGAGTGCTTACCTCGGAGGCTCTGAAAGTCTCGCCATCTCTGGCGGTTTGGGTACTTTTGACGGCGAAGTCGGCGTAGGCGCAGCCATGGCCATTCGCGGAAATGACCAATGGAGCTTTTCGGCGGGCGTTGCAGGCGCAGGCGGTGAATATGGCGGAAAACTCTCGGCCCGCTGGTCGCGCTAAATCATCCTAAAAACCCGATAAAGAGCCCGTATTGTACCTAACGCAGTGCGGGCTTTTTCTATTAAAAGTAATAGGCTGTCAGAGAATGCAACCTAGACAAATAAAATGGGTCAAAAATGAAGATTTAATTTGCATTCCTACAGTTTAAGGTCTTTGTAGAAATGAGCTAGGTGCTGTGGGGGCAGCTATTAACTTGGGGCGCACCTGAGTTAGGACAGACCATAAATGCCAATACGGCTTACGATACAAGAGACTCCCCCAGAAGCCTTCGCGCCCACCCCGCTGCACCCTTCCGCTCAATTTATTGAGGGGGCTGTTCGGGCCGCGAAATACTCCATTTATGAAACGCGTAAAAAGATTATTGCAGACATTAGTGAGCTGCTTAATTGCCATGAAAAAGATTTAAACTTTATGTTCGAGCATCATCTCGTGCCGGTGGAACGCCGCCCGATTTTTGAGCTTGAATTACCTGATTACCGTATGACCCTGAGTGAAATTTACAAAGAGGCGGCCGAATAGACAGCCGCTTTTAGACATCTCCAGTTCGAAGGGGAGAATGGCGCCGGCGGGACGCGACAAAAAATATAAAAAATTAGTCGCATCCCGCCGCTCTAGCCCGTATAAAGACCCTACGAACATAAAAGGTCTTCTCATGGTACAGCTCGCGCTACCCAAAAATTCCAAAGTTACAGACGGCAAAAAATGGCCTGCTGAGTCTGGCGGCACTAACGTCAAAACCTTCAAAATCTACCGCTATGATCCCACCGACGGGAAGAACCCTTACTGGGATAGCTACCAGATTGATCTGGATGAGTGCGGGCCGATGGTGCTGGACGCGCTGTTTAAAATCAAAAACGAAATTGACCCAACGCTCGCCTTCCGCCGCTCTTGCCGCGAAGGCGTCTGCGGCTCTTGCGCTATGAATATTGGCGGGCGTAACACGCTGGCCTGTACCAAAGCGATTGAAGATGTTGCGGGCAAAGATATTTCCATCTCGCCGCTGCCGCATTTGCCTGTTGTTCGCGACCTCGTGCCAGACCTGTCAAATTTCTATACCCAATATGCCTCTATCGAGCCGTGGCTGCATACATCTACGCCGCTGCCGACAGAGGAGCTAACGCAAACCGAGGAAGACCGTGATAAGCTGGACGGCTATTATGAGTGTATTCTCTGCGCGTCCTGCTCAACCTCTTGCCCATCTTATTGGTGGAATGGAGACCGCTATCTCGGCCCAGCTGCACTGCTTCAAGCTTATCGCTGGCTCGTCGATAGCCGTGATGATGCCAAGGATGAACGGCTCGCAAAGCTGGACGACCCGTTCAAGCTTTACCGCTGCCACACCATCATGAACTGCGCCAATGTTTGTCCGAAGGGACTAAACCCAGCCAAAGCCATCGCAGACATCAAAAAGATGATGATGGACCGTTAGTCAGCTAGTGCTGAACTGCTAAAGCTCTTCGACGATTTTTCGGATTGCATCCGTCGCGTCTTCTGCATTTTTCGGGAGGCTGAGCGGGTCTATGGGCTTGCCGAATGTCATTTTGAATGTCTGACCTTTTTTATTGAGAAGCTCGTGAAAGAGGGTGATGTCGCGCAGCTCTCCGTTCGTCCAATCAAAGAGATAATACATAAGACTGTTACGGGCGCGGATGTGGAGCGGGATAATCGGGGCTTCATATTTGCGGGCGAGCATGGCCGCTGAACTTTGCCAGGGTCTATCTACCAAGCCGCGCCATGACATACGCGCCAGGCTGCCGCTAGGGAAAATCACGACACATTTTTCAGCCTTAAGGGCGGCCTTGATGTCGACCAGGGTTTGACGGGCCTTAGCTGCGTTGCGTTTCTTTTTGACCCATTCGACAGGTATGATGATATCCTGGGCTTTGGGTATGACGCGCAGCGCATCCGCATTGGCGAGGAACACATGATCGGGCCTGCGCTCACGAATAGCTTCATAAACAGCAAGGCCATCGGCCAGTCCCGTGGGGTGATTACAGATAAGGATACAGCGCCCCGTTTTAGGAAGATGGGTCAACCCGTCTGAGGCTGTGCGCGGGCGAATATGACTTGCGGCAAAGTCAAATGCTTCGCGGCCCGTTTTATCCGCTATTGTATCGGCCAGGAAAACGGCGTCATCATAGGCCAGCATACGATATAGGATAGGCCGCAGAGCTTTAAACAGGGCCGGCCGTCCCACAAGTTTGGGCGCGCGCTCAGCAATAAGTTCTTCGACAATATGCATGGGAATGTATTGACCAACCGCGCCGAAATTGGCAAGTCCGCTTTATGACCGATCCTATAAATGTTTTATTCCTATGCACCGGTAACTCGGCGCGTTCCATTTTATCCGAAGCTTTGCTCAATGATTTGGGGCAAGGCAAGTTCTTAGGTTGGTCCGCCGGAAGCCGTCCAAGCGGAGAGCCGCATCCTGATGGGCTTAAAGAATTGGCTAAACGCGGACACCGTACGGATTTGTATAGGTCTAAATCCTGGGATGAATTTACTGATGGCGCGGTGATGGATATTGTCGTGACGGTTTGCGATAATGCGGCGGAAGAAGAATGTCCGTTATTTCCGGGCGGTCATGTCAGAGTGCATTGGCCCGCCCCTGACCCGGCCCATGTCGAGCCGCTTGAAGCGCGCCAGCAAGCTTTCTCGGATGTCTATGATTTGTGCCGCGCGCGGATAGAGGCTTTGATTGCCCTTCCCGAGGATGCGTTCACAAATACGCTTACGCTTCAAACCATCGCTGAGATTACAGCTTAAGCCATAAAAAAAGCCGCCTCTCAATCTCTTGAAAGGCGGCCTCTTAATTTAAAGTGTCGCGTCTAACGCTTAGGTGTTTTACGCACCGTGCCTTTGGCAGGCATCCACTCTTGAAGCTTCTTAGCAGCCCACTCGCGGCCACCAAGACCGAAAGCAATCGCGCCGCCAACACCGCCAGCAACAGCTGCAGCCATAAGCGAATAACTAAAGGCTGTATCAACGATACCTTCACCAAGCTGAACTGTTTCCAGACCCATGAATGTGAAGATGATAATGGCAACATATTTGATAATCTTGCCAGCAAGAGGACCAGATGTTTGCGTCACGATCTTTGCGACGAAATTCGCAATAAAGATACCAGCACCAATGATGATGGCACCTAATACGAGACGTCCGCCAACTTCGAGGAGCGAGTTAAAGACGTTTGTGAGCTCAGGGATACCTAGAGCTTTCATAGCCGCCGTCAGACCCATAAGAACGATGCCGATAAAGGCAATTGTCGCAATGATGTTAGAGGGGACGAAGCGTGTACCTTCGCCGTCAAGGGCTGCCACAGTGCTCAAAGACTTATCAACGCCCAATGCAGGAAGAGTTGATTTTGCGAGGTTGGACACAAAGCGGCCAATAAAGACGGACACGCCTAGGATAATCGCAGCACCAAGAATGCTTGGGATATAGTCAAGAACCGTTCCGAGCATGGCTGACACTTCGTCAGAGAAGCCTGGGATGTCCCAGATACCAATCGCGGCAATCGCGAAGAGCAGGATAACAATCGCTTTAGCTAATCCGCCAAAACTTTTGGCAATCGAGTTTGACTGAACGCCTTCGTCTTCAGCAACGCCGAAACGATTGGCAAGCTTGTCAACTTGAGCGACTTCTAATGTGCTGGTCAAAGCGTTCTGAACAACATTTGCGAGCATAAGGCCGATCGCGAAAACGACAATACCGACGATAAGCTGAGGCAGATAGTTAAAGATGTTATCCATCATGCCGTTCAGGAAGGTCAGTTCATTTGAAATGACTGGGAATTGTGAAAGGCCCATAAGAATGAAGATGAGCCATAAGACCCAGAATACGGCTTTAGACAGTGATTTACCGATATTACCGCCAGTTGTTTTGGCTTTTTTACCAATACCTGTGCGGTTAATGCCGCCAGCCACGACGGCGGCCGCGATTTTTGAAATAAAGTAACCGATGATGATGATCAGCAGCGCGATAATCGGCCCGACGGCCCAATCGGGTAGAAACCCTAGATGATCTGATAATTGGTCCATTTCTGAAACCCTCCAATTTATTTTGTATTATTCAATGTTACAGCCCGAAAAGTGAGCCCCCAGTTACAACAGACACAGCTGTGGTATCTTTCATGTAGGAAAGTTAACATGAATGAATCCTAAACGAAAGCTTAACCTCACGATATACTGCGTAAAGGCTTGACCCGAGACAGCCCCGCGCTAGGAGAGATTATGCAACCGGCTCCGATTAAAAATAAGCTGCTCTTCGTTTTATTGACGCTTGGGGCCTTTGGTCTATTGGCCGCCGCTATATATATACAGCTGCGCTAGGGGGTGAAGGTGCAGCGTGTCTTTATAGTAATGTCTGTTATACTGGCCAAGAAGCCAAGGGTATCAAAAAGGGTGTCACCGCGATGCGCGTAACAGAGCAGCTTACAAAATGCATAGACGAGGGTAAGTTCACCCGAGATGACGCGCAATTCGAAGCCGCGGCAAAACTGGATGAGCTGTTAGGCCGATTAGAGGAAATGTCTGAAAAATCATGGCTGTTTTCTCGGCGCAAAGACGCGCCCATCGGGCTTTATCTTTGGGGCGGTGTCGGGCGCGGTAAATCCATGCTGATGGATTGGTTTTTTGAGGCGGCCCCGACCGAGGAGAAAAAGCGCGTTCATTTCCATGCCTTTATGCTCGATGTGCATGAGCGCATAAATCGCTGGCGCAAAACCGGAGATGGTGACCCCATCAAACCTGTGGCCAAAGACATTGCCAAAGAGGCCGAGCTGCTCTGCTTTGACGAATTTCACGTCACCGATATTACGGACGCTATGATCCTCTCGCGCCTTTTTGAGGCTTTATGGGGCAGGGGTATTGTCGTTGTCGCGACCTCTAACCGCCCGCCCATTGACCTTTATAAAAATGGTCTGAACCGACAGCTCTTTGAACCCTTCATAGAGATGATGTCCGAGCATCTCATTATTCATGAATTTGCAGGCAAAACGGATCACCGCCTTCGTCAGCTTAAAGCCGCGCCTGTCTATTACTCACCGCTGGGGCCCGAAGCCGATGCTGGTATAAAGGCGGCTTGGCAAAGATTGATAGGGGGCGCGAAATGCCGCGAGACTGTGCTGACCGTGCAGGGGCGAGAATTAGTTCTCAAGCAAACCGCCGCAGGCACCGCGCGAACAAGTTTTGACCGCCTTTGCGCCACGACTTTGGGGGCAGCGGATTATCTGCGCCTGTCCCACGCCTTTCAAACGCTGATACTCGAAAATGTCCCGCAACTCGGCCCGCATAACCGTAATGAAGCCAAGCGCTTCGTCACGCTGGTAGACGCGCTCTACGAGACCCGCACAAAGCTCATCATGAGCGCGGCAGTCCAGCCCAGCGAGCTTTACCTAAAAGGCGACGGCGTATTCGAATTTGAACGCACCGCCAGCAGGTTGATGGAAATGCGCAGTGAGGACTATCTGGGTGAGCGGCGGAAATTGGGGGAAGCTAATGCAGATAGTCCAAAATAGCGTCATTCCGCTGTGCTGCATGGCAGCACCCGGAACCCATGCCTAAAATTTACGACTACCGCAAAATTGCATTTGGCTGACATGATAAGGCATGGGTTCCGTCTGTATTTGGCTTTGCCAAATACGAGGTCGGAATGACAATGGGGTGAGGGGGGAGCCAAACTATGCCATGGTATGTGTGGCTCCCCCAACCTCCACCGTAGACAAGGGAGGGAAGCACCGTAATCGACCTACCGCGTGAGCTTATATTCATTGCGAAGGAAATAGGCATCAGCCGTTTTTGGCTTAACGTCTTTGGTGATGGTGAAAGCATTATTGTTGATGTTGTAACGCATCTTTATCATGGCCGATTGACCGTCATCCTTGCCCTTATGTTGCGTGATAATCGTCAGGCTTCCATCAGTCTCTATGGATTTTGATATAACTTTATGCCCATCGAGCTTTTTACCATCTCGCGACAGTTTTATCTTTTCCTTTGAATTATATTTCGGCTCGTTTGGAAATGTAACCACATATTTTAACGTCCGCCCTTTTGGCGCTTTGAAATTAAGACCGATAGGAATTGAGGACATCTTTTTGCTGCTGTAATCTAAGTATGAGAGCGTACCTGTCCAATTTGTCTCGAAGAGTGTTTCGAAATCTTGCTTTGTCACACGAATGTCGCTTTTTGTTATTTCAGACGCTGTAGCGGCAGTCGTGGCAGGGACGACGCATAACATCATAGAGGCGGAAATTGCGATAATTAGATAATGTTTCATCTTGTTTTTCTTTCAATTTAGGGGCCTTGTTTAGGGGCCGCGTGATAAAAGAAACATAGGCTGACGCTAAGGCGCTATCGTCTCATTACGCGTAATGGGGCGCAGTTTATGGAATTTGAGACGTTTAGGAGGTTCGCTTTTTAAATGCTGAGGGTGTCTCGCCAGCAATGTCTCGAAAGACGCGGTTAAAGGTCGCCTTGGAGTTAAATCCTGAATTCATTGCAATGCTGAGGAAGTTTCCCTTGTTTTCCTTTATCATGCCTTTGGCATGCTCGACCCGCATTTCATTTATGAAACGATTAAAGCTCTGGCCAATGCCGAGATTAAGCGCGCGTGAAATATAGGTGTCATTTGTTCCCATTCGGCTCGCTACATCGCGGATGGAAAGGCGCGGTTCTAAATGCCAGCTATTTGTAAGCACTTTGTGTTTGAGGATTTCGCCTTCCTGTTGCCAGTCTTTTTCAGGGGCGGGATTAGCGGGCACTTTTTCATCTGTCCCAATTTTGGGGAAAGCCTCGTTAATCCTCGTGATGGCAAAAAAGCCTAACGCCGCGAAGAGGGTCATAACAATAAGTTGGAACGGGTAAGCGGCTACATAGCTTATATCAGGATTTAACAATGATATCAGGCCAAGGCTTAGCCAGACCAGTGCCGCCAAACCCAATAGGCTGAACACCCAGATCAGCCAAATAGGGTCGAAATCTCTGGCGGCAGATTCTGTTTCTTTTAAAAACGTTCTATAACGCCAAATCAGAGACACGGTGAGCCAAAGGCATATCATGGCCATTATCAGCGTTGTCAGAATGGTAATGGGTTCAATGAAAGGGGCGTGAACGGTTCTGCTAAACGCCCATTTATCTTGGTAGTCACCGAGAAAAAGAAACGCTATCAGGTAATATCCCATAGTTATGATGCCCGGGATGAGTAAATATTTCCGCCATCCCAACCGCGCCTTCGTCATCAAAGCCTGGGCGTGAAAATAGATGAGCGGCGGGATTAAAAGCTCGGCATTAAACGGAAAAAACGTCAACCCCGGCCATACGGAATAGGCATTGGCAAAGCCGATGATTTGCGGGCCCATGCTCCAGACACTTAATATCAAGGCTAAAGCCAGAAAGGTATTGGCCCTGCGTTCCGATTGCCGAAACATCAATATGACGGCAGAGATAAGTATGGGTAAGCACACCGCGAAAATCAGCGCTGACCTCCACCCAATGATGATGTGTGCGTCCTGCATGGTTTTATCTACGCAGGCAAGCAGGTGCCTGCAAGTCGCAAGCGATGATTGGGCTTGCGGCTTTTACAAATACCTACTCCGTATCTAAATCGCGCAGGACGCCGTCCATGAACCTTACGCCCCAGCCTGCATGACCTTTGGGGGTTGTTGGTGTGGGGCTGTTGACCCAGTCAACACCGGCTATGTCCAGATGTACCCAAGGGCGATCTTCGTCGACAAAGGTTCCGATGACCGCCGCGCCAATAGATACGCCGGGATTTCCGGCTGTGCTTTTAATATCGGCGATATCAGATTTAATGGACTTATAATGGTTCTTATTTAGCGGCAGAGGCCAGACCTCTTCGCCGGTGACCGTGCCAATACGCATCATTTCATCGGACAGGTCCCAATCCCGGGTGACGACCGCGGCATAATCAGCCGCGAGGGCGCGGGCCGCTGACCCTGTTAATGTGGCAATATCAATCAGCAGGCGGGGGTCGTATTCTTCCTGCACATAAGTCACAGCATCTGACAAGACGAGGCGGCCTTCGGCGTCAGTTGACATGACTTCAATTGTTTTGCCTGACATAGTTGTCAGCACGTCGCCGGGGCGAATGGCGTCCTCGGCAGGCATGTTTTCTGCCATGGCCATGACGCCGACAATATTGACTTTGGCGCCGCGCTGGGCCGCAGCATAGACGGTACCCGCAACTGCCGCCGCGCCTGAGATGTCCGCTTTCATAAGCCACTGTCCATTATTGGGCTTAAGACTTATCCCGCCCGTATCAAAAGTAATGCCTTTGCCAACAAGCGCGACCGGGTCTTCGCCGCTCGCCCCGCCATTATAAGTGACCACGACGAGGCGCGGGTCATGGATAGAGCCTTGGCCGACCCCCATCAGCGCGCCCATGTTCAGGCGGCGCATTTCCGGCACGCCCAAGACCTTTATCTCTACGCCGGGCACGTCTTCAAAGAGGTCTCGCACAGCCTGCGTGAAGGTTTCTGGATAAATTGTTTTGCCAGGCTCTGTGCCCATATCGCGGGTGAAATAAATGCCGTCTTTGACATATTCCAAATCGTTTTCATAAAGCTCTTGCGCGTCGCCGCTGTCATCGCTGTGAAAGGCCACGGTGCGGTCAATATCTTTGGCGTCCTGCTTATATTTGGTGAAGGTGTAAGAGCTGAGCGCATAGCCCATCGCGATTTGCGCGGCGGCGGCGTCTACATCCGTGTTCAAGCCGTCAACCATGACGCTGAGGTTTTTCTTATTATCAGAGGCCTGTGCCACGTAACCTCCAAGGTCATGAAGCTTGCGCGCGCTTAAGGCTTCGTCGCCCGTTCCGACAACTGTAATGCTGGCAAAAGGGGCGAGGCCATAAAGCCGAAGTTTCTTGCCAAATTTCCCTTTAAACTCTGCGTCCCTTAGCGCGTCCTCGAGACGGCCTTCTGTGTCGTCATTGGCCTGCGCCGCCGCGCCCGTCAGCTCTCCGTCCATATCCACGAAAACTGTAATGTGGCTTTGCGTATCCGCGGAGAGCGACCCAAAGACGATGTCGGTTTCAGCCTGAGCGGTTAAGGCCGTTCCGAAAGTGAGGGAGAGGGCTAAGGCACTGGCGGAGGCAAATTTAGAGAAGCTGCGCATAACATATCCTTTTGGTCTGTGGGGCTCGCGATGATTTATAATTATAGACCGAGCTTGGGCCCGTTATATAATAAAAATTGACTATATGAAAAACAGTCTCAGCTTATAGGCGAATTTATCACGGCCCGTTCACGGCGTCTCACAACCTTGGGCATTGCACCCCGCGCCCCCAGCCGCTAAAGACTCCCTACATTTAGCTAACCCTCTAGGAGACTCACATGGCACGCGCTAAAATCGCCCTTATCGGCGCCGGTATGATCGGCGGCACACTTGCTCACATCGCGGCTCGCGAAGAATTGGGCGATGTCGTCTTATTTGATATCTTTGAAGGCACCGCCAAAGGCAAGGCGCTGGACCTTAACGAAGCCTCTCCGGTCTTTGGTAAAGACTCCTACCTGAAAGGCACAAATGACTATGCCGATATTGCAGGCGCGGATGTCTGCATCATCACGGCGGGTTTCCCGCGTAAGCCGGGCATGGACCGTAAAGACCTTGTCGGGAAAAACCTCGGCGTGATTAAGCAAGTCGCCGAGGGCATCAAGCAATATGCGCCCAAAGCTTTTGTCATCTGTATCACTAACCCGCTCGACGCGATGGTCTGGGCGCTGCAAAAGTTCTCAGGTCTTCAGCCGCGCAAAGTTGTCGGCATGGCCGGTGTTTTGGATAGTGCGCGTTTCCGCTATTTCCTCGCAGATGAATTTAAATGTTCTGTCGAAGACGTTCACGCCTCCGTTCTGGGCGGTCACGGCGACACAATGGTGCCGCTGATCCGTTATTCGACTGTCAACGGCGTGCCG
>JAOIVW010000039.1 GCA_028224375.1 Hellea sp.
GCGAAAGCGGCCCCTGAAAAATACGCTGCTGCTGATGATAAATCCTCTGATAAAACATCTTCGAAAGAAGAGTCCAAAGAGCTGGGCCCTGTACGCGGCGGCGGCGCGGATTACCTTACCAAGCTAGGCGTCGAGGCCGGCACTTACGAGCTTGTCCCGCTTAACGGCATCCAGAAGGTTGTCGCCAAACGCCTAACGGCCAGCCATGAGAATGTGCCTGACTTCCCGCTAAACATTGATTGCGAAATTGATGCGCTGCTGAAAATGCGCAAAGAGCTGAACGAGCAAGCGCCAGAGGGCATAAAAATCAGCGTCAATGACATGCTTATCCGCGCCTCGGCTCTGGCCCTAAAACATGTGCCCGAAGCCAATGCGAGCTATACGCCTGACGGGATTGCCATGCATAAACATGCCGACGTCGCAGTGGCTGTCGCCATTGATGGCGGGCTGATCACGCCGATTGTGCGCCACGCCGAAAATAAAGGCCTGTCGACCATTTCAGACGAGATGAAAGACCTCGCGGGACGTGCCCGCGATAGAAAACTCAAGCCGCAAGAATATCAGGGCGGGACTTTCTCTATCTCCAACCTTGGCATGATGGGCATTAAGTCCTTCGGTTCTATCATCAATGAACCGCACGGCATGATCCTGTCTGTCGGCGCAGGAGGTCCGCGTCCTGTCGTCAAAGACGGCGCGCTGGCTGTGGCGACCGTTATGTCCGTGACCCTCACTTGCGATCACCGCGTGGTAGACGGGGCATTAGGCGCAAAATGGCTCCAGCACTTTAAGCGCTATGTCGAACAACCTATCACGATGATGCTTTAGGGCTAAGCCCGCGCTTCAACGCACAAAGCCAACTGCATAAATGACTCTCTTTTAAGGGGAGTAGGGTTGCCCCTTTGCTGTCATAATTTATAGTTACTGAAAGGTTAAGGCTTTTGGAGACTTTAAAATGATTTTCAAATCACTCGTTGCAGGCACAGTTATGTCACTCATGGCGGGGGGCGTGGTCTATTTCGGTAGCGAAGTCGATGCCTCCACGATGAAAGATAATTTCACGGAAAAAACGGCTGAGCTAAAAGCTGACCTGACCGATAAAATTAAAGGTGCCAGTGAAAACGTCAGCGAAACAGAGCATCCCCACGATAAAAAGTCCAAAACACGCAGTGATGACAGTTCAGCCGATATTTCAAGCGTAAAAACACCTTCTGGCACAACCATCAAAGCCAAAGAGCCGACAGTCTCTCACTCTTCAGGGTCTAAAGATAAAAAAGACGCGTCCAAAAAAGAGATGATGAAAAAGGATATGGCTAAAAAAGACATGGCCAAGAAGGATATGGCTAAAAAGGACATGTCTGAGACAGCTAGCTCGGCCAAAGCTGATAAACCCAAAAAGGCTGAAACCACTGCCGATACTGACAAATCTGAAAAGAAATGGCTTGATCAGTATCTAAAATCTGAAAAGGCTGAAAAAGAGAATACGCGCACAACTATGGCGCCGAAAACTGCGCCGAAAGCTACAATGGCTGATAAGTCTAAAAAGACTGAAGCTATGGCCAAACCCGAAAAGGAAGCCAGCGTTGCGCGGGACCTCATGAAAAGCATGGGCTTAACGGATGAAGGCGCGGCCGGCTCTGATACTGGCAGCTTCATGGTCAAAGATGGCAGAATAAGCCTGACAGATGAACAAATCGAAGCCGCCGAAGCCGCAGGGTTTGAAAAGCGGGCCATGGACATAGAGAATATCTGGGTCGAAGGCGGCGATGGCGAGTCCAAAAAGGTTGAAGTCAGAGTTATAGAAAACGATGACAGCAAAACCATGATTGAGACTGAAACCATTGATATGGGCAATGGCAAAACTATGAAATTTGTCACGAAGACCGTCAAAACCGGAAAAGACATGGCCCAAGACGGCAAGAAAATGCGCATCAAAGTCATGACAGATAAAGACGGTAAAGGCGGCATGAGCGCAGAGAAAATCAAAGGTGTCGTCGTTTTGAAAATGGACGATGAGGCTGCCATGGCTGAGATGTTAAAGGCGACAAACGCCAAAGATATTTCCAAGACCGTCAAAGTCGTTATGACGCAAGCCAAATTGATTAAAATGCCAGAGCTGCGTGACCGCGCTTATTTAGACCTTGTCTCATACGGGCTGGACCACGGCGATTATAATGTGGCCAAAACCGCCCTGAAAGAAATCGGCCAAGAGGAACTCCGCGACACGGCCCGTAACCGCATCGCAATCGCCTATGCCCAAGACGGTAAGTCTAAAAAGGCTTTCGCCATTCTAGACGATATCGAAGTTGACGCTCTACGCGATGTCATGCGCCTGCAGGTGATAGAAGCCATGATAGTCCCAGAAGAGTTTTTGGAAGAGATGCAGTAATATCCCTACAACGTCCTCACCCCGTCCTGACGGGGGAGGTGGGCGCGGAGCGCTCGGAGGGGGAATATCTTTCGCATTTTTGCAATAGACTTTTTACAGAAACCTAGCGGCAACCTTGCAGATTAACTCACCCCTTTTTCAAGACGATGAATATTCCCCCTCCGTCGCTTCGCGCCACCTCCCCCACTAAAGCGGGATGAGGACACACATCACCTCCGTAAACCCATGTCATAACTAGATACCACCTCTACCAAAATAGCAGTTCAAACCCGCGTAGAAATCTGTATAGATACCGAGACTTATTCTTTGCATCACGACAGGTTCTTTTATGTCCGAAACATCTTTTGACGTTATCGTAATCGGCTCTGGCCCCGGCGGTTATGTGACCGCTATTCGGGCGACTCAATTGGGCTTTAAAACAGCCATCGTCGAGAAAGAGGATTTAGGCGGGGTGTGCTTAAATTGGGGCTGTATCCCGACCAAAGCCCTGCTCCGCTCGGCGGAAATCTATCACAATATGCAGCATGCGTCGGATTACGGTTTGTCTGCCTCGCCGCAGTTCGATTTGAAAGCCATTGTCAAACGCTCGCGCGATATTGCCGGACAGCTCTCAGGCGGCATCAAACATTTGATGAAGAAAAACAAAATCACTGTCATCGCCGGCTTTGCCAAGCTTAAAAAAGGCAAAGACGCCCCTATCGTCGTTGTGGACGGCAAAGACTATACCGCCAAACACGTCATCCTCGCCTCAGGCGCGCGCGCGCGTCAAATCCCCAAAGCAGGCCTTGAAGCGGACGGTAAATTTATCTGGACGGCTCGCGAAGCGATGGTGCCCGACACTATGCCCAAAAAACTTCTCGTCATTGGCTCTGGCGCTATCGGCATGGAATTTGCGAGCTTTTACGACGCTTTCGGATCAGACGTCACCGTTGTCGAAATGGTCGACCGCATCTTGCCTGCCGAGGACGCAGAGATTTCTAAAATGGCCCGTAAAGCTTTTGAAAAGCGCGGCATGACGATTAAAACTGAAACCCAGGCCAGCGTTAAAACAGGCAGCAAAGGCGTCACCGCCACGCTGACCCATAAAGACAAATCTGAAACCGCGGAATTTGACCGCGTAATTCTGGCGGTTGGCATTGTTGGCAATACAGAAGATATGGGCCTGGAAGAGCTGGGCGTGAAAATCGAGAAAAGCCATATCACCGTGGATGAATATAGCGCGACAGGTGTCAAAGGGCTCTACGCCATTGGTGATGTTACCACGCCGCCTTGGCTCGCCCATAAAGCCTCACATGAGGGCATTATCTGTATTGAGAAAATTGCCGGCGGTGACCCCCATCCGCTGGACGCCAATGCCATTCCGGGCTGTACTTATTGTCATCCGCAAATCGCCTCTGTCGGCCATACGGAGGCGCAAGCCAAAGAGGCAGGCTATGAGGTTAAAGTCGGGCGTTTCCCCTTTATCGGCAACGGCAAAGCCATTGCGCTGGGTGAACCTGAAGGCCTTATCAAGACGGTCTTTGATGCCAATACGGGCGAGCTTTTGGGCGCGCATATGATTGGCGCAGAAGTGACCGAACTTATCCAAGGCTATACCGTGGCGCAGAAACTTGAGACAACGGAACATGAGCTGATGGAAACGGTCTTCCCGCATCCGACCTTATCAGAGATGATGCATGAAGCGGTGCTGGATGCTTATGACCGCACCATACACTACTAATCGGCAAGCATAGCGCCAGCATCATAGACGGATTTCTTGCGCCCAAAACGCAGATATTGTGAGAAGCTCTTTTTCTTTGTGAGCATAGGCTTTTCAATGAAATGCCATGACAATGTCGCGAACCAATAGGTCACGGGCAAGGTGATCACTAAGAGCGCCAGCGTAGATAAGCTTGGGAACCACATAAAGACCAGCTGCATTACTAACCAATGATAGATATAGATGCCGTAAGACACGTCACTGAGCTTTTGCAGGGCGTTAAATTTTGGCGCTTTCACATAAGCTGCCCACATCACAAAGTAAGCGAGCATCAAATTCATCATGATTTCGAAGACATAAAGTTTGGATGTCAAAACCGCCAGCAGCACCATCACAGGAATGCCTAGTACATGAAATGATAAGCGATCTCGATAGGCAAAAATCGCGGCGCCCAGACCATAGGCCATGCCAAAGCGTAGAAGCGCCTGAATTGTCGCTGGAAGCGAGTCTAAAATGCCAAGCCAATTTGCGGCAACCCATGCGATTGAGGGCAGTATAAATTGCGCCAGAACCATCCATTTTTTTCGCATCAGACCGAGCGAGAAGATGAGAGCCGTGCCAATATAGGCCAGAAATTCATATCTAAGCGTCCATAATGGGGCGCCTGCCAATTGTTCGTAATTGCTCTGGAAGATTCCCGGCAAGAACATATCTGTTTGATAAAAGCTTAAAACCGCAAAAGGCTGTTTGAGAAAATCTTTATGCGTGAAATATTCAGCCCACGGTAATGACGTGGCCAAAGGCCCAATCACAAACATGGTGAAAAGCAACACGCCGATGAGGGCCGGATAGATGCGCAAAATTCTCGCGGAGGCATATTCCGGGATATCGCCCCTGTAAAGCATTGATTTTGTTACCAAAAATCCAGATGCAATGAAAAATAGATTTACAGCTATAAAGCTATAATTATATTGGAAAAAGATTTGAGGCTCAGCCTCTAGAGATCTCAAGGCGACATTAAATGTATGCCCCACGACCACAAGAATAGCGAAAACTAAGCGTAGCGGCGTGAAGAAATTATCATGCCCGTCGCGTATTTTGACAGTCTGGAACATATGTCCAACCTTTAAAAGAGCTCAGTTACATAGCTCAGAGAGGTTAAAACATGCAAAAGATGCGCCTTAATATCGCGCAAACTGAAGCTTTTTATCAGCGGCTTATTTAGCCCCTTTGGTTTGCGAATAGGCTAAAGCGCGAAAATCATCATGGAGTTTTGGATTTTCCGGGCTGAAAAATTGCAGCATGATGATACCGTAAGCGTTATTAGGACGGTCAATCCAGAAGGTCGTATGGGCAGCGCCGCCCCAACCCCATTGTCCTTTTGCTCTCCCGCTCATCGCCAATTTCTCTGGCGTGTCGGCAATTTGAACAGACCCGCCATAACCAAAACCGGCCATCTGCTCTGGGCCTAACCAAGGCTGCAAATAGGGCTTATCCTGTCCCATATGATCTTGCATCATCAGCTCAACTGTCGCCTCATCCAATACGCGGTGCCCGTCATATATACCGCCATCCAGCATCATCTGCGCAAATTTCGCGTAATCGCCCAGAGTAGACACGAGGCCGCCGCCGCCCGATTCAAATTTATTCTTCGGGTCAGAATAAGGGCTGTCTTGTCCGTCTTCCGCCAAGGTAAAAGACCCGTCCTCTGCGAGCCTGTAATTGGATACAAAATGAGGTTTCTGATCCGGGCGAACCCGAAACCCTGTCTGCGTCATACCCAGCGGATCAAAGATGCGCTGCGCCATAATCTCGCCAAGGCTCTTACCTTCGATAATTTCGGCGATACGGCCCAGCACATCAATCGAATAGCTGTAATACCAAGCGTCCCCGGGCTGAAACATCAGCGGCAATCGCGTCAGTTTCTCCATTTTGGTTTCCATTGTCTCTTCAGGCGTAAACAGCCCCGCCCTTTCATAAGCGCCCTCCACAGCATTGATCGGGCCAAATATACCATAACCCATACCCGACCGGTGCAGCATCAGGTCTTCAATCGTAATGGGCCGCGCTTGTTCTTCAAAAGGCGGCCTTGGGTCTTCGCCTTTTCTCGCAACCAACATATAGTCGAGCTCTGGAATATATTTATTGGCAGGGTCGGAGAGCTTTAATTTCCCCTCCTCTATCAAATCCATAATCACGACTGAGGTCACAGGTTTGGTCATGGAATAAATACGCCAGACCGTGTCCATATCCACAGGGGTGTTGCGCTCGCGGTCTCCGAGGCCAAATGCGCCCGTATAAACCGTTTGGCCTTCATCAAAGATAAGCGCCGAGGTGCCGATGACGTCCCCGCTCTCAACGGCTTGGCTTAGGAGGTTATCCATCGCAGCTTTATCAAATTTCGGCGCATCAAATTTCGGCAAATTCTTGTCCTCGCTGTCAGCAGACGTGGCGGCTGAACATCCTATCAAACACATCGCAGCCAAAGTCAGTGCTAATTTCATGACGTCCCCATTATCTTTTTTAATGGCCTATCATGAAACAACAAAGCCGCCAAAACACATTTGTGTATGGCGGCTTTTAAGATTGAATATGTTCGGGGCTTTAGCTCTGCATCGTCCAGCCTTCGACGTCCATCGCGGCTTGACGTACGGCTTCAGTAATCGTCGGATGGGCGTGACAGGTGCGGGCAATATCTTCGGACGCGGCTTTAAATTCCATCGCCAGCGTGACTTCGGCTATCAAATCCCCAACATGGGCGCCGATCATATGCGCGCCCAAAATCTCGTCAGTTTCCTCATGAGCGAGAATTTTGATAAATCCATCCGTTTGATGATTGGCCCGAGCCCGTCCATTGGCGGCAAAGGCGAATTTACCTTTTTTATAAGGAATGCCCGCCTCTTTAAGCTCTTCTTCTGTTTTGCCGACACTGGCAATTTCAGGGGCTGTGTAGACCACACCGGGAATAGCGTCATAATTTACGTGCCCCGCTTTACCTGCAATAATTTCAGCCGCCGCAACGCCTTCATCCTCGGCCTTATGCGCGAGCATAGGCCCATGGGTGCAATCGCCCACCGCATAAATATTCGCGACATTGGTTTTGAAATGATCCGTAAGGATAAAGCCGCGCTTATCGGTTTCAATACCGACAGCCTCTAGCCCAAGATCTTTGGTGAAAGGACGCCGCCCGATACAGACAAGCACGACATCGGCTTCAATATCTTTTTCTTTGCCGCCTGCACTGGCCTCAGTTTTGACGGTCATTGTCTTACCGGATTTTTCCACGCCCGTGACTTTGCGGCCAAGCTCGAATTTCATCTTTTGTTTTTTGAAAATACGCAGCGCTTGTTTCTGCACCTCCCCGTCCATGCCCGGCATGATGTGATCAAGATATTCGACCACCGTCACTTCGGAGCCCAAGCGCCGCCAGACAGAGCCAAGCTCTAGCCCGATAACGCCGCCGCCAATCACGACCAATTTCTCTGGTACTGATGTCAGCTCAAGCGCGCCCGTTGACGAAACTATCGTTTTCTCATTAACTTCAACATTAGGCAGGGCTGCGACCTCTGAGCCTGTCGCGATGACAATGTTTTTGGTTGTCAGTTTTTTACCGTCAACGTCCACTGTGTTCGCATCGATGATTTTGCCAAATCCGATTAAATGCTCGACTTTATTTTTGTTAAACAGAAACTCAACGCCTGAGGTCAGGCCTTCAACGGTTTTGTCTTTGGCAGCCATCATCTTCTTAAGATCAAAACTGACCTTACCCGTCAGGCCCATGCCTTCGAAATCCTTTTCCGCTGTCTCCAACATTTCCGTAGAATGCAGCAGAGCTTTGGACGGGATACAGCCGACATTTAGGCAAGTGCCGCCCAGTGTCTTGCGGGTTTCGATACAAAGGACTTTTAGGCCAAGCTGACCACAACGAATGGCGCAATTATATCCGCCTGGGCCGCCGCCAATAATGATGACATCATAATTATCTGACATGAAAAACTCCGCATCTTTATGTGAATATGTGACTTACGCGCGAGGCCTTTTCAGGTCAACAGCGAGTATTGTCCTCGCGCAAATTGCCTAGGCCCAATAAAAAGCCCGCCTCAACGAGACGGGCCATAGTCTTAAAAATTTAGGCTGCTTAGTAGCTACTAAATCCGATTGAGACATTGGTACGACCGCCGCCATAACCGCCATATCCGCCGCCATAGCCGTAACCGCCGCCATAACCATAGCCGCCATATCCGACTGGATATCCATATCCGCCAAATCCAGAGTTAAAGCCGATGAAGCCGCTATTAAAGCCGCCGTGATGGAACCCATTGTTGAAACCGCCGCGACCTACGAAGCCTCTATTAAATCCGCGATTGAAATTGCCTCTGCGAACGCCGCGATTAAAGTTACCTCTGCGAACACCGCGGTTGAAATTCCCGCCACGTACACTGCGGTTGAGATTACCTCTATTTGCGCCGCGATTAAAGTTACCTCTGTTAACGCCGCGGTTGAAGTTTCCGCCTCGCGCGCCACGATTACGGACGCCACGGTTTGCACCGCGATTACGAACGCCGCGATTAGCGCCGCGGTTACGGGCCCCGCGATTGAAGTTTCTGTTTTGCGCCGTTTGTGTGTAGACAGTGTTTTTCTGTGGGGTCACTTGCGATTGAAAGACGGAGGTTGTGCCGGTAATCGGTGCCGTGCTCGCATGTGCAGTCATTGTCATACCTGCGCTGAGCGTCAGGGCGGCAATAGCTGAAAGGCTTACTGTTTGTACTTTGCTTAACATAATGAACTCCTATGGGTTCGTTGGTGGTGAACTATATATACGCACAAACAACAAAAGAGTCGAAACACAGGGCTTCAGAGAACCGTGATGTAAAAGTGAGGTCAGTTCACGGAACGTCATACACCTAGGCGCGTATGGTGTTGTCTAACACTTTTTATACAGCTTTAGAACGGCTTTACGCAGTCCTTTGTCAGCTGTCAGCGCAGAACACCTCGGCTCTGCATTTTGCGCGCAAACAGGACCTCAAAAGCTCCAATCAGCACGACGATGACTGGCATCACCCAATAGCTATCACCCCCGCCAGCTTTGACGACCGCATTTGTGAAGGTCGGAATAAAGCAAATGAGGGCAAAAATGAGCGAGACAATAAAGAGTGTGCTTGATAATTTTTTACGCATCAAAAACAAAATTGAGGCGAGCAATCCTATCCACACTGCCAAGGCATATGCAGCGGTCGCCCAAATGGGGTAGGCATTGCGCGCATCTAGCATTGCTTGCCCCCGCTCAGCGTAACTTTCCAGCAAAGTAGCATCAGCGGTCATTTGATCCATAAGATATATGGCGCACCCGATAACATTCCAAAGTAAAAACAAACCGCCTAGCAGCCAAAACCACCACGGGGTCTTTGCCCGGCCTATCTCAATAGCCATAATCTTATCCTCCCCAGAATAGGGAGATATTTAATAAGATTTAAGCGGGAGAGTCCAGAGGCTCTAAGTTGCGCTTAGCTCGCCGCCATTTCGGGCCAAATAAGCTGCCCAGAAGAGATAAATGCCGATAACAAAACTTATCAGCGAAATACCCGTAAGGGACTCGCCCATTACTTCAAAACCGCCGCGCAAACTCGCATCAAGCATCATTATAAGTAAAGCTACCAGGCAGGCCCCAAACCAATAATAGGCCGTTGAACGGCGCAATAATAAATAGGCAGAGCCTATGAGGCCAGCGCCAATGGCCGCGGCATGGGCCGCATTCACCCAAAAGGGCGTGGCGATAAGATAGCTGAGCTGCGCATCATTATAGACCGCGGAGACACTATTCTCGCCAAGCGAGAGGAGCATAACAAAGACCATAAGGTTGAAAATATACCATGCCACAGCAAAGGCAGACATAACGCCCAGCCATCTATCCCGCGTAGTTTTACCCGCATCGAGAATATCATCTTTTGTCAAAACCAATTCGCCCATAAGTGAGATTTTGGCCTAAAGATGCTAATTCCGCGTGAAAAGAAAGCGTTAATAAATCTTTACAAATCTAGTAATAACCGCTCAGGATCTTCAAGGCATTCTTTCAC
Source organism: Hellea sp. (assembly GCA_028224375.1). Classification (GTDB taxonomy): domain Bacteria; phylum Pseudomonadota; class Alphaproteobacteria; order Caulobacterales; family Maricaulaceae; genus Hellea. Next base: position 10,160 of record JAOIVW010000039.1, read on the forward strand.
CCTTACGAGGAAGGTGACCGCCTCTTTACCGTCAACGATGCGGTGATCATAGCTTAGCGCGAGATACATCATTGGGCGGATGACGATTTGATCGTCAATCACGACCGCGCGTTTTTCGATTTTGTGCATCCCCAAAATCCCGACTTGCGGCGGGTTCAAAATCGGCGAGGACATGAGCGAGCCGTAAACACCGCCATTGGAAATGGTAAAGGTGCCGCCCATCATATCATCCATAGAAAGCTGTCCGTCGCGCGCTTTTGCGCCAAGCTCGCCAATGCCTTTTTCAACGCCGCCGAGTGAGCGCTCATCGCAATCGCGCAGAACAGGCACAACAAGCCCTTTAGGCGTGCCGACAGCTATGCTGATATCGTAATAATTTTTATAGATAATATCGGTGCCGTCGATTTCCGCATTTACGGCTGGCACGTCTTTCAACGCTTGGACACAAGCTTTGACGAAGAATCCCATAAAGCCAAGTTTGACGCCATGCTTTTTAATAAAGAGCTCTTTATAATCCGTGCGCATCTGCATGATGTTGGTCATGTCGACTTCATTATAAGTCGTCAGCATGGCCGCCGTATTTTGCGCCTCTTTTAAGCGGCGCGCGATAGTTTGGCGCAGACGCGACATGCGCACACGCTCTTCACGCTCGCCGAGTTCACGCGGCGCAGACGGGGCTGATGGCGCAGGCGCTTTGGCGGCGGGCGCAGGATTGGCTTTGGCAGAAAGGGCATCACCTTTGGTGATACGGCCATCTTTACCTGTGCCGGCAATAGAGCCAGCTTCAAGATTATTTTCTTTAATGATACGGCTTGCGCTCGGCATCGGGTCTTTGCCTGTTGGGGCATTTGTTGGCGGAACATCAGGTAGCTCGCCGCCTGCGCCGCCTTCATCGCCTGCGCTTTTCGCGGCAGGTTCAGACGGAGCGTCGCCAGTATCGCCCTCGCCTAATTTGGCTAATGTGTCGCCAATTTTGGCAACGTCGCCTTCGGCGATTAGAATTTCAGTGATAACGCCCGCACGCGGGGCGACAAGTTCTTGCGCGGCTTTATCTGTTTCAAGCTCAACAATGGCTTGGTCTTTCTTCACCATATCTCCAACAGCGACCATCCAAGAGGCCACCGTGACTTCGGCGACTGACTCGCCGACATTGGGCACATTAATATCGACCGATGCACCAGAAGACTTAGCTTCCGATTTAGCGGGCTCTTTAGTTTCTTCTTTTTTTGCAGGTGCAGGCTTTGCTTCAGGCTTTGCTTCGGCTTTTTCCTCAGTCTTGGCTTTGCCAGACCCGCTGCCAAGCTTAGCGATAACAGTCCCTATGGTCGCATTTTCACCCTCAGCGACTAATATCTCCTCAAGAACGCCATCTTCAGGCGAGACAAGTTCTTGCGCGGCCTTGTCGGTTTCAAGCTCGACAATCGCTTCGTCTTTCTTCACCGCGTCGCCGGGCTGTTTAAACCACTGCGCAATGGTCACTTCGGAAACGGACTCGCCGACATTTGGAATTTTGATATCAGTCATATTTAACTCTATTTCAGCCCGAAAGCTCTACTTTGCAAAAACGCCATCGATAATGGCTTTCTGTTCTTTTTTGTGTTTAGCGGCAATACCCGTCGCCGTCGAGGCTGCAGCTTCGCGGCCCACATAGCTTGCGCGCGTATGTTTGGCCTTAATCGCGATGAGGCTCTCTTCAAGGAAAGGATTGATGAAGGCCCAAGCGCCCATATTTTTCGGCTCTTCCTGAGCCCATATCATTTCGGCCTTTTTAAAGCGCGTCAGTTCTTCTTGAACCGCATCATCTGGGTAAGGATAAAGCTGCTCAACCCGCAGCAAATACACGTCATTACGGCCAAGCTCTTCACGCGCTTCAAAAAGCTCATAATAAATCTTGCCCGAACAGAGCACGACACGTTTGATCTCATCATCTGGCACTAATTTTATTTGAGTGACGTCTGGGTGATATTCCGCGTCATCCCAGAGAAGGCGGTGGAATGATGACTCCCCGCTCATTTCTTCAAAGGTCGAAACGCAAAGCTTATGACGCAGCAAAGATTTGGGGCTCATATTAATAAGCGGTTTGCGGAAATTACGTTTCATCTGACGGCGCAGAGCGTGGAAATAATTGGCGGGCGTCGAGATATTCGTCACCTGCATATTATCTTGCGCGCACATTTGTAGGTAACGCTCCAATCGAGCTGAACTATGCTCTGGTCCTTGGCCCTCATAACCATGCGGAAGAAGCATAACGAGGCCCGACATGCGCAGCCATTTCTGTTCTGCGCTGGAAATAAACTGATCCACCATAACCTGAGCGCCATTGGCAAAATCACCAAATTGCGCTTCCCAAATCGTTAGCGCGTGAGGCGCAGCACCCGAGAAACCATATTCAAAGCCTAACACCGCTTCTTCGGACAGATGTGAGTTTAGAACCTGATAATATTCTTGGGAGTCAGAGAGGGTATTAAGCGGTGTGTATTTTTCTTCCGTGACCTGATCGATAAAATTTGATTGTCTATGCGAGAAAGTTCCGCGCTCTGAGTCTTGTCCCGACAGGCGCACAGGATGGCCTTCGGTAATTAATGTGCCAAAGGCGAGATGTTCGGCCAAACCCCAATCAATATCTTTGCCAGAGGCGACTTTTTCAGCCCGGGCATCGATAATACGTTTAAGTGTGCGATGCATATTCACTGAATTTGGAACGGTCGTAATTTTCGTCCCAATATCTTTCAATATTTCGGCGTCCACCGCCGTATCGCCGCCGCGCTTACCGTCTTTCTCAGTCGGCAAGCTAAGCCCTTGCCAGACCCCTTGCAGCCAATCTGGCTCTTTGGTCTCATAGGCTTTGGCCTTATCAAATTCGGAATCCAAGAAAGCGTAAAACTCTTCAACGCGCTTTTCGTGGCCTTCTTTGGTGATATCGCCCTGCCCGATTAACCGCTCGGCATATTTGGTCATAGTCGAAGGCATATCGCCGATTTTTTTATACATAATCGGCTGGGTGAAGCTCGGATCATCGCCCTCATTATGGCCGTAACGGCGATAGCAGATAATATCCAGCACCACATCTTTGCCAAATTTCTGGCGGTATTCTGTCGCCACACGCGCGGCAAAAACAACCGCTTCAGGGTCGTCGCCATTGACATGGAAAACGGGCGCTTCGACCATAAAGGCGACATCAGAGGCATATTGGCCTGAGCGATATTCATCAGGCGTTGTCGTAAAGCCAATTTGGTTATTTACGATGACATGGATAGTTCCGCCTGTGCGATAACCCACAAGCTGGCTCATCTGGAAACATTCCGTCACCACACCTTGCCCGGCAAAGGCACTATCGCCGTGCAGGATTACTGCCATGACTTCATGGGGATTATGAGATTGATAAGTCCCTGAGGCCATTTGTTGTTTCGCGCGGGCTTTGCCCATCACAACGGGGGCGACGACTTCCAAATGAGACGGGTTTGGTGCAAGCGAGAGATGCACTTTATTGCCGTCAAATTCGCGGTCATCCGAAACGCCCAAATGATATTTCACATCGCCTGAGCCAAAGTCTCCGGCCCCGCTCGCAACGCCGCCTAAAAATTCATAAAAGATGGCCGAGTAAGGCTTTTGCATGACAGAGGCCATGACGTTCAAACGTCCGCGATGCGGCATGCCGAAATTAATGTCTTTCAGGCCAAGTTGACCACCGCGCTTAATAATCTGCTCTAGCGCAGGGAGCAGGCTTTCTGCGCCATCAATGCCGAAACGCTTTGTACCAGGATAGCGCTTATGAATAAGCTGCTCAAAGGCTTCGCCCTCGATGAGTTTTTGTAAAATCGCCAGGCGGCCTTCTTTGGAGAAACTAATCTCCTTATCGGGGCCCTCGATACGCTGCTGAATCCAGCTTTTCTCTTCGGGGTCAGAAACATGCATAAATTGCACGCCAAAGGTCGAACAATAGGTCCGGCGGAGAATTTCCAGCATCTGGTTTAGCGTAGCTGTTTCAAGCCCTAAAACACCGTCAATAAAAATCTCGCGGTCCATATCGGCGTCAGTGAAACCATATGTCTCAGGCTTTAATTCAGGATGCGGGTCCAGCACGTCCAGACCCAGCGGGTCCAAATCCGCAATCATATGCCCGCGCATACGATAAGCGCGGATGAGCATAAGCGCGCGGAGGCTGTCTTTGGTGGATTGATGCACATCATCAGAGGACGCGCTTGGTATAAGCGCGGCGACTTTGCCTGCGACCGCCTGCTCTTCTACGCCCCAATCCCCTGTCAGGGCGGAGGTCAGCTCACCATTAGGCTCAGCCGGCCAATCGCTGCGTTTCCAGCTCGGGCCATCAGCGTTCTTTTTGGCATTGCCCGCCTCTTCGCCCAGAGAGGCGAAATAGTCCCGCCATGTCGGGTCAACACTATTGGGGTTAGCCGCATATTGGGCCTGCATCTGCTCCAGATAATAGGCATTGCCGCCATCCAGAAACAGAGTATCGAGCATTGCTTGGTTCTGCTCACTACGACTTTTATCAGCCATATTATTAGCCCTTTCGAGGCTTGCTAGTCGCCCGCCTAGCCTTTTAACACGTCCATCATCGTTACGCCTAATTTCGCTGGCGAGTCAGAAACGCGAATTCCTGCTTTTTCCATGGCAGCTATCTTATCCTCAGCGCCGCCCTTTCCGCCACTCACAATTGCGCCAGCATGGCCCATTGTGCGGCCCGGAGGCGCTGTGCGGCCTGCGATAAAGCCAACCATCGGCTTTTTAATGCCTTTCTTGGCCATATGGGCGACGAATTCGGCCGCTTCTTCTTCGGCAGAGCCGCCAATCTCGCCAATCATGATGATTTGTTTCGTGTCGTCATCATTGAGGAATAGCTCAAGACAATCGATAAAGTTTGTGCCGTTGATCGGATCGCCGCCAATACCAATAGCGGTTGTCTGGCCAAGGCCGACTTGCGTGGTTTGGAAGACGGCTTCATAAGTCAGCGTCCCAGAGCGCGAAACCACGCCGCAGGAGCCTTTTTTGAAAATCTTACCGGGCATGATGCCGATTTTACATTCTTCAGGGGTCAAAACGCCAGGGCAGTTCGGCCCAATCAAGCGGGATTTAGAGCCCTGCAAAGCACGCTTAACGGGGATCATATCGCGCACAGGAATACCTTCGGTAATCGCAATGATCAGCTCCATCTCAGCATCAATCGCTTCCATGATGGAGTCAGCTGCAAAGGGCGGCGGCACATAAACCACGGACGCTGTCGCCCCTGTCGAATGTTTGGCTTCGGCCACAGTATCGTAATTAGGAAGGCCGATATGCGTCGTCCCGCCTTTACCCGGCGTAACGCCCGCCACCATCTGTGTGCCGTGATAAGCAATGGCCTGCTCCGTATGGAACGTCCCAGTCTTACCCGTCATACCTTGGGTGATAATTTTTGTGTCTTTGTTTATTAATACTGACATTTACTTCGTCCTACAATTATTGAATGCATCTAAGCTGCATATCCAATTTTTAAGCGACTAACGCTTATATTCATTTGTTCTACCTATGAAGAAACCTATACCACCAAAAAGTACCAAGAAAATCGGGAGAGCTTGCCATGGTGCGGAGTCTGTACCGCCCTCACGAAATGCTAACATGTGGAATATAAAGCCAACAATTAAGCCAACAATTGTACCCGTTGCTTGGTCAAGTTTCTTCATTAATTCAAATTTACCCCTGAACGGCCTTAACAATCTTTTGCGCAGCATCATCGAGGTCATCCGCTGCAATCACGTTCAGACCGCTCTCATTGATAATCTTTTTACCCGCCTCAACATTCGTGCCTTCTAGCCGCACAACGAGCGGGACTTCGAGGCCGACTTCTTTGACCGCGTCGACTGTGCCTTGGGCGATGACGTCACATTTCATGATGCCGCCAAAGATGTTGATGAGGATGCCTTCGACTTTGTCGTCCGAGGTGAGGATTTTAAAGGCCGCCACAATATTTTCTTTGGTCGCGCCGCCGCCTACATCGAGGAAGTTGGCTGGCTCTGCGCCGTAAAGCTTGATGATGTCCATAGTCGACATGGCCAGCCCCGCGCCATTGACCATGCAGCCAATATTTCCGTCGAGCGCCACATAGGACAAATCGAACTTCTTGGCTTCAGTTTCTTTGGAGTCTTCTTCGGTAATATCGCGAAGCTCTTGCACATCGGGATGACGATAAAGCGCATTTTCATCAAAACTGATTTTCGCGTCCAGACAATGCAGGCGCTGATCTTCCGTAACGATAAGCGGATTAATCTCAAGCATCGACATGTCTTTGGACAGGAAGCCATTATAAAGCGTGCGGCCCAGCTTATTGGCTTGCTTGGCCAAATCGCCTTTCAGGTCGAGCGCCTTGGCAAGAGTGCGGCCATGATGGGGCATAAAGCCTGTCGCCGGGTCGATGTCAAAATTGACGACTTTTTCCGGTGTGTCATGGGCCACCGGCTCAATATCCATGCCGCCTTCTGTGGAGACGATGAAAGACACGCGCGAGGTTTCACGGTTAATGATGATGGAGAGATAAAGCTCGCGGTCAATATCAGAGCCATCTTCGATATAGAGGCGGTTGACCTGCTTACCTTCATCCGATGTTTGTTCCGTCACCAAATATTCGCCGAGCATGGCTTTGGCATTTTCGACAACTTCGTCGACGGACCACGCCAGACGCACGCCGCCTTTGGCATCCGCAGGGGCGCCGACAAATTTACCTTTACCGCGTCCGCCTGCATGGATTTGAGATTTGACCACCCAAAGCGGGCCGCCTAATTCTTCGGCGGCGGCTTTGGCTTCGGAAGCGTCAAAAATCGCGACGCCTTTGGACACTGGCGCGCCGATTTCTTTAAGGACAGCTTTGCCCTGATATTCGTGGATGTTCATGGAGTCTCTTTCGTCACTGACGGCTCATTAAAAGAGGCTCCATGAGCAGGAGCCTCGGACTTGAGGTGACTTATAATCAGACCCTGACCGACTCGCAACAGTCTATACGGGCTTTTTCGTTAACTAAAAAACACCATTCAAAGCTTACGCGAGGCCGGTTGGGTTTAGCCGCTGGCTGGTCTGATCCGTTTTAATGTGGCTGAATAGTTCAGGCAGGGCGTACCGTCTGCTGTCACAACGCCGCGCACAAATATGAGCGAGCCGCCTGCGCGCAGCACCTCCCCGCGCGATTGCACAAGCTGCCCTTCTTTGGCCCCTGATAAAAACTCGCTATTAAAGGCAACCGTGAGCCCGTAAGCGCCGTCCTGAAATTCATCTGCGGCAATGGCGAAGAGCGAAAAATCGGCAAAGGTCATTAAGCATCCGCCGTGCACCATCCCGCCTTGGTTCATGT
>JAOIVW010000004.1 GCA_028224375.1 Hellea sp.
TTTATTGCAATCTTTCCACGCGTCCTCGGCCGTCCAATAGCCGCCCATAAAGTCTCTAAAGAGTTTCCCGCGAGACCCTTCGGGCTTAACGCCGTCATCATATTTCCCCGTGAGCACGCCCATGCCGAGCGGGGAATAAGCCAGCAAGCCAATCTGTTCACGCATGGCCACTTCGGCGAGGCCATAATCAAATCGCCGCGCAATCAGGTTATAAACGCATTGGTTGGAGACCATTTTTCTCGGCCAGCTGAATAAATTTCATCGCGCCCCAAGCTGTCTCATTAGAAACACCCAGATGACGGATATTGCCTTTTTCGACATGACGGTTCAATGCGCCTAAAATGTCTTCAAGCGCGACCATGTCATCCGCGTCATAATCCTGATAGCTGTGATAGCCAAAGGCGGGCATGGCGCGGTCAGGCCAATGTAGTTGATACAGATCGATGTAATCGGTTTGCAGGCGGCGCAGGGATTTCTCAATGGCTTCGTCAATTTGCCCAGATGTATGGCGGGTTACAGTCTCATCATCGCGGGCCCACCAAAGATTAGCGCGGCCTGATATTTTTGTAGCGAGAATAAATTTATCGCGGTTTTTACGCGCCGCCGTCCACGAGCCAATATAGGACTCCGTGCGGCCCTGTGTTTTAGGATTGCCTGGCACGGGATACATCTCGGCGGTGTCGATAAAATTGATGCCGCGCTCCATGGCATAGTCCAGCTGCTCATGGGCCTCATCTTCGGTATTTTGCTCTCCCCATGTCATGGTGCCAAGGCAGACCGAGGTGACTTTAATATCTGTGCGGCCGAGGTGTCTGAATTCCATAGTTTTATCCTATAAAAACCATATGATTCTTTTAGTGAACTTATGGCGAGTATGTCTTGGTATTTGCGTAAAAATGCACTATATAGTGTGTAACGACCTCGCAAGAGGGCATTTATCTATGGAGCGTTTTAATGAACGAACAGTATAATCAACGCGTCGGCGCATCGGCAGAAACCGATCTCGGCCTTAAGAGCTTTATGCTCGGAACTTATCGTTATATGGCAATGGCGATGGCCGTTACCGCGGGTGTGGCTTTCTTTGTCGGACAGGCGATCCTCGCCAATCCTGCTTTAATTGGCCTTATCTATAACCCGATTGTGGCGATTATCTCTATCGGCGTCATCATGTTTGGCTTTGGCGCTGTTGGTAAAAAGCTGCCGTCTATGAGCCTTGGCGGCGTTTTGACATTCCTCTTTGGCTTTGCCGCCTTTATGGGCGTGCTGATGTCGGCTTATGCCTCGCTTTACGATCCGATGATTGTCGCGAAAATCTTCTTTATGACGGTTGCCATGTTCGCGGGTCTTTCGCTCTTTGGCTACACGACCGGCTTTAACCTCAGCTCAATCATTAAATATGCGGCTGCGGCCTTTATGGCCTATATCGCGATTGCTGTTGTCGGTATGTTTATCCCGGCGCTAAGCGTCACAGCGGGCGGCACATTTGGCATGGTGATTAACGTCATCGCGCTCGCCGCTATCGCCGTGATTACCGCTTATGAAACACAAATGCTTAAGCGCATCTATTACGGCTCTGCTGGCAATCCGGCGATGATGAAGAAGCTTTCAGCATTTGGTGCCGCGTCGCTTTTGCTGGCTTTCATCAACATGTTCCAGATTTTGATGACATTGTTTGGCCGCGAATAAGCGACCTTACATTTATATAAGAAGAACCCCGCTTGCATCCCAAGCGGGGTTTTTTGATGGGCGTATGTGAGGTTTATCTAACTTTAAAGCATTGCTTATCAAAGACGCGTAAAACCGCCTTAAGGTCATGACCGCGTTTGAGGATTAAGCCGCCCGGCGCAATGACGCAATATTGGCCTTGCTTGTCGCGCAGAGCCGGGATCTTCTGAATACTATAAAGCGCGTGTTCCGAGGCCTTGCGATAAACGGCAAAAACGGCGCGATCCTTAAGGAACGACATGCCGTAATCTTTCCATTCTCCGTTAGAGACCATCTGCCCATAGACGTTTAGTATTAAAGATAATTCTTGTCTTTGAAAGGCCACTTGTGACGGCGCGCGCTGATGAGCAGAGGAAGATGGTGTTGGCAATTTGACTATATTAGATGTCATTTCAACACCTTAGCTGTATAGCGCGGTTGCGCAAGATGGTTGCTATGGTTAATATCGGTTAAGACACCTCTACGCATTGTAATATGCTGCCTTGATTTTGCCATATTTGCGTCTTGTTTCGGCCACGCACGCCAGTCATTTTAAAATTGTTGATTAGCGGGACGCAGAGCACGGATTTCTTACAGCCCCCCAGCCCCCCGAGTTTCGGCACGCGCTGATCAACACTACCCACGATCCCTTGTGGTTGTTTCAAATGACCATAAGAAGGCTTTGTTGCTATCAGCCCAGCAGCAAAGCCTTTTTCGTTTTGGCTCACCGCACCCTAGAAAGACAGACTTGCTCAGCGGGTCATAGCGCCATAGGACACAGCCTATGTCTGATCTCTTTAAATCTGCAGGACTTGAAGCGTCCGCGCCTCGCCCTTTGGCCGATCGTTTGCGCCCCCAAGTGATTGAGGATGTAGCCGGGCAGGATCACTTGATAGGTGAGGACGGCCCGATTGGACGAATGCTGGCGAGCGGACGTATCGCGTCGATGATTTTATGGGGTCCGCCGGGTGTTGGCAAAACCACCATTGCGCGATTAATTGCAGATCATGCTGATTTAGAATTTGTGCAGATTTCAGCTGTGTTTTCGGGCGTAGCGGATTTACGCAAAGCTTTTGAAGCCGCCAAAGCCCGCCGCGCTACGGGACGCGGGACCTTATTATTCGTAGATGAAATTCACCGCTTTAACCGCGCCCAACAAGACGGCTTTTTGCCTTATGTCGAAGAAGGTATCGTCACGCTGATTGGAGCGACGACAGAGAACCCAAGTTTCGAATTAAACGGCGCTTTGCTCTCCCGCGCTCAGGTTTTTGTTTTGAAGCGTCTGGATGAAGCGGCTTTGGCGGGATTGCTGACACGGGCCGAAGCTGAGATGGGACGTGACTTGCCGTTGACCCCTGAAGGGCGCGAAGCGCTCATCGGATTTTCTGATGGGGACGGGCGTTATGGCCTGACACTTGCCGAAGAGATTTTCGCGGTAAATCCCAAAATGCCATTGGACGGAAAAGGCATTGCCAAGCTGCTCCAGAAACGCGCGCCCGCCTATGATAAATCTCGCGATGAGCATTATAATATTATTTCCGCGCTGCATAAATCCATGCGCGGCTCTGATCCCGATGCGGCGCTTTATTGGCTAGCGCGGATGCTGACGGGCGGTGAAGATCCGCTTTATATTGCGCGGCGTATCGTGCGCTTTGCCTCCGAGGATATTGGATTGGCAGACCCAACCGCCCTAATGATTGCCAATGAGGCCGAGAAGACTTACCGCTTTTTAGGCTCTCCCGAAGGCGAATTGGCGATAGCTCATGCCGTTGTTCACATGGCCACAGCGCCGAAATCCAATGCAGTTTATGCCGGGTTCAAAGCGGCGATGAAAGCGGCCAAAGAGACAGGGTCTTATGCGCCGCCCAAACACATCTTAAACGCTCCGACCAAGCTGATGAAAGATATCGGCTATGGAGCGGGATATGCCTATGACCACAATGTGGAGGGCGGTTTTTCAGGGCAGAATTATTTCCCCGATGAGATGAAGCGCCAGAAGTTTTATGACCCCAAAGGTATTGGCCGTGAGGCCTCGATAAAAGAGCGCCTCGAACAATGGGACGCCTTACGCAAAGCCCGCCAAGATTAAGACTCTCGCCCTAAGAGAAGTTGTTTACTTTTCGGTAATGTTTCGCCTATGTTGCGCCAACTGTGGGGCAGCCATTTTAGGGAGGTTATTATGGCCGACAAGAATTTAGACGACTACAAATCACTCAAATTTTATCAAGACAATAGCAAAGTGCGTCAGAACGGCTTTGCGAAGTTCGAAGTTGATGATGAATACTATTTTGCGCTCTATAAAGACGGCGATATTGCGCTGCTCAGCCAAGCTTACGTCAATACGTCTGGTCGGGATAATGGCATAGAGTCCGTGCGTAAAAATTCCAAAGTCAAAATGCGCTATCACTTTGATACGCGCGCAGGCGGCAAACATGGATTTGGCCTCAAGGCGGGCAATGGCCAAGAAATCGGCGTTAGCCCAAATTATGGCTCAAAGGCCAAAGCTGACTATGTCGCCGGACGGTTAAACGGCTCCGTGAAAAAGAAAATTGCGACGCCTCCGAAAACGCAAACATCAACGGCTGATGGCCGTATCGAGAATTACCATCCTCTGGCATTTTACAAGCAATATGGCGGCGGCGGCGTTCGCGACGGCTTTGACAGCTTCAGCCAAGACGGCGCGCATTATTTTACCTATAATCAAAACGGAAAAATCGTTCTTATCTCTGAGAGCTATACCTCCAAAGCGGGGCGGGATAACGGGATTGCGTCAGTCACGAAAAACCTGCCGCTGAAAACACGCTATCAGCACCACATCCATAAAAACGGCAAGCATTATTTCGATCTTAATGCCGGTAACGGGCAAGAGATCGCGACCTCTATCTGGTATGGCTCAGCGGCAGCTAGTTTGGCTGGCGCAAAAGCGCTTCGCGGCGAAAAAACAAAATCACCTCGCAAGGCAAGTGTTGAAGATGATTACCGGCCTCTGGCATTTTACAACAAACACACCAAGGGACGTAAAAAGGGGATTGAAAAGTTTAAAGGTGATGATGGCGAATATTATTTTGCCTATTTTGAAAATGGTAAAATCCGTCTTATCTCTGAAGGCTACCCAACAGTGGCGGCCCGCGATACAGGGGTGGCCTCTGTTGAGAAAAATATTAAACTGGCCAACCGCTATGATTATCGCGGCCCGTTTAAAAATGGCAAATATGATTACCGCCTCAAAGCTAGAAACGGAAAAGAAATTGCTCGCTCCGTCTGGTATGGGTCAGCCGCAGCGGCGGCCACAGGCGCAGCCTATCTTATGGGCACGCGCAAACGTCCTGCCGCAAAGCCCAAAGCTGCGAAACCAGTGGCAGCTGCGAGCTTGGTAGCGGCTGCGCCTAAACCTAAGCCTAAACCAAAGCCTGCACCTAAGCCCAAAGCGAAACCTAAGGCCGCTCCAATTGCAGCTGTGGCGGCAACGGCTGCGGCCGCCTCAGCGATTCCGGCCATGGCTAAAGCGGCCACCCCTGTCGCGCCGCGCGATAAGGATGATGATTATCTGAAATGCGAGGAGTATCACGGCCACAAAGTCACGGATGAAAAGAACAATGTCGCTTTCTTCAGCCACAGTAATAACAAAGAATATTTTGTTGTTTACGGCGAAGATGACACGGTGCTGATCCGCTCTGAAGGGTTTGATTCTATCTCAAAGCGCAGCTCTGAATTAGCAGCAGTTTTACGCCTAAAAGATAATCCTAAAAACTTCACACGTATGGAAAAGGGCGGCTATTTTGTAGATATACTTAAAGACGAAAATGGCCGCGAAGTTGGCCGGTCCTGTGTGCGTAAAATTGTGCCGATTGTTGCGGCTGCGCCTGTCGCGGCGACGCCCATTGCGGCGGCTCTGCCTGCCGCTGCGGCAACTGGCGGTTTCTCTTGGGGCTGGTTAAAATGGCTCTTGCCTCTATTATTGCTCCTCTTACTCGCCTTCTTTGGTTTGAAAGCCTGCGGCGGAGATAAGCCAGACGTTGCGGCTGAAGCCGCTGCCGCGGCGGCTGCAGAAAGAGTCGCGGCTGAAAAGGCTGAAACTGCGAGGCTCTTGGCTATTGAAAAGGCGGCGCAAGCTGAAAAAGTTGCGGCTGAAAGAGCTGCTGCCAGACTTGCCGCCGAAGAGAAAGCTGCCGCTGAAGCTGCGGCCTTGGCTGAAGTAGAAGCAGCAACGCCTCCCCCTGCGCCAAAACCTGTAACGCCAAAAGCTGTTGCAGCTAATATGAGCCGTGTCTGCGGCGCCTCTGATCGCTCTGTCTTTAATGTGCCAAGCTTTGCGACGCCTGTAAATGTGACGCGTCTGGGGACCTACCCGCAATTTGGGGATAGTCACACGCTCTCGCCCGCAGAGTTTTACGACAAATTGGCGAACCGCTATGCCGTCAATAATTATGACCGTCAGTATTTGGATTATCTCGCAAAGTCGCTAGGCTATGCAAATGGCTTTAAGGGTGTGTCCGCGTCTGATTTCTCAAATGACACGCTGCAAAAAGGCGCAAAAGGTCTGCTCGGTTATGGCGAGTTTCATGGCCTTGAATACTCGCAACTTAATGTGAGTTCACCGCGCGACCAAGAGGCCTTCCGCCTTCGCGCCGCTAATGGCATGGATGTTCATTTCATGAAGAGTTGCGGTAATTACATGTATGTCTGCCAATAGGGCGGATATTCAGAGATAAAAAAAAGCCCCCGCGTTTTGGAAACGAGGGGGCTTTTTTATGCGCGGATTTTAAAATTATCTGGCGCGGTTATTGGGCTTCTTACCGCCGCCTGATTTAGGCGGGCGTTTACCGTAACGCTGCGGTGACTTCGGGCCGTCTGAGGACTTCGCGCCATCAGGCCGTCCGCCGCGATGAGGCTTGCGGCTATGTTGTTTTGCATGCGCTTCTTGGTTCTTGGCTTTACGTTCCGCGCGGGATTCGCCGCCAGGTTTCCCTGATGGTTTATCTGGCGATTTATTTGCAGGTTTACGGGATGGAGCCTTACGGCGTCTTTCGCTGCTATTGCCATCGCTCCCCCAGCTTTTTTTGCGGTCCGCTGCGCCGCCTTGTGGCCGCTCGCCACGAGGTTCGTCAGAACGGGGTTTATCAGAACGAGGCTTATCAGAACGCGGCTTGTCATTTCTCGGCTTATCAGAGCGGGGACGGTCATTGCGAGATTTGCTATCACGCGACTCGTTAGAGGGATTGCGAGGTCTCTCAGACGCTTTACCGCGATTATCGGGATTTTCACTGCCGCGATTATCTCTAGTGCGGTTGTCTTTGTCCCGACCTTCGCCAGACTTCTTATTTCTATCCTTGCTAAAGCGGGCTTTCTTCTTGGATTTTCCACGTCCCTTACGAGGCTCTTGTTTTGGCTGTGCAGGCCTCACAATCGGCGTGCGGGTTTTAAGCGCGCGGGCCTTTTGCACAAAATCTTCAGGCAAATCCACGACAGGAATAGTCGTCTTGAGCAGTTTTTGGATGTCCTTCAAATAAGCGCGTTCTTCCTTATCGACAAAAGCATGCGCCACGCCCGAGCGGTTAGCGCGGGCGGTGCGGCCAATACGGTGAACATATTGCTCAGGCACATTGGGAATTTCAAAATTAAACACGTGGGTAATGCCGGGAATATCAATGCCGCGCGCGGCCACATCTGTCGCAACCAAGACTTTTATCTTATCTTCGCGGAAGGCGAGGAGGGCGCGTTGTCTTTGCGCTTGGGATTTATTGCCATGGATAGCCATGGAGTCGATGCCGGTTTGCGCAAGGCGTTTCACCACACGGTCCGCGCCATGTTTGGTACGGGTAAAGACCAGTGCGCGTTCCACCTCAGGGTCTAATAATGACAAGCCAAGTAGGTTTTGCTTTTCCGGTTTATCGACAAATGTCAGGCGTTGCTCAACCTTATCGGCGGTAGAATTTGGAGGGCTGACCGACACGGTCACGGGGTCTCGCGTAAATTGCCCCGCAAGCTTTTTGATGGCAGGAACCATGGTCGCGGAGAAGAACAATGTTTGGCGCTCTTTTGGCAATAACGGGACAATCTTTTTCAGCGCGTGAATGAAGCCCATATCCATCATTTGGTCAGCTTCATCGAGGATTAGAAATTCAATATCCTTAAGGGTCAAGCAGCGGCGATCCAGTAAATCAATCAGGCGCCCCGGCGTGGCGACAATAATATCATTCCCGCCTGACAGTCGTTTAATTTGGCGTTGAATAGGCACGCCGCCATAGACGACAGCCACGGAGAGAAACTCCATATTCTTTCCATATTCTTTCACAGACTCTGCAATTTGCGAGGCCAATTCCCGCGTAGGCGCGAGGATAAGCGCGCGGGCGCCTTTCTTGGGCGGCTCATAATCATTGAGCAGAATATGGTTGAGAAGCGGGAGCGAAAACGCCGCCGTTTTCCCGGTGCCTGTTTGGGCAATACCCATCAGGTCACGCCCTTTCAGAACGTCAGGAATGGCTTGGAGCTGGATAGGGGTAGGCGTGGTATAGCCAAGTTCTTCCAGTGCGTCATTAAGGGGCGCAGCAAGATTCAGCGATTTAAAATCAGACATATAGACTCTTTTCAAGGGGTCACATTAAAGGGGACCCATGCGAGCTATTGCGCTCCAAGAGTCGTGGCCCATCATTGAGCCAAGCATTGAAAATGGGCGTTAGGCGGGTTGGCGGGGAATGTCAAACGGTGGGCTGCAATTAAAAATCCGTTTCCCGAATGAGAACGCGCATGACAGAGCGCCAAAGCACAGAGGCAGGACTTTGCGGGCTGGCTTTAAGCGTAACAACACCGCGTTGGGCCCGCGTGAGAGACCCGCCATCTGTGACTGTGCCGCGCAGCTTAAAGACGGGTGTTTGCGCAATGAGTTGGTCTTTGTCATTGACGTTCACCGCTAATGGCCCGCCTGCGAGAGAGGTCAAAAGCCTGTCGGAAATAACAGCTTCGCTTGTGTGCGGTAAGGCTGTGACGTGGCCTGTAATTTTAGGGGCCAAGGCATCATCACTTATAAAGACAAAAGCTGTGCTCTCATTAAGGCGGTGGATATCTTTTTCTTTGGGAAAGGCGACCAGTTCCTGCGCAAGCGCGGAGGAAACCCGCATAAGGCGGTCTGTCTTGCGTATATATCGCCCGTCATGAAGCTGAGCGGGAAGCGCAGTGATAATCCCGTCATGCGGCGCATAGAGGGTGAGCTTGGAGATATCCTCGTCTAGCGCCCGTAACTGTGCTGTCTCTTTCGCGAGCTCCTCTTGCCAAATCGATATCCATTGCCGGTCATTAAGATGCGTAGCTTGTTGATTGATTTGTGCCTTAAGTTGGTTGGCTCTGTAGCGGGATTGAGTTTGTCTGAAAATTAATTCCTCTGAGGATAATGTCACTAAGATGTCGCCTTTAAGGGCTGCATCGCCGTTTTGAACATGGATGTGGTCTATCCGCGCCGCCGTAATGGGAAAGATATCCGTCTGCAAAGCGGGCCGCATCAAAGCGGGAGCCGTGACATGCGTCTGCCACGGCAGAAAGAAAGCACATAAAGCGGCACAGCCTAATAAGAGGGTCAGCCAAGCGCGGCGCTTTGATAAGAAAGCTATCCCGAGACTCCGCCAATGTTTCACCTCGCGCCAGAGCGGGGCGGCGATGAAAGACAGCACAATAAATATAAAGAACAGACTCCCAAATGGCTTGGGTAAGATGTGATAAAGAAATAGACCTATGGCGGTGAATAAGAACAGTCGGTAGGTCCAGGTCACATAGGCATAGACCAAGAGAATGCGCTCTTTATGGCGGGGTATAGTGAAAGGTTTAGGGCGGCCTAATCCCCAAAGAGTTTCTCGTAATTTCCAGCGGCCCAGATTAAAACCACTAGCTTGCATATTTTGAAAACCGAAAATATCTGCGAGTAAATAATAACCGTCAAACCGCATGCACGGATTGAGATTGACCAAGAGGCTAAGCCCAAAACTTGTCGTGGCTGTGAAGAAAGCGGCAGAGCGAGCGGGGCCGTCTGGTAGAAAACTCCAAAGAAAAATAGCGGCGCAGGCTATCGCAAATTCAGCTATCATACCGCCCGCATCTATCAGCGCTCTTTTTCGGCGAGAGGTCAGCCGCCACGCATCTGTCGTATCCGTATAAAGAACAGGAAACATCAAAAGGAAAGCGACACCCATAATCGGGACACGCGCGCCAAAATGATGGGCGGTAAAGGCATGGCCGAGCTCGTGTAAAATTTTAACGCCTGTGAGTGTCAGCGCGTAAAAGAGAAAACCTTGCGGCGTAAAGAAATAAATAAATGTCGCTAAGAATTGATCCCATTGCCGCGCGGTAAAAATCAAACCGATGAGTCCGATGAGCGCGATGCATATCCAGCTTTGCGGGGTGAATAAAAACCTCACAAAGGGGGCTGCCGCCGTCAAGAAACGATGCGGGTCAAATAAAGGTATGCGGAAAAACAAAGAGGAGTGCATGATCCGCTCATGGAACGGTTTTTTCGACTTTGCTTCTTGACGTGCAAAGATGTCAGCCTGTCCAGCAGGGGGCGCTTGCGTCAGATTATGTTGATATAAAAATTGCGCAATGTCTTTGAGAGTGTCTTCATTAATGGCGCTGTCAGGATTAGATTTTTTGAGGCGTGTCAGGGCGGCTTGTGGGGTTTCTTCTCGCCAGTCCTTTAGAATATTGACCGCCTGACGCGTCAGCACATGAAAGGCATTTTTGACGGGATCAAAAAGAAACCATCGCGGCGTCCCGTCATCGCCTTTGGGCGCGGGGAGCAGAGAGAGTTCTGTGCGCAAGGCAGGCAAGAGGGGCGAAGGTGAGTTCACATCAAACACCCAATGATTGACGGATCATGGTGATAGGGCGCCTGAACACCCAATACCCTAGCGGCACGGTGCGGCCATAAATTTTCGCAACGCCGCGTGTGCCGATACGCGGCAAGGCTTGGTTCTCATCGACGTTCAAATGCCCATAAGCTTCATAGGCCATTTGTCCGTTGGGGAGGGTTTGCGGGTAATATCCTGCGGATATTAATTCAGCTTCAAAAGACTTTAAGGGGCTGTTGTCGAGAAATAGTTTTATGCGGGCCCCGTCATGCAGGCTCTCGCTCAGGGTGAGCGGAACATCAAGACGCAGCCTGACCGAAGAGGGATTCGCGATTTCAATAATAGCTTCACCTGTGCTGACATGACGGCCTGTCCAATCGGAGCGGTCGGAATAGAGAGCAAGCCCGGATTGCGCCGCATATAAAGTTGTTTTTGACAGGCGCTCGCTTGCGTAATCTTGACGGGCTTGGGCGAGTGCTTTTTCCGCCTGCGCGATAGCGATATCCCGTTTGGCGGTATCGTTCATCAATGCGCTTAAAGAGGCATGGCGCAATTTGGCTTCGGCCACGGATTTCTCCTGCTTGGCCAAGTTCAACTCATTGCGATAAGCCGTATCGACAAAACGCAAAAGCGGCGTGCCTTGGGTAACTGCCGTGCCAGGCGGGATGAGCATAGCGTCGATAACTCCGTCAAAAGGCGCGGTCACCATATAAGGGGTGTCCGCCACAATCTCAGCCGGGGCCAAGCTTGTCATGGGCACAGGTATGCAGGCTGCCAAAGCCATAAAGGTAACTGCCGTCCAAAGCGATGCGCGTTTGCTTAAACTTATACGCGGCCTGGCTTTACGTCCTAACGCCAGGGCCGATACGCCAAAGATTTGAGCCATGCGGTCTATCAGCGGGATTTCGGCGTCGGTAAAGGCCTGCTTTCGCGTAAAGACGAGCCCGCCCATTCGGGGGTCGGGAGCGAAGGGCGCATAAAACCCTTGGGTGAAAGGATAAGTAAAGGGGACTTCGCCTTGGCTGTCGTCAAATGTCCACGTCACAATCTCATCGGATTGAGGCGCGCCTAATCGCTGGCGGAGCTGCCGTCTCATCCACTGCGCAAAAGGTGTTGTTGTGTCCAATGTGGGTTGTGAGGACATTGCGGACAATGAGAGGCTTTTGCCGCGCCGCGAGACCCAAAAGACATGTCCTATATCTATCAATTCGCGCGGGCGATTAACGGCGATATGCCGAAGCGACATCAGATCCGGGGCGCTTAAGGCATCGCCTTCAATCGCCAATAATGTTTGCAGGGCAGATAAATGTGTTTGTTTGGGTGTGGGCGAAACGGGCGCTTTCATGAAGGGGCCTCAAACCTCGCCACGCCGCTCATGCCAACTCGTGCTTTGGGCGTGCTTGTGGGCTGCGCAACAATTTCAAAGGTCTGGCTGACGGGGTCAACCGTGATGCCCAGACGTATGACTTTGGCCTCAAAGGTCTCGCCTGTTTCGTCAATTGTGAAGCTAAGCATGTGCCCGCTTTCTAGCCAGTCTGTCCACGCTGCAGGCGCAATGACTGACAGCTCCGGTCTGCCCGCACGCTGTAATGTATAAAGCGAGTTTCCAGCTTGCGGCGTTTCAAAAGCGGAGTGATGACGCGCCGTGATATAACCTGAGAACGGCGCGTAAACGGCGCAGTCTTTTAGCCGTACTTCCACGATATTAGCTTGGGCCTTAGCATATTCCATGTCGGATTTGGCGAGGGCTAGCTCAAGCTCACCCGCCGCGCCCAATTTACGAAGCTCCCCGACCTTCTCGTGTTTTAGGCGCGTGACCTCATATTTTTGCGTGAGCGCCGTAAATTCAGCCTCTTCTGCGCGGCAGTCAAATGTTGCGAGCAACGCCCCATCGGCCACATATTGCCCTGATTTATAAGCCATCTTCAAAAGCCGTGCTGAAAGCGGCGCAGATATATGGGCGGTTTCACGCGCGCGTAGAACACCTCGCGCTGTTATTTCCGGGGCCGTCTTAGCTTGAGGCAAGCTGATATCTGCAGCCCCGCTCGGTAAGCTGACAAAAAAGGTCAAAATCAAAACGATAGAAAATAAGGAATATCTGACAAACATAAGATAACGTCTACAAAATACACGCAAAGAGTGCAATCATTCATTTTTCATCCGATTTATTTTCTTAACATGCTGGAATTGACAGCTCTGCAGGCGACCCCTCATAGTTGTGCTTCGAAGCTGGGCGATGGAGATGTGGACTCATGAAATGGCTGTTGCGGATAATTTTTGTTATCTTCCTGATTTTTGGCGCCGTCATAATCACAGGATTTTTCATGCCTGCGAGTCAACTGGTCGAGCGCTCTTTAGAAGTGGATGCCTATCCGGAGGACGTCTTTCCAATTTTGAATGATTTGGAAACTTACAGCCAATGGTCCCCGCTTCACGCGCAAATAGCAGATGCGCAGATTATCTATGGCGGCGCGGATGAAGGCATTGGCCAGACCATGGCGTGGCAAGGCAGCGATGGGGCTTATCCATTTGGGTCTCAGGAAATTATAGAAAGCCAGCCCGAAGAATTTGTTCAAGTTAAAGTCAATCTGGCAGGCCGCGAGGCGACAGCTACACATGCTATTCTACCGCTGCCAGATGGCGAGAGCGTGACGGTGTTGACGAAGTCTGAAATTGACTTGGGAGGGTTCCCATATCTTGCGCGCGTGCGCAGTAAATTACGCCAAGGCTGGTATGATGAACAATTTGATCAATCCTTGGTGCGCCTTAAGACAATTTCGGAAAATTACGCGGGCGGCTAATTACTCATCTGGCGCTTTAGGAAGTTCCTCTGGGTCGCCGTAAGTTTCATCTGGCTCAGTTAAGAGGTCTCGCACACGTCTGCCGTCATTCTGGCCATAGTCAAAATCCTTACCTTGGAAGGTGCGGTCAAAATTATTAGCCGGGTCATCCAGAACACTGGTTGAGGGCCCGCCGCCATTTACAGAATTATCGCCAATACGGCCCAGCTGTGATGTGCCGCCGCCAACCACGCCGCCGCCAACGACATGCGTGGATGTGGAAGGGCCTGTATCTGTGCCGCGTCCCGCCATGCCGTCAAAGCTTTCAAAGCCAGCAGCGTTGCGGCCTCTGAATTTTGCAAGATATTCAGGACATTCCAAATGGGTCTTATCAGCTTCGCGGCAACGAATATCGAGCACGAGACCGTCATAGCCTTCGCCGGGTGAATTAGTGTTCGAGCCGGGGGCCAAGGTCCATCCCTTTGTGCCAGGCCCGCCGCGGCGGCTTCCACTTGATGGGGGCGGTGTGCCTGTGCCGCCAGTTGGAGGCCCAGCAATTGTCGAGCGTTGGGGCAGGGATGATACAGGCGCCCCAGCACCAGGGTCACTTTCTTCGCGGCGGCGCTGTTCATCCCTAGCTATATCTCTGGCGCGGCGCTCGGCATCACGGGCTGCGTCGCGGGCACGTTTATCGGCCTCTCTTTGGGCGTCGCGCGCGCGGCGTTCATTATCTCTGGCTTGCCGGTCTGCATCTCTTTGGCGGCGGCGGGCGGCGCGTTCTGCATCCTCCGCCGCCTCTTCAGCGTCCTTAGCGGCATCACGGTCGGCGCGGCGCTGAGCGCGTTCGGCGGCGCGGCGAGCATCTTCTTCGGCCTCTCTGGCATCTTCTTCTTTTTCGCGGGCATCTTCTTCGGCGCGGCGTAATTCACGCGCGCGCTCTTTGGCTTCTTTAGCGGCTTGTTTGGCCGCGTCACGCTCACGCCGGGCTTGGTCTCGCGCAGCTTTGTCTTGGGCTTCGGCTTCGCGTTTGGCTTGTTTGCGAGCCTCACGTTCGGCGCGGCGTTCTTCACGTTCAAATTCTTCGCGTTGACGGCGAAACTCTTTTTCTTCTTGGTTGCGCAGTCGTTCTTCTTGCCGTGCCTGCTCCCGCGCTTCTTTCTCTATGCGTTTTCTGCGCTTAATCTCGAGTTTCTCGAGTTGCTTATCGACCTGCTCTTCGGGAACAGCCTCATCAATTTCTTCTTCTGTGACCGCCTCTTCTTCAGAGGCCAGAATAGTTGGCGTTGGCGGTTGATATCCTGAATCTGCGATTTCGGGTCTGGCTTCTTGCGGCGGGTCAGGTTGCGGGGCGGGTTGGGGCACGACCTGCTCTTGCGGTAAAGGTGGTAAGTCCTCCAATGCGGGCAGGTCAGGCAGCGTCTCTTGGATAATGGTGGGCTCGGGCGGCGGAGGCGGCGTGGGCTCAAATATCTCCACAACAGGCTGAGGGAGCGGCGCAGGAGGCTCAGGCTGAACGGGTTCAGGCAAAGACGGTGGCTGAACGACAGGTTGTTGCGCGATTTGTTCCTGTATCGTTTGAGGCACAGGTTCGGGGATGGGCTCGGGAATAGGCTCGGGGGCAGACTCAGCCGCTGGAGGGGCAGGCGGCGGGGGCGGGGCGTCACTCACTGTAGGAGCCGGTGTAGGTTCAGGCTCAGGCTGCGGGACAGGTTCCGGCACAGGTTCTGGCGCGGGTGTCGGTTTTGGTTTGGGTATTACGGACGGCGCTTGGATAACGGGCGCGGCAATAACTGGCTCTGGTTCAGGTTCCGGCTCTTCCAACGTTACAATTTCAACAGATATGGTCTCAGGCGGGTCGTTAATTAAATCGGGCATAACAAAGCGCGGAGACATCATAAAAAACAGCGCTAGATGAACCCCTAAGACGGTCGCAATAATGCTGGTAATACGCTGCGCGGAATCGTCATAGAAATCCGAAACCGGGTCAGGGTCATGGTAAGGCGAAAAATTCGCAAAAAATGTGACGGGCAGGTTCACGCGTGGATTGCTCTATCGGCTCAAAAATCGCCAGATAGCCCGGCTCTAAACCTCCAGACTAAGGGGAAACAGGGCTATCGCCAAGACCTTGCGTGCATCTAAATTCGCCCTAGACGTGAATTATGAGATTAAATCTCGGACAGAGAGCTTGCTAGGTGCTCGCAATCAGAGCGGTCAATGCCGAGAGCAACAAGGTTATGCCCAAGACATGTTTTTCAAATTTATAATGTTGCATAGCGGCCTCCTGTGTTGTGGGAGGCTTGTTTAGCTTTGCGATGCGGTCTCAAAAGGGCCTAAAAAAGGTAAAGTTATGGCAAGGGCAGCGGGGCTGTGTCGGCGCTTTGTTTTTTGCGCGCTAAGATCAGACCGATGCCGCCCAAGGTAACTAATCCGCCTATTATGAGGTGAGGCGTCAAAGCTTCGCCAAGTATGAGCGCGCTAGCCATCACGGCGATAACGGTCGTCATAAGCCCCGTACTGGAGACGATATAAATGGGTAATCGCTGCAGGAGCCAATAATAAGACCCATGCGCCACGATAGATACAAGCAGAGCGGAATAGGCGAGGGCTAAGATAAAGGCGGTTCTGTTCTCAGGCGCAAAGGCGTCGAGTTGTTTGTCTTCTAAGAGGAGGCTAAGCGGCCACAGCACACAAGATCCAATCACCGCAAACCAGGCCAGTAATTGTAGAGGTCCGACATTTTTAACAAATTTCACTAAGACAGCTCCGATGGCCTCGCTCATCGCCGCCCCAACCATCAATAAAATTCCTAAAATGAAATAAGGCCCGGCGGTTTCATCAGGCTTAGCGGCGGCAATAATTATAACGCCGATAAAGGCTAAAAGAATGCCGATGAGTTTATAAAATCCGATTTTATCTTTAAAAACAATCACCGAGAGTATAATGGAAAAGGGTACATAAAGTTCAATCGTAATGGCAGCGGCTGAAGCTGTCGTCATGCCTAGCGCGGGAAACATAAAGGCATAATTCAGCGCCCCATATCCCAGCCCGGCTCCGATGATAGGCAGCATCAAACTCTTATGCCATTTCAGCCAGGGCAGCATAATAATCGCGACAAGGCTCATGCGCAGAGCGGCATAAAAAAGCGGATCAGCTGTCCCGCCAATCGTGACTTTCATGACAATGAAATGCAGACCCCAAAGGAGGCACACCACAAACAAAACTATAAATTCGCGAATTGACATAATCGCCCCATTAGCCCGTCCCTATGGCATTGAGGAAGATATCAAACAATATGAAAATTCGATGGTACGGGTGGTCGGACTTGAACCGACACTCCAAAGGAACCGGATTTTGAATCCGGCGCGTCTACCAATTCCGCCACACCCGCATCGAAGATTTTGGACGTATAAATCAGCGGATTTAAAAAGGCTACAGGCTTTTTACAGCTTTTGGCCTTAATTATGCCTTAGGGCTTTGGCCTTAAAGCGGTCTGATGCAAGGTAAACTTAAATTTCTCGACGACTGGTATGAATCCACAAAAGCACTGGCCCGCCATAAACGGGCCATGCCGGCTTTGGCGGCTGTCTCATTTGCGGAGAGCTCTTTTTTTCCGATACCCGTTGATATCATGGTCATCCCAATGGTGCAGGCTGCGCCGCAGAAATGGTGGAAGATTGCCTTATTTGCAGCCTTCTTCTCAATTTTAGGCGGTATATTTGGGTATATGATTGGTCTGCTTTTTTTCGAAACCATTGCGCAACCGATTTTGGAGACGCTCGGGAAAACAGAATATATTGCCAAGTTCAGAGAGAGCATTAATGCCAATGGCGCGTTATGGGTCTTCGGCGCGGGACTGACGCCATTTCCCTATAAAGTCATTACAATTATGAGCGGCGCGGTTCCTGTCCATTTTGGGATATTTGTCGCGGCCAGTGTTCTGGCGCGCACCATTCGTTTTTTGGCCGTCGCGGGAATTGTCAGATTACTCGGTGCTCAGGCTGAAGAATTTATGAAAAAGCATTTTGCCGTCTTTACGATTTTGATGTTCGTCCTTCTTGCAGCGGCTTGGTTTGGCTACAAAGCCTTGTCAGGGCATTAGCGCCACAACGCGCTCAAACCCGTATTTTTTAAACGCATTTATCCGCTCTGGCGAGGTTTCGCCGCCGACCAAAAGTGCCATGTCAGGGCCAGAACGAGGCGGCTTTAACGTCAAATTTTTTAATACGCTCTCGACTCGCCGCGCAATAGCTGGGCCGCTATCAATCCATTGAACGCTTTGCGGGACGCTGGATTTAAGTTCTTTGCGTAATAGCGGGAAATGGGTGCAAGCGAGCACAACGGCGTCAATATCTGCGCCGTGGCGTCCACTAAACATCGGCGCGAGTTCGGTCTTAATCCACTCAGAATCTACAGGCTTTCCCGCTAATTTCTTTTCCGCGATATCAACGAGGTTGACGGAGCCTTGTAAAATGACATGGCAGTCATCCGCAAAATCATTGATCAGATCATCGACATAACGCCGCTGAACGGTTCCGGGCGTGCCGAGAACAGCAATTGTTTTTGTACGCGAGGCAGCGGCGGCGGGTTTAATCGCGGGCACAACGCCAATGACAGGAATGTCCACGGCGGCGCGGATTTCTTTCAGGGCGGTCGTTGAGGCCGTATTACAAGCGATGACGATGATATCAGGATTTATGGCCTCGCTAAGTTCCCACAGCAATCCGGGCAGGCGCGCTTTTAGCTGGCTTTCCGTCTTTTCGCCGTAAGGCCGAAAAATATCATCAGCAACATAGCTCATCTGTAAACTCGGCAATCGCTTACGGATTTCGGCAGCTACTGATAAGCCGCCAACGCCTGAATCAAATATAAGTGCATGTCCCATATGACCTTGCTGAACCCATCCCGTTACTAAAGTCTTATGACACATAAATTGAGTTTATTTTTAGGCGGCGGCGAGGCATAGCAGCGCCAATGAGAAATTATCAAAAATGGACGCTTTGGCTGATTGCCGCGCTGCTTGTCTTTCGAGTCGGAGCTTTGCTAATTTCGCCATTGGGATTGCACGGCGATGAGGCGCAATATTGGGCGTGGTCTAAGGATTTGGATTGGGGCTATTTCACTAAGCCGCCGCTTATTGCCTGGACCATATGGGCCACGACGTCTATTTTCGGAGACGCGGAATGGGCGGTGCGGTTATCCTCGCCTGTCCTGCATTCCATTACAGCCTTTGTTATTTTTCGCACGGCGCGATTAGCCTTTGATGCCAAAACAGGTTTTTGGGCGGCGGCGATTTATCTGCTGATGCCTGCTCTGTGGCTGTCCTCAGGCATTGTCAGCACCGATGTGCCGCTACTGCTGTGTTGGGCTTTGGCAATGAATGCGTGGCTGCATTTGCGCGTTAAAGCGACATGGCCACGCGCTATTCAGCTCGGCGTGGCTGTCGGATTTGGACTGTTGGCGAAATATGCGATGTTCTTCTTCTTGCCTGCGCTTGGCCTGGCTTTTCTCTTTGATAAGCCGTCTAGAAACGGATTAAATAATCTTAAAGGCTATGCGGCAGGCCTCATCACATTCTTGATTTTTCTGCCTAATATTCTTTGGAACTTTGCGCATGATTTCGCGACGGTTACGCATACGGCGGAAAATGCCAATATGCAGGGCGGCATACCGTTTCACCCGTCAGAGCTTGGCACATTTTGGGTGGATCAACTCGCAGTTTTCGGGCCTGTCACATTCGTGCTTTATGTTCTGGCGCTTATCGCCGCCATGCGCAAAAAATTAGATAAGCCCGCCATGTGGGTTGCGCTGTTCGGGTTAAGCCCACTTTTAATTATTTCGCTTCAAGCTCTGCTCTCGCGCGCTAATGCAAATTGGGCGGTTACGACTTATATTGCGGGCTCTATTTTGACAGCGCATTACGCCGTGAAATTTTGGCCGAGGCTAAGCCGTTGGCTCGTGGGCGGGATTGGGTTTCAATCTGTTTTCAGCCTAGTCGCTGGGATAGCCCTTCTGAGTCCGATATTGACTGACGCCGTGGGCCTGAGCAATTCGGTTAAACGATTACGGCAATGGCCGGAGACTGTGAAAGTTGTCGAAGACATCTATGCCCAAGGGCATGACGGCCGCGCTTACGCGACGCTGGCGATTGATAAACGTATTATTTTTTATGATTTATATTATTATGGCCTAGCAGAAAAAGTGCCGATGAAAATGTGGATGTATGAAGCGTCCCCGACAAATCATGCCGAACTCACATATCCGCTGCCTGCGCAAGAAGGGCCTGTTTTAATCCTAAATTATTACGACCACTATGAAGATGAGTTGCGCGAGGACTTTAAGCGGCTCGACAGGTTGCCCGATATAGATATCGAGCTTGGCGGCGGGAAACGGCGTAAATTGCGGGTCTGGGCCGGCTATGATTACACGCCGACCACAGGCCGCAAATAGGCTTACTTTTTAGTCGTTAACAGCGCTAGACCTAAGTCAGACGTTATTTCGAACCCCAGAGCTGTTTTACGCGGGCGTCACGGCCACAGCCTTTACGATAAAATTCATATCTGCGAGGGTTCTTCAAGTAATACTCTTGGTGATAATCCTCGGCATCCCAGAATTTTGTGGCGGGAAGAACGGGCACAATAATCGGGTCAGCAAATGGTTTTGTCTTTTTGATCTCAGCTTCTGAAGCTTCCGCCATTTTAATTTGGTCAGGGCGCGCATAAATAGCAGGGGTATAGGCATGACCCTTGTCACAGAATTGACCACGGCTATCTGTTGGATCGATGTGGTGCCAATAATAATCTAGCAATTGGTCATAAGAGACAATTGTTGGGTCATAAATAATTTTAGCCGCTTCGCGGTAGCCGGGGTGGTTGCGATAGGTCGGGTTTTGTATCTCTCCGCCTGTATAGCCGGACACAGCATCAATAACGCCAGGAAGTTTTTCAAAATCGGATTCCACACACCAGAAACAGCCGCCTGCAAAAATAGCCGTATCAGTCTGGCCCGAGAGTTTGACATCTGTTGTAGATGCAGTCTCAGTCGGCGGTTCCGCGCTTTGAGCTGAGGTACAAGCTGCCAGAGCAACCGCGAATGTAATAGCAATAAAATGTTTCATAAAACCTCACTTATAGAATTGCGATAACTTATAGAATTGCGATAAAAGAGCCAATAACAATGTCGTCACAAAATTGCGATTATTCACGCGTAGCTTTGTAAGCGGCTAAGGCTCGCTCTCGGGCTACTTTGTGATCCACAATAGGCTTAGGATAACTTTCGCCTAAATTAACGCCCGCTTCTTTTAAAACCAAGGCGGGTGCGTCCCAGGGACGATGAATAAATTTATTAGGCAAATGCTTTAACTCCGGCACAAATTTGCGGACGTAATCGCCATTGGGGTCAAATTTCTCGCCCTGGGTGAAAGGATTGAAAATACGGAAATAGGGCGCTGCATCGGCTCCGCTCCCGGCCACCCATTGCCAACTGGCGGCATTACTGGCGGGGTCTGCATCGACCAGCGTATCGTGAAACCATTTCTCGCCTTCACGCCAATCAATGAGCAGATGCTTAATCAGGAAACTCGCCGTCACCATGCGCACGCGGTTATGCTGCCATCCCGTCTGCCAAAGCTGGCGCATGCCGGCATCGACAAAAGGATAGCCCGTTTGGCCCTTTTGCCACCGGCGCAAATTTTCCTCATTCGGATTCCATTCAAAGGCATCGAAATCAGATTTGTAGTTTTCACTAGCAAGTTTTGGGTTGTGGTAGAGCAGCACATAGGAAAATTCTCGCCATCCAATTTCGGAGAGGAATTTACGAGCTTTATCAAGGTCGCCTTTACAGGCCTGCCAAATTTGTTTGGGTGATATTTCTCCGAACGCTAAATGTGGGGATAGTTTCGAGGTGCCGTCTTCTTTGTCAGGACGGTTGCGATCATCAGAATAATTACTGACGGGGCCGTCTAAGAACTGCTTGAGAGCCTTGGCTGCGCCTTTGCTGCCAATGGTCCAATAGGGGGACATTTTTGACCCCCAATCTGGCGAGGTGGGGAGAAGCTTAAAGCTTTCCAGAGCCTCGCTTTTTATCTCGCCCTCAAATGAAGATATTTTTTTCGGCGCGGGCAAAGGCTTGCTCGTATCAATGCTCTCTTGGGCCATGCGCCAATAAGGGGTGAAGACTTTATAATAGCCGCCCGTTTTTGTTTCCACGGACCAAGGCTCTGAGAGCAGGTTAGCGCGAAAGCTTTTTATGGTTAGACCGCGTTCAGTCAGGTCCGATTTAATAGCTGTATCAATCTCGCGGGGGTTTTCCTCATAGCGCCGATTCCAGTACACGCTATCCGCGCCCGTGTCTTCGATTAGCATATCCAGAATGCGGTAGGCTTGGCCTTTGCGCAAAATAAGCTTGGCCCCAATTTTTTTCAGATCTGCTGTCAGGGACTCAAGACTATGATGAAGCCACCAGTGACTGGCTCCGCCAAGCTCGCGCTCTTTATCTGTTTCAAAAACGTAAAGACAAATGACGGGCCGTCCTGTTTTTGCCGCTTCAGAAAGCGCGGGGTTATCAGCGACACGTAAATCGCGGCGAAACCAAACTATAATCGGGACTTTAGACATATAGACTATACGCGCAAGCCTGTCATTTGGTTACAAATAAGTCGCGGAAATATCGAATAAATCCGCCATGACGGATTCAGTAGTGGGCCAACGGCCTGCGCCTTTGCCGCGGATTTTATATTGGTCGCCATCGTCAAAATAGAAAATAGCGTGGGCTTCCTCGCCTTCGGCTTGCGCGATAAAATTGTTTAAAGACAAATCCTTTAATTCCAGCGCTGCATTAAATCCATTGCGGTCTTTCCAGCAGGTCGAGATGCGTTTCATCGCGCCTTTGGGCGGGGATGTCGGCGCGAAATCGCGAATTGTATCGAGCGGAACATCGTCTTGGGTGATTGTTTCTCCAAACCCTAGAAGCGCCACGAGTCTTATCTTGGCGGCGCTGTCATGTCCGTCAACATCGGCTGTCGGGTCGGCTTCGGCAAAGCCTTTATCCTGCGCTTCTTTAAGCGCGTCAGCGTAGTTTTTCCCCGCGCTGATTTCATCGAGCATATAATTTGTCGTCCCGTTGAGTAGCGCTTCGACGCGGGTGATGCGGCCGCGCTCACGAATGCACATTTCCAGAACGGGCATACCGCCGCCCGCCGCCGAAGAAAACATAAGCTGCGCGCCTTTGTCTTTGGCAAAATCGATGAGCTCTTGCCCGCCTGCGGCAATGACTTGTTTATTCGCGCTGACAATATGGACGCCTTTTTCCAATAAGGTTTTGCAATGGCCTAAGGCGGGCTCAATGGGGCCTGACACATCGATAAAGATGTCGGGTTTTGCCGCGATGATACCGGCAATGTCTGTCGTCAGCTCTTCAGGCTTATAGCCTTGGTCAATATATTTAGCCGGATTCCGCACCATGATTTTGACCATCTCAAATCGGTCTAAATTAGCTTTGACGCGGCGATAAACACCGCCGCCGACAATGCCGCAACCGAGCATCGCCACGCGGAGCTTTTTGGGCGCAGGGATAGCGGAAAGGCTGGTCGTCTTGTCGCAAATCGTTGTGTAGCTGGGAATTCCAGGCTTTCCGATATCAAATTTTATGTCGTGTTCTTGCGCAAAATCGAGCGCTTTGGGCGAGACAAGAGGGCCGGCTTTGGTGCGGGCATCAGCATAAGAAATGCGGTCATAACGCTGCGGCGCGGCTCCAGCTGATTTCGGGTCTTTATCAAAAACACCCTCAACATCTTTAAGCAGCTTGGCTTTTATCCCGAGGCGCTTGGCGACGTAAATCGCCGTCATATCCGCCCCGCCTTGGGTGAGCAAAACGCTGCGGTCTTTTTCGCCAATCGCGACATGTCCGGGCATGACGACAATATCGTGGTTCTTTAAATCGTCTTCGAGCTGTTCAACATTCAAATCAATAAGGGTTGCATTGCGCGCTTTCAGGCCAAGGTCACGGGCTTGGCGGACAAAGGCAGGCGCGCCGATACGTTCAAGGGCCAAAGCCAAAAGAGCGGCAGAACGGCGCTCGCCCAGCTGTATCAATTCCGGCAGATTTTTCGCCGCGCCATCAGGGCCAATTTGCCGGGCTTCGGCCATCAGCATATCCGTCTGGTCACCTTGGGCCGAGGTCACAGCGACAACATTTTGGCCTTGGCGGTAATGGCGATAAATCTCGCTGGCCGCATGGGTGTAATCATCCAAGCTGCGCAAAACGCTATGACCAAAATTCAGAACAATGACCGGGACGGGCATAGCAACCTCTTTAAAACAAGGCGTGCTGACTATGAGCGTGGGCGGCCCAAGTCAATAAGGTCGCATTGTTTTAAAAATAAAAGGGACTATTTGAAGGGTATGAGTACGGACACACATATCGATAAATGGCCCGCCTTAAAAAGGGGTCTCCAAGGCAAATGCCCCAATTGCGGAGAGGCCAAGCTCTTTCGCAGCTATCTCAAGCAGGTGGAGCATTGCCCGTCTTGCCATGAGAATTGGGGAGAGGTGAGGGCTGATGATGGCCCGGCTTGGGCGTCTATGCTTGTGGCTGGACATGTCCTCGCGCCGTTTTTCTATTTTATTACCTTCCGCATGGACATGCCCGATTGGGTGCGGACATTGGCATTAGTTCTTGTCGGCGTTGGGATATGTCTTGCCGTTTTGCCGCGCATGAAGGGGCTGTTCATAGCGCTCATCTGGAGCACCCAAGCCCCGACCTCGACACGAGAATAAGCAACATGACATATGTTGAATCCGTGCTTAGAAGCTGACTTGATAAAGCTTGTAAATTATCGCTTAGGTTGTTATTGAGGTTGTATGAAAAAATCTAATGCTGACAAATTAGTAAGATCCACAGTTAAAATTGATATTGTTATAAGTGGTCAGACCGTGGGTTCTGGATCTGGTTTATTTATGATGCTTCATCCTTACGGCGATGAACAGTTTGCTCCCGTTGTAGTTACAAATAGGCATGTTGTTGAAAAGGGAGATGAGTTTCTACTTCGTTATAAACGTACTGATGGAGCAATTGTGACTTCAACTACACCTCAATCGGCAATAGTTTTTCATCCTGAAAAAGATATAGATCTAGCAATCATACCAGTTTCTTTGGAAACAGTTAAGCAGGAGTTTGGCGCATTAGTCTCTTTCATTTCTGATAAGGATATTTTAAGGGCAGGCGAACTTAAAAATCTTACAGCTATAGAGGACATCTACATGATAGGTTATCCTAATGGTCTTATTGATAAATCTAACTTCTATCCAATTGTTAGAAAAGGCGTTACCGCAACGCCAGTTTTTGAAAATTACTCAGACACACCAACTTTTTTAGTTGATTGTGCTTGCTTTCCTGGGTCTTCTGGCTCTCCCGTTTTTATTTTTGACAAAATAGGCTTCATGGATAAGCATAATGATATGCACCTCGGTAAACTTCGCTTTGGGCTATTGGGTTTTCTTTTTGCTGGTCCTGTGTTTACTGCTACGGGTGAAATTAAATCAGAGATTCCTCCTGAAAACCTATCTGATATTGTAAAAACTCCGCTTATGATGAATCTTGGCAATGTAGTTAAAGCAGAAAAGGTTTTAGATTTTTATTCTCAAATCGTAGCTGAAGTCGAAAAACCAATTAACAACAGTTGATTTGCTCTTCTACTTCCTTCATACCCCCAATCTCATCAAGACCGACGGAGGGACAGGCCCTATGAAGTTGGAGCAACCTTGTTTTCAAACAGTTGGTGCTAAATCCTGCGGTTAAGACCGAAAGATGATAAAGGCGAGGCGCCGTTATTTTCTCTTACCGCAATTTTGGTTCCGTAATCGGAGGTGTGGCGATGCCGCGCGATATTAAAGTTAGTCTAGGCGACAATGTTTTACAGCGCGGATGCGTGCTGAAAGATGATGTCGTCATGGGACGGCTTTATGGCAATGAAGAAGCCCCTGTGATTGTCGTGATGGGTGGAATTTCTGCCTCGCGCTTTATCGCAGATGGCGGAAAGCTTAATCGTGGCTGGTGGTCGACCTTGGTGCGTGAGGGCGGACCGATTGATTTAAATAAATTTCAAGTACTCGGAATAGATTTCGCGCCCGCCGTTGAAAGCGATAACCGTCCTGACTGCATCACCACCCATGATCAGGCGGCGCGGCTAAAAAAATTACTTGATGCTCAAGGTATATCTAAAGTCGCCGCCATCATAGGCAGTTCCTATGGCGGGATGACGGCGCTGGCCTTTGCCCATGATTATTCTGACGCGGTCGGGAAGCTTTGTATCATCGGCGCGGCGCATAAGCCTTACCCCATTGGCGTGGCGTGGCGCGGTATTCAGCGGCGAGCCGTGAGATTAGGGATAGAGGCAGGCCGTCCCAAAGAGGGCATGAAGCTTGCGCGTGAGCTCGCCATGACGACCTATCGCACCGCCGAAGAATTTGCTGACCGATTTGATTTGGCGGAAACCGCGACCTCGCCCTCGCAATTTGATATTTGTGATTATCTCGGCTCGCGCGGCGATGCCTTTGCCGAGCTGATGGATGCAGAGCGGTTTTTGGCCTTGTCGGAGTCAATTGACCTACACCGCGTCGAACCCGAAGCGATTACTACGCCGACACTGCTGATGAGCGCGATTTCAGACCAGCTCGCCCCGCTCACCGATATGCGCGAGCTGCGCGACCGCCTAGGCGGGCCAAGTGAGCTCTTCACCTTCACTTCGCTTTATGGCCATGATGCGTTCCTAAAAGAATATGACGCGATGGGCCCAAGGCTTGCGGAATTTTGTGGGGGTTTAATGTGATGGCAATAGTTTGGGTGGTTTTGATTTGGACAATCTACACATTAATGTGTGTTGTAATACAATATGATTATGTTCGACGGAAAAACACTCAAATGACTTGGAAGAACTGGGTTTACGCCATCACCGCATCAAGCATTGTTGTCTTAATTACATATCACCTAATTTTGAAAAAAATATAATGACCGATAAACGTACAAAAATAATCCAAGCCGAAATTGGCGATGACCCAGCCTATGGCGCGGTGAACCCGCCGCTTTATTTATCTTCGACTTACCGTTTTAAATCTATCGATGAGAAGGGCCCATTTGATTATGGGCGCACGGCTAACCCTAATCGGCATGGTTTGGGCCGCGCTGTGGCTGAGCTTGAGGGCGGGGCGCATGGCGTGGTGACGGCAACGGGCATGGCCGCAATTGATCTGGTTACGAACCTGTTCAAAGCCGATGAGCTTATACTCGCGCCGCATGATTGTTATGGCGGCACGCATCGCCTCTTGACCCACCGCGCAGAACAGGGGCGTTTGCGCGTTATCTTTGTCGATCAAACCGATGCCACAGCTTTGGCGGATGCGATGGCCGAAAAGCCGTCCTTGGTCATGGTCGAAACCCCGTCCAACCCGCTTATGCGCCTCGTTGATATTGCCGCGATTTGTAAAGCAGCCAAAGCGGTGGGGGCGCTGGTCGCCGTGGATAACACCTTCCTCTCGCCTGCGCGGCAACTCCCGCTAGAGCTAGGCGCGGATTTCTCCATCCATTCGACGACTAAATATCTCAATGGGCATAGCGATGTTGTTGGCGGGGTGATTGTCGCTAAAACCGACGAGCATGGCGAGCGTCTGGCGTGGTGGGCCAATTGTACGGGCGTGACGGGCTCTCCCTTTGATAGCTACCAAACTTTGCGCGGGATGCGCACGCTCTTTGCGCGGATGGACGCGCAAGAAGCCAATGCCATGACGATTGCGAAATTTCTGCATAAACATAAGAAAGTCGAGCGCGTTTATTATCCCGGCCTGAAATCTGATGTAGGATACAAACTCGCCAAAAAACAACAAAGCGGCCCCGGCGCGATGCTCTCCTTTGAAGTTAAAGGCGGCTTTGAACAGACCAAATCCGTGATTGAAGCGCTCACCCTTTTCCAAATGGCGCCCAGCCTTGGCGGGACTGAGAGCCTTGTTTGTTTCCCCACCACTATGACCCATGGCGGCATGGCCTCTGAGGCGCGCGAAATTGCGGGTATTAGGGATACGCTCTTGCGCATATCTGTAGGCCTAGAGGCTTCAGATGACCTCATAGCCGACTTATCGGCAGCTCTTGCCTTGATTTAGAGCTTAAGGGGCATAAAATTATGTGATATGGCTGCATATTTGCAATTTAGAGGCAAAATTTGCTATTGCGTCATTTGCTTGTTTACAATATTTAAAATCTCACGTTAAAGGATATCCATGAACCCGTACCACAAAGAGAACGAACCTAAAGTGAAAGTTGCCAGCCGCGCTGTGCCGTCTATCGCTCCTGTTGCTATTCTTCTTCTGGTCTCAGTTGTGGTGCTCGTGATTAGCGGAGCGATGAGCGGGATATAGGTAGACTAAAAAGAACCTAAAAAAACCCGCTCCGAAATGAGCGGGTTTTTTGGTTTTAAGAGCGAGACTATGAGCAAGAGAAGTGATGCTATCGTAAAAGGCCCAAGCCGTGCTGCCGCGCGGGCGATGCTCCGTGCTACAGGTATGGATGACGCGAATTTTGAAGGCCCGATGATTGCGGTCTTCAATACATGGACGAATATGGGCCCGTGTAATATGGACCTCGATAAGCTGGCCGTGCCTGTACGTGCAGGTATTCGCGCCGCAGGCGGTACGCCTGTCGATTTTAACTCCATTGCTATCTCTGACGGGATTACGATGGGCAGTGAAGGCATGCGGGCTTCGCTTATGTCGCGCGAAGTCATTGCGGATTCAATTGAACTGGCTGTGAAAGGTCACTCACTCGACGGTGTTATTATTCTCGTGGCCTGCGATAAAACAATTCCGGCCGCAGCCATGGCTTTGGCGCGGATGAATATCCCGGGCGTTGTGCTTTACGGCGGCTCCATCATGCCCGGCAATCACAAGGGCAAAGACCTCTCTGTGCAAGATGTCTTCGAAGCGGTCGGCGCTTGCGCGGCGGGGATTATTGATGATGCGGAATTAAAAGACATCGAGAAAGCCGCTTGCCCAGGCGCAGGCGCGTGCGGCGGTCAATTCACGGCTAACTCTATGGCGATGGCGATGACCTTCCTTGGGCTCTCCCCCATGGGCGCGAATGATGTGCCGGCTATATCTGAGGATAAAAATGACAGCGCTTATCGGGCAGGTCAAATCGTAGTTGAATGCGTGAAAGAGAACCGCCTGCCGCGCGAAATGATTACCAAGACATCGCTCATGAATGCAGCGATTGCCCTTTCCGCGACAGCGGCGTCAACCAATGCGATTTTGCATTTGCTCGCTATCGCGACAGAAGCGGGCGTGAGTGATTTCAACATTGATGCCTTTGACTCGATTTCGCGCTCAACCCCTGTGATTGGGGATTTGAAGCCCGGCGGAAAATATATGGCCTTTGACCTTTATGCGGCGGGCGGCTCTGCGCTTATCGGTAAGCGACTTGTTGATGATGGGCGTATTGATGACCAGCCAACAGTCACGGGCCGCTCTCTCTTTGAAGAAATTCTCGAGGCTAAAGAGGCCGAAGGCCAAGATGTCGTGCGTCAATTTTCTGACCCTGTTAAATCACGCGGGGGTTACGGTATCCTTTATGGTGACCTCGCGCCCGAAGGCTGCGTTGTCAAACTCGCAGGTCATGGCGCGCTTTTCTTCGAAGGTATCGCGCGCGTTTTTGAATCCGAAGAAGATTGTTTCGAGGTCGTTCAAAATAATGGCATTCAAAAAGGCGACGTTATTATTATTCGCGGAGAGGGCCCTTGCGGCGGTCCTGGCATGCGCGAAATGCTCGGCGTTACAGCGGCGCTTGTGGGTCAAGACTTAGCGGACCATGTCGCGCTAATCACTGATGGCCGTTTTTCAGGCGCGTCTTATGGTTTCGTGATTGGTCACGTTGCGCCCGAATCCGCACATGGCGGCCCCATAGCATTTGTGCAGGACGGCGACAAAGTCACAATCGACGTCGAAGCCCAGACCATCAATGTCGATGCGGACCTCAAAGCCCGCTCCAAAGGCTGGACCCCGCCTAAACCCAAATATCCAAGCGGCGCATATGCCAAATTTGCCAAGCTTGTTGGCTCTGCGTCTAAGGGCGCCGTCACCTCATTCCCATTTGATAATTAATTAGACATTTAAGGACCTACCCATGTCATCTCTCGATATTTACTATGACAAAGATTGTGATCTCTCGATCATCAAGAAAAAGAAAGTCGCCGTCCTCGGTTATGGCTCCCAAGGCCGCGCCCATGCGCTGAACCTGAAAGATAGCGGCGTTGACGTTGTTGTCGGTCTGCGCCCTGACAGCTCAACGAATAAGAAAGTCAAAGCGGATGGACTTGAGTCCAAAGCTACAGCCGACGCCGTGAAAGGCGCTGATGTTGTTATGGTTTTAACGCCCGATGAGCTGCAAGCAAAAATCTACCGCGAAGATATTGAGCCAAACATAAAAGAAGGCGCAGCCCTCGCTTTTGGTCACGGCTTTGCGATTCATTACGGCCAAGTCGCGCCGCGCCGTGATTTAGATGTCATCATGGTCGCGCCCAAAGCGCCGGGTCATACGGTTCGTAACGAATTTAAAAATGGCCGCGGTATTCCTGACCTCATCGCCATCGCCCAAGACGCGAATGGCGGTCATGCTTTGGAACTCGCCAAATCATATGCTTCTGCCATTGGCGGTGGTCGCACAGCGATTATTCACACAACGTTTAAAGACGAAACAGAAACAGACCTCTTCGGGGAACAAGCGGTACTTTGCGGCGGTGTTGTTGAACTCATTAAAATGGGTTTTGAAACGCTGACTGAGGCTGGCTATCCGCCGGAACTCGCCTATTTTGAATGCCTGCATGAGACGAAGCTTATCGTTGACCTTATCTATGAAGGCGGCATTGCCAATATGAATTATTCAATTTCGAATAATGCTGAATATGGCGAATATGTTACTGGCGAAGCGGTGGTCAATGACAGCTCTCGTGAAGCGATGCGCACAGCGCTTAAGAATATCCAAAATGGGGATTATGCCAAATCTTTCATCCAAGAAGGCGCGCTGGGTTATCCGTCTATGACCGCTCGCCGCCGCAATATGGAAGCGCACCAAATCGAACAAATTGGCGGAAAACTCCGCGAGATGATGCCGTGGATTGCCGCGAATAAAATTGTCGATAAGGATAAGAACTAACAACAACGTCATCCTAGGGACAAGCCCTAGGATGACGAAAGTTAAAAGATTTAATTATGACCACAGCCAAGCAATTTGACCGCCAAGAGACAGAAGTCGCCACAGACCGTGAGCCTAAATCAGGTTCGCTACTTCTGCTCGAAGCGATTGCGGCTCAAGGTGTGGATACAATTTTTGGTTATCCGGGCGGGGCGATTATGCCTGTTTATGATGTGTTGCCGCAGATTAAATCTTTGCGCCATATTCTGTGCCGTCATGAACAAGGTTGCGGCATGGCGGCCATCGGCTATGCCCGCGCCACAGGACGGACGGGTACGGCTTTTGCCACGTCAGGCCCCGGCGCAACCAACTTAATTACCGCTATTGCGGATGCTTATCTGGACTCTGTGCCGGTTGTTTTTGTTACGGGCCAAGTGCCGTCAAACTTGATGGGAACAGACGCCTTCCAAGAAGTTGATATTTTCGGCATGACGCTTCCTGTCGTCAAGCATAGCTATATTGTGCGCGACCCCGCCGACATCCCCGGCATGGTGGCCGAAGCTTATTTCATTGCGGCCGAAGGGCGTCCTGGGCCCGTACTGATTGACCTGCCTAAAGATGTCGCAAATGCCATGACGACACAGCGCCATAAGTGGCGGCCTTACCCCAAGCAAAAACCTGAAATGGGTGAAAGCCACCAAATTGCCAAAGCCGAAGAGCTGATGCGTGAGGCCAAGAAGCCGCTCTTTTATATTGGCGGCGGCATTGCCCAAGGTGACGGCGTGGCGGAACTCCGCGAATTGGTTGAGCGCACGCAAATACCCGTGGTGTCTACGCTGAAAGGTCTCGGCTCTCTCCCGTCGGATCATCCGAATTATTTAGGCATGCTCGGCATGCATGGTCTGCGCGCGGCCAACTATGCGGTGCAGGAATGTGACTTGCTCATAGTGGCGGGCGCGCGTTTTGATGACCGCGCGACAGGTAAGCTCGATACCTTTGCGCCCGAGGCCAAAGTTATTCATATGGATATCGATATTGCGGAGATAAATAAACTCCGTGCCGTTGATGCGTCTTTGGATGGAAGCTTGAAAAAGAACCTCGCCGCAATTGACCCGTTTGAGGGCGGCGCAGCGCCTGACATCGAGGATTGGAAAGAGCTCTGCTATTCCCGCCGCGCGATGCATGAATGGGATTATGACGGCGCGCAGGCTAAAGCCTATCCCGGTGTTTACGCGCCTAAGCTTTTGCACGATCTCTCGCGCCGCGCCGATGCCATGTTCAAAAATGAAACGGCGGCGATTATTACCTGTGATGTCGGGCAGCACCAAATGTGGGTCGCGCAGCATTGCTATTTTGATGAACCTAAAGATCACATCACATCAGGCGGGTTAGGCACGATGGGATTTGGCCTTCCGGCGGGATTGGGCGCAAAGCTCGGCGCGCCAGAACGCACCGTGATTACAGTGTCGGGCGATGGCTCTATCATGATGAATATTCAAGAACTGGCCACGCTGAACCGTTACGGTATTTCGCTAAAAATTGTCCTGCTCGATAACTCCGTGCTCGGCATGGTGCGCCAATGGCAGGAAGTCTTCTTTGATAAGAATTATTCCGAGACCACTCTGGACGATAATCCCGATTTTGCCTTAGTCGCCAAAGCGTTTCAGATTGAGGCTTTCACGGTCAATACGGCGGATGAAGTTGATGCAGGCATTGACCGTCTTTTAAAGACTGACGGCCCCGTATTAATGCATGTCAAAATCGACCCCAACGAAAATGTCTGGCCGCTTGTTCCTCCGGGACGCAGCAATGCCGATATGATGGAGCGGTAGGGTGAGTGGAGTACTCAAATATGGTTTGCTTACGCTATCTGCTATTGCCCTTATATCTTGCAGCTTACTAGCGTGGTTGGGCTATGGACTTGAACTTAACAAGGGAACGGGATCGATATTTATAGCTAGTGCTTGGCTTATAGGCTTCATAGTCTTTGGCGTTCTAAGTGCCCTTGCATTTTATTCTTTGGCTAAATCAGTCTCGCCTAGTGATGAATTACAGTCTCGGGGGCGTTTATTATCCGTTTGCCTGATTTGCTTTATATATTCTGCTTGTGTGTTGATGATTGGCCGAAATGTGTTTGGCTCCATTTTGGTTCCACTTCCTCTTGCTGCTCTTTCATTTTCCCTGCCAATTTTTGCCTATATAACTGCCCGGAAAGTCCTATGACCGAAGAACTTCAACGCGATAAAACTTTTGAACCTTCGGGTGTGCAGGGCAAGCTTAAGATTGTTCTCCATGACGTTAGTGGGACGCTTATCAGGGCGCTCGGCACGATCGAGCGCCGGGGATATGACTACCGTGATGTCCATTGTACGCAGCGCGTGGATGGCGATTTCGACCTGTTGGTTCATATTGAGGACACAGGCGGGCCGAGCAATCTGGATACGCTGTGTAAGCAATTAGAGCGGCTTTATAATGTTGTGAGTGCGGAGAAGGTTGGCAGGCGGCGGCATGCGGAACGTGCTTAGCGCATAAAGCAAGCCCTCATCCTGAGGCGCGGCCCAATTGTTTGCTTTCAAACAATTGGGCCGCGGGACTCGAAGGACGGGGGCGGAGACTAATAACCAGACCCTTCGAGACGCGCTTCGCGCCCTCAGGGTGAGGATTTAAAATGACGAAACACGTAAAAATATTCGACACCACCTTGCGAGATGGCGAACAAGCGCCGGGCTTTTCTATGAGCTCAGGCCAAAAGCTCGCTATGGCCGAAGCTTTGGAAGGCCTTGGCGTGGACATCATTGAAGCGGGTTTTGCGGCGGCGTCCCCCGGTGATTTTGAGGCGATTAAGACCATTGCGGAAACCGTCAAAGACAGCACCATCTGTTCGCTGGCCCGTTGTAATGAAGGCGATATCCGCGCGAGCGGCGAGGCGATTAAACCTGCGCAGTCCGGCCGTATCCATACTTTCATCGCGACCTCACCTTTGCACCGCGAATATAAATTAAAAATGTCCAAGGACGAGATTGTCCGCCGCGCCATAGAAGGCGTAGAGCTTTGCCGTCAATATACGGATGATGTCGAATTTTCCGCCGAAGACGCCATTCGTACAGAACGCGATTATTTAAAACGCGTGGTCGAAGCCGCCATCAAAGCGGGCGCAACGACAATTAATATTCCCGACACAGTAGGCTATACCACGCCCGAAGAAATCCAGAATTTATTTGAATTTTTAACCACGGAAATTGAGGGCGCGGATAAGGCGGTCTTCTCGGCCCATTGCCATGATGATTTAGGATTGGCCGTCGCGAACTCACTAGCTGCCATACGCGGCGGCGCGCGTCAGGTGGAATGCGCGCTCAACGGCATTGGCGAACGAGCCGGCAATTGCGCGACCGAAGAAGTCGTGATGGCATTGAACACGCGCAAAGATTTCTTTGGTCTCTCCACGGGGATAAAGACTGAAGGCCTTTACGGGGCGTCGAAACTGCTCGCCACGCTGACGGGCAACCCTGTCCCGCGTAATAAAGCCATTGTCGGGAAAAATGCTTTCGCCCATGAGAGCGGTATTCATCAGCACGGCGTTTTAGCCAATCGCGAAACCTATGAAATCATGAAGCCTGAAGATGTCGGTGTGTCTACCGATAACCTTGTCCTTGGCAAACATTCAGGACGCGCGGCGCTCAAAAACCGCGCATCAAAGCTTGGCTTTGAAATGTCTGATAATCAGCTGCAATCTGTTTTCGTGGCCTTTAAACAATTAGCCGATGCGAAAAAGGAAGTCTTTGATGCGGATTTGGAAGCGCTTATTTTAGGCGAAGCTGTGGGCACGCAAGGGCCTTGGGAAATTAAATCGCTTTATGTCTCGGCGGGCTCAGATGAGAACCGCCATCCACTTGCGACCGTGCGCTTGCAACATGAAGATGGCCGCGAACAAGAGCAAGTCTCGGCGGCTTCGGGCCCGATGAATGCCGTCTTTGACGCGATTTCACATATCACTGATAAACCGATGAAGCTGGAACATTTCAGCGTCAATTCCGTCTCAGGCGGAGAAGACGCCATGGCCGAAGCCACGGTACGCGTGACGACAGAATTTGAAAGTTACCAAGGCCGCGGCGCAAGTACGGATACGGTGCTGGCAGGAGCGAAGGCGTATCTGGACGTGATTAACAGAATTGAAAGGCGCGCGGTAAGGCAATCCAGCATCGCGGCGCAGCACTGATGGTTATTCAACTAACGAATCCCTTCCCCCGCCTGCGGGGGAAGTACCGCGAAGCGGGGATGGGGGGAGCAACGCAGAACGATAGAGGTGTTTTTGTGGCTCCCCCCTCCGAGCCGCATGCGCGGCCCACCTCCCCCGTGAACAGGGGAGGAGATAAGGTGGTGAATAATGCCTAAAACACTCTTCGATAAAGTTTGGGAACGCCATATCGTTGTGCCTGAAACAGAGGTCCATCCGGCGACCTTTTATATAGACCTGCATCTAATTCACGAAGTGACCTCGCCGCAAGCCTTTACGGTTCTGCGTGAGCGAGACCTGAAAGTTCGGCGTCCTGACCTTACGCTCGCGACGATTGATCATTCGACGCCGACCAAAATAA
Organism: Hellea sp.; assembly: GCA_028224375.1. Classification (GTDB taxonomy): domain Bacteria; phylum Pseudomonadota; class Alphaproteobacteria; order Caulobacterales; family Maricaulaceae; genus Hellea. The sequence goes on from JAOIVW010000004.1 coordinate 35,083, forward strand.
ACCCCGACGGGTCTCGGCCTTATGTCACCGCGCAAGCCGAGACGCAGGTTGAAACCCTTTTGGCTAACACTGAGGAATATGGGATTGAGACCCATGGGTGGGACAGTGATAATCGCGGGATCGTCCATGTGATGGGGCCAGAGCTTGGCGCGACGCAGCCTGGCATGACCATTGTCTGCGGCGATAGCCACACCTCAACTCACGGTGCCTTTGGCGCGATTGCGTTTGGTATCGGCACAACACAGGTCGGGCATGTGCTCGCTAATCAATCTATCCTGATGCGCAAGCCCAAGACTATGGCGATAAACGTCAATGGAGAGCTGCAAGTGGGCGTGACGCCCAAAGATGTTATTCTCGCCATTATCGCCAAAATCGGCATTGGCGGCGGGACAGGTTATGCGCTGGAATATCGCGGCAATGTCTTTGAGCAAATGTCAATGGATGGCCGGATGACGGTCTGTAATATGTCGATTGAGGCGGGCGCGCGCTGCGGTATGATTACGCCGGATGAAACGACATTTAGCTATTTAAAAGACCGTAAATTTACGCCCTCTAATTATGACGCCGCTTGCGCCGATTGGGCGAGCCTCGCGACGGATGAGGGCGCTGTCTTTGATAAAGAGGTTAACATCCGCGCTGAAGATATTCGCCCCATGGTCACATATGGCACGCATCCCGGTATGGGCATGGCGATTGACGCGCTTATCCCCGCCGCAACTGATGCTACGGATGAAAGCGCGCTGAATTATATGCAATTAAAGGGCGGCGATAAAATTGCTGGCACGCCAGTTGATAAGGTCTTTATCGGCTCTTGCACTAATTCGCGTATGGAAGATTTGCGTGCTGCCGCCGCGATTTTCAAAGGCCGTAAAGTGGCGAGCAATATCACGGTTATAGTTGTGCCGGGTAGTGTCCTCGTCAAAGCCCGCGCCGAGGATGAAGGACTCGATAAGATATTTATAGAGGCTGGGGCAGAATGGCGCGAAGCGGGCTGTTCTATGTGCTTAGGCATGAATGGCGATATCGGTGCGCCGGGGGATTTGGTCGTCTCAACGTCGAACCGCAATTTCATGGGCCGCCAAGGGCCAGGGGTAAGGACGGTTTTAGCTTCGCCCGAAACGGCGGCGGCGACTGCGGTGAGTGGTGTGATAACGGATCCGCGGAAGATGGAGAGCGCGGCGTGATGTATTTATTTAACTCCCTCTCCCTTGAGGGAGAGGGTACTCCGAAGGAGGGGGTGAGGGTGTACCTAACTATGTTCAGTTCACCCTCATCCGACGTCTGCGTTTTTGCAAAACGCCAACGCCACCTTCTCCCTCAAGGGAGAAGGAGAGCACTATGACCTTCGCGCCTTTAAAAACCGTCACCTCTCGCACACTCGTTCTCTCCCTCGAGAATATCGACACAGACCAAATCATGCCAGCCAAGTTTCTGTCCATGACGACAAAAGCGGGATTGGGCGAGCATGTCTTTGCTAATTTGCGTTATGATAAAGAGGGCGAACTCACCGACCATGAATTAAATAGCGAGGCGGGCAAAGCTTGCGAAATATTGGTCGCGGGGCATAATTTTGGTTGTGGGTCTTCGCGGGAACATGCGCCTTGGGGCCTGACGGATTATGGCTTTCGCGTTGTGATTAGTTCCGAGATTGCAGATATTTTTCGCGGTAATTCCCTCAAGAACGGCTTGCTCCCGATAGTCATAGATAAACGCGCCCATCAATGGCTGCTCGATAATCCCGGCGCGGATGTGACCGTGGATTTGGAGAGCTGCGAAGTGCGCCTGCCGCGTAATGGCGGGACTTATAATTTCGATGTCGATGCCTTTTCGCGTCACTGCCTCATGGAAGGGGTGGACGAGATGGGTTATTTGCAAAATCAAGATGACGCTATTTCAAAATTTGAGAATAAGAGACTTTAGAAAGTTTGGCTCAGTTTGTTCACATAACAGATGCGAAAAGACGAAAGTCAATTCAATCTAATGGAATCCGAAAGGATTCACGCGCGAAAGGCGTATATTGTATGCCTGTAATGCAGGACCATTTAGTAACGCATCAATGGTGTCGAGAGCTTAGACGATTTAGGAAAGTTCCGAAAATCGCTGTGCAGTTTCTTATCCCAGATAAGGAAGTAGTATCTGTTGGAGCTTATAATGCTGATAAAATGAATGTAGCGGCTTCAGAAGCTATTGGTATTGTTAAAGAGCATGAAGCGCCTTTTGGACTAGAAGTCATCATTCCTCGCAAGGTTCTTTCCAAAGAAATTATGAAGTTTTACACGCCTCCGAAAGTTGTTGGGTGGCGATATTGGCCAGAGGCTAGAGGTAACAAACCTTGCCCTTGTTCTTTTTGTCAAAGAGGTATGCCGTACAGTAAAAAACTTAGAGAACAGTTTGATGACTAACATTAATTTCACATATGTGCCGGGTGACGGTATTGGGCCTGAAGTCGGCGAGGCGGCTATGGCCGCGCTTAAGGCTATGGCAGATAAATTTGGCCACACGCTTGAGCCTGAATTCCACCTAATTGGCGGCGCGGCGATTGATGAGCTTGGTGAGCCTTTGCCAGCAGAGACTTTTGCCTCTTGTGAAAGGACGGGTGCCATACTGCTCGGCGCTGTGGGCGGGCCGAAATGGGATCATTTAAAAGGCGCGGACAGGCCTGAATTGGGCTCGCTTTTGCCTCTCCGAAAAAACCTAAATCTCTATGCCAATATTCGTCCCTGCAAACCTTATCCGGCTTTGATTGATAAGGCGCCGCTGAAACGCGAACGACTTGAAGGCACAGACTTTGTCGTCATGCGCGAGCTTACGGGCGGGATTTATTTTGGCAATAAAGGCCGCGACGCAAATGGTGCTTTTGATGAATGCCGCTATAGCGAGGCGGAAGTTGAGCGCATTGCCGTAAAGGCCTTTGACCTTGCCATGACACGCAAAAAGAAAGTCACCTCGGTTGATAAATCCAATGTGTTGGAGACGTCACGTTTATGGAGAGAGACGGTTATCAATGTCGCCGCGCGTTATCCCGATGTTGAGCTCGAGCATCTCCTCGTTGATGCGATGACGATGCATATGCTGACCCGCGCGCAAGACTTTGATGTTGTGCTGACCGAAAACATGTTCGGCGATATCTTGACCGATGAAGCTTCTGTTTTGGCGGGATCCATGGGCGTGATTCCTTCGGCCTCTATTTCGGATGGAACGACAGGTATGTATGAACCCATTCATGGCAGCGCCCCTGATATTGCTGGCCAAGGCAAAGCCAACCCGCTCGCGATGATATTATCTGCGGCGTGGATGTTAAACCTTTCATTCGGGCTCAAGGCTGAAGCCGCCGCAATTGAAGCCGCTGTCGAAGCTGCACTTGAGGGCGGCTATACGACGGGCGACCTTGGCGGAAACCTCTCGACATCCGAAGTCGGAGATTGGATAGCGCAGCATGTCCAAAATTAATTTAAATGATTTGAAGGCCCGCATAGACGCGGCAGATGTTTATGCACTGGCAAAACGCACGCCGTGTCAGCTCGCGCCTAAGCTTAGCCTGGAACATGGCCGTAATATTTGGCTTAAGCGGGAAGACCAGCAAGATGTCTTTAGCTTTAAAATTCGCGGCGCGGCAAATCGTATTGCAGGACTGACCGATGCAGAAAAAGCCAAAGGTGTTTGCGCGGCCAGTGCGGGTAATCACGCCCAAGGCATGGCGGCGGCGGCGGCACATTACAATACCAAAGCCGTTATCTTTATGCCCATCACCACGCCGATGATAAAGGTTCACGCCGTGCAAGCGGCGGGGGCGGAAACGCGGCTGTTGGGCGAGAGCTATGACGAAGCTTGCGACGCGGCGATTGCTTTCTCGAAAGAAAATGGCGCGGTTTTTATTCATCCCTTTGACGAGCTAGATGTCATTGCGGGGCAGGGCACGGTTGGCAAAGAAATATTAGAGCAAATGCCGCGAACGCCTGACGCGATTTATGTCTGCACTGGCGGCGGCGGATTAGTGTCTGGTATCGGGACGTGGGTGAAAGCGGTTTCGCCTAATACAAAAATTATCGCTGTCGAACCTGAAGGCGCGGCGACGCTTAAAACGTCACTTGAAGCGGGAAAGCCGACACCGCTTGATAAGGTGGATAGTTTTGCGGATGGCGTGGCTGTGAAACTTATCGGCACGAATACATTGGAGATTTCTAAATCTGTTGTCGATGAATGTATCCTCGTGACTAATGACGAAATCTGCGCGGCGGTTAAAGACGTGTTTGAAGCCACGCGCACAGTTGTCGAGCCTGCAGGGGCTCTGGCCTTGGCGGGATTAATTAAACATGCCCGCGAGGGCAAAGCGCCTGAAGGTGATTGTGTCGTGACTATCTCAGGGGCCAATGTGAACTTTGACCGTATCGGTCATATGGTGGAACGCGCGGAATTGGGCGCAGGGGAAGAGATGCTATTTGCAGCAAATATTCCTGAACAAGCGGGCGCGTTTTTAAACTTTGTTCGCGCGCTTGGAAACCGTGCCGTCACAGAATTTAATTATCGTTTCGCGCCGACGGAGACAGCGCACGTACTTGTCGGCATTAAAACCAAATCCGCCGATGAACGCGGCGAGGTTATTGCGGCGATGGACACGCACGGTATTTCTGTGTCTGATTTATCTGAAGACCGCCTCGCTAAGCGTCACTTGCGCCATATGGTGGGAGGACGTGCTTCGCTCGATATTGAGGAAGTAATTTACCGTTTCGAGTTTCCAGAACGCCCCGGTGCTCTGACGGATTTTTTAGTTAATTTAGATGCGCGTTGGAATATTTCATTGTTTCATTACCGCAATCACGGGAGTTCCACAGGCCATGTGCTGTGCGGATTTCAAGTTCCCAATGGCGATGTCGCAGAGCTAGAAGAAAGCCTTGCCAAAACAGGTTATCCTATGGCCCCTGAAACCGATAATGTGGCTTACGATTATTTCCTGCGCGCTTAACCGTCGTGTGGTTCTAGCTTAATCAGGCGTCCGCCTTTTTTATCTTCTAGCACATAAATCGCGCCATCGGGACCTTGCTCGACTTCGCGGATGCGTTTGTCCCATTCATAACGGCCCGTCTCTTCGGCTGTTGGATTGCCTTTATCGTCCTCGCCAAAGCTGACGCGGATAAGCGCTTTTGACGATAAGCCGCCAATAAAGGCATCGCCTTGCCAACCGTCGAACATATCGCCGTTATAAATCATCAAACCGCCTGGGCTTATGGCCGGTGTCCAAGAGGTCTTGGGCGCTTCAAAGATTGGCATTTCATCATGATCAGGGATTTCAACACCGCTATAATGGTCACCATTTGACACAAAAGGATAACCGTAATTTTTAGAGCGCTGGATAAGATTTAATTCATCGCCGTGCTTGGGGCCCATTTCCTGCGCCCATAATTTTCCGTCAGCATCAAATGCAATACCAAGCGGGTTACGATGGCCAAGTGTCCAAATTTGATCCGCCGTGCCATCATGACCTGTGTAGAAAGGATTGTCCTCAGGCGTCGTGCCGTCCAGATTGAGCCGTACAATTTTACCTAAGTTCATAGACATATTTTGCGCAGGTGAAAATTTCTGCCGCTCACCCGAGGTGATGAAAAGGTGCCGGTCAGGCGAGACGGCCATGCGGTGACCGTAATGACCATTGCCGAGAACTTTTGGCGATTGCCGCCAGACAACATCATCACCTGAGAGGCTACCGCCATCATTGGTCAGGCTTAGGGTCATTAGCGTAACGGCCGCGCCGCTGAGCGTGTCGTCATTTTCGTCCCGTTCGACATAGGAAATATAAACTTGTCCCGTCTCTTCAAAATCAGGATGTAGGATAATATCGCCCAGACCGCCTTGGCCTTTTGCCATGACTTCAGGTCCGTTTATGATTTGACCTAATTTCTTTCCGTCTGTCCCCAAAAGCCAGATTTCGCCTGTCTTTTCCGTCACAAGCATATGCCCGTCAGGCAGAACCGTCATAGCCCAAGCACTGTCAAAGTCTGACAAGACAGAGGCTTTAAGAGAGGCTTTATCAGAGGCCTTAATTTTAAACGCACTGTGATCATCTGCGAATGCGGAAAATGGCGTGGCGAGTAGAATGGCTGAAAATGTCAAAGCCGATAAAGCGAAACGTGTCATGAGATATCCTTACCTGTGAGCTTTATATACGTCACAACAGGCGTAGAGTTTCAAGTCTAACCGTTTAATTCTTATTAGTTCCCCAATAGGTCCAGCTGCGGAGTAGGTATTCCATGGGTCCGCGCGTGAATTTTTTCCGCCACAGGCTAGTGAAGCTCACGGTAAAAATGCCTGTCAGAAGCGCAATCAAGACGCAGCCCGCAGCTCCAATTTCGCGGTAAAGTCCCAGGCCGTAATTGTTAAATATTAAAGAGAGAATGAGGCCTTGCATAAGGTAAGCCGTGAGGGAGGCGGTGCCGCCTCTGGCTATAAAAGTTTTGAAAGGCGTCATCGGGCCTTCAGCCCATTTCGCAATCAAACCCAAATAACCAGCGGTTGAAAAGGGCGCGAAAAGCGTGACAAGCGCCATGGCGAGCATCATCTTTGGCCCCATCATGTCTCCTGCCGTAGAAAAAACATAGGCCGCCGCAAGGCTGCCCGCGATACCGATGGGAAGGAAGATGCGCCGAAACTTTTTCCAAATTGGAGCAGAGGGATTTGAGATAATATCCGCGCGAACAGCCGCCAGACCAAAGAGGAAAAAGGCGAGGGCCCCAAAGCCCTGTATCATCATACCAAATATTATGATTTCGCTCCATTCGGCAAAGCGTAAAGATACTGATTCTATAAATGTTCCCTCTCCAAAAACAGCGCGTGACTCAATAACGCTGTCTTTCATAACTTCTATCTCTATGGCCATCTCCTCGGGTACGTATTTTTGGGCCATCGCCACGGCGAGGGCTCCAAAGCCCACTAGTACAACTTGGAAACTATAGATGCTAATGGCCCAACGCTTGAGCGTTTTTACGGTCGATTTTCGAAACAAAAATAATATCGATCCTAAAATAGCATACATGACTAAAATATCGCCTTGGAAGAGTAAGGCGACATGTAAAAGACCTAAGACAAGTAGTCCGAAAATCCTCCGCCAATAGCGGCCTGCAAATCCGGTTCCGTGCCGCTCGGCAGATTGCATTTGATAGGCAAAGCCGACACCAAACATGAATGAAAACAGCGTATAAGATTTCAAAAGGAAAAATGCGGTCGTGCTGAACATAGCGGCTTGGTCGAGGGGTGTGTTCAGCCCGCCATCTATAAAGCCTTTCATCATCGGAAAGGCGATAGCGCCGACATTGACGAGGACAATCCCGATGAGCGCAAAAGCGCGAGTTAAGTCTGGAAAAACATGCCGTCCGGCGGCTTGGCTCTGCTCAACGTAATTCATCTTGTCCCCTTTTAACCCAATAGCTTTTTCATCGCGTCCAAATAAGCAATCCAAGCTTGGCGCCCGGCCTCTGTCAGATGCACCAAAGTTTGCGGGCGTTTGCCCTTATAGCCTTTTTCCTGCCGCACGTAACCTGCACTCTCAAGCTTGGTTAAATGGGTCGATAAATTGCCATTACTGGTCGCGGTCTTTTCAAGCAATTCAGGAAAGCTCGCGGGGTTTACGGCGGAGAGATAAGCCATAATGCCCAGCCTGAGCCGTCCGTGAATAACGTCATCAATCGCGTCGAGATTAAGCTCTGGTTCCCGATCATCCATTACGCTGTTCACCTTTAATCTCAATCAGGCTTGGAATAATTTGCGCTAAAACCACGCCCGCGGCTGCAACAAAATAGACGTGGTTTTGCGTTACCATTAACAGGCTTATCGTCATAAACGACCCCGCTATTATAGCAGCGATTCGAAGATAAGTGTAACGGCTCAGATGCGCTAAAACCGCATAATTTATTGTCAGTAAGCTAAAGGCAAAGACAAGAATATAATTAAAGACATATGGAGGAAGGTTGTTGAGTACGGCGCTTATAACGGTCGTGATAGCAAATGTAAAAATTAGGATAGACACACTTATACCTAATGCGGTGCCGACTTTATTTAAAAGCGATTGTGATCCTGGCTTTTTATCCATGCGTCGTCCTAGGATGAGGGCGATAACCGTTCCGATAATTCCATAAGCCATCCAGATAAACCCAATTTTGTCTTGGGGTAAATTTATAAGTCCTTCCATAATTGCGCCATGCGCAATAAGCGTTGGCACAACAAGGCAGCCCCACATCAAACCAATAGGGCCGCCTAATAAAGGTGTGTTCGCGCCGTCTTTAGCGATTGAGCTGGCATAATCCAGATCTGCTAAAATTTGCTCTTTGGTCATTTTTGTCTCCTGTGAAACACATCATGAAAATAATTTCTAAAATTAGTTTGCATTACAAACTTAATTATGTCAAGTTTGAATTACAAACTAAATTGTAAAGGAGACGAAAATGTTTGTATCGACACTAAAAACTCTAGGAGCTGCGGCTTTTATAATCACTATGTCAGCCGCGGGTGCCACTGCTGCTGACCTTACAAATGACATCTATAAAGCAGGGACTATTCCTGTGACGGTCAATTTGTCTGGCGTGGAAATTGCGGATGGCCCGATTTATATTTCGGTGCAAAAGCGCGAGGAATATCGCGGCATGACCGGACATGGCACTATTCTAAAGCTCGCGACGCCCGGAAATATGACGGCTACCGTAAATGTGGCTGAGCCTGGCGATTATGCTGTGTCCATCTGGCATGACATGAATGACGACAAAGTTTTCGGAATGAGCGAGACTTATCAACCGACGGAAGGCTGGGGGGCATCAGGCACTGTTCCAACGGACCGCATGCCGACATTTGACGATGTTAAAGTCAATGTGGAAAGCTTTGGGACAACGGTCAATGTACCGATGGTTTATCCGTCTTAAATTAGGAGATAATGATGTCAGCTTGGATGTTTTTAACCATAGCCATTATATTTGAGGTTTGCGGAACGGTATTACTCAAACTGTCTGATGGTTTTGAGAAAATCGGCCTCGGTATGGCCGCGATAGCTTGCTATTCTGTTTGCTTCTGGTTTTTTGCGCCTGCATTAAAAGTCATCCCAGCGGGCGTGGCCTATGCGATTTGGGCCGGAATGGGGATATTTGCCATCACCATTATCGGTCTGACGTTCTTCGATCAGAAATTGGGTTTGCTGCAATACAGCTTTCTAGCGCTCATCTTGATTGGGGCGGTCGGATTAAATCTGACAACAGACATCCATAAAACCTGAGGAGTGTGACTTACATCACAGCGAGGCTTGTAGAGCCTCGCTAAACAGAGTGTCCATTTACGTGGAATCCCCTTTTAACTGACCCAGTTTTATACCGGGTCTTTTTTATTCAGAGGGTTTATGCACGGGGGTGAGCTTTGCGGTGAACATTCATCAGCGCTGCCGCATCGACTTCTGTATAGCGCTGCGTTGTGGAGAGGCTCTCATGACCGAGAAGCTGTTGAATGGTGCGCAAGTCGCCGCCGCCCGCGAGCAAATGCGTGGCAAAGCTATGACGGAGGGCATGAGGCGTGGCTGTTTCAGGTAATCCCAAGACGCCGCGCAAGCGTTGCACTTCACCTTGGATAATACGCGGTGAGAGCGCTTTTCCGCGCGCGCCGAAAAATATAGAGCCCTGCGCCGTCAATGGATAAGGGCAGAGCTTCACATAATGCTCAACCATTTTCTTTATGGCGGGAAGGATGGGAATGATACGCGTTTTGCCGCCTTTACCCGTCAGGGATAGGGTAGAGCCGAGCGGCAAGTCCTGCGCCGTCAGGCCTAAGGCTTCTGAAATTCGCAAACCCGCCCCGTAACACAGCGTCAGCACAGCGCTGTTGCGGGCTTCTATCCAATCCGTTGGCAGAGGCAGTTTTTTGCCATCTTTATTGACAAGCCCCGTTAACTCGCCCGCGCCAGAAACGCTAAGGGGTTTAGGCAAAGGGCGTTTGGCACGCGGGCCTTTGATCAGGGGCAGGGCAGCATTTTTCACATCCCAGCGCCGTTCTAAATAACGGTAATAAGTTCGGATGGCAGAGAGTTGCCGCTGAACAGAAGCGGCAGAGAGCGGACTGTCTCCACGCCGCCGGTGGGCAAGATAAGCGCGAAAATCTATAGGCTTTAGCTCGGCGAGCCGTGCTAGATGCAAAGTTTCATCCAGATACCCTGCCATAAATCCCAGAAAAGCGGAAATATCGCGTTGATAGGCTTCAACGGTTTTATCGGCCAATCGCCTCTCGCCCGATAAATGGGAGAGGAAAATCGCAAGCGTCTCCTCGGCGGGTATTTTTTGTATGGCGGCCATAAAGGTAGTATGACGCCCGCACCTTAATATAATCTTGTCAAATTTCATGCTGTCATTCCGACACAATGCGAAGCATTGACGGAACCCATGCTTAAAAATTGCATCCATCGAAAAATTGTATTTGGACGTAATGACAAGGCATGGGTCCCGCCATCGCTTCGCGCTGAGACGGGATGACAAAGAGGGTACGGCCCCCTATATCTTTTCTATGTTTGACGACCTCTATAATACCGAGATCCTGACGCTCTCCGCTTCGCTTAAAAATGAGCGCTTGGACGCGCCTGACGGAACCGCGCGTAAAGTTTCTAAGCTCTGCGGGTCTTGGCTTGAGATTGATGTGAAGGTGGACGGCGATATTGTCAGCGATGTTGCGCTGCGTGTGCAAGCCTGCGCACTCGGGCAAAGCTCTGCCGCGATATTGCAACAAGGGATTATCGGCGCGAGCTTGGAAGAGATTACAGAGGCCCGCAATGCATTACGCGAAATGTTAAAAAGCGATGGCGAGGCCCCAACAGGCCAATTTGAAAAACTGGCTTTGCTTAAAGGTGTCAAAGCTTACCCCGCGCGGCATACCTCCACGATGCTGGCCTTTGACGCGGCGGTAGAAGCGGTTGAGAGGGCATCCCTATGAAAAACCCGCTCATATATCTGATGCTGGCTATGCTCTGGCTTTATAAATACACGCTCAGTCCCATGCTGACCTATTTTGGCGTGCGGTGTCGGCATACGCCGTCCTGCTCGGATTATTCCAAATATGCCATTCAAAAACATGGGCCTTGGGCCGGGGGATGGATGACTTTGGCGCGGCTGTCACGATGTCATTGGTTTGGCACAAGCGGGGTTGATAACGTGCCTGAAACCATTAAAACTCCGCCTTTCTGGGCGCCTTGGCGAGTAGGCCGATGGCGCGGAACACATAAGACTGAGTAGAGCAATGGTCACTTTGACATTTCCCGATGGAGCCGCCCGTGATTACGAGGCCGGCACGACCGCTATGCAGGTCGCCAAATCGATTTCCAAAGGTTTGGCGAAAACCGTCTTGGCGGCGAAGTTAGACGGCAAGCTTGTCGATGCCTCATTGCCGATTAATGACAATGCCAAGATTGAATTGGTGACAGCGAAAGACCCCGAAGGGCTTGAGCTTATTCGTCATGACGCCGCCCATGTTTTGGCCGAAGCGGTGCAGGAATTATTCCCTGGCACGCAGGTCACAATCGGCCCCGTTATTGAAAATGGGTTTTATTACGACTTTCATCGCGATGAGCCGTTTAGCGAAGATGACTTTGCCGCGATTGAAAAGAAGATGAGTTTTATCATTAACCGCAATGATAAATTTGAACGTCAGGTCATGGACCGCAATGAGGCAATCACGTTATTTAAGGGTATGGGCGAGGACTTTAAAGCCGAGCTTATTGAAGACCTGCCCGAAGATGAAGTCATCACAGTTTATAAACAGGGCAAATGGTTCGACCTTTGCTTAGGGCCGCATCTGCCCTCGACAGGTAAAATTGGAAAAGCCTTTAAACTCATGAAAGTCGCGGGAGCCTATTGGCGCGGGGATAGTAATAATCCTCAGCTGCAACGAATTTACGGCACGGCTTGGCGCAACCAAGAAGAGCTTGACGCGCATCTTAAACAAATCGAAGAAGCCGAAGCGCGGGACCATCGCCGCCTCGGGACGCAATTAGAGCTGTTTCATTTTCAAGGGGAAGCCCAGGGCCAAGCCTTCTGGCATCCCAATGGCTGGATGCTTTACTGCACGCTGCGAGATTATATGTCCCGCCGCCAACGTGAATATGGTTATCAGGAAATCAAGACGCCTCAACTCATGGACCGCAAGTTCTGGGAAGCGTCGGGCCATTGGGATAAATATCGCGAGAACATGTTTGTCGCGGAAATCGCCGAGGAGGACAAAGTCCTCGCCCTAAAACCGATGAACTGTCCGTGTCATATTCAGGTCTTTAATCAGGGCCAAAAGTCTTATCGTGATTTGCCTATGCGTTATGCCGAATTTGGATCGTGCCATCGTTATGAGCCGTCTGGTGCTCTGCATGGTCTCATGCGCGTACGCGGTTTCGTTCAGGATGACGGACATATCTTTTGTACGCTCGACCAAGTCACGGATGAGGTCAAAGCTTTCACTGAGCTATTAAAATCTGTTTACGCTGATCTTGGATTTGACGATGTAAAGGTCAAATTTTCCACACGTCCTGAAGTGCGGGTTGGATCTGATGACTATTGGGATAAGGCTGAAGCCGCGCTTAAAGAGGCTGCAGATGCGTCCGGCTTGGAAGTAGAACTCAATGAAGGCGATGGCGCGTTTTACGGTCCGAAACTCGACTTTGTTCTCCGTGATGCCATCGGACGTGATTGGCAATGCGGCACTATTCAGCTCGACCCCAATACGCCTGAGCGCTTAAATGCAAGTTATGTCGGTGATGATGATAATCGGCATAACCCCGTTATGCTTCACCGCGCTGTCCTCGGAAGCTTTGAGCGTTTCCTAGGTATTCTGATTGAGAATTATGCAGGTAAGTTTCCGCTTTGGCTCAGTCCTGTGCAGGTCGTTGTTGCGACGATTACCTCTGATGCCAATGAGTATGCAGAGCAAGCGGCCGAGGAATTGCGCGAAGCGGGTCTTCGGGTTGAGACAGATTTGCGCAATGAAAAAATTAATTACAAAATTCGTGAGCTCTCTGCTGACCGTAAAATTCCGATTATCGCTGTTGTGGGTATGAAAGAAGCGGAGGACCGCAAGCTGGCCCTGCGCCGTCTTGGTAGCCGTGACCAACAGATTATAAGTCTCGATGAAGCCGTAATTGAATTAGCCACGGAAGCCCTCGCGCCTGACTTGCGCTAGGTGGGTGCATATTTCTAATGACACCTTTTCTGGATAAAATGAGTTTTGGCGCGATTTTCATCTTGCTTATCCTCATGCCGCTTGTCAGCCATGCTGGCGGCTTGGGCGTTGCGCCGCTAATTTTTATCTTAGGTATTTTGGGACTTGTTTTAGCCACTAAGACAAAAACCTTTAAAGTTACCCTCGTTCAAATTTCGCTGATTCTATTTCTGGCATGGCTATGCCTCTCCGCCACCTGGAGTCCTTACAGGCCTGATGATCTTCTAACGAATTACATTAAATTATTTTTGATGGTCATTATCTTTTATTGGAGTTGGCCATTATTTGAATATGCGGGCCGAAGACGCCCAAAACGTCTTCAGCATCTCTTAATGGCAACTTCTGTTTTTGGAGCTGGCCTATTGATGATTGATCTGCTGAGTAATTTTGGTCTCACGCTTTTATTTAACCCGGCGCATACATTTGATGCGAGAATTTTTCGTAATATTGATGCTGAAATGAATCTCGGCCACGCTATTACGATATTAGTTTTGATATCAGCGCCAGTAGCCATGCTTATGTTCTCCCGATTGCCGAAATCAATTTCGAGATATGTTTCGCTGATTTTTCTTTTGCTGCTCGCATGCGCGGCTTGGCTAAATAGTTTGTCTGTCGGCATTTTAGGACTGCTCGGCGTCGTAATTGCGGCCACCGCAGGATATGCGTTCCCGCGTAAAATGCCTAATATTTTATTGGTACTATCTATTCTTGTTATCTTGGCCGCACCAGCTTTGGCCTATATGGCGTCTCATTATGCTGAGAATATGCCTTTTCATCTCCCGCAATCCTGGGATCACAGGCTTCGTATGTGGGCCTATTGTTGGCATGTTATCGCTGAGCACCCGCTGATCGGTGCCGGCTTTGATGCCTCGCGGACTTTTGGCGAAACTTATATTGCGCAAGATGGCCGCGAAATTACAATCGTTTCGCTTCATCCTCATAATGCGGGCATTCAAATATGGACAGAGACGGGCCTTGTCGGCGCTGTTCTAGCCTCAACAGTCATTGCGGCTCTCATTAAACCTGTAAATAACTTCGTTCAAAGCCGCGGTCACGCGGGGGCCGTTAGCGGTGTGATTATGGCAGCGCTTGTGACCTCATCGTTGACATATGGTGCGTGGCAATTTTGGTGGTGGGGCTGCGTCTTTTTTGCTGTCGGAACATTACATTTACTGCCCGCTTCTAGATCTCCTGTGCCCATCTCTGACAGTCAATGGGTCAGCGAGCCCGCGTAACGATATGATAATTTTCTTTGCCTTTGGCGATTTATATCGCTAGATGGCCTTAGGGAAATGGGCAGCGCGAAAGGACGATATGGCGAATATTTTGCCATTACCAATCACGAAACGTGAAAAACCCATTAGCGTTATAATGGTGAGCTATATGACGGGTCCGGCCCTCATAGAGGCGATCCATGCCGTTATGGCTGACCCAGATATTTTCGAGCTTATTCTGGTAGATAATGGAAATTCGCCGGATGCGCGCAAACGCTTATCCCATGTCGTATCGAAGTATGAGAGGATTCGCTTGTTGCAAGGTCATGGTAATATTGGCTTTGGAAGGGCCTGTAATTACGGCGCAAAACTTGCGAGCGGGGAATATTTCCTGTTTTTGAACCCAGACGCTCTTATTGAAGAAGGCGCGGCGCGGAACCTTGCAAATTGCGGCAAGGCTTTGACCGCACCTTGGATTGCGGGCGGAATGCTTAAAGACGTCAATGGCCAGGAACAACGCGGCAGTCGGCGCGGAAGCTTGACGCCGTTTTCTGCCATTGTCAGTTTTACGCCTTTGCACAGATTACCGTTCCTTGGGTCTATTCATAAGGAAAATGAAAACCTGCCGACAAAGCCCAAAGCTTATCCAACCGTGAGCGGGGCCTGTATGATGATGGATCGCCGCTCTTTCGATATATTAGGCGGCTTTGATGAAGATTACTTCCTGCATGTCGAGGACATAGATGTCTGCCGACGGGCGCGCGAGTCCGGCGGGGAGGTTTATTTTGTCCCTGAGGCCTCCGTTATGCATTATGGCTCAACAAGCCAAGTCCGCCGTCAAAAAGTCGAGTGGGAAAAATTAAAAGGCTTCACGCGCTATTTCATAAAACATAGCAAGACGGCCTTTGGTAAAATTATGACCTATATGGCGTGGCCATTTATGGCCTTTGCGATTATGGGACGGGCTTGGTATTTAGCTATTCGTCACGCTGTAACGGGTCATTAGGGTCATATTTGCAGTCTGTTGATCGCATAATTACCATATCAACCTCATCGCCTTTCGAATAATTTAAACCCTTTTGCGGTGGTGTCGTTTTGGTACAAAGCCCGGCAATACGTGCGCTCTGCTCTATCTCTTGAATAAGCGCGTCTGTGTCTTCGCGAGCTGCATCTAAGATAATGATGCGGCCTTTTGCAAAGGATCTCATATCCAGAAGACTAGATTTATCCGTAACATCAATAGCGGTTCCTAAGCGGTAAACGAGACTGGGTTCTGTAAAATGGGGCGAGACCACATCTGGGCCGCCATTGCGGGGCAGCTTAAGGCCCTCAGTATCAAAGGTCTTCATAATGTTATCCGCGACCCGTAAATCAGTTAGGTTTGGAAGAATATAGGCATATGTCGGCACAGAGATAATCAGCGCGGCCAGCATGGCGGTGATAAGGCCTAATTTCATATTGGATTGCCACAGAGCAAAACTGGCAATCACAGCGCAAAGACCCGCTATGCCGCCAATGGCATAAATGATAAAAGCGGCGGTCCCAGCCTCTCCATAGAGTGTCTGCGCGCCCATGACGACCGCTATTAGAACAGCGCTAACGGCTAAAAACAAAACGGCATTGATACGGCGCAATATTGAAAATTCTTTCACAGCCAAAAGCGTAATCGCAGCCACGCCTGCCATTACGCAGAGGGCGGGGAAAAGCGGAAGCGCATAATGTGGAAGCTTAGTGGGCATCAACTCAATCAAAACCCAATACGGCACGACCCAGGCCAAACAAAGCCGCATGCCTTTCACAACAGGCGTATCAGAGCCTTTGCCGTTTCTCACAGCCCTGATGGCAAAGCCAAATGCGGGCAAAAGTAATAAGCATGTCGGCCACAACGTGAGCCAGATCGTTCCTAGATAATATCCGGGCGGGCCGGGATGGCGTTCCTGCGCGCTCACAAGTTTTCCGCCGAAATCTTTGCCCAAGCTTTCAACGAAAAAGGCGCCATCCGTAGCGTTCCAAATCGCAATCGTCCAAGGTATCCAGATAAGCGCAAAGACAAGAATAGCGGGCCAGTTGAGAAGGAGTTTCATCCAGCCATTTCTGCGTTCCCAAATGGCGAGCGTGATGAGGGTCAAGACAACAAGGATTGGAATGACAGGGCCTTTAATTATAATACTCACCCCAAGGGCGAGCCAAAAGACCCACGCAGATTTCTTTCCTCCCCCATGCCGCATATGAGCAAGAGCGGCTAAGCAGCAGGCCCCTAAGCCGACCAGCATGGCATCCGTCTTTGCAATATGGGCTTCAAATATCATCAAAGCTGAGAGGGCGAGTAAGCCAGCAGCTATGACAGCGCCGCGCCGCCCAATCATACGGGCCGCGCCCCAATAAGTCGCGAAGATAGCAAGTAAGGCCCCTAAAACTGAGGGCAGGCGTTGCGCCCAAATTTTACGCTCACCGTCTTTGGAAAAGACTTTAATCGCCGCAGTTTGCAGCCAATAAATCCCTGCAGGTTTTTTGTAACGGGTTTGATCTTGAAAGCGAATATCGAGTAAATCTCCGCTTTCGGCCATCTGCACGCTGGCTTGTGCAAAACGCGCTTCATCGCGGTCAATGACGGGGAGGTTGGAGAGACCCGGCAGAAAGACTAGCAGGCTCAAAAACAACAAAGCCATCATATGTTTGAGGCGTTGCGCCTTTATCGTCTCAGGAGAACTCATTAAAGCTCCATTACCTAAGAGGAGAGCCGGATAAAAGGAAAACTTGTCGAAAGACAAACTTGCGAGAAAGCACCGCGCGTGCCACATCGTGAATATGACACAAGCCCCTGATATCTCCGTTGTCGTTCCCGTTTATAATGAGGAAGAGAATGTCGCTAAATTGGTTGACGAAATAGCGGCGGCTTTAAAAGGCGAAGCTTATGAGATGTTATTCGTCAATGATGCGAGCACGGACGGCACACTGGAAGCCCTAAAAAACCTCAAGACCGATTATCCCGCCTTAAGACCTATCTCACATCGTAAAAATGCAGGGCAATCTCGTGCGGTGCGCTCTGGCGTTCTGGCGGCTAAAGGCACATATATCGCCACGCTTGATGGCGACGGGCAGAATGACCCGGCGGATATTCCCGCGCTTTATGCGCAGATAAAACGCAGCGATGCCCCTAAAAACTTAGCTTTGGTCGGGGGTCGCCGCGCGAAGCGTCAGGATAGCTGGGCTAAAAAAATAGGCTCACGTTTGGGTAACGGTATTCGTAAGAAACTGCTCAAAGATAAAGCTGATGATACGGGGTGCGGGCTAAAAGTCTTTACGCGCGAGGCCTTTTTACGCCTTCCTTATTTTGATCATGTCCACCGTTATATTCCAGCCTTGATGCTCCGCGAAGGTTACGAGATTGAATTTTGCGATGTAAATCATCGCCACCGTGAATTTGGCGTCTCCAAATATACGAATTTTGGAAGATTAGTTGTTTCCATCGCAGATTTGCGCGGCGTTATGTGGCTCAATCGCCGCGCGCGAAATCCCGAAGGTTGGGACGAGGTTTAAGTTTTGCGCGTTGATATCACCGCAGATGCTGTAAGAACCTTAAGGGCCTCTTATGCGGCCTTACCAAGTCCAAGACATATGGCGAACCTCAACGCAGAGAGCAAAGCCGCAGAGGCGCGAGGCTATTATAATCCTATTGAGGATGAACGCCTAAGAGAAACCTATGCTTCTTATCTCGGGATGCGGGTTGCGATTTGGCAAACGATACAAAGCCTCAAACCCCGTTTTAAACGCTACACAAAAGGGCAGGCTTTAACGCAAGGCGAGTTACAAGCTTTTGGTATTGCCTTTTGCGGAGCGGAAATCATCGTCCGCACAGGGGAGTATCTTATTAGTCTCGCGCGGGACCGAGATATTGTGTGGAAGAAGCTAGATGAAGAAGAGCGCCGTTATGGCCTTAAGCGCAAAAGCTTTACGCGGCTCTATCGTCAACTCACCAGCCACTTTACCATGAACGGCTTTTATCAAGCGCGGGATTATTTCGATGCCAATCGCGAGATTATTATGGAGGCTTTGGACGGAGAAGAGCTTAGCGCTGTGGCAGATATTCTAACCACGCTGAACCTTCCAACCGCGCCTCGCGGCGACCATTTGCGGCGCTATCGACGCTTTGTGAATTTCTCTCTGCGGCGGCGCTCTATCTCGGCGGGACGTAATACGCTCTTTGCATTATTTGAAGCTACAGGCTCAGATATTGCTGAACTAAAAATCCCCTTAGTCAAAAATATAGGCGCGCCCAAACGCGTGACTGCCGATGTTATCAAAAGCCTCAAACCACAGCTGCGGCCTGGGGATGTTTTCATCACCCGACATGATGATGCGATGAGCAATCTTTTCTTGCCAGGGTTTTGGCCGCATGGCGCTCTTTATATAGGACCGCCTGAAGAGCGAAAAGAGAGGGGCGTCGAAGATGTCTCTGATGGGGTTAGGCAAAGCGGCAGCCAAGATATCAATATTCTTGAAGCTAAAAAAGATGGCGTTCTGCTGCGCCCCATTGAAGAAACTCTGCAAGTCGATGCCTTTGTTGTTCTCCGGCCCAAACTAACTGAGGCGCAAATTAATCAAGCGCTCTCCAAAGGCTTGTCCCATGCGGGTAAGCTTTATGATTTTATCTTTAATTTCGCCACATCAGACCGCCTTGTCTGCACGGAAGTTATTTACCGCGCCTATCACGGCGTAGGGCCGATAGACTTTACCCTCTCCACACAAGCGGGACGTAAGTGTTTATCCGCTGAAGATTTTCTCAACCAAGCCATCGCAAGTGACTGGTTTGACCCCGTTATTCTCTATGGGGTCGGCGGTAAAAACGCGTTTGAGACAGCTGAGAAGCTGCGGGAAAGTCTTGCCAACACATTCGCCTCAAAATTTACAAAGCTTGACTCACAGCCTCTAGGGTGATGTTTCTAATCCTCTAATATACTGCAAATATAAAATCAGCAGATGTGGGGATTGATATGAAACAGATGCAAGGCTTGGATACCGTTTTCGTGTCCATGGAACGACCTGTTGCCCCGGTGCATATTGGCTCTGTTCTGATTTATGATCCCTCAACAGCCAATGAGGGTTTTGTGCGGTTTAAAGACATCCTGTCTTTTATCGAAAGCCGTCTGCAATTATCGGATACAATGCGCCAGAAAATGGTCAAAGTGCCTTTTGGCATTGATTATCCTTATTGGGTGCAGGACAGTAATTTTGATATTGAATATCACGTCCGCCATGTGGCTTTGCCCAAGCCCGGCGATTGGCGGCAGCTCTGTATTCAAGCGGCGCGTATTTTTGCCCGCCCGCTAGATCTCTCGCGGCCGCCATGGGAAGTCACGGTTGTCGAAGGTCTGGATAATATTAAAGGCGTGCCCAAGGGCTCTTATGCCATGCTGACCAAAGTCCACCACGCGGCCATTGATGGCGTGTCGGGTGTGGATATGATGAACGCTCTCCATACGATGACGGCTGATGATGATACGCCGCTACCCCCTGATAATTGGAGGCCCGAAGCCGACCCCAGCCAAATTGGCATGTTTGCACGGGGCTATGCTCGCAGCCTCTTAAATCCCATCCGTCAAGCCAACGCTATGCGTCACTCCGTGCCAGGAATGATTCGCGCGGCCAAAGGGCTAGTGAAAAAAGAGTTTGATTTTAACGCCCTTATGAAAGCGCCAAAGACTCGCTTTAACGGCACGGTTTCGCCGCACCGTATGTTCGATTCCAAGACCTTTAAGCTCAAAGACATCAAACGTATGCGAGCTCTTGCAGCAGGTGCCAAGCTTAATGACGTCATGCTCTCTATCGTTGGCGGCGCAATGCGCGAATATTTGGAGCATTATAATCAGCTTCCGGATTCCTCGGTCACAGCCATGGCGCCAATTTCCGTGCGCGATGAAAGTGAAAAGAATACTATGGGTAACCAGGTCGCGGCTATGTTCGTCCCGCTCGGCTCTCATATTCCGTCTGCGCGAGAACGCATAAAATATGTCACGGAAGAAACCATTAAAGCCAAGACGTTTACAAGCGCATTAGGCGCGCGTCAGATGACAGAAATGGCAAAGCTTGCGCCTGCGCCGATGATGAATTTTGGTGCGATGTTGTCTACACGGCTGAAATTAGCGGATCACATAAAGCCCTTTATCAATACGGTCGTAACAAATGTCCCAGGCCCGCCTGTACCGATTTATTCCGCTGGGGCGAAGCTCATTGGGCTGCACGGTATGTTATGTTTGGTGGACGGCGTCAAATTAGGCCATGTGGTCCACAGTTATGTGGATGAGGTCACGGTGGGCTTTACAGCCTGCCGCAGCGCCATCCCTGATCCTGATTTTTATTCCGAATGTCTTCAAAATAGTTTTGAGCGTCACTTGGAGGCTACAACCGAACTTGAGGTCAAAGCCAAAGAACGGGCGTCGACTATGGAAGCCAGCAAGACTGAGCGGGTAAAGGCGGCCAAGCCAAAATCCAAAGCGCGTAAAGTGAGCATGAAAACAACGAAAACTGCGAAGACACCAGCGGTGAAAGCCAAAGCTAACGGGCGCACCAAGAACGCGTAATCATTTGTAATTAATTTACGCGCATTCTAGCCTGACCGAATCACACCCAAGGATATAAAATGGTTGCCAATCTTGTTGAAACCGCCGCGAAATTATCCCCCCAAGGATATCAGCAGGCCGGGCTATCTAAAAAAGGGCCTTCTTTATTTTGGACGCTGACGGAGGGCGGCCGCGCCAGTTTTGAGATGAGCTCGTTTTTTGCGCTGCGCCGCCTGATGAAAAGATTGCCTAAGGGCGATGGTCATCCTGTTATTTTCTTCCCAGGTTTTGTGGCTAGTGACCGCTCTACGAAACCTATGCGCAAACTATTTTCTGACTTGGGCTATCCAACATATGGTTGGGGATTGGGCCGTAACCTTGTTTACAACGCCACGCGGGAAGCCAAAATGCAGGCCTTGCTCAAACGCATTTATAAAAAACATGGCGAAAAAGTCTCTATCATTGGTTGGAGTCTGGGCGGTTTATTTGCCCGCGAAGTCGCTAAAGCCCATCCCGAAATGGTTCGCAGCGTGATTTCTCTGGGCAGTCCCATCTCAGGCGATCCAGATCATTCCAATGCAGGCCGCCTGTTTAAATATTTTAATGGTGAGCCAGATGCTGAGATGCTTGAGCGGATGAAGTCGATGAACATTGCGCCGCCCGTGCCGACAACCTCTATCTACACAAAGGCCGATGGTATCGTTGCTTGGAAAGGCTCTATTCAGCGTGAAAGCAAAACACCTAGCGAAAATATTGAAGTTCCCGCTAGCCATATTGGGTTAGGCGTAAATCCACTTGTTATGTACGCTATCGCGGACCGCCTTGCGCAAGATGAGGACGCGTGGGCGCCATTTGAAAGCTCAGGCTTTAAGAAACTGTTGTTTCGCGCCCATAGGGGTTAGAGACCGCCTGTTACTAAAGCGCTTGACGCAAAGTCCGCTACATAAAAAATGACATCCGCTCATTCCTGCGAAGGCAGGAGCAGCCCTAGCGACTGCCTATCGGCAGCCACTAGAGCGGTCATTTCTGATGATGTGAATTTTGCTTAAAAATAGACTCAAAAATTGGGCTTTCTATGCCCATTTTTTGAGACATTTGGAATTTATGAAAGCAAATTTCACTTATTAACCCTTTGCAAGCCTTTGCTATTTAGATTCTATTAAGAACTAATGATTCGGAAGAGGTCGTTTTGCGATTTTTTACAATATTTCCGCTGATGATCGTGCCTGTGATTGTCTATAATATTTTAGCGTTAGGCGGTTCGACCTTCTCAACGGTAGAGGCTGTACGTGAGCGTTTGGATACAGATTTCCTGGCCGTGCCTATGGCGTCCAATGTCACTTGGGATATTACGCCAGGTCACGCTTTAATCGCGCTTTCGCTTTTAATGCTATTTTTCGAGCTCTTAAAGTCCACGGGAACTGGCCGCGCGGCTGTGATGAACCATGCCTTTTCTATGTGTTTATTTATCATTTGTTTGGTTGAGTTTTTGATGCTCTCTGCCTTCGCAACATCGGTTTTCTTCCTCGTGATGATCATGTGCTTGTTGGACGTTATGGCCGGCTTTATGGTGACGATAGCCGCCGCGCGTAGAGACTTCTCGGTAGGGGAGGGTTTCGTTGACTAAACTCTCTGAAACACACGCATATGCCTAAGGCGGAGGCGAAAGCGGCATCCCGCGCGTTTCACCTCTTAGAGGCCGCGCCCTTTTTGCTGCAATCAGGAAAAACATTTGCTTGGGCAGATCCCGCGCTTTGCCGCGTGCTTTTGCGCATTCAGTCTGGCGCTGTGCCGACAACGGCTCAAGACTGGGCCTTGCGCCTATCTTCAGATGATAATCACAAACGCCGTAAAGCCATTGAAAGTTTAACTTGGGACGGCGCGCAATATTCGCTTCGTTACCTAGTCACGCTAGATGATGCCCGTAAAATTTGGGTGGAAGAACGCGGCGAACGGGTGTCGGGTGAAAGGACAAAGCCCGAAGAAATTTCTGGCGTTATCACAAATATAGACACCATTATGAAGGCCCAAGATAGGGCGGCTTATTTGGCCGCGCATGATGACCTAACGGGGCTATGGAATGCGGCGCGTTTTCTCGAGGCATTAGATCCATTTGTAGCCTTTGCTCAAGCTGGACAGATTAAGGGGCTTTGTTTGCGTTTGCGAGTTTCTAACTTGGCGGATATCAACACGACTTACGGATATGACCAAGGTGATCGTTTGCTCAAGCTCATTGCGGCCCGCCTCAAGGGAACTTTTAGCGCGCCTGATATTGCTGCGCGACTCTCGGGAGCCGAATTTGGCGCGGCGTTGTCTAATGGCGCGGCTGAAAATCCGGATGTAATTGCGGGGCGATTACAGGACATCTTATCGAGCGAAAGCTATAACAGTCCCCACGGCCCGATAAAGGCTGAGTTTAAAATCGCCTACACAGAACTCGGCGTACAGGCGGAGTCTGCAGCTCAAGCCTTACATCAAACCGCTGCGGCGCTTAAAAGCGCAAACCAATCCAAAAAGACGATTACCGGCTTTCAAGCGGACACCGTGTCTTTAAAGGATAGTTTCAGTCAAAAAGACTTTATGGCCGAGGACATTTTATCGGCTCTAAATGACAGGCGTATGTCTTTAGCTTTTCAGCCCATCATAGACGCTAAGACGCGTCAGCTTCATCACTATGAATGTTTACTCAGATTACGGCAGGACTCCGGCGAGATAATATCCGCGGGACGTTTTATTATGGCGTCTGAACGTCTTGGGTTAGTGCACCTATTGGACCGCCGCGCGTTGGAACTCGCTTCAGACGCTTTAAGGGTGCATCCAGATATTCATATTGCGCTCAATGTGTCAGCTGGAACTGTGCAAGACAGTGAAACCGCGAAAGCCTATATCGCGGCGCTTAAAGCCTTGGGCCCAGATGTACAGCGCGTAAGTTTGGAACTGACCGAAACCGTCGCGTTGGAAGCCCCGGCTATGGCGAGTCAATTTTCCGTGGAGGCCCGCGCGTTAGGCTGCGACTTTGCGATTGATGACTTCGGCTCTGGTTATACGACCTTCCAAAACTTAATGGCCATTGAAGCCGATATGATTAAAATTGACGGCAGCTTTATTGAAGGCATTGCCCGCTCGCCCCATAAAGAAACCTTCGTCAGAATGATGGTTGATTTAGCGCAGACATTCGGCGTTAAAACCGTGGCTGAAATGGTTGATAGCCGCGCCGATGCAGAACTGCTCGAACGCTTGGGAGTCGATTATTTTCAAGGCTATATGTTCGGTATTCCCAGCGCTGCTCCGGCGTGGCGGCAAGCGTCTTAGACGTTTTAATTGCTCGACCTTTTCGCTAAGCTAACCTCATGCGGCAAACCGTTATTACATTGGAAAAGTTTTATGCCTCGGCTTTGGGCGGCACGGCGCGAGATATGGCGGCACGGCGACTAGCGTCTCTTTGGCCAGATTTGTCAGGACGGGATGTACTCGGCTTCGGATATTGCGAGCCTTATCTGAAACCTTACATGAAAGCGGCGAACCGCGTTGTGCTCGCGATGCCAGGGGGCCAGGGCGCTGTCGCGCAAAGCGGACAGCGCGGCATCATTGCCTGCCTGACTGAAGAAGACCTGCTCCCATTTTCTGACGCACGTTTTGACAATGTTCTTTGCGTGCACGGTGTCGAAGAAACGCCGAACCTATCCGCGCTTTTGCAAGAGCTTTGGCGTGTCACCCGTCCCGAGGGGCGTATTGTCATTATTGCGTCAAACCGTTCGGGCATGTGGGCGAGGTCCGATAAAAGCCCTTTTGGGGCTGGGCGGCCTTTCTCGCGGACACAATTGCGCGGCGCTTTAAATGCGGTTGGCTTTGTACCGACGGTCTGGTCAGGGGCACTTTACGCGCCGCCTGTGCGAAAGCTGACAGGGGCCGGATTTACCCACGGATGTGAGCGTTTTGGCGAAACGGTCTGGCCGGGTTTTTCAGGACTAGTGCTTGTCGAAGCGATAAAGCGCCTTTATGCCGAACCCAAAGGAACGGCAAAGAAATTAGTCATGCGGCCAAGTTTTGGCAGTGCGCCTATTGCCAACAGATCGGCCAGCAAACGTGACCAACATGAGTAAAAAACCGCCCATAAAAATCGAAGATGTGCGCGTTGAAATCGACCGCGTAGATAAAGCTTTACTGTCGCTTATCGCTGAGCGGTTGGAATTAGCGGCAGCCGTGCGCCGGGCTAAATCGGGCGTGCGCTTTTGGCGGCCTTCGCGCGAGGAGTCTCACATCAGAGAATTAGCTGCCGCGACAGAACATACGCCGCCTGAATTAGTCTCGCGTATCTGGGCAGAATTGATGAGCGCGTCTATTGCTCTCCAAGGCCCCATGAAATTACATATCGCGCTGGAAGGTGATGCGCTGGATGTGTGGACCTTAGTGCGGGACCGCTTTGGCGCGGCTATTCCCGCCATGTCTTATCCGACGGCCAGCTCAGCTTTAGCCGCCGCCTACGCGGATGATGAGGGCGTTGCCGTCTTGCCTGCGCCCGGCGGCATGAACACATGGTGGACCGCGCTTGGGGTGAAAGGCGCGATGCCCGACATGCATATTTTATCAGGCTTGCCTCGCACAGGCGATGAGGCTTGGCCTCGCGCCGTAGCTGTATCTACCGCAGATATTCAGCCGTCAGGGGCCGACGAAACATTGCTGATTTGCGGACGCACAACCAAAATTGACGGGGCAAAGCTTCGCGCAGAGGCAGGAGATCACCACCTCATCAGCGTGGAAGGCTATCTGGATGTAGCGCCCCCTAATGCTAAAATTATTGGCTGCCTTCCTAAACCTATGGGTTACACACAATGACAATTGATACGCTTTTGATTATTGGCGGCGGGCTTATTGGCTCGTCTATTGCCAGGGCTGCAAAGCAATATGGGCAAGCTAAAACTATCTATATTTCTGATAAGTCCGCTTCGGCGTGCGAAGCAATAGAGCGTTTAGGATTGGCGGATGGCGTCGCTGAAAACGGCCCTGAGCTTTATGCCTCTCAGGCAGATATGATTATCTTATGTGTGCCGCCCGGGCGCATTGGAGAGGTCGCAGAAGCGATTATTCCTGTCATGAAAGAGGGTGCTATTTTGTCTGATGTCGGGTCTGTCAAAGGAGATGTTATAAAACAAGTCAGCCCATTTTTAACGGATAAGATTCACTTTGTGCCGGGTCATCCTATTGCAGGGACAGAATATAGCGGACCAGAAGCGGGTTTTGCGGAACTCTTTAAAGACCGTTGGTGTGTCCTAACGCCAGATGGAGCCGATGCGGGGGCTGTGGAAACCGTCAAAGCGCTTTGGGAAGGCATGGGCGCTCTAGTCGCAGAAATGGAGTCTAAACGTCATGATATAGTTTTGGCGACAACCTCTCATGTCCCGCATTTAATTGCCTACACACTTGTCGGCACGGCGGTGGATATGGAAACCGTGACTAATAATGAAGTGGTCAAATTC
Source organism: Hellea sp. (assembly GCA_028224375.1). Classification (GTDB taxonomy): domain Bacteria; phylum Pseudomonadota; class Alphaproteobacteria; order Caulobacterales; family Maricaulaceae; genus Hellea. The sequence goes on from JAOIVW010000004.1 coordinate 61,546, forward strand.
TCAGCGGGCGGTTTTCGTGACTTTACCCGTATCGCCTCCTCTGACCCAGTGATGTGGCGCGATGTATTTCTAGCTAATCGCGACGCAACGCTCGAAGTTGTCGACCGTTTTATCGAAGACCTCTCAGCGCTGAAGCGGGCCATAAGGTGGGAAGATGGTGACGCCTTGCTCGAGCATTTTGCTAAGACCCGCGACATTCGCCGCCATATTGTGGATGCTGGTCAAGAAAGCGCTGCGCCCAATTTTGGCCGTGATAATTAGACCCGCTTACAGAGCATAAATTCTTTGCCCAAAGAGCGTTATAAAACCGTCCCTTAGAGTGAGCGTAATTTCTTGGCGTCCTTCCCCATTCACAGGCAGTAGGACTGAAGCTAATTTAGCATTGCGGGCTTGATTGGCGCTTAAAATAGCTGCGTCTTCCAGCCTTGAAATCAGCGCTTTTATATCCTCGACTTCAATGCGAATAACGCCGCTTAATCCCGCGCCAGATTGTGTCAGATTAAATCCGCCCACAAAGTTAGTGCCGCCCCATGACAACTCCCAGCCTTCACCCGTCAGTTGGCCAGCGGTTTTCCAAGCCTCTATTGCGGCCTCATCTAAAGAGTGAAGACCTACTGCCATTGCCGCTCCGCTTAAGCGGTCAATACGGGGGCCGAAAGCGCGTTGAAACGCTTCAAGCGTGCTCTTCTCAAGATAGATATTTTTAAGTTCGGCGGCGTAGCGCATATCTTCGCCTTCGCGGCGAACCTGCAACTGGGCATCATCTATCGCAATGATAGGGGGTAGGGTACCGATAATCGCTTCGGTTTTAAGCTTCGTCGATGTCAGGCTATAGGCGGTCAATGCGCCGCTCATATTAACGCGGGCCGTCACTTCAACATTCATAGGCTGCGCGTCGAAAAGCCAGCGTTCGCCTTTGGGCCCGCGCATATCTATTCTCGCCTCGCCGCGATGAATGGCTGTCCATATAAATGGATTGAGCGTCAAAGCTTCCATACGCCAATCATCACCTTTTATAGACCAAGGCTTAGTGTCAGACCGCGGCGCGGCGACCTCTAACTCTGCCAAACGCGCCCGAAATTTAAAAGGAAACCCGCCGACGGAGAGCCCCTTATGTACAACCTTATAGCCCTCGCTCTGCAGTGTATCTATTTTATCGGTGATACCCTTAATCATGATGTTCCGTCCGACAGCCCAATAGGCACAAAGGAGCACAAATAAGGTCATCAGAATGATGATTAGTTTTTTAGCGCCGCTCATGGTTTTTCTGGGGCTGGCACGTTTTCAAGAAGTGGGGCACCCGTACTGGCTTTTGTAGCGGGCGAACGGACATAGCTTAAAAGCAATTTGCCATATTCTTGAAAGAGACGTTTAAAACGGGCCATATCATTATACCACTTGGTGCCGTCCTGACTGATAACGGGATAGGCTGTAATTTTGATACGCCCAGCCGCCGCTCCAATCTCAATTTGCGCTCGCGGCATATGGTAGGAAGAGGTCACAAGGATAATATGCTCATAGCCTAAGGCTTCGGCCCAACTGGCCGTTTCTCTCGCATTCCCGATAGTGTTTTCTGCATTATAATCTAAATCGATACAGCAATCCGCTTTGGCATTTGGGAGGATGACGAGGTCTTTTATGGTTTCTAATGAGGTCTTGGCATTCACGCCTGAAATCAAAAGACGCTCGCCCTTATTAAGGCGCAGTAAATCCGCGCCCGTTCCCAATCGTCCGCCGCCTTTGCCTGTCCAGACAACAATGCCGTCGGCTTTGGAAAGGTTAGAAGGGGGTCTTAAATTATCGACCTTATGGGCAAAGATTATAAAGCCAATTGCGAAAATCAGCAGGGTTAAGACCGCCATAAAGGCTATAAATCTTAGCCAACCTCGGCGCTTTGCGGCAGGCGAAAGTTTAGACTTGGAGCTCATGCGCGGCGGCGCTCACGGCGAAGCAGGCGGAAGGTGGTTACGCCAGCTGCAAGCGCGCAAACACAGGCAAATCCGACGACCAAAACAATCAGGTAGAGCCCATCAGATATGCTCAACCCTAAATCGGGAAGAAGCGCCGTTTCGGCATTGCGCCGCAGAGATAAAAACAGAGCCGTGATAAGCCCTAAAACAACGCCGATGACTCCGCCTTTCAAGCCGCGCAACCCCGCTTGCTTAATAAACAACCGCGCGATGAAGCCGTCTTCCGCGCCAACTTGAACCAACACACGAATAACGTCCCGCTGCGCAGAGAGGGCGGCGCGCGTGGCAAAAGCTGAGACCGCAATCCCGGCTCCAAAAATCAGGGCCAGTAAGGCAAGAGCTGATGCTTTTAAGCCCTGAGCTGAGCGGCCAATTTGATCTGACCAACGGCTGTGATCATCGACCTCGGCAATCAGACCTTCTTCGCTTAAGGCCGAATTTAAACGGGTTGGGGAGAGCGACTCTCCATTTTTAAGATTGACGGAAATTAGGACAGGCAGCGGGAGGTCGTCTGGCAAATCCAGATTACCAAGCCAAGGCCGCAATAAAGATTGGGATTCAGCCTCACTCAGAGGCAGAATGGTCGCATTGGGCTGAGCTGTTTTTAAAACTCTGACAGCTGTGTCTATTTGGGTGTCCCTCAGCTCAGGACTATCGACCATAATTTGCACGGTGGCAGAGCGCCCCAATTCGCCTTGCCAGTCTTTGCGCATTCGGTCCGTCGACAAAGCAAATAACAGCGCTAAGGCCGCGAGGAAGGCCATAATCGCCAAGACTATTATCAAGGAGCGCGCATTGTCAGATTTGGCGCTGAGAAGCGGTTGCGCCGTAACATTTTCAGGGGTCTGGCTCATAAATGCGCCCCCTCATGCAAGCCCTCTAAAAGACGGCCCTTCTCAATGCGCAATGTATCTGCGGGCATCTCGCGGATAAGGTCAATATCGTGCGTGGCGATAAGAACAGTGGTGCCCATGCGGTTCATTTCAGAAAATAATCTCAAAAGGCGCCGCCCGATAGCCGGGTCAACATTGCCTGTCGGTTCATCAGCTATAAGCAGGTCAGGCTTTGCAATCACGGCGCGGGCAATGGCCGCGCGCTGTTGTTCTCCGCCCGACAGAGTTGGCGGCAAAGCGTTCATGCGGTGGTCCAAGCCGACCCACTGTAAAAGCTCGACAATATCTCGTGTGTAATCTGCGCGGTTCTGGCCACTGACGCGAAGGGGCAAAGCCACATTTTCAAAGACACTGAGATGGTCAATCAAGCGAAAGTCTTGCAGAACAACGCCAACTCTACGTTTTGTGGCTTGCTCTTCCTTGCGCGACATGACGGAGATATCATTCTCAAATAAGCTGATGAGCCCGCGTGATGGCTTCAAAGCCATATAGCAGAGCTTTAAAAGGGTTGATTTGCCCGCCCCTGACGGTCCCGTCAAAAAGGTAAAACTACCTCGCCCTAGGCGCATATTGACATCGGATAATATCTCTGGGCCGCGGCCATAGCGCAATCCTACACGCTCAAAGCGAACGACGTCGAGAATGGGTGCGGCTTGCGGGGCTATTTGCGGCGTAGGACTGGACACGGGGTTAATAATTGGCACACTCTTGAATTAAACGAATCGAGGCTGACATGATACTCACCTGTCCTGAATGTTCTACGCGTTATTTGACAAAAGCAAATACGATAGGCCCTAACGGACGTACCGTTCGCTGTGCCAAATGTGACACAACATGGTTTGTCGCCTCAGAGTCTGATGAATTGGCTTTAAAGGATAATCAAGCGCCTGTCGAAGATATTGTTCCTATCAGTTCAGCCGTAGCCACCGCAACATCTCCTGATACGGCCTTTGCTAAAGATGAAATTCCGCAAACTCCTGCCCAGCCGGGTGCGCATGTTGTGATGCGCGATAAGGTGGACCAACAGCGCCGCCGCCGCCGCCTCACAAGTGTAGGATTGATTTGGGCTGTGCCGTTATTTCTGCTCTTTATTGCCGCGATTTTGGGTTATGTCTTTCGCCAAAATATCGTCAATGGCATTCCTCAAATGGCGACGATTTATAAATCCGTGGGCATAGATGTGACGCTCTCAGGGCTTAATATTGAAGATCCTATAACGCGCAGCGCGCTTGTCGATGGTAAGCCAGTATTGGTGGTCAACGGCGCGGTTAAAAATATTACCTCAAAAGTACAGCCCGTACCGATGGTAGAGCTTTCACTTCACAGTAAAGACGGCGAATCTCTTGTGACTTGGCTTGTTGAAGTCAACAAAGACAGCCTCAAGAAAAATGAGCGCGTGACCTTTGTCTCTGAATATCCAAATCCGCCCGTTGATGCGGTTAAGCTGCGTTATAAATTTGCCGATGAAACGGCCATTGCTGAGCTAGAAGAGCCCGAAGTGCAAAATGCTATGGGTGTCCAGTAGTTGCGGTCTAGAAACGTTTGAGAAGGCGTTCTAAATATTCACGTTCTGACTTGTCGCGCTCTTGCTCTGCGGCGCGGCGGCGTAATTCTTCACGAAGTTCGCGAGAGCGCGTTGCATCATCCCGCGTATCAAGGTCCGCCTGAGATTCATCTGCATTACCGCCAGAGTTATCACGGCCTAGTGGATCATCATTATCCGCTTGGTCTGAGCCGCCTTCGCCGCGGCCTTGTTGACGTCCACTTTCTGCCATGGCTTGGCCTGCATCTCTTAAGGCGCGGATAGCTTCGGCTTGGGCATCATTCGCGCCGGCCATATCGCCGCGATTGAGCCGCTCTTGGCTTTCCCGCATAGCCTCGCCGGCTTCGGCTAAAGCTTCAGCTGCATTTTGCTGCTCTTCGCCGCTACCGCCTCCGCCGCGATTTTCGCTGTCAGGATCGTTCTCGCCCCCGCCGCCGCGGCCATCTTCGCCTTCTTCTTCGCCAAGGCCAGACCCGTCTTGATCTCCTTCGTCGCCGCCAGATCCCTCTCCCTCTTCGGGCAGGGCGCCTTCAAGCGCGTCCAAAGCTTCCTGCAGAGCGCCTTGACGGGCCGCAAGTTCTCCGGGGCTAAGCGCGCCTTCGCCCGGCTGGTTTCCACCTTGACCAGATGAGCTTTCACCCTCTTGACCGCCGGGTTGTTGACCGCCTTGCTGCTGGCCGCTTTGCTCGCCTTCTTCGCCGTCGCCGCTCTCTTCACCTTCGGCGTCTTGTTGGGCTTCATTTTCAGCTTGGCGGGTTTCGTCTTGTAATTCGCGTTGGTCGCCTAAGAGATCAGCTAATTCTTCAAGAGACTTCTTCATCTCCTCGCTCATTTCTCCCGGCATGCTTTCGCCGCCTTCACCTTGACCGCCGCGTGTAAGCTGCATTTCCATATTTTCCAAAAGTTCGGCCAAACGGGCCAAAGCTTTACGCGCGCCCTCTGTATCGCCGGCTTTATTGGCTTCCTCAATCGCTTTGAGGAGTTCTTCAATTTCGTCAGCGTTACGCCCACCTTGGCCGCCTCCGCCTTCCGCATCCGCTATATTGCCCTCTTCAATGGCTTTGCGGCGCAGTTCTTCCATATAGCGCTCAACAGCTTGGTCATATCGGTCAAATAATGTATCGATTTCGCGCTCAGGCGCACGTCTTGCCATGCCGTCCTGTAAGGCTTCTTTGGCTTCGCGCATTTCTTCAAGCGCCGTTCCGAGGACACCAAATTCAGCGCGAATAGCAATGCGCCATAAGTCCTCCGGAATGCCGCGCAAGTCAGAGGCTTTGCGGCCATAGCGCAGACGCCCATGAACATTTTTCAGCCCCATGAAAATCGCCGGGTCAGAGAATATACCTGCAGGTTGATCAGTAAGGGCGTCGATGAGGATTGCGGCGCGTTGGATTTGAGCAGGAGCGCGGTCCATCCGAAATTCAGGTTCATAAGTGTCAAAATAGGGCGCATTGCGATAATCGTAATTTTGAGGCTCGGGGGCATAGTCGCCGCTCCCTTCAATGACCAAATTACGCTGTTCGATAATTGCTTTGGCCAGAGGTTCGATAAATATCTTATCGGGTACGGTGAAAAAGCTTTCTTGGCTTTCATCGCTTTGACCCAAGCCGTCTGTCACGACCAAGACACCTGCCACTTTGCGTCCGGCCCACTCATGCTTGGTCAGGTCAAGCGCGGCGTCAGCTTCCTCGGCGCGTTTGACAGAATTTGAAGATAAGGGAACGGTGACAGTAGAAGATTTTGCGGCTTCGTCTTCATCTTCAGTCAATAGGCGCATTCTTAATTCAAAACTCTCAATGCCGTAATCATCTTCAAAACTATAGGTGAAGGCGAGGCGGTCGCGCTTATCGGCTTTGGGGAGTTCTTCAAACACGACATAGGGCTCAGTATCGGGCACAACATTTAACACCCATTTCTTTTCCTGTGTCCCGATGCGCCAGCGCGCAGTACTTTTATCTTTTACAATTGTGCGGGCTTCAAAACTTCTTGGGCCGAGGCGTTTTAGTTTTAAATATTTACGGCCTAGCTTCAGGCGGGGCGCGTCTTTTATGCCTGAGATACGCGCGACAAGCTCAGAGCCTGCCGGCACGTCAATCTTGGTTTTATCTTTAAAATAAAGCGGCGGACGTCCTGTATATTCCGGCGGATCAATCCAGGCCTCATAGGTCGCATCAGAGGGATTGATGGCGCTTTGCCATGTCGGCGAGAGAGACCTACGAAGGCGCTCATAATTATCGCTAAAGCCCACCATCATGGCGAGGCCCAAAGCACAGGGCAGTACAAAGCGCAGATAATAGGGATCAATCGGTTTTAGCGCATGCCGCCAGCGGGCCGGGCGCAGCGTTTGTGCATCACGCTCAGCTTTTTGATAATGGGCTGGCCACGCCTCCTTGCTCAAAGCTGGGCTATCCTCAAGCACATCCAAAGGACGGTGGGAAATATTCGAGTCTGTTTCGACGCGGCGGCGGGCTTCGGAAATGTTAGGCCGAGTTTTCTTACGCGCGGCGAGCGCGGCCTTAACGAGGAAAAAGATCGCGACGGCTAAGACTATAAGCCGCCACGGATCGCCTATGCGTTCCCAAATCCCGCCAAAAGCCCCGATGAGAAATACAATCGCGATGGCCGCGGCTAGCGCAAAGACAGGGGCATAGCGCTCCCAATAGAGAGAGGCCTGCGCCCGGCGAACGTAACCTGCCGTGCGTTTTAAAAGCGAAGATGTGTCGGGGTTTTGCGACATTTAATAACTATAACGCTGAGAGCCTGTCTGTCTTGTTAAATTTCAGTAGTTAAGTGCGGCAATTACAGCCAGCTTGGGAGGCGTTCTGTCTTGAGGATATCTTCCACAGTTGGGCGTTCGCGAATAACCTCATATTTATTCCCTTTGACCAGCACTTCTGGGATGAGCGGCCGCGTGTTATATTGGCTGGATTGTGAGGCCCCGTAAGCGCCTGTGGAATGCATCACCAGCAGGTCATCAGCTTTCATTTCGGGCAAGTCCCGCGACTTGGTAAAAGTATCACCGCTTTCGCAAATAGGGCCGACAACATCATAGGTGACCTCATCATAAGCCGCGCCGGGCGCTTTGACGGGTTCAATCTCGTGATAAGCATCATAAAGGGCCGGGCGAAGCAGGTCATTCATGGCCGCATCCACGATGAGAAATTTACGGTCTTCGCCGTCTTTCACATAGAGAACTTTGGAGAGCAAAATGCCGGCATTTCCTGAAATCATACGTCCCGGCTCAAATATCATTTCGACATCCATGTCCGCGGTCAGGCGTTTGACCATGGCCCCGTATTTATCCGGAGGCGGTGGCGTAATGGAATTGTCGCCATAAGGAATACCGAGGCCGCCGCCAATATCAAAGCTGCGGATTGTGTGCCCATTGGCGCGCAGGCGCGAGATAAGCTCTCCGACTTTGACAATAGCTTTTTCAAAGGGGGCAAGGTCATCAATCTGGCTGCCGATATGAACATCAACACCGACGATTTCGATATGCTCCAGCGCGGCCGCCTCGGCATAGGCGCGTTCAGCCTGGCTCCAGGCAATTCCAAATTTGTTTTCTTTTTTACCTGTGCTAATTTTTTCATGTCCGCCCGCCGTCACATCAGGATTGACCCTAAAGGCGATGGGCGCTTTTTTACCAAGTTCTGCCGCAACGCCGTTCAGCACGTAAAGCTCAGGCAGGCTCTCGACATTAAAAACGCGAATGCCTGCTGTCAGCGCCAAGCGCATTTCATCAGCTGTTTTGCCAACGCCTGAAAAGACGATTTTTTTTGGAGGGATGCCTGCAGTGAGGGCGCGCTGTAATTCGCCGCCGCTGACAACATCTGCCCCCGCGCCGAGCTTGGCCAATGTCGCTAAAATGCCGATGTTGGAATTAGCTTTCACCGAATAGGCAACCAGGGCCTCTATGCCCTGAAAGCTACTCGCGAAAACATTATAATGGCGCTCAAATGTGGCTGTCGAATAGACATAGCACGGCGTGCCAACGTTTTTGGCGATATCGCGCAGGGCAACATCTTCGGCAAACATTTCGCCGTTTTTAAAATCAAAGTGACGCATCGGTACTTATCCGTTGGGGTCAGCTTCGACAGGGTCAGGTTCGATGAGTTCAGGAGCCTCGATAAGTATATCGTCACTCTCAATCCGTTCGGTTTCCGTAACTTCTTCCTTTTGCGCTGCCGTGCGCGTATCTGCACCCCAAACGGGTGGTGGTGTTTTGAGGCCCCCCCGAATGCCGCAGGCGGACAGCGCAAAACCAGCGATTAACGTTATGGCAGTGAGGCCATGAAAATGTGGACGGCGTTTCATGTTAGTCTCCGAATATTGTGATGTCTTTTAGGTGAGCTTAGTGCTCGCGTCGAGTCACCTTGCGTGTAAAATGACCAAAGTTTCACTGGAGCTAAGGTCATATCTTTGGCTTACATTATAAAAACTGGGGATTCCCATGACAAAAACACTAATTGCTTTGATGATCGCACTAACTGCTGTGCCGAATTCCGCCTTGGCGGCGGATAAATTGAAAGGCGAAGTCTATTGTTTTCCTGCCAAAGATGTGTCGAAAATTGTCAATAATTTAAAAGATGTCAAAGATAGCCGCCGTGATGTTGTAGACGTTAATATCAACCCTAAATTTCTTATCAAAGATGGTGGAGTTTGGCCTGAGGAATTTTATCTTCAGACAGAAGATGCCAAGATTGATATTCCTGTCGAAAAACCTTCTGGCTTGACCCCGACTTTTTTGGAGAATGCTTTTGCCTATCCTGATAGTGATGTGTGTGTGGCGGATAAAACGCGTGCTGACCGCCCCGAAGATGATGAGGGACTATATTTTGAAATGGGCCTGTCACCCTTATTCCATAACACATCAGGTCGTCACGATATGGCAGAATTAGAAGAGGGCGCGAAAGACGGAAAGACGTTTTACAAAAAAATGATCCCGTCTTATGCCCGCGCCTTTATGCCGGATACAGATTATCTAGCCGTTAAATATGATGATAGACGCAAGACAGGCGCTCAGATTTTCGCGCAAGTGGGTGATGAAGAGGTGCCTATGACGCCTGAGCTTTATAAAGAGATGTTTGTTATTTCCCTTAAAGATTTGGAAGATATGGATGCGAGCGCGCTGATTGTTAAAGGCGGCGCTTACCATTTACAGCCCACGGTCAGCGTCAAAACCATGAAACGCTTTGGCTTTGGTCAAGAGGAAGACGACGAAACATGAAAACTGGCGCTATTGTATTTACATCTCTTTTAATAATCACGCCTCTGATAAGCACGGCGGCTTTTGCGGATGATGAAGAGCAGGCGCCGCAATTGCGCGAGCGTATAACGTGTTTCCCAGCTGAAAACATAATCAAATTCGTGTCAAAATTTCAAGACTTGGACGAAGATAAGCGTGATACGGTTGATATGTTATTTGCCGCGACATTCGAGGTCAAAGATGGCGGCGCTTTGCCAGAGCGTGTTTTCATCCGCGACAACGGCGCCGAGGATAATTTCACCTTAGACGCTGATGGAAATGTGCCTGATTTTGTAAAGATTAGCGCCGCATCTGAAACGGCTGAATTCTGCACCGACGACCCGTCCCGTGAAGGTACACCGCGCGGGAAGGGTATTACCTTCAGCCTTAATAACGATGTCCATTTTTTAGAAAACACTGGCTATCATGACATCGCGACCCTCGAAGAAGGGCTGAAAGATGGAAAGTCCCACTACAAGAAGATGGTGCCGGGCCCAATGCGTATGCTTGTGCCCAAACTCACCTATGTGATGATTGAATATGACGCCGAGGAGACTGTGCCTCAATATAGCGCGATGAAAGGCCAAGAACCTGTTGAAGGCCTAACCCATGAAATTTTCTGCAAAACGGCAATGATTAAGGTTGAAGATATTGAGGATCTGGGTGGCGATGGCTTGAAAGTCATGGGCGGGTCTTACAATCTAACCCCTGTGCCCAAACCCAAGACTTTGGCGAAATTTGTGAGCTGTTCAAATGATGAGGGCGAACATGAAGATGGTGAGGCCAGCGAAGAGTAGCTTTTCATTTTGCTTTTGTTTTTCGTAGAGGCGGGTTATGCCGTCTTATGAGATATTTAAAATTTGTATGCCTGTCCGTATCCCTTATCGCCCTGCAAGCTTGTGGGGGACCGAGCGCTCCCGATGAAGTATCTCTAGAAACAACTAAAACTAGCACGCCCGCCATAAAACCCGCATCTGTTAATTCGGGGCTGCTGACCTATCCAACCACGATTGCGCCCGACCTCGCAGATCGCTTTTCTGCTTTGGCGCTGACCTGTGTGCATCAGGAATTTCCCAATAAGATTTCGCGGACAACTGATACCGCCGAAGAGATTGGCACGCCCAAAGAATTATTCCCCGCTTTTTACGGCTGCTTTGATTGGCATAGCTCTGTGCATGGGCATTGGCTCCTGGTGCGCCTGCTGCGCGTCGGGCCGCAAGATGCCGCTTGGCGGGATGATGCTGTTGCCAAATTAAACCAAAGCTTCACCGCTGAAAACATCGCAGGTGAGGTGGCCAATTATAACCGCCCTGCCGCAGGCTCATGGGAGCGGCCTTATGGTCTGGCGTGGTACCTGCAATTAACTGCGGAGCTAAGAGAGTGGGCCGAAGAGGACAATAATCCGCAGGCCCAAAAATGGCTCGACACATTAGAGCCTTTGGAAACTGATATTGCAGCAGGCCTCAAAGGGTGGCTCCCCAAGCTCGCTTATCCCATCCGCCTTGGGACCCACAATCAGAGCGCCTTTGCCTTCGGTCTCATGCTGGATTGGGCTAGAACGGCAGGTGATACTGAAATGGAAACCCTCATAATTGAACGCTCCAAGGCTTTTCACTTAAATGATAAAAACTGCCCGCTCGCCTATGAACCCAGCGGCGAAGACTTCCTCTCCCCCTGCTTGATGGAAGCCGACCTCATGCGCCGCATGATGAGCACATCAGAGTTTTCAAATTGGCTGACGGATTTTATGCCGACTATTCCAACAGATGGGTCAGGCGATTGGCTCGCCCCTGGGATTGTTAAAGACGCGAGTGACGGCAAGCTTGTCCATCTGGACGGCGTGAACAGTTCCCGCGCGTGGAATCTTTATAATATTGCCCGCGCCCTGCCCGAAGGGGATGCCCGCAAAGGGGCGCTTGTCGCCGCCGCTAAAATCCACGCCGATACAGGCGTCGCGGCTGTCAGTGATGAACATTATTCCGGCAGCCATTGGCTCGCCAGTTTTGCAACATATCTCATGACAGATCGCGGGTGGAATGGTGAATAATTCATATTTATTCCCTCTCTCCTGCGTTTCGTGGAAACGCGAGAGGGAGAGGGTCCGCGAAGCGGGGGTGAGGGGCCGCAGATGAGTGAAGTGAATGCGATCCCACACTTAAAGTATTTCCCCTCATCCGCCTCTGCGTTTCTGCGAAACGCCAAGGCACCTTCTCCCCCTAGGAGAAGGACAAAATTGTATTTTTTAGCATGACCCTCAACATGGCCCCGCAAATCCAAAGTCCCTGCAAGCTCATCTGCGAGCTCGATTTAGAGCAAGGCCTCTGCAAAGGCTGTGGCCGCTCGCGCGAAGAGATTGCCATGTGGACGCGCTATAGCGATGCGCAGCGAGCCTTTATTATGACGGAGCTCGAAACGCGGTTGGAAAGCCTGAAGAATAGCGAGACCTAAAACTCCTATATAAAGCCCTTAAACTATTTATTTGAGACTCAATTGATTAAGCATAGTTTTATGATTTAATTTTTTATTATTTTAGTTGTGATACATCGACCTTAAAAAATAAGGGTGTATTATGTTTGGGACATATGAAGTAAAATCTTCAAAGAAGAATCATGGTTTAGCAATTTTATTCTTTTCGGCATGCTTAGCTTATTCCGCTCATCTTCTTTTTAATAAACCGCCAAGCCCTGTGTCTTTGAAATGGAGTCTCCTTTTCAAAGATACTCACCAAGCTGCGATATTCTGTTTGGTAACTTTAACTCCCTTTGTCATTTTTAGTTTGAAGCAATTCTTTAGTGGAAAACCTGTTCTTATTGTTGATAGCCGAGGTTTTTATGACAGCCGGCATGTAAAGGATGTTATCCCTTGGCGTGATATTGTTGCAACTGGGACGCAGTCCATGGATTTTCTTGGGCAAAACTTAGATGTGTTGATGATAGAATTAACGACATCAGGTAAGCAAGATGCACGTTTCAAATTGCTATATTATCTGAATGCAGGGTTCTACAGAACGGGTAATGCCAACGTGGTCTGTTTCCATTTAAATGGACTCGAATATGATCAGATGGAGTTAATTCACGCCTTGCAGACACGGCGCACGTCTGGGCCTCAGCGGACATCGCATGGCCGTGCACCCGTAAGTGCGGGCAGACTATTTAATTAGCCCAAAGCCTTTTGCCACCGCTTGACTTGTTTCCGCACTTCCCTCGGAGCCGTCCCGCCATAACTCACGCGACTTTTGGCGCTCGCGAGCGGGCTCAACACCGAATAAACATCTTTCGTAATTTTCGGCTCAACTTTTTGCATATCCGTCAAGGCCAAGGCATCCAAGGTCACGCCTTGCTTCTCGGCCATGGCTACGATGGTGCCTGTGACGTGATGGGCGTTGCGGAAGGGTATATTTAATTTGCGTACTAACCAATCCGCCAAATCTGTAGCGGTGGAATAGGCCGCGCCTGCCGCTTCGGCGAGACGCTCTTTATTGGGCTGCATATCTGTGACCATGCCGGCCATCGCGGCGAGGCCTAAATCGAGCGCGTCAAAGGCGTCAAAGACGGGCTCTTTATCTTCCTGCATATCTTTGGAATAGGCGAGGGGCAGGCCCTTCATTACAATCGTCAGGCTAGTCAGTGCGCCCATAATTCGCCCGACTTTGGCACGTATAAGTTCCGCCGCATCAGGATTTCGTTTTTGCGGCATGATAGAGCTACCCGTTGTGAAGGCGTCGGTGAGCTTAATGAATTGGAATTGGGCGCTTGTCCAAATGACGATTTCCTCCGAGAGGCGCGAAAGATGCGTGGCGCAAATGCTCGCCGCAGAGAGGGCTTCGAGGGCAAAGTCTCGGGCGGACACGGCGTCCAATGAATTGGCCATAGGCCGCGCAAAACCAAGCTCTTTGGCCGTGGCTTTGCGGTCAATCGGATAAGGCGTTCCGGCGAGGGCGGCTGCACCAAGCGGGCTTTCATTCATGCGCTCGCGGCAGTCTTTGAAACGCGCACGGTCCCGGGCAAACATTTCAAGATACGCGAGCATATGATGGCCGAAGGTCACGGGCTGCGCGGATTGCAAATGGGTGAAGCCCGGCATGATAGTATCCGTATTTTCTGCCGCCTTTTCCAAAAGGGCTTTCATGAGCTTCTCAAGCTGGGCGTCAAATTTGTCGAGATTATCCCGCACCCAAAGCCGGAAATCTGTCGCCACTTGGTCATTCCGCGAACGCCCCGTATGCAGCCGTCCTGCCGCTTCGCCGATAAGGTCTTTGAGGCGGCTTTCAATATTGAGGTGAATATCCTCAAGGTCGTGCGAGAAAGGGAAGGTGCCATTGGCAATTTCTTTCTCAATCGCGTTCAGGCCTTTGTGAATGGCTTTCATGTCTTTCTTTGTGATGATGCCTTGTTCGGCGAGCATAGCGGAATGAGCTTTTGAGCCGCGAATATCCTGCGCCGCTAAACGTTTATCAAAATCAATCGAGACGTTAATCGCCTGCATTAGCTCGCCCGGGGATGCGTTGAAACGTCCGCCCCACATCTGTTGGCCTTTGGAAGGTTTCTTGCTAGGTCTTTTAGCCATGTCTGTTCCGTCTTTCTTTAGCGTGGCAAATGCCATCCGCCTGATGCTCGTTGTCGGGCTTGTAGCCGTGTTTCTGGTGGTTGTGCAATCCTGTAGCCAACCCAAAACGGGCTTAGAGCTATTTGCTAAAGACAGCCTTAAAAAATTGACGGCTTTAGAAAGTCCGCCAGTACAACCGGCTATGGTCTTCAAAGACCCCGACGGCACAGAGATGCGGCTACCTAATTATAAGGGGAAAGTGATTTTAGTGAATGTTTGGGCCACGTGGTGCGCACCTTGTATTGCGGAAATGCCCATGTTGGATGAGCTTCAAGCCAAGAAAGGAAATGAGCGTTTCGAGGTTGTGACGATAAGCCTGGACCGCACCCCTGAGGAAGCTCAAGCGTGGTTTGTTAAAAATGGCATCACGAATTTACCGCTCTGGCATGATAGTAGCTATGGCGTCAGCGGAAAACTGAACCTACCCGGCTTGCCGACCAGTGTGTTCTACAACAAACAAGGCCGCGAAATAGCCCGCATCCCCGGCGAGGTTGACTGGACAAGCGATGAGGCCTTAGCGTTAGTGGATTATTTGACGGAGTAAGTGATGGAAAAGTTTGACACCATATTCCACCGCGCGGCGAACCGTCATGGCGGAGAAGAGGCTTTACGCGAGAAAGTTGCCAGCCGTTATGTTGGGTCAAGTGTTGATATCGATCCCGACCCAAAATCCGATGATCGCTGGCTGTCTGAATTTAGCAAACGTATTTTCCAAGCTGGGTTTAATTGGAAAGTCGTTGAGAATAAATGGGACGGCTTTGAAACCGCGTTTTGGAATTTTAATCCGCGCAAATGCGCTGAGATCGATATGGATGATATGGAACGGCTGACGGCGGATAAAGCTATTGTGCGTAATCCCGTGAAGATTAAAACGGTTGTGCCCAATGCGCGGATGATACTCGAGATGGCGAATGAGGCTGGCAGTGCGGATAAATTTATTCGCGGCTGGGCAAGTGAGGATTATGTGGGTCTCTTGGCTTATCTGCAAAAGCACGGCTCTCACTTGGGCGCGAATACGGCGAGCTATGCTTTGCGGTTTTCAGGCGTGCCGAGCTTTATTCTCTCAAATGACGTAACCGCTGCGCTTATACATGCGGGCGTGATTGATAAACCTGCAACAGGCAAGCGCGCCAAGCAAGCGGTGCAAGAGGCCTTCAATCAATGGACAGTGGAAAGCGGCGAAAACCTGACCTATGTCAGCCGCGTTTTAGCGCACTCGATAGATGCAGGATAATATCTGTCCGCTATGCGATCGTCCGCTAGGGGAAAAGCGGGAGAAGCATCATATTATCCCGAAATCCAAGGGCGGTACTGAAACCGTGCAAGTCCACCCCATCTGTCACCGCAAAATCCATAAAGTTTTCACCCGCACTGAACTCGTCAAACACGGTACAATAGAGGCGTTGAAGGACAACCCTGATATGGCGTCCTTCATTAAATGGCTCGAAAGAAAACCGCCTGATTTTTACAGGCGCACGCGTTAGGGCTCTAAGTCAATATCCTTACCTTCAGGACTGTCAGGATCAATGGTCGGTATGTCCTCAATAGTAACAATTCCTAATAAACCACGTTCTCTGAGGCGTTCTCTTTTATCAACGAGTTCTCTTACATACTGACTTAATGAGCTAGGCCCTTCGGTCGTAATGCCAAATTCTTCTGTACTTTGTATAGATGATGGAGATATATAGTTTCCTCGCCCGGCTGTTAGATCTGCAATTGTTGGTTCATAACGGTCGGTCTGGAATGAGGCCGTCTGCAAAATCTGGCTACTAACATCATCACGCATGAACATTCTTAAATGCTTAGCAACATCAGTGTCAAAATTTGGAAAATAATATTTTGCGACATCGCTATAAATCCGAGAGATATATTGTTTATTATTACGGACATAAAATCCCCGGAGTGAGTTGACAAATTCCTCCGCGGTTCTGTCTAAAATAATACTCACATTGTTTCCAGTAAATGCTGAATTTTGAATAGATGGCGATCCTATATCGCCAAGAAAAAAGCCGTAGATAACTTTTGGATTACGCCAATTGGCGTAAACTATCTCTTCGCGAATATCGCGCAGGCTTAATTTTGTATCTTTGATATTGATTATTTTTGCATCATGTAAAGGTTCTTTGGGGTCACCAATTTTTAAGTCTTCGGGACGTCTGACCGGATATTCTAAGGCCAATTGTTCAATAATAACGACATTATGTAGATTGAACCAGAAGGCGAGTTGTTCATTTCTGGACAGTTTTGATATATCGATTTCGCTCCCTATGCGTTCAAGGTCTTGTCTGTACTCCGTGATCCAGGTTTTAAATTCAGGCTTCATTATAGAGAAAGGAATACGATTTCCTTCCAAGCGGTAGGCAGATGTGTGACCATGAGCGAGTCTCGTTCCCAGTATTTTAGGCGGGCTCGACATTCTTCTGCGTGAAGAAGCGCCTGTGGAGAGGACCATTTCTTCTAAAAGACTGTCCCATATATCATAATCTAAACTTGTTTTACTTTCGGGGCGGGGAATAAATTTATCAAAGGATGAAATGCTATTTACGTAGGATGGCGATGATATAGCTATTTGAGCCACCGAGAATTCGCTGAGTAAGACTAGCGAAATTGAGAGACAGAGAGTTCCAATTATAGGTTTTCTTGACATCATTATATACACCCTTCTCTTTTGCTTTATCCTATACGCTAAAAACGATAAATTTGCAAATCAATCCTTTATATGCCTCTGATTGTGTCAAGCCTTGCAATTATTAGTAGATATGTTATAACATTATTAAAGCATACTGGAGGAAAATTATGTCATTTACACGCACACGTAAAAGCCGCCGCGCTGATGAGGCTGAAGTTGATATGACGCCGATGCTCGACATCGTTTTTATTATGCTGATATTCTTTATCGTGACGGCCACATTTTTGGATGAGCAGGGATTGGATTTTACACCGCCGCCGCCTGATATAATTAGCCCGACTCCACCGATTCCAGCAATCTCTATATATGTCGATGCGCAAAACGCTATCAGCGTGGATAATGAGGTGGCCGAATTGTCGTCAGTTGCGTCACGTGTAGAGCGCCTTTTAGCCGAAAAGCCAAATGCTGTGATTTCTCTACGCGCGGACGCTCAGGCCTCGTTAGACCCCGTTGTCTATATTAAGGACCAAATGACATTGGCGGGGCGTGAGACGGTGATGAAAATTGACCGTCCGAATTAGAACGAGATAAAATCTGAGCGGGTTCGGCTTGGCAGATTTAATGTAGCCTTACCATGAGCTTACGAAAAGGCGGCTAAAATGCGGCGCTAAAAAATCTAGACCTATGCGGAGCTTAGGCTCTATTATGGCGCAAAGAGGGCAGGTTATATCCGTCCATTCCCTAAATTTCCTGTCACTTGCAGCTAAGACAGCTTCGCGTCACCTTGTGACGTAGCTGGGATGGTCGCATGAAAATAGGAGAGACCTCATGCCTAAATCAACACGCCTGACTATAGCCGCAACGGCCGCTTTATTAGTTTTATCACCCGCAGCTTTTGCGCAGGACAAAACAAGCGAGATCACATCAAGCCCAGAGATTGCCCAGATTGATATCTTCAAAGCCGCTGATGCCGATGCCGATGGGGCGCTTAATCGAAATGAATTTATATCCTTTGTTGCCATGAAATCTGACATTGGTGATGCCGATTACTCATCCATAAAATTGGCTGGGTCTTATGATGACCATTTTAATACAAAGGATTATAATGCTGACGGGCTTCTCAGAGCAGAAGAATTAGTAACGGTTAATGTAGATTCTTTGGAGGAGGCCGCACCCCAAAAAGCAAAGGAAATAGTTGAAAAGCCGGGCCAAAACTAAAAAACCAGATAGGGCATCCCAAAAGGAAAGCTCTATCTGGTCCTTGCTCGCTCTAGGCGGGGGTGCCCTAAGCGTAACAAGCCGCGCAACCTAATTTACGAAGGTGAATGTGGAATGAATGTTTTGCCAAGGCGCGTTAACACTTTCGCGCCCGCTAAATAATATAGTCCGACATGCGCTGTATAAACCAAAACATGGCGATGGAACTCAGCCCGTAAGTGAGAAAAACTTCCGTCCTTCGGAGCGCCTTTGTCCCTATTTTGGCGACCGCCATCAGCGCTATAATTGTCAGGCCAATAATCGCGAATTGTCCTAATTCGACCCCAATATTAAATAGCAATAAGGCGAGTAGCTCCGTGCCATCGGGCAAGCCTATTTCCGACAATGCGCTGGCAAAACCGCAGCCATGTATTAACCCTATAGCAAAACTAATCAGATAAGGCCGCTCACTCGCGAGGCTTTTATGGCCCTCTCGTTTCCTCAGAATTTCAACTCCGAGCAACACAATACTTGCCGCAATCAAGATTTCGACGGGACGTATCGGAATAGTCAGAAGGCCAAAGGCAGCCAAAACCAGCGTGATACTATGGGCGAGCGTGAAGGCCGTCGCGACTCCCAGAATTTGACGCCTTGCGACTAATAAGGTCAAGCCGATGACAAAGAGAAGGTGATCCCAGCCATAAATAATATGCTCAACACCAATCCAAAGATAATGTTTGGCCGCAGATTCAGACGCCCCGCCCAGAACCATCGTCGGGTTGGTCGGTTTAATCACAGCCATGCGGGTCTCGCCAGAGAGATAGTTTATCTCTGTAAAGACATCCGTCAAAGTGCGCTCTAATCCGCTGAGCGTAATCTCGCCAGATGTCAGAGGACAGCTTAGAACGGAGCGTTCGATAATGGTGACGCCTTTGCGGCTAACCACCGGCGGCGTTTGGCTGCACCCATCTGGGAATGTAGGTTTTATTTTTAGGCGCTGGCCATCAAGGACGGGTTGCTTCCACGTCACAGCAAACTCGGACGCATGTGCTTCGGTCAGCTTGAGATAGGCTGGGCGCACTTCATGCGCTGAGGCGGACAGGCATAAGAGGAGCCAAAAACATATGCCGAGAATAAGCCGCATTATTTAGCTATCGTATTTTCGGTCTCATCCAGCACATCGACTTTATATTTTTGGATGAGGTCTTTGAGGGCGTCTTGATTAGCGGCGCGCTGGGCTTGCTCAAGCCAAGCGGCTTGTACCTCGCTACGAATATCTTCGAAAGCGGGCGTGGTCTTTGGGGTGATATTATCAAGCCTAATGAGATGCACGCCAAATGCGCTCTCAACGGGGCCTTGCCAGTCCGTGCCTTTCGCAGAGAAAATACTCTTGGCGAAATCAGGACCAAAGAGCCGGGTGATGTCAACGGCGCTTAAATTCTTAAACTCGCGTCTCAACATGAAAGGATCGCCCAGCGATTCCCAATTTGAAGGGGTTGATTGTAATTGGGTTAAAGCGGTCTGCGCAGCTGCGTCGATGTCGTCGCCTTGGGCTTCGGGGCTGAAATAAACATGTGAAAAACTACGCGTTTCCGGCGATATGAACTTATCAATATTGGCCTCATACCAAGATTTGAGCTCTCCCGTTTCGGGCAAGGCAGGGGCGTCAACATCTTCGATGATAAAGCGCATTTTCTGGGCTAGGCGGCGGCGTATGATTGTATCGTCCTCGCCGAGGCCTAAATTCTGCGCCTCTCGCATTAGAACTTCTTCTTCAATATGAGAAAAGAGCAAGGCTTTTAGATCTTCATCTGTAGGCTGTCGGCGGTTCTCTCCAGCAAAGATCAGAGCTTGGCGCTCCATCTCTTCGGCGGTCACAGTAATCGTGTGATTCGCCTTTGTGACGTGGGCCTGCCACAGCATATGCCCTGCAAAAAGCAGGGCGCCTAAAATGATAAAGTGAACAAGAGGTTCGCGCGTAAGTTTCGTCATAGTCTCTAGTTAGCATTATACCATATTGCAGAGCTATAGGCTCGTTCTTGTAAAGTTGGGGGCAAGTCAGGCGCGCGTTCAACACCGGCTTTCAATGCATCCCATGTATTCCAGCGGCAGCTTGGATTTTCTAGCACGCGCACATAATAAGCCGCGTCCATGTCTGATTTAAAATCTGGGTCCTGCCAGAGCGTTTTCAGCTCAGGCGCACCTTTATCTGTCGAGATTGAGCAATCCTCCAAATTCACGCTGGCGCCATTATCAGGACAGCGCTGGGTTGCGGGGTCAACAGCTAGGCCGTCAGAGCAGGCAATATCATAGAGCTTTTCTTGGGCTTTACCGTCTGCATGCCAGACCTTAATCATTTGAAGACGCTGCAAAGGTGCATTACGCGGATCCCGCATGGCCCAGACCAAAAAGCTTGGAGCGGTCTCAGACGCGCTCAAATCGCCGCCCATTGGCACGCCGCCCGCATAGGCTTTTGAAATCATATCAGCATCACCCAGCATGTCTGGGCTGTAATTATATCCGCCAAAAAGACGAAGTTTAATGCGCGGCCCTGTTGTGGCGTAGGTTTCCTTACTGCGCATACCGCCGAAAATAGCTTCGCGCGTATTCTCTTCGGCCCACACAGCGGCGAGGCCTGACGCGCCCCATTTGGAGAACCAGTTCTCAGCATTTGCGTCTCGCTTGACGCCTTCCCATGTTTTCGCGCCGCCTGGCGGAACCGATCCACGGGCTTCGGGCGTGGCATCAATAATGCCGACCTTGGACCAATAATCTTTTTCATCAAATGCGCCGCCCGCCACATGGCTGTCAGAACTACCGATTAACCCGAATTTGTAAGGGTTAGTTCCAGTCTTATCTTCAAGCATCAGCCCATCGGCCAAGGCTTCGCGAATATAGCTGCCATTGATTTTAGAGGTCACATTTGAGGCGAGTAATTTTTCATAAATCTCGAAATCGGCCCATTCATCATTCGGGGATAATGCAGGATGTGTTTCAGAAGTGCCCTTAACTTGGGTCATCTCAACAATGGGCTCATTGATAACGCGCTGCTTGGTATAGGCGGCGTCCAACTCACCGCCATTATATTTTGTCATGGCAAACATCTTACCGTCAGAGACATTGGAGTTATGGGGGATGGCTAAAACATCTCTACCAGATGCGCGTTCACTATCCATCCAGTCCCAGAGATCTTCAGGATTAGTCGAGTCCAGTGTCGAGAATAATCGTGTGGGCGCGCCACTTTCAAAAACCACATTACGGTGAAGGTTCCCGCCAGCAAAACCGTCATCCTCGCGTCCGCGCCCATCAACCGAGGTGAATTCATAGGCGGCAAAGGTCGTCAGGGTTCCTGGTACATAATGCCTGTCGGCTGTTTCCACAGCATTTTGCCAAGTGCTGTCAATTATGTCCCGGTCATAGGCTTCAGGGAAAGGCTCTCCGCTGCGCACAGAACCGCCAATTTTATTGAAAGCTTTCACAATAAGGTCAGGGTCCGTGCCGAACATTTCTTGGGCCATGTCCAGTTTTGATAAGGGGCTGTCAGGATTATTCATGGCAGGCAGTATGCCCATATAAGCCCCGTGATCCGTGGCCGCGACAAAGTCTAACGGGTCGCCTCCGATCGTAATGTCAAATCCTGCGGGATGGCGCAGGGTTTCGCCTCTGGCAAAACGGTAAACATCATCAGGCGTAGAACGTACATTGAAAATATAGGCATCAAAACTGTTTTTGGTATGGACATGTAGATCCCCGAAATAAACGCTTTTGTCGGGATGGTAAGAGGTCGTGCGTTTTGGCGCATCTAAAGCAGGCTCCGCTGTGTCTATCGTTTTGTCTGCCGCAGTATCAGTGGCTGTATCCCCTTGCCCGCAGGCCACAAGTCCCAAAGCCAATAGGCTTACGCTTATAAGATAACGCATATATTTCCCCTTACTTTTTCTTAGATATTACCTGCTCACGGGTCAGTGTCAAAGGCCTTAATTCCGCATGGATTAGCGCCACATCATATCTTTGAACCTTCAAATATATGAAAATAAAAAATTTAGTTTGTTTTTTAAGTGCATCTTTAAGGTTGTAATTTAATTCCCTCGGTGTGGGAAAACAAAAGGAAAAATAACGAAACAGACTATTAGGAGATGACTATGACTACGACACTTACCGTAGGCGATATCGCCATTATACAATATGGTTCAGACGGAAATGACACATTTTCATTTGTATTGTTAGAAGAGATTGATGCCGAAACGGTTATCAAATTTACTGATAAAGGCTATGATGCGTTTCTCGACCTCTTCGTATCTTTAGAGGGAACATTAGAATGGACTGCCGGAGAGGATTTAGCTGCCGGAACCGTTATTACCATCACCTCGGATGGGGGCTTTAATGCCACAAACAGCACGACAGGCGAGACAAGCGGGACGGTAACCACAACAGGTGATTTTGATCTGTCCGCCAATGGCGATTCGCTTTTCGCTTATCAAGGCGATTTGACAGCCGATAACCTTATCTATGGCGTCAATTTTGGCGAGAACCCCCTTACAAATTTATTAGGACTTGATGGTTGGAACCCTTTATCTATCTTAGGAGATCAGGGCCTATCTAACCTGCCAAGTATTTTGGACTTTAGTCTGAATGGCGGGATCAATGCGGCGTTAGGTTTCACCTCTGGCGTCAGGAATGGTTATTATGACGGTATCCTTGACGGAACACCTGAACAAATTCTCGACGCGATTTCTGACCCTTTAAACTGGGTTGTCAGTGACGATGATATTGACACGCACGCCTTTTTAAATTTTGGCATAAACAGCGCGCCGCGTTTGGGTGATTTCGAAGCCTCAACGCTCGAATTTAACGAGCTCAACGGCGCGCAAAGCGTTACGGATAGCCTCACCTTGACGGATAATGGCGATATAGAGAGCGCGACAATCCAAATTTCTAATGGATTTGATGCCGTGAATGACAGTTTGAACTTTACAGATCAAAACGGGATTACCGGATCATTTGACGCCGATAGCGGTGTTCTAACACTCAGCGGCACGGCCTCTGCGGAAGATTATCAAGCGGCTATTCGTTCCGTGACCTATGATAATGCGTTCCAAACAGAATCGACGGCGACGCGCACCATAAGCCTGACGGTTTCGGACGGCACAAGCAGCACAGATACTGTTAGCCGCGATATTGATTTTATTATTGATAATACGGTGGACGGAACCGATGGAGCTGACGCCCTACGCGGCGGCTTCGGGGATGATGTTTTAAATGGCGGCGACGGCAATGATCAGCTCAGAGGCCAAGACGGTAATGACACATTAAATGGCGGCAATGGCCATGACCAGCTTTATGGCGGTGAAGGCGCAGATACTTTCAACGGCGGCGCAGGGTCCGACACTGTGTTTTATACGGAAGCGAGCTCAGGCGTTGAAGTCAATCTCACGACAGGCGAAACAAGCGGCGGAGCTGAGGGAGACATTTTAAATTCTGTTGAACGCATTCGCGGCTCTTCCTTTGATGATGTCTTAATCGGCGATGATAATCTGAATGTCCTCTACGGCGGTGATGGCGATGATGTCATTAACGGCTTAGCGGGAAATGATTTACTTTACGGCCAAAATGGCGATGACACGCTTAATGGCGGAGAAGGTGTGGACCGTATGTTTGGCGGATCAGGTAATGATACGCTCAATGGCGATTCCGGAAATGATTTTCTTTACGGCGGCGGCGGCGATGACAACCTCGTTGGCGGTGTTGGTGACGACATGTTATCTGGCGCGACCGGGAATGACATTATTGACGGCGGTGATGGTAAAGATTTGATTTTTGCTGGGGCTGGTGACGATCAAATTACAGGCGGTGACGGTAATGACGTCATCTACACTGACATGGGTGACAATATTATTCTTGCCGGTAATGGGAATGATACAATCTATTCAGGTACGGGCGCGGATGTCATTAATGGCGGTGCAGGTACTGATCGAGTAAGCTATGCCTTGTCTTCAGAAGGCGTCATTGTGAACCTTGCTGACGATATTGGAATTGGGGGGTCAGCTGAGGGTGATAGTTACGTCAGTCTTGAGACCGTATTTGGGTCAAAATATGATGATAGCCTAACCGGTGATGCGGGCAATAACATTCTTAGCGGGCTATCCGGCAATGATATATTGTTTGGTGAGGGCGGAAATGACCGCCTATTTGGCGGAGCAGGCGAAGATGATATTCATGGCGGAGCCGGGAATGACACATTAGCAGGCCAAGGCGATGCTGACCAATTCATCTTTGGTAATGATCACGGTGTTGACCGCATTGTAGACTTTGAAGACGGCGTGGACATCATCACCTATCAGGATGCTGACGGCGTGAATGACTTCTCTGACTTGACAATTACACAGGCCGGTGCGCACGTCATGATTGCCTCTGCGGCAGGTGTAATTAATGTAAACTTCTCAAGCGTGGCAGACTTTGATGCCTCTGACTTTAACTTTGTTGACAGCACCGCCGCGCAAGACATGACGTATAATGGAATGGCGGCTCAGGACATGGCCATCTACGATACGGGAAGTTATGATATGATGGCTACGGATATGGTGGCTCACGATATGGCCATGATGCCTATTGATGACGGCCTATTGATGTAGGCGTCATTACCAACCCTGAGAGCATGTCATAAGGACGTAATCCCGATGCTCTTATCGAGGGGCCCGTTTGGCTAATATGCGCTGCAACGTTCTGCGGTGCATATTCAGCCGGCGGGCTGTCTCGGAGACGTTTTTACCGCATAGCTCATAGACGCGCTGAATATGTTCCCAGCGCACACGATCTGCAGACATAGGGTTTTCAGGCGGTTCAGGGGCTTGGCCTTTATCAGCCAAGAGCGCTTTGCACACATCGTCGGCATCTGCTGGTTTTGCGAGATAATCTACCGCGCCGCGCTTAACCGCAGAAACGGCAGTTGCCAGATTCCCATAGCCTGTCAGCATGACCATTTTACAGTCCGGACGCGTCTCGTGCAGCTTATCAATGACGTCCAAACCGTTGCCATCTTCAAGCCGCATATCCAGCACGGCGAAGGCGGGCGGATTGGCCGTTGCAACCGCTTTGGCTTCAGTCACGGTTTCGACCAGCGTGACGGAAAAGCCGCGATGTTCGAGCGCGCGCCCTAATCGATTACGAAAGGGGCCGTCATCATCCAGCACCAGTAATGTATTGTCTTCAGGTATGTTATAGTCTGTCATAATATCTATCCTTACCACTTAATACGTATGTGGGGAAGGTTTAGCTTGGAATCTAGATTAAGAGCCCTGCATTTTTGCGGGACCAGACCAGCTTTACGCGGGCACCTCCTTGAGGGGATTTACTAAATGTGACTTTGCCGCTCGTGCGCTCAATAAGCGTTGTGGCGATAAAAACACCTAGGCCCAAGCCTCCGGCGAGCTCATCCACTTGTTTGGGAAGTTGCCGCCTGCTGACATAAGGCTGTCCTAAGCGGCCCAATATAGACGGATCAAATCCTTCGCCGTCATCATCTATGATAATGCTGAGAGATGTCTCGTCCCAACGCCCCGTCAGCACCACAGCAGACGCCGCAAAATCCACGGCATTTTCGATGAAGTTTTTCAGCCCGTAAAGTAGCTCAGCTTGGCGTTTTAAAACTGGCGGGTCACCTTCGCCGGATACGTCTAATGAAATATCCTTTTCAAATGTGATATATGGCTCGGCCGCTTCTTCGAGGACATCCTCAATGGACAGTATATCGTGGATGACGTCACCTTCATCCCCGCGCTGAGAGAGCTGCGCTAGAATTTCGCGGCATCTCTGCGCTTGTGACAGCATTAGCGCGGCGTCCTCGCCTAAATGAGTCTTGCTATCCAGCTCCCGAGTCATTTCTTTGGCAATCACTTGAATGGTCGCCAAAGGCGTGCCTAGCTCATGCGCGGCGGCGGCGGCCATACCGCCAAGCGCAGAGAGTTTTTGCTCATGCGCTAGAACCGCCTCAGTCGCCGCAAGCGCATTGGCCATGGTGCGGCTTTCACGGGTCGCGCGCCAAGCATAGAGCGAGGTAAAGGCAGAGCCGATAATAATGGCGCTGAACACGCCAAGCCTGAATCTTACGGGCAGCTCGAAACTACCGGGCGGCGACCACGGCAAGGGCTGACTATTATAGATAAGCCCAAAAGATAGAGCTGTGGCGAGTAGGCCGAGGCTTAGCAGAACTTTTTTGTTTAAGGTCGTGGCGCTGGTCACAACGGGCGCGAGGAATAGTAACGCAAAGGGGTTGGCCATGCCGCCTGTTAACCAGAGCAGGGCGGCGAGTTGCAGAAGGTCAAAGCCTAATTGCAATCCCGCTTCGCGGTCACCAACGCGGCGATCCAGCTCAAATGAGGCGGTCACGACGGCATTGACGAAAATGCTCAGACCAATCATCGCCAAACAAGGGCCAAGGGGAAAATCAAATCCCAAAACTTGCGAGACAATCAACAGCGCCAATGATTGACCCACCACAGCGCACCAACGCAAGAGTACCAGCGTGCCGCGTCGCAACTGTCCTGATGTATTTGCCCGCTTTCGCACAGGTGCAGGGCCTGACAATTCAGCACTCGCGGGTGCGTCAGTTGGCGGCTTGACGGCGGCGGTGCTAAGGGTCAAATCGGGGGCGTTCATAATACCCTTATAAAGACGAGACCTCGCAGATGAAAGCCATGATAAATTTTGCCGCAAGCGCGCTTTTCGCATTGAGCCTAGCGGCCTGCGGACAGCCCACAGCCAAGGTCGGGAAAACGGTCACATCAGGCACGGCGGATATTGGCGGCGATTACACGCTGACTAATCAAGATGGAGACACGGTCACGCAGACTGCTGCCTTTGGTAAGCCGCAGCTTATTTATTTCGGGTTTTCCTATTGCCCCGATATTTGCCCGACCGCGCTGCAGAAAATGGGCGCGGCTCAAGCCCGTATCGACCCTGCAGGCGATAAATTAAATTACCTCTTTATCAGCGTCGACCCTGAACGGGATACAGCTGAGAGCCTTAAGCTTTACGTGACGGCCAATGGATTTCCTGAGGGGCTTCAGGGCCTGACGGGGACACAAGAGCAAGTTGATGTCGCCAAGTCGGCTTTTAAGGTTTATTCTCAGAAAGTGCCGACACCTGACAGTGCCGCCGACTATACAGTCGATCATTCAGATATTATTTATCTCATGGATAAGGACGGAAAATTTGTCGAGTTTTTCCACGGCAAAAGCACCGTTCCCGAAATGGCCGCCCGCATTAATATGCATTTAAAAACTGGCAAGTAGGCTCAGCTTTCCTAATAACTCAAAGATTAGTAATTCCACATCGTTCCGTCTTCGAGGCGGACGATAGGATGATAGCGGCGGTCAAAGCTATATTTTTTCGCCTCACTCTCATCAAAATCCACGCCAAGGCCGGGGGCATCGCTGACGTAAAATAATCCATTCTCAAGATAATGCTCTGACGGGAATAAGGCGTCGCATTCTTCTGTGCCGAGAACCAGATATTCCTGAATACCGAAATTAGGGGCCCAGGCATTTAAGTGCGCTTGGGCCGCCATTGAAATCGGGGAATGACTTGGCGCGCCGTGGAAACCCGTTCTGACATTGTGCAGCCCTGCCAATTCTACAATCCGCCTGACATGTGTAATGCCGCCCGCATAAGTCACGGAGACCCGAATAAAGTCGAGAAGCTCTTCCTCTATCATCGTTTTGCAATCCCATATGGAATTGAAAACCTCGCCAATCGCAATAGGTGCCGTTGTGTGGTGGCGGATAAGTCTGAGCGCAGCCTGATCGTCGGCGGGTGTTGGGTCTTCCATCCAGAATAAATTGTATTTCTCGATTTCTTTTCCGAAAGCTGCCGCTTCGCGCGGACGCAGGCGGTGATGCACATCGTGGAGAAGTTTGAGGTCAGGCCCGAACTTATCCCTGACGGCCTCGAAGACCGTCGGCATGTATTTTAGATATTTTTCAGAATCCCAAATTTCTTGATCGGGGAGGGTGCCATATTCGGTTATAAAGTCTTTCCCGCTCCCGGCATTCTTGCCTTTGCCGCTGGCATATCCGCCCTCAGGCATATCTGGAATACCACATTGCAAGCGCACCGCTTTATAGCCTTGCTCAACATAATAGGCGACGCTGTCGAGCAGGCTTTCCAGATTTTCGCCTGTCGCATGGGCATATACCAAGGCGCCGTCTCGGCTCTTACCGCCAAATAATTGATAGAGAGGCAGGCCTGCGATTTTCCCTTTTATATCCCACAAAGCCATATCAACCGCGCCAATGGCCGCCATGGCAACGGGGCCGCGCCGGAAATAAGCACCGCGGTAGAAATATTGCCAGATGTCTTCGCTTCTGCGCGGGTCCATTCCAATCAGGCAAGGGATCATATAAGTTTTCAAAAATTCAGCTGGGAGCGTCTCGCGCGTATTGAGCGTGCCGTCGCCAATGCCGTAAATGCCCTCATCGGTCATAATTTTCAAAGTGACGTAGTTTTTGCCCGGCCCGCCGACAAAGACTTCAGCGCTTGTAATCTTCATTTTAATCTCCAATGATGAGTAATTAAGTCTGAGAGGAAAGATGGGCAAGACAATAAAAGTATTAGTTCACGGCACAGGCTTTGCCGGACAAGGCCATGCAGAAGCATTTCGATATGCAGGCGCCGAAGTTGTGGGCATTGTTGGGCGCACAGAAAGTGTTGTTCAAAGCGTATCCAAGGATATGAATATCCCATATGCTGGGACGGATTGGCAGAAAGCACTGAAAGATTGCCAACCAGATATCGTCTCAATCGCCACGCCGGGCGGCGCGCATTACGGGCCCATCAAGCAAGCCATCGCTATGGGCTGTCATGTTTTTAGCGATAAGCCGCTGACGGCGGATGGCGATACCGCCAAAGAGTTGCACCAATTAGCTTTAGCGAAAAACGTCAAAACGGCTTTTGCCGCAAGCTTCAGATATATGCCTGAAGTCCTCCACGCCAAAAGACTCGTCGCGGACGGCGCGATTGGTGAACCTTTGGAAGTTGAATGTGTCTCTCACTTTAATTTAGAACGCGATATTCCCTTTGGCTGGTCGCACCGTAGAGAAGATGGCGGCGGACGGCTCAATAATAATTTTACCCATAAACTCTCCATCGTTACCTCAGTGATTGGCGAAAAAATACTCTCCGTGATGGGTGAAGTTCGCGATGATATGGGCAAGGCTCCCATTGTCAAAGGCGTGCATAATTTTAAAACGCGGCGCGATCATATTCCTGACGATTTAGATGACCCTTCTCTTGAATGGGGAGAGTCAAATGTCGAGTGGTCGTATAATGTGACGGCTAAGCTCGAAAGCCCCTTCGCAAGAAAACCTGTCTCGGTTTTATTTAAACATGGAGGTCTGCACCCCCGGTTTAACGAAGACTATATCGCCTTTTATGGCAGCACAGGCGCGATTTATATCAAAGGCCATTATGGCAGCGGGCCGTTATATTTATATGGCTCCGATAAGACATGGAATGAGGTAAAACTGCCCGACGACATCGCGGCCAATATCCCTGATGTCGAAGGCGATACAGAACGCAACTGGCGCTATCTCATCCGCGAATTTGTCAAAGATATTAAAGGCGAACCTTTCACGCCCTATCAAAGCTTCAAAGAGGGCAGCCATTATCAGCAGCTCATCGACCTTATTCGCCGAAATGCTAATTGGACAGATGTTAGCCATTTGAATTAACCCTGCGTCACCTGAACCGCTCTGAGACCTGAAACGATGTCACAAATAGAAATATCGAATATCGAATATTTGGTCATCATCGGCTATCTGGTTTTGATTGCCTGTGTCGGTATTGTTTTCAAAAAGTTTTCCTCCGACACGGACGATTATTTCAAAAGCGGCACAAAAGGCACATGGTGGCTCGTCGGTGCCAGTGCCTTTATGAGCGCATTTAGTGCTTGGACATTTACGGGCGCGGCGGGTGTCGCTTTCGAGTCCGGCTTTTCTGTCATGATTATCTTTTTAGGGAATGCCTTTGGTTTTTTCCTGAACTTTTTGTTCTTGGGGCCTTGGTTGCGCCAGATGCGGGTGACCACATTCCCAGAAGCGATTTCCAAGCGCTTCGGAGAAAAAACCCGTATGTTCTACGCCCTCTATGAAGTGCCTATTCGGATATTATATTCGGCCATGGCTCTCTATGGGTTGGGCATTTTTTGCTCCGCCGTCTTTGGCTATAATATCTACCAAGTCATTCTGGTTTGCGGCGTTGTTGTTCTTTTCTACTCCGCCACTGGGGGACGCTGGGCCGTCATGGCGACAGATTTTTTACAAGGTCTCATCTTAATACCGCTCACTCTCATCATCGCGTGGCTCTGTATTAGCGAGCTCGGCGGAATAAACAGCATGTTCGCGCAAATCGAAGCGAAGGGCCTGTCTGAAGAATTCAGTATGATAAATTCAGCAACTCTGTTTGGCGGGGCCTATACATGGGGCTGGGCCAGCGCCATGGTCACCAAAGGGTTTTTAGTTTTTAATTCCATGTATGCGGGGCCGCGTTACTTCTCTGTCAAAGATGGGCGCGAAGCCCGCAAAGCTGCTATCTTAGCCTCAGTCTTGTTCCTGGTTGGCGGACTGGTCTGGTTCCTGCCGCCCATAACGGCGCGTCTCTTATTTTCCGAAGAAGTCATGGCGCTTGGTATCAGCAAACCCGCAGAGGCCGCCTATGCCATTGCCAGCATCAATGTGCTGCCTATGGGATTAATTGGATTAATTGTTGTGGCCATTCTCACGGCGACAATGAGTTCTATGGATACGGGTCTCAACACAAATGTGGCGATACTGATTAAGGATATTTATCCCAAGCTTCGAGATAAATTTAAGTGGAAATCCAAATCAGAAACCGAGCTTTTACATTACGGACGCATTTATACCTGGGCTATGGGCGTCGTTATCATTCTCTTGGCGCTTTATTTGGCACAACAAAAAGGCAAAGGCATTTTCGAAATTATGCTGGATGTCGGCGCGCTATTAATGAGCCCTATCCAGATACCGCTCATGTGGGGGTTGTTTGTTAAAAGGACACCGTCATGGGCCGCGCTTTCATCCATTGGTTGTGCTTTCATTGTATCGGTAATGGCGTTCCTAGAGGTGCCGCTCTCAACGTTCGGTTTTGCGGAAAGCGTGACTTGGACGTTTCAAGTCAAGTTTTTCGGTGTGTTAGCCGCAGGGTCTTTAGGGTTTTTGGTATCCATACCCTTTGCTCCCGCAAAAGGCTCCGAGCACCGTAATATGGTTGATGCCTTCATTGAAAACATGAAAACGCCTATCGATTTCGAAACCGAAGTCGGCGAAAGTAATGATCTGGCACAATTAAAAACAATTGGCTGGTTTGGTGCCGCCATCGCTATTTTTATTGCCCTAATGCTCATCCTGCCTAACCCGATGGGCGGCAGAGTGGCGATAGCCGTTCTTGCGCTGATTATTGGTGGCGTTAGTGCATTGATGATAAAAGCGGGCTCTAAGGTCAGTTCCCCTAGCTAGTCTTACCTATTCGCGCCAGGGACCCACTTCACATCCGTCTCGCCTTGGTCATTGCACCAGCGGCCTGCGACGAAGAGGAAGTCTGAGAGGCGGTTGAGATACGTCAAGGCGGCTGGATTTATCGGCTGCTCAGCGGCGAGGGCGACACAGACACGTTCGGCGCGGCGGCAGACCGTACGGGCTTGATGCAGATAGGCGGCGGGAGGAGTACCCCCTGGCAAAACAAAACTGGTCAAAGGTTCAAGGTCGGCGTTCAGTTCATCAAGTTCTTGCTCCAGCCGTGTTGATTGGGCCTCAACCATACGCAGCGCATATTCGCTATCCGTTTCGCCTTTAGCGGGCAGAGGCGTTGCGAGGTCAGCACCCAAATCAAAAAGATCATTTTGTATGCGCGAGAGCATGTCATCCAAGCGGCGATTTTCGAGGGTGACGCGGACAAGACCAATCACGCTATTGGTTTCGTCAACATCACCATAAGCGCGCACGCGCACATTGTCTTTGGACAGGCGCGAGCCATCCACTAAACCCGTTGAGCCGTCATCGCCCGTGCGGGTATAGATTTTGTTGAGTTTTACCATTGGCGCTTAACCGCCGCGGCTTTTCGTCTGAAAGTAAACGGTCAAAAGTAAAAGCCCGACCGCAACGGCTTGGCCCATAACTCGGCGGCGCATCCAAATATTAGACGCCTGACGCGCCTCATCAGTTTTGCCGCCCATATTTTTTGCGCCCAAAACGAGCGTCAAAAGCACAAAAGCAAATGCAGCGCCTGTTAAAATCCAGAGAATTATCATGGTCTATATCCTTTAGCTCTAGCCCTCTTAAAACAGATAGGCCTCATTTTAAAGATATATACGGTTTGGCGGCGAAAATGATCTGCGGCTATTTTGCTTCGAAAATCTCCACGAGCGTCTTGCCGCCTTTATTTGCGCCGCGATACATGCCCGGCGTGTTGAAAGAGAATGTGTAATTGCCCTCTTCATCAATCGCGATAACGCCGCCATCCCCTTTCATCTCGGTCAGAGTTGTATGGATAACGTGATTGGCGGATTCAGAAATCGTCTCGCCTAAATATTCGCGGCGGGAACAGATATCGCGGGCAACACCTGCGCGGATGAAAAACTCGCCTGTGCCTGTCGCGGAAACGGCGCAGTAGCGGTTATCGGCATAAGTACCTGCGCCAATGATAGGCGCGTCGCCGACCCGGCCAAATTCTTTCGCTGTCAAACCGCCTGTAGACGTGGCCGCCGCTAGGTCGCCGCAACCATCTTTGGCAACCGCGCCGACCGTGCCATATTTAGTTTCAGGCGTGTCGATGTAGCTCTGCTTTTTGATTTTATTGGCTTTCACCTTTTTTCTCATCTGGTCATAGCGGCGCTTAGTGTAGAAATATCCGGGCTTCACGGTTTTAATTCTTTGCGCTTTAGCAAAATCCTCGGCGCCTTGACCTTGCAGCATAACGTGGCGCGATTTATCCATAACGGCCCGCGCAAGCACGATGGGGTTTTTAACCGTAGTCACACTGGAGACCGCGCCGGCATTACGGTCGCGGCCATCCATTATCGCTGCGTCCAGCTCATTCTTTCCGGCTGCGGAAAAGACCGCGCCTTTACCGGCGTTAAACTTCGGATCATTTTCCATCGCCATGACGACATATTGCACGGCGTCCAGCGAACTATAGCCTTCTTCGAGCATCTGCCCGCCAAGGGTGAGGGCGTCGTTCAGAGATTTGCGATATTCGGCTTCGCGTTTATCGGTCATGTTTTCTTTTAGGATGACTCCAGCCCCGCCGTGAATGGCGAGTGTATAATCATCCCCGCTCGGACAGCTTGGCGAGGGAGGCTTAGCTGCCATAGCAGCAGGGGCTAAGGCGAGAGGCGTGAGGGCTGTAACAGCGGCCGTTAGAAAAAGTTTGCGCATTTTGGTCTCCATTTTGCGTGAGGTGCGAATTAAGGTCTCAAAAGTTGAACTCAGGCTGTTCATTACTCGGGCTGCTCATTTTTGACGCTTTTGTTCGGCTAACGCAATTGCCGCTGCATAACACATATTCCATCCACAACAAATGACTTCGCGTCTCTGGTTAATTTGGCTGTAGAAATTATTCTGATATCAAATAATATTTTAGACAGGACAGACCATGCTCTCTGACTCAGACCGCGCCGATCAACTCGGCCAAGCCACACGTGAAAAACTCAAGCAATTCGTCGCCCGCATCGAACGGCTCGAAGCCGAAAAGACGGAACTCGCCGCCGACATCCGCGAAGTCTATGCCGAGGTGAAGACTTTTGGCCTGGATACAAAAATCATGCGCAAAGTCATTTCAGCCCGCAAAAAAGAAGCCGCCGAACGCGCCGAAGAAGAAGCGCTGCTGGATATGTATATGGAAGTCGTCGAAGACCAAGCCTAAAAGACGGTAGGCATCAGACTAAAACCTGATCCTGTTCGACCCGGATGAAGGGGTTAATTTTATTTTGCTCGATATTCCATTACGGTAAGCTGAGCCGTGTCAGTAATGGGGCCCTGCTCCGAAGAGCAGGGCCCCAGACACTCATCATGGGGCGCATGGGAGAGTGCCTGACTGAGTTCCCCCGAACCCAGAACCATTTTCTGAAACCGATTTTAGCAGCTCTTATATCTGTAGAATTTCTCAATATTATCGCCGCTTGACACCTCTTACATTTACTTATTAATTCTGAATGCTAAATTCTTTGCAATTGGAGTAAAAAAGTGGATATTTTAGGTGCAAATTCACCTGTTCTGATGGATTTATTGTCTGAGGAGCTGAAAGCAAAGCTGATCGCCATCGCGACTCTTGTGCGTTATTCCGACGGCCAGTTAATTCATAATCGTGGTGACATGAGTCCTTCACTGAAAATCGTAAAATCCGGGCAAATACAATCCGGGGTCATTGGGACCGATGGAGATTTTGGCCATTTCGCCGTAATCAATCCCGGAGTTTGTCTAGGTGACCCCATGCTTTTTGGGGGCTTACCTCGAATTCTTGATTGCTTTTCTATTGGAGATACGGAGCTTTATCTCATTTCGGCTAAAAAGTTTAACGCATTGTTTGACGATGAGCCCGAGCTGGCGCGGGCATTCTTGCGGATAGCTAATATTCGTTTGCATGGATTTATTGAATTTATTGATGACTTGAGGCGCTTAACCTTACTGGCTCGTACAGCCAAATTACTCTTGTCCATGTCAAAGACAGGGGTCTCTTCAACCATATTCACTTTTTCGCAAACCGAGCTCGCCATGACACTAGGGGTATCCCGCGTCTCCTTGGGGACAACCCTGCAAAAACTTGCCAAATTAAAGCTGATAGAGATTGGATATCGACAAATCTCTGTGCCGAATATTGAAAAATTAGCCTCTTGGGTGGAGAAAAATTCTCAAGTCATGCCCATAATGTCTGACGTCCCAAGTCGTAATAAAACAAGATAATACCAAGAACATACAAAGCACGAGCGGCCGTTTTTGGCCGAACACTTGCAGTATTGACAAACATTACCGTTGTCTTTCTTTGAGCGATTGTAAGACACCCTGGCCATGCCTCTCTATGAACCGAAACAGACATCAATCCTTGCTTAAAGCACCATTGTTTCTAACTTTGCCGCTACTTTAAAAAACTCAATCCTCGTCCATTTCACCTCATGCTAATCTATCCCCGTTCCCTCTGAATGGACAGGCAATCGCGTAGGTTTGTTGTCAAAGGGACGGTGAGGCTGAGCATTGAGGGTTACGACCTCGATTGTGCCGGGCCTCTGTGGAGACGAAGATAAGATGCCCGAGCGGCGTGGTCAGGTAGCGACAGCTATCGTACAGTCCATGACTCCGCGAATACAGGACCTCCACGGATAAAATCGCCGCCGTAGGGTTGATGCCTTGTAAAAATTTTAAAAAATACCTTTGGTGTCCATCAAGGCACCGACCCTGCGGGCCGTCCATTTTCTAGGAATTACCCCATTGTTTAGGTTTCCGTTTAAAAAAGCCGAGTCTCTCGACAGCGTAGCTTTATTTAATATCCGCTTTTGGAGCTTTGTACTCCCACCCTGTAAATTTTGGTTCGACAGACGAAGCGCCGCTCGGCACATATACGGATGTGGTTGAGAATAAGGGGTCGTGGCGGTCATCATTAATCCTCGTCTCGTAGCCCTTTTTCTTCGAGCTTAGCCTTAGCTTTGCGGCTAATGAGAATTGTGACGGCAAGAGTCGCGATTAAGCCAACGCCCAACATGACATATTTAGCTGTTGAGGTATCGTCGCCTGCTGCGGCACTCCCGCCAAGAGAGCCAATCCAAACATACAGCAATGTGCCTGGCATGATGCAGAAAAATGTTGCGATAAGATGTGGCCAGAACTTCACTGGAGTCGTGCCGAGAATCCAATTTTGCAAGGAAAACGGCACAGCAGGAGATAGACGTAGTAAGCCTACGACCTTCCAGCCTTCATCTTCAATCGCGTCATAGATGGCTTGAAATTTATCGTTCTTCTTAACGTATTTTTCGACGCGCTCGCGCACAAGATATCGGGCAGAGAGAAATGACATAGCCGCTCCCAGTGTTGCGCCTATCACCACAAGAGGAAATCCCCACATGCCGAAAGCCAGGCCGCCAGCCAAGGTCAGTATTGACCCCGGCACTAAGAAAAGCGTGGCAAATGCATATATTAAAACAAATAAGATCCAGCCGATTGGTCCGAAACCCTCAATCCAAGACTTAAAACCTTCTGCGTAATCCTGAACGGGCAGAAATTGATAAGCAACAATGACCGCAACAAAGATAAGTCCATAAATGGCATATTTTATCCAGTTTTTTGTTTTAGATTTTGACTCTTCTGATTGAGGCGAAGTTGCATTGCTATTTGACATTGTTTGGGTGCTCTTTGTTAGGCGATATTAAAGGCTGTTCTTTGCGCATGATTTTATTAGGTATGTTTAGCCAACGCATTTGTTTGTTTAGCGTTCCGCTTTAGCTATATTTAATATTCGCTTTTGCAGTCTTCTGTACCATCCCTTCAAATTTATGTTCGACTTTTGTTCTATTTGTGATATAAAACTTTATGTCTGGTGAGTATGACAAACAGCAATGGCAGGCCGAGCAAAGCGCGCGCGATACTGCTATTGAGAAACAGCGCGAGAAAGAGCGTAAAACGCGTGAGCGTGCAGCCCGTAATGCGAGGCGTAAATTAGAGCGGTTGCATAGAACGCTGTCTGATAAGGGCGAGATTACGGATTTTGAAAATGAATTTGGCGAGAGCGTCGTAGAGCGGCTCGATAAGTTCGGCTCGGCCTTTCATGACCGCGAAAAGGGCCGCCCTGGTGATGCGCTAAGCTTTGCACAAAAGCGCGTCGTCGCGGCGATGAATAAAAAGGTCAAAGAGCTGAAGAAAAAGCCTACAGACAATAATGACCCGGATAAAGATTATGTCCGCACAGCAGATCGCTGTAAAAATACAGATAAAAAACACGGCTCTAGCTTTAAGTCCAAAAAGAAATCCAGCTTTACCCCCCGCGTGCGCAATATTGAAGATGATATGCCGCCTGAAACTCAAGAGCCTAAATCTCAAGATAAAAATTCCGAGACATTCATCCCCGAATATCAGCCTGCGCCCAAAAAGCCCTTTTTACGTCTTGTGAAAAATGAGCCATAAAAAAGCCCGTTCCTGCGCTTACTAAAACGCTGAAACGGACTTTTTAAAGGTCTAAGGCAGACTAATTGATAATATCAGTCGCCGACTCACCCCAGACTTTCATCTGTGGATTGTTGGACGTATCCAAATCGGTAACCGTTCCGCTATTAGTCATATTAGACATAGTTTTACCGATCTCCGTATTTGTCGTTAGGTCTGTTTCGACAGCGACTTCGGGTGTCTGAATAACGACCTCTGTTTCCTCAACAAAGACTTCATTTGGTATGTCACTTGAACTCGTAATGGTGATACTATCAACAACTGTTGTGTCAGACATTGGCTGGACGACATTAGTTGGTGTTATAAAGTTCTCTGAAGATAAAAACTCATTTGGTCCTGATGCATAAACAGGACGCGAAACAGCATTTGTCGCCATTGCCAAATCAAATTGTGACGCGTCAAAGCTTTTCTGGCCTTCTGAGATGCGAATAAATTGCTGCGCCGCAGCTGTTGATGTCACGCCGTCCTTACCGACCATTTTGGCATATTCCTTAAACGAGACTTGGCCGTCAGCATTAGCATCAAAAGAGGCGAAGCTGGCTGCCGGGGCTGTCATAAATCCGCTATCCGCCGTCATAAAGGATGTGGACTCGGTGTATTTGTCCGCAGACATGACGGATTTTTTCGCCATGGATGTGTCTTTGTGCATCATTTTTGCCATTGAATTATAAGTCTCAGCGTTAAAGCTGTTTTCTGCACCGGCTAATTTTGAGAATTTAATGGCAATGTCCGTATCGTTCATGCCTTTGGCTTGATGGGCATTGTAAAATTCTGTGAAATCGACGCTGCCATTTGCATTGGCGTCCATTTTGGTAAAGCTATTGGCTTCACCTGCGACAGCGGCTGTGCTGACCAAGGCCGTAAGAGCTGCTACGGCGACAGTTGTTTTAAAATGTGTCATGATAAATCCTTTCCAAATTTAACAACAGTTCTTGAATTTTATGGCCCGAGGGGGGTGAGGGCCGTAAAAAGGAACTGTGAAGTAAACAGATGGAGGAAGGAATCTGTTGCGTTACATTCTGTTAATTTATGTGTCATGCACCGCGCAATCAGTTTGAAACTGACTACATTTTTATGCTTTGCGCAAATTAAAAGCCCGCCTCTGCGTATTGGTAAACGCAGGGACGGGCTTAAAAAGCTAAAATGATGTGATCAGTTAATTGTTGATGTCATTACCCCAGACTTGCATTTGCGGGTTGTTGCTGGTGTCTAAGGTCGTCTGGGTTGCGGAGTTTGTCAGATTTGAAGATGTCACTCCAAGAAGATGACCGGAGGTAAATTCTTTCTCTCTTACAATGTCCTGCGTGTATCTAAACGGCGCTGATTGGGGAGGGGGTTCAACAGGCGTGTATCCTTCATAGTCGACCTTAACGCCTTTCACAATGCTATCAGCCTTAGCCTTTCTAGAAGAATCGGCGCCTTGATATTGTGTTTTGTAAACTGGGCGAAGGGCAGAATTCGTTGCCATGGCCTCAGCGTGCTGATCAGCATTAAAGTGATGCTGACCCTCAGAAATACGAATAAATTGTTGTGCAGAGGTTGTTGATTTGAGTCCTGCTATACTGGTCGCATTGGAATACTCATCGAATGACACTTGACCATCTGCATTGGTATCCATGCTAGAAAAGCTATTTACGTCGTTAGCGAAAGCCGTTGCGCTTAAGGCAAATGCGAGTGTTGTTCCTATTGCGGCAGTTTTAAAAAAAGTCATCATGTTTCCTTTCAAGCAATCTTCATTTTACGTACTCAATACCGTTTAGAAGGCGCGGTAATGTCTGACTAATCAATGCGTAACATGAAAGGGTGTTGCATCACGTTCTCGTGACTAACTAGACATGTGAGTGTATAAGCCAATTTTATCAGGCCAGACCGAACCCGTTTTAATTGCTTTAAAAAAAAGAGGCAGAAAGAATCCTGAGGCTTAAAGCCGCCTAGGCGGATTAATTCCGGTTTGAGATTACGCTGACTTTGCCGTGTCCACATCCAGCTCATGCTCACGCACTTTGCGGTAAAGTGTTGAGCGGCCAATCCCAAGACGGCGCGCCACTTCGGACATATGTCCAGAGTAGTTTTCAATAGCGAATTGGATAAGGTCGCGCTCAATCTCTTCGAGCGTGCGCAAGTGTCCTTCGCGGTCCATGAACGTAACCGACGGATCTTGTGTCGCCTCAGGTGCTTTGACCAGTGATGACAATACGCCTTCGGACTTAACCGACATTTCAGGCGCGAGGCCTGAAATTTGCGGAAAGTCATGCGGCTTAAGGTGATGGCCGTCAGAGAGGATCATCGCGCGGAAAATAGCATTTTCCAATTGGCGGACGTTGCCCTTCCAGTCGTGCTTTTTAAGTAGATCAACAGTATCTGATTGCGCGCCTTCGACTTTCATTTGTTCTTGGGCGTTAAAGCGTTTGATAAAATGTTCAAGCAGGGCCGGGATGTCTTCACGGCGCTCGCGCAGAGGCGGCACAGCAATTGGAAAGACATTGAGGCGATAATAAAGGTCTTCGCGGAAAGTGCCGGCTTTGACGGCTTCTGCCAAATCACGGTTTGTCGCAGAGATAATGCGCACATCGACTGGCACAGTGCGTTTTGACCCAACTGAGTCAACTTCGCCTTCTTGCAATACCCGCAAGAGTTTGACTTGCATATCCAGCGGCAATTCGCCGACTTCGTCTAAGAATAATGTACCCGTATTCGCTTCTTGGAATTTACCTAGATGCTTTGCATTTGCGCCTGTAAAAGAGCCCTTTTCATGGCCAAACAAAATCGATTCAACAAGCGTTTCAGGGATAGCGCCGCAATTGACTGTGACGAATGGTTTGTCAGAACGCTCAGACGCGCCTTGAATAGCGCGGGCGATAACTTCTTTACCCACACCAGATTCGCCTGTGATGAGGATAGGAATATTAGCTTTTGCACCGCGCTCACCCATCGCCACAACAGGGCGCATAGACCCAGCATTACCGATAAGATCGTCAAACGTAAGTCCACCTTCAGCCGTCTTTTTAAGCCGCTTAACTTCGCCAACGAGCGTCTTCATCTCTAGCGCATTGCGAATAGAGACAATAATACGTTCAGGAGAGGCGGGTTTCACAACAAAATCCCGCGCGCCCATTTGCATGGCTTTCACAACAGTATCAATGGATCCGCGGCCCGTAAGCACAATCACTGGCAGTTCAGGGCGCTTGGCTTGTAGCTCTTCTAATGTTTGCATGCCGTCACGTCCGGGCATAACAAGGTCAAGCATCATGACATGGATATTTGCGCCGTCTGCGCCCAAAGCCATCTCGAGCGCTGTATCGCCATTATCCGCTTGAAGTGTTGAAAATCCGCTCTTCTCTATCACCGCCTGTAACAAGCGACGTTGTGTTGGATCATCGTCAACAATAAGAACCGTTTTAGCCATTATATTCACCTTATACCAGCCAGACGTTCCCGGCTCTTATCGTTACAATATGGGACAGAAAGGTGAAAACCCGGTGTAGGAACAGGGTTAAAAAATGGTGAGCGACTTAAAGGTGCGCGGATTTTTCCTTTGCGGGAACGCCTTACGCTATTGATGGGCTTTAAGCGGCGTGATAGTGAATCAAAAAATTAGCTGAGGCTTAAAAGGACGAGAACAATGGCAGCAGAACATTCTGATTACGAGCGCGGGACGATGGGCGTTGACGGACATAAGAAAACATTTGGCGGCTTTATGGGCACGACTGTTTATGGCGGGGCGGCGATTGCGCTTCTCGTGATTTTTCCGACATTGGTTTTTGGCGCAAATATGGGGTGGCTTCCGGCCCTCATAGCGACACTTATTGTTGGCGTCATTCTGGGTGTTGCGCTTAAGCTTAAAGGCGGTTGGTACGCGGGTATGATTGTCTCCGCCGTGCCTCTTGCTATCGCCAGCGCGCTTATCGCGGCTATTCATGGCTAAGACTAGAAATATTTTCTAAATAACTTCCCACAGCGGAAGCTTATGCCTATAATTCACCTGTTATCTGCGGAGCTAAGATAATTAGCTCCAACGTCATAAGGGTGAGAAACATTGAAAATAGCTGTTTTAAACGACGCGGATGCCAAAGGCGGCGATAATGCAGAGGGCCGCGTAAGCGCGACGCCTGATACTGTTAGGGGTTATGTCGCGGCGGGGCATGATGTCACCGTGGTCAAAGGCGCAGGCCAAGCGGCCAATTTTTCAGACGCAGATTATAAATCAGCAGGAGCCTCGATTGCGGCGTCAAATGGCGCGGCGGCCAAAGCGGCTGATCTGGTTATGTCTATCACAGGGCGCAACGCAAAATTTGTGGCGGGGCTGAAAAAAGGCGCAGGTATTACCGGGCTTATGAACCCAACCGATAATCCCAAATATGCGGACGCCTGCGCAAAAGCGGGCGTGACGGCTTTTGCGCTGGAATATATTCCGCGCATTTCCCGCGCGCAGAGCATGGATATTCTGTCGTCTCAATCTAACCTCGCGGGCTACCGCTCGGTTGTCGAAGGCGCAGGGATTTATGGCCGCGCCATGCCAATGATGATGACGGCGGCGGGCACAGTGGCGCCGGCGAAATGTTTTATCATGGGTGTGGGTGTTGCAGGGCTTCAAGCGATTGCAACGGCAAGGCGTCTCGGCGCAGTGACAACGGCGACAGATGTGCGGCCAGCGACCAAAGAACAAGTGGCGTCTCTGGGCGCAAAATTTATCGCGGTTGAGAATGACGAATTTAAAGAGGCCGAGACTGCGGGCGGTTATGCCAAGCAGATGTCAGCGGAGTATCAAAAACTTCAAGCGGAACTCACCGCTTCGCATATCGCAAAGCAAGATATTGTCATTACGACCGCACTCATC
The DNA here is from genome assembly GCA_028224375.1 of Hellea sp. GTDB lineage: Bacteria > Pseudomonadota > Alphaproteobacteria > Caulobacterales > Maricaulaceae > Hellea. The sequence continues at coordinate 103,679 of JAOIVW010000004.1, forward strand.
CCGGGACGGGCGGCGCCTGTCCTTGTGACGAAAGCCATGCTCGAGACCATGCGCCCTGGTTCAGTGTTAGTTGACCTCGCGGCAGAACGCGGCGGCAACGTCGAAGGCGCTGTGGCGGGTAAGATTGTTGAAACAAAAAACGACGTGAAAATTGTCGGCTTGCTTAACTGGCCCAGCCGTATGGCGTCTGATGCGTCCAATATGTTTGCGCGGAACATCAAAAACTTCCTCCCGCTCGTCACCGCCGAAGACGGGTCTTACGCCCCGGATTGGGATGATGAAATTATACAAGGCTGCGCGCTGACGCGTGACGGGGCCGTTGTGCATGAAAGACTAAAGGGCTAAGATTATGATTGCAGCACTTATCATGGCAGGCGGCGCAGCTGTCTCTCCTTTCATTTTCCAGTTCACAATTTTCGTGCTTGCGATTTTCGTCGGCTATTACGTTGTCTGGTCAGTGACGCCCGCGCTTCACACACCGCTTATGGCTGTGACCAATGCGATTTCATCCGTGATTATTGTTGGCGCGCTTGTGGCTGTGGCAGCTGGAACGCAGGGTGGTTCCTCACTCTCCACATGGACAGGCGTTCTCGCCGTAGCGCTCTGCGCAGTCAATATATTCGGCGGCTTCCTCGTCACCCAGCGCATGCTCGCCATGTATAAGAAAAAAGAAAAGCCTACGAAAGTGGAGGCTAAATAGATGCCTCAGCTTTCTGCAAATCTCGCGGCTGTTCTTTACACAGTCTCTGCGGTTCTCTTTATTTTGGCCCTTCGAGGTCTTTCCTCTCCTGAGTCCTCGCGGCGCGGAAATTATCTCGGCATGGTCGGTATCGCGATTGCGATTGTCACAACGATATTAGTCGCGGGCCTTGGCGGTAAGGGTCTACTCCTTGCAGGCGGCGGCCTCGCCATAGGCGGCGGTCTCGGCGCTTGGATTGCGCGTAAAATTCCGATGACAGATATGCCGCAACTCGTTGCGGCCTTTCACTCGCTGGTCGGTCTTGCGGCGGTATTAGTGGCTGTAGCCGCATTTTCATCGCCCAGTAGTTTCGAAATTGGTGAAATTGGAAGTATCAAGCCTGCAAGCCTATTAGAACTTGCCCTAGGCGCAGCGATTGGCGCGATTACATTCTCAGGCTCAGTCATTGCTTTTGCTAAACTCAATGGAAATATGTCGGGCGCGCCTATCATGTTGCCGGGCCGTCACCTGATTAACATCGTTTTGGCTATCGCTATTGCCGCTGTGATTGGCATGATGATGAAGTCTGGCGGAAGCGACCCTATGCTGATGTGGATATTACTCGCCCTGACATTCGTCATTGGCTTCCTGCTTATCATTCCAATCGGCGGCGCGGATATGCCTGTCGTGGTCTCTATGCTCAATTCCTATTCAGGTTGGGCAGCGGCGGCGCTAGGCTTCACGCTTGGAAATTTAGCGCTCATAGTTACCGGTGCCTTGGTCGGCTCTTCTGGCGCCATCCTGTCCTACATCATGTGTAAGGCCATGAACCGCAGCTTCATCTCCGTCATTCTCGGAGGATTTGGCGGCGATAGCGGCGCGGCGGGCGCGGGTGATAAAGAACAGCGCCCCGTAAAACGTGGCTCTGCCGAAGATGCAGCCTTTATCATGAAGAATGCGTCCAAAGTTATCATCGTACCGGGCTATGGTCTTGCCGTTGCGCAGGCCCAGCATGCCGTGCGCGAAATGGCTGATAAGCTCAAAGAAGAAGGCGTTGATGTTGTCTATGCCATCCACCCCGTGGCTGGCCGGATGCCGGGCCATATGAATGTGCTCCTCGCCGAAGCCAATGTGCCTTATGACGAAGTTTTTGAGCTCGAAGATATCAATTCCGAATTCGCGAATGCCGATGTGGCTTTTGTGATTGGCGCCAATGACGTGACCAACCCCGCCGCAAAAACTGATCCGCAAAGCCCGATCTTTGGTATGCCAATTTTGGACGTGGACAAAGCGGCGACGGTTCTCTTCGTGAAACGCTCACTCAGCCCAGGTTATGCAGGCATCGATAATGATTTGTTCTATGAGGATAAAACCATGATGCTCTTATCGGATGCCAAGAAACTCGTTGAAGAAGTTATTAAATCGCTTTGACCCAGAAGTAGTTACTTCGCGCACCTAATACAAAGCGGCACAGCGGGATCTAGCTCTAACCGCCTTGCGCCAATCTCTTCATCGCAGGTGACGCAATATCCATAATCGCCAGCCTCTAAGCGGATGAGCGCCGCATCGATGCGCACGAGCCGTTTTTGCCGTGCTGTTTCCTGCGCCTTATCCATGGCTTGAACTTGCAGGCTATCCATGCGGGAGAGGCGGCCAACGCTTTGCTGATCCAGCGCAACAGGCTTGCGGTTATCTTTCGCGGCCTCGGAGAGAGCGGTAATCTCACCGTGTATCGCCTCAAGTCTCTTTCTGATTGCCGCGTCAGTCATGTGCTTATTATAGGCGTAAAAACAAAATAAACTATCCTACCATTTTACATATTGAAAAACGATAAGAAGCAGGTCATAGTTTTACTATGCAAAACTCACCGCTCTCAATTCATAATGTCACCAAACGCTTTGGGGGGAAGATGGCTGTTGATGACGTCAGCTTCACTGTCAATCCCGGCGAGATTATCGGTTTTTTGGGACCAAACGGGGCAGGCAAGACGACAACGCTTCGCATGGCGCTTGGTCTGATTAAGCCGGATGAAGGTGATGTAAAGTTATTCGGGGGCGAGCCCGGGCATGAAAGTGCCTTTGGCCGCATCGGTTTTTTGCCTGAAGAGCGCGGGCTTTATAAGAAGCAAACGGCGCGCGAGAGCATTGCCCTCATGGCGCGGCTTAACGGCATGAAAGGCAAAAAAGCGTTCAAGCTCGCTGATGAAATGCTTGATAAATACGGCCTGTCCGAAGCCAAGCGCAAAAAGAATAAAGACATGTCCAAAGGCATGGCGCAAAAAGTGCAGCTTCTCTCCGCCATCGCCCATGACCCTGAATTTTATATTCTGGATGAGCCGTTTTCGGGCCTTGATCCTGTTAATCAACAAGTCTTAGAATCAATGGTGCGCGAAATTGCGGAACGCGACAGTACGGTGATTTTCTCAACTCATGTGATGGAACATGCGGAGCGGCTTTGTGACCGAATTATTCTTATGGCGGGCGGGCGTAAGGTTTTTGATGGCCCCACGGAAGAGGCGCTCGCTAAAGCCCCGCGCCGTATGGTCATCGGGTCTGATACGGATGGCTTTACCGATAGCATTACGCCTTTTGCAAAATCATTAGAGCCTCGAGATGACGGGGCGCTAGACCTGATATTAAAAGATGATGCCAAAAGCCAAGATGTGCTTGAGCGTTGTGTGAAGCAGAAAATAAATCTTACGCGATTTGAGCCTAAGCAAGCCACACTTCACGAAGCCTTTGTTGCAATGGTTGGAAAAGATCTGCTTGCGACGATGGAGATTGAACAGGCGGAGGCCATGTCATGAAAATGCCCGCTATGAATTTACGCCGCACCTATCTCATCGCTCGCCGCGATTATCTCGGCTATGTGAAGACTTGGGGCTTTTGGATTTCGTTCTGTTTGCCGTTCGTCATTGGCGGAATTATTATCGCGGTTAATCTGGCTGGGGTCAGTGTTTCGCCTACGCGCTATGAAACTATTTTAGACGAAACAGGTCAGCATGCTTCCGCGATTTTACAATCTGAGCAAGACAAACAAAAACAATTGATGGCCGATATACTCAACGGGATGGGAGAAACGCTTCTTAGTGAGGCCGATGCTGAAACCTTAGCGAATACCATCGAAAGCCAAGATATTGAGGCAGGAAAAGCTTACCTCGAAACAAAGGTACCTGGCACAACAAAACGAATGAAAGCTCTGGATTCAAAGATGATCTTTATCGATCCTCCGGCCAATGATCTGAACGCCCTTAAAGCCTATATGCGCGGGGAGAAAATGGCGCAATATAATGGTAAAGATGTGAAGTTGAACGGCGTTTTACATATTTATAATGATGGAACGCTAACGGCGAATTATTGGTCGCCCAATGTGACGGATAACCCTGTGCGCAGTCTAGCAAGAAATTACTTTCGCGATGTATCTATCGATAATTATTTGACGACAGGGGGACTTGACCGCGAGGGATATGATACCGCTCGAGATAATCGTATTAAAATTGAAGCTTTTGATCCAACCAAGAAAGAAACCGCTGACGGCAAGGGACAAGAAGTAACGTCCAAAGACCGCATTCCGTACATTGTTGCTTTTGTCCTTTCCATGTTTCTTTGGATGACGGTCTTTTCCGGCGCTTATATGTTGCTGACATCTATGCTCGAAGAGAAGATGAATAAGCTGCTTGAGATGATGCTGGCGACAACACGCTTTTCAGAGATTATTCTGGGCAAGCTCTTAGGCGTGGCGCTTCTGACACTTACAGCTCTTTTGCCATATATTATTATGGGAATTGTCGGCGTTATTGGCGCTATAATATTTGGGCCATCCGACCTGGCGCAGGGTTTGATAACAGCCTTCTCGGCCAAGATGATTATATTCTTCACGATTTTTCTGGTTTTAGGATATATCTTTTACGGGTCCCTCTTTATCTCGCTAGGGGCTTTGGCAGAATCTATGCAAGATGCAAATACTCTCTCGACGCCGATTATGTTCGTCTTAATGGGCGCTGTATTTATTGTACCCATAGGCCTGACCTCGCCCGATAGTCCGCTACTGATTTTCGCCAGCTGGTTCCCGCTCTCCTCGCCCTTTGCAATGATTATGCGATTGCCGTCTGATCCCCCGCTTTGGCAATTACTGACCTCTGTCGGTTTATTAGCGGCTGTAACCTTTGGAGTCATTTTGCTGTCAGGCCGTATTTTCCGCTATGGCGTCCTGTCCGGCGCAGGCGTGAAGGGCGCGACGGATTGGTTCAAGCGCACGATATTACGCCGCAAGACAGGCTAAAATTTTTAGGCTATAAGGCGTTATGACTGATGCTTCGCAGAAAGCCCGCGCGGAAATTTTAGCCGCCATGTTGCCCCAAGCCGCCTTTGATGGCTGGACGCAAAAGGCCTTGCGGGCTGCTGTTAAAAATACAGACCTACCCAAAGGGGCGGAAGAGCTTTATTTTCCCGAAGGCCCACTTGAAGTTATTCGTTTTTGGTCTGAACAGATGAATGCCAAGATTAAGGCTGATTTGGCCGAGCTTGATCAGCCCTCTATGAAAATCCGTGATAAAGTCACGGCGGGCGTTTTATCATCACTTTACGCTATCGGACCACATGAAGAAGCGGCGCGGCGCGCCATGTCCCGCATGAGCCTACCGGACGCGCTGGGGCAGGGGCCTAAGCAGCTCTGGTCGGCGGCAGACACAATCTGGCGAGCCATTGGCGATACCAGCACGGACGTGAATTACTATTCCAAACGCACCATATTGGCAGGAGTCATCGCCTCAACCCTGACGGTCTGGTTATCTGATGATGAGCCGCAAAAGCTTAAGGCGCGTAAATTCCTTGATGCGCGTATCGCAAATGTCATGAGTTTTGAAAAAGCCAAGTGGGATTTTAAGAAACGCACAGCGAATATGCCTAACCCGGCCGAGATTTTGGGTCGTCTGCGTTATGGTGGCCGCAAAGGAAGACGCCGTCGCCGCGGGTAAATCTTTGAAAAGCTTTCATTTCTCAAAAAAATGGGGATGAAGCAAAAAAAGCACTTGCAGAATTTTAGCTACTACATATTGTGGGCTTAGCAAATCAGTAACCTATATATGGTTGATTTTCACTTACATTACGATTTTACGAAGCGATTCAGGCTCTGGGAGGCACTATCATGGGAAATATGGACTTTATTAAGCAATCAAAGTCAGGACTTTTGATTCCCAGCCATAGTTATAAACCTTTCCGCTATCCCTGGGCTTTTGATTTTTGGAAGAAGCAGCAGCAAGTTCATTGGATGCCCGAAGAAGTGCCTCTGGGAGAGGACTGCAAAGACTGGGCAACAAACCTCAATGATAATGAGCGTAACTTGCTGACGCAAATTTTCCGTTTCTTCACCCAATCCGATGTTGAGGTGGGCGGAAATTATATGGAAAACTACATGCCGCTCTTTAAGCCCGTTGAAGTGCGGATGATGCTGGCGGCGTTTTCAAATATGGAAACAATTCATATCGCCGCTTATGCGCTGCTGCTTGAGACCATCGGAATGCCTGATTCAGAATTTGGCGCTTTCATGGAATATGAAGAGATGGCGGCCAAGCATGATTATCTCGGCAAATTCGGCGTTGGGAGTGAGAAAGACATCTTGACCTCTATGGCGGTCTTTGGCGGATTTACTGAAGGGCTTCAGCTTTTTGCGTCCTTTGCGATGCTAATGAACTTCCCGCGCCTGAATAAAATGAAGGGCATGGGCCAGATTGTGACGTGGTCTATTCGGGATGAGAGCCTTCACTGTGAAGGCATGATCAAAATGTTCCACACATTCGCGGCTGAAACCGGCGCGCTGACGCAATCCGTAAAAGACGACATTGTTGATTGCTGTAAAACGGTTGTGAAGCTCGAAGATAAGTTCATCGACTTGGCCTTTGAAATGGGCCCCGTCGAAGGCATGACCTCTGAAGATATTAAGCGATATATCCGCTACATCGCTGATTGGCGTTTGGGACAGCTAGGTCTGCCGCCTGTTTACGGCATTAAGCATCACCCGTTGCCATGGCTGACGGAAATCTTAAATGGTGTTGAGCATGCGAACTTCTTTGAAGCCCGCGCAACTGAATATTCCAAAGGCGCGACAGAAGGCAAATGGCACGGTGATGAAGGTGTCTGGGGTAAATTCGAAGACTTGCAGTCTCGTAAGCCGGCAGATTCTCAGCTAAATTAACACTGCAAAACTAAGAGATTTAAAGGCACCTCGACGGGTGCCTTTTTTTATGTCCTCGTAAAAGCACCATGCTATAGGCCCGCTATGGAAAACCGTATAAAAAAATTCGATGGTGTTTTTAACTTCCGTGATTTTGGGGGCTACCAAACCCAAGATGGAAAAAACATTAAAGCTAACAAGCTATTTCGGTCAGCACATCTTCACAATACGAACGATGCGGATAAGGCGCGTTTGGCCGAGCTTGGAATTGGACTGATCGTTGATCTGCGCCATGCACCCGAACGTGATCGCCAACCAACACAATGGCCGGAACAGCAAAGTCCACGTAGATTAACCTATCCAGATCCTGAACATGGTGAAAGCGGTAAGGTCGCCCCGCATGAAGCCTTCATGAAACATGATTTGCAAAATCCCGAAGATGCTAGAAATTACATGTTAGGCTCATACGGCACGCGGCCACATGATGCCGGCTTTAAACAGATATTTGGCGATACACTCCGCCATATGGCGGCGACGGGAGATCCTATTTTAGTACATTGCGCGGCGGGGAAAGATCGCACGGGCACGCTTTGTGCTATTATTAAAGGCGCCTTAGGCGTTGATGAAAAAACAATCTATGAAGACTTTATGCTGACAATGACAGCGGTTGATATTGATCAGTTTCTTAAACCTGCCGCGCAGATGTTCACCCAGCGTTATGGCCGCCCCATAGACCCCGAAGCTATCCGCCCCATGTTTGGTGTTGAAGAGGCTTATTTGCAAAGCTCATTAGATGCGATTGAGGACATGCAAGCTTACATTCATAACCATCTCGGAATTACAGATAAAGAAAAAGCCGCTTTAAAAGCGGCTTATCTGGAATAAACATCAACCTTAGCTGACAGTGCCATTTGTTGAGCAGCTCGGTTTACCGCTGATAAAGTCACATTTGTATTTGTTTGAGGGGGTTCCGCCGTTGGCGTCTTCAATGTCAACATTAGCAGATTTACGCGGCTTAAGCATAAAGGTTTCCTGCAAATCAAAATTTGTTGGCATATAGCGCAGCTTAAGAGGCTCGTAGTCGTAGAGTACCCGCGCTACAACAATACCTGATGTGCTGCTGAGAATACGTGTATCTAGAGATGAGGCATTAAAAGTTGTTGGAAAGTCCCCATTCAATGTGGCACGGCCTTTTTCCACAATATCATCATTGCTGTCGCGCGCATAGCTGGAAATCTCAACTTTCACTCTGGGATATGCGCTTTTTGGAATGCCCATGACGAGCATCGTCGCGGTCATAATTTCCGTCATTTCGTCAGCGGACACAGTTTCCGATTGCGTGGTTAAGTCGCCAGCGACATTAGCAGAATGAGAGACTTGGCGATCAACCGAAATGGCTGTGGCAACTTCAGCCATACCGAAATACATGAACAGCATAACGGGCGCGATGAAGGCAAACTCAATAGCTGCGATGCCGTCTTTATTTTTTAAGAACGCAGCCGGTGAAGATGACAACAAGCGAGACTTTAGAGATAAAAATTTATTTTTCATAATGGCTCTCATCTTATGTACTTGCAGGACATGTGCCGGGATTAGGGAAAGGCTCATTTTTAAAGGCGGTGGTCGCATTTAAAAGACGAATGCCTTTTCCAGGTAGATTTTCCAATCGCGTTAACTGCGGTGGAAGAACTAATTTGTGGTAATACAGGCCCCGAATAACAACGGGTGCACTCGCGCTAGTATTCGTCCATGCGCCATTAGGGATATCATCGGTTGAATCCGGATCAGATGGGTCTTCTTCTGGAGGTTCCGGTGGTTCAACAAGAGTAATCTGATTAAAAGTAGTATTGGTAACAACATCAATGCGTAACCGTTTGTCGCAGTTACCTAAGCCTTGCATATTTTCACATACAAGCGTCTTGAAATTTTCTTGTGTTCCTCCACAGGCTTGAAAATTGCCAGTACGGATTTGACGTCCAGCTTCACTTACAGCGTGATTGAGCGTGGAATTAATAAAAAATACGATGGCCAGCTCGAGGATAGCAAAAAGCAGCATGAAAAATGGAATGGCTAATATAGCAAACTCAATAGCTGCCGTACCTTCACGATTTTTCAGATAGCGCCGCATTCGTCTGAATGAAACTTTTTTTACACGCAGCATAGCTCAATCCCATATCCACAATTGTGAGATATTAAGGGGAAGGGGATTAATTTTCAGACAAGAAAAAGCGTTAATATTTAGTTAAATTTGTCTTTTACTGGCCCGGAGGGGCAATGTTAAAGTTAGAGCTTGATGGCCCTCCGCTCAAGCCAGTGGCTTGGTTCGAACTTCCTGTTGGTCCTGATGTAAAGGATTGAGTAGGAATTCCAGAAGCAACATTATTGCTTATAGTTGTGCTGGTTCCTTGATTTGCCGCCAAGAAGCTTCTGTTATCGCCCAGGACAGGGGCGGGCTGACAATAAGGCGCACAGCTATAGGTCTCGCGCTCCTTGCCATTATAAATTCTGACGCCACTCGCTGGTAGGGTGTTCACGACCTGAATATCAGCATCCATAATTTTATGACCTGCAGCATCCAGGACAATCAGATTTGTTTCGCCATAACCGCGTCCGACAACAAAGATTGTGTTGGCAGAGTGTACAGAGACATCCGCGATTTCAGGATTGCCTATAACAACGGCTCCTGCATTAGCTGGCAGATAAACAACTTCGGTCTTGTTTAGTTCAACGCTGTAATGACCACCTGGTCCAGCATGCGCAATTGACGGCGTTACTGTGACAACGGCCAAAGCCAAAAGTGATTTTAAAGACATAACTCTCATGAGACATACTCCGATATTTCTTTTGGTTTAGAGGAATGTGGTGAACGAAGGGTTTACAAAATAGGCTATTCCAGCCCAATTCGTGCCTTTTTTGTCATTATATATATATATAAATTTTTTAAGCGCGGGACGATGAATGTTAGCTTGAAATTTTTACCACAAGTTTACCATGTTGTTTAAATCGATAGTAACGCGCTGTCTCTATAAGCCTTCATAACAGGGAATATCCTGCTATCGAGGAATTCTCCTCAAATTAAGACTAGCATACGTGGGAGTCAGTTATGCAAAATTTAGTTACTCGTTTTATTAAAGACGAATCCGGTGCAACAGCCATTGAATATGGTCTGATTGCAGCTCTTATCTCAGTCGCTCTTATCGCTGGCGCAAAAGCCATCGGTACCGGCCTTGACGACAAGTTCACCAAAGTTTCAAAAGCTATCTCTGGCCAAGCAGTAAACCAAGGTACACCATAATTCGTTCTAAACGAATTATAAGATTAAGCCGCGTCTTCGGACGCGGCTTTTTTTTTGCCTAAAATTTCACTACCAAATTAAATACAAAATTTACCATATTGTTTAAATCGATAGTAACGCGCTGTCTCTATGAGTCTTCGTAACAGGGAATATCCTGCTATCGAGGAATTATCCTCAAACAAAGACTAGCATACGCGGGAGTCAGTTATGCAAAATTTAGTTACTCGTTTTATTAAAGACGAATCCGGTGCAACAGCCATTGAATATGGTCTGATTGCAGCTCTTATCTCAGTCGCTCTTATCGCTGGCGCAAAAGCCATCGGTACTGGCCTTGACGACAAGTTCACCAAAGTTTCAAAAGCTATCTCTGGCCAAGCAGTAAACCAAGGTACACCATAATTCGTTCTAAACGAATTATAAGATTAAGCCGCGTCTTCGGACGCGGCTTTTTTTTCCCTAAAATTCTGAAGTGAAACCCAACATTAACTATAGAGAGTTATCACAGCTCTAAACTATTGGAGCTATAGCTATGTTGCTAACTTTTTTTATTGTCATGGTCTTTGCGGGCACGATGCTGACGGCGGCGGCGAAAGATGCAACGTCGATGACCATTCCAAACTGGATCAGCCTCGCCGTCATTGCAGGATTTATTATCGTAACACCTTTTATATGGGCTGGTTGGGGCGTTTTCTCTCAGCATTTAATTGTGGGTTTGACCTTTTTTGCAGTTGGATTCGCGATGTTCGCCTTTGGATGGTTAGGCGGAGGTGATGCAAAGCTTATGGCAGCAACTGCCTTATGGTGGCAATGGGATGACGCGGCCATCTATGTCATATACACGACATTCCTAGGCGGAATATTGGCTATTTTACTTGTATTCGGGCGGAAATATATACCAGAACGTGTCTTGACGGCACAATGGGCCCATCACTTATTTAGAGATGAAAAGAAAATGCCTTATGGCTTGGCATTGGCCGGCGGCGCATTGTTGACACTGCCGCAGAGCGATATTTTCCTCAGATCGCTGGGTTTATGAGGGTTTTATCGCTTACGTTAACTATTTCTTTGCATGCAGTTCCTAAAAATTAACCATGCTTTATCAAATCATCATCTACTGTCGTTTGAAATAAGGCTCTGTGAGGAATAATGGATACCAAAAGACTTATATTGATTGCTGGCCTCGGCGTTGCGGCATTAGTCGTGTTCACGCAGGCTAAAAAGCTTGGCGCGCCCGCACCTGTGGTCACGGCAAAAGCTCCGGCCCCTATCATTCAAAAAGTGGAATATGTGAAAGTTCTTGTAGCGGCAAAAAATCTACCGCTGGGTTCACGTCTGAACGAAGCCGCTTTTGAGTGGAAACAATGGCCTGCTGAGGCCGTAAGCCCCGCTTTTATATCTAACGACCTTCGGCCGAATGCCGATGCAGAACTCTTAAACGCAATTGTTCGCTCTCCAATTGTAGAGGGTGAGCCTATTAATGAGGGCAAGCTCGTCAAATCCGGTGAATCCGGTGTTTTGGCCGCACTTTTACGTCCTGGAATGCGTGCTGTTACAACAAGAATTTCAGTTGATACCGCGGCGGGTGGTTTTATTCAGCCAGGTGATCGTGTTGATGTAATTCTCACGCAATCTGTCCAAAGAACCCGTACTGACGGGAACCAAGGTGCTAATCAGCGCATATATATATCTGACACTGTTTTTGAAAATGTCCATGTCTTGGCTATTGATCAAACCTTCTCAACATCGGCGGAAAGCGGAGCGTCAAAAATTGGCTCTACTGCCACTTTTGAAATGTCGCAAAAAGATGCTGAACTTCTTCAGCAAGCTGTCGCAAAAGGCGATCTTACACTGACATTACGGGGTATCCGAAACAGCCGCGCAACCGCACCAACTACAGCGACATTCGACAAAGAAGAAACTGAAGAAAAGCAATCAATTTTAACGGTTTATCGGGGTGGACAACCCCAACAAGTCGCGATCAGAGGGAAGTAATATGTCAAGTAAGACACTCATGACGCTGGCATTGGGAACAGCCGTAACATTGGCGCTAGCTGCATCTACATTAGATACGGCTGACGCAGGAACACGTTCATATTCACATATACAGTCTGCATCTGCCGGCTCTGTGAACATACAATCACCAGGCCAGAGTGCCAAAAGCCGTTCGATTGTATTGCCGTTCTCAAAATCGACAGTTATCGAACTGCCGCAAGAGATGATGGACGTCATCGTGTCAAACCCAGACATTGTTGAATCTGTTATTCACACATCGCACCGTGCGGTTTTGATTGGGAAACAGCCCGGACAAACAAATGCTTATTTTTACGGGCATGACGGTCAAGAGTTATTAAGCCTTGATATTCGTGTGGAACGGGACATTAATGGTCTTAAGTCTCTGATATCTCAGCATATTTCTGATGCCAATGTCCAAGTCCAAGCTGTAAATAATAACTTACTCCTTACAGGGTCTGTAAAAAATGCATCTATGTCAAACCGTGTCGAAAAACTGGCTACGATGTGGCTGGATGAAAATACAAATGGCGGGTCTGAGGGCGAACTTGTCAATCTCATGTCTGTCGAAGGCAAAGACCAAGTCCTTTTGAAAGTCCGTATTGTTGAAATGCAGCGTTCTGTAACAAAACAAATGGGTATAAACCTTAGTGCTATCGGGCAATTAGGAGATTCAACAGTTTCCTTAGTCAGTAACGCGGGTCTAGCTACCGGAGCCGGCTTTTCAGGAGGTGCTAATTTTGTGAACTCAGGCGGCGGTGATTTGCAATCACTTAGTTCCAGTTTGCAAGCTCTTGAAAGTGTAGGATTGATCCGAACGTTGGCTGAGCCAACATTAACAGCCATTTCGGGCGAAACAGCTAATTTCTTATCAGGGGGTGAGTTTCCATTCTTAACGAATGTGTTTACCGATGATAACGGACAATTACAGAGTGAATTTGAATTTAAGCCTTTCGGCGTTGCCCTTGGTTTTACACCCGTTGTCTTAAGCGAAGGTCGTATTTCTCTCAATATTTCTACAGAAGTCTCTGAACCAACAACGGAAGGCTCGTTTGAAACGGGCGGGGCATCATCAGATATTTTAGGCCTACGCATTCGCCGCGCCAATACAGTTGTTGAGCTTCCCGCTGGCGGAAGTTTGGTTATCGCCGGCCTTATTCGTGAAGAAAGCCGCCAAGCATCAGATGGCACCCCCGGAGTAAAAGATATTCCGGGCTTAGGCGCTCTGTTTCGTAACAGAGACGATTTAAATACTCAGACAGAACTGGTTATTATGGTCACGCCCTATCTCGTGGATCCAACACATCCTGATAAATTACAAACACCATTAGATGGGTTCGTACCAGCCAATGATTTGGACTCCCTCCTTTTGGGTAGAATGAATAAAATCTATGCGGCGAACGGTCATCCAAAAATTAGTGCGGATACATTGAGCGGGCCATTTGGCCATGTCGTGGATTAAGGAGAGCCTGATGAAAAATTATAACAGAACTCTCATGCAAATGCTCACAGCAGCATTTTTGGCTGGAACATTATCAGCATGTACAACACCGACACCCTCTGGACCGCCAAGTGTGTTCAACAATAAAATACAAGTGGCTGAGTCAATTGAGCGTCTTGAACTTTACACGCGTCCCAATGGGTTAGAGCTCTCTGCACGTGATCAAGCCGCTGTCAGCCAATTTTTACAAGCCTATGGGCATCGCGGAAATGGTCCGCTTTATATAAATGTTCCAAGTTCAGCGCAATCTGGCTTGGGCGCTCAACAGGCCCAAGCTTTGATTCGCCGTAATTTGGGCGCTGTAGGCCTTGGCCGCGCTGATGTGCAAACAGGGCAGTACCAATCTGCCTACGGAAGTCCTGCACCCGTTGTTGTTTCTTATCGGACCCTTAAAACACTTCCACAGGATTGTCGTCAGTCAGGAAATACAGCCCTTTCATATGCCAATCAGCCATATGACAGTTTCGGATGTTTCAATTCGGCGAATTTGGCGGCAATGATTGACGATCCTCGTCAGCTCCTCGCGCCTTATGACATGACGGCTCCGGATTCTCAGCGACGTCAGGCCGTTTACGACAAGTATATTGCGGGCGAGAACACAGCGTCTACTCAGCCTGCCAGACAAGAAATTTCTACACAAGAATAAGCTAATTTAATAATGACGGACCCTACTGGATGAGTGCCATGAAACAGACCCCAAAACAGATGATGAGCCCAACACCTGGCGCCCCTGTACCAGTAGTAGCAGCGCCAATGCGTGCGCCCATGCCAATGAGCCCGCAAATACCGATGCCATCGCCGCAGCCCATGCCACCGCAGCATCTCGCGCCTCAGCCCATGGTTCCTCAGGCGATGTCGCCACAACAAATTCCAGCACAGCAGATGGTACCCCAAGCTGTGCCACCTCAAGCTGTGCCACCTCAGGGTATGCCGGTCATGCAGCCTGGCCAACAAATGCCGCCTATGCCGCAAACAGTTCAGACTATGGCGGCGCCTATTGATGACCCTATTGAAGACATGAGCCGTGAGGGTGGAGATAAAGCGCTTCCACAAATTTCAATTCATGCTTTTTGTGACCGTCAGGAAACGGCTGGCGTTATAAATGAGTCCTCGCGCGACTGGCGCATGAAGCGTACAAATATGAAAATTTACATGGGGGGCCTGTCGGCTGCCATTGAATTTTATCACAAAGAAAACACACCAAGCCTTATTCTTGTCGAATCTGGCATGCGCGGACCTGAACTCTTTTCTCAACTTGAGGAACTCGCGTCTGTCTGCGATGCTGGAACTAAAGTTGTTATTGTTGGCGCGGCTAACGATATTCGCCTTTATCGGCAGCTTATGGATAAGGGCGTAAGCGATTACATAGTACCGCCATTTCATCCAATCCGCCTTATTCGGTCACTTGGCGAACTTTATTCTGATCCTGATAAACCCTTTATTGGCCGTGTCGCCGCGTTCTTCGGAGCCAAAGGCGGCGTTGGATCTTCAACAATCGCACATAATATTGCGTGGAGTTTGGCCGAACGTATTCAACAAGAAACGGCTCTTGTTGACCTTGATTGCTCATGGGGCACAACGGGTTTGGATTTTGCCTATGATGCAAGTCAAGGCCTCGAAGAAGCTCTGGCTGAACCAGAACGTTTGGACGAGACATTGCTGGACCGGATCATGATTCGCCACACGCCGAAACTATCCATTTTGCCAACAGCAGGATCGCTTAATCAAAAAGCCATTATGACGCCCGAAGCTTATGAAGCAGTTGTAAATGGTGTGCGATCTATCAGTCCTTTGACGATTTTGGATATGCCGCATTACTGGTGCGATTGGACGACGAATGTTTTGATTAACAGTGACGATGTTGTAATTACAGCTACGCCTGACCTTGCTAATTTGCGTAACACGAAAAACCTCGTCGATTTTTTACGCTCGCAGCGACCTAATGATGCTGAGCCTATTCTAATTTTGAATAAGACAGGCATGACTAAAACCTCTGAGATTTCGGTCAAAGACTTTGCTTCAGCTGTGGGGCTTGACCCTGCGCTTGTATTAGGTTTCGAACCTGAGATTTATTTTGAAGCTTCGAATGACGGAAAAATGTTGACCGAAATTAAAGCTGCAGCTCAGGCCGTCAGCGGTATAGAGTATATTGCGCGTCGATTAAAAACAGGGAGTTTTGACTCAGCTTCATCGCCTGCGGCTAAAAAAGGCTCCTCACTTATGGGCAAATTATCCAAATCAAAGGGTGATGGCTCCGCTAGGAAGGAAAGTAAGTCTCTCTTCTCCTTCAAGAAGAAGGGTTGATAAACGCTGATGTTTGGTAAGCGCGCAGAAACGACTGGCACAGCTTTAAAAGCCCCGCCTGAAGTTGAAAAAGAAATTGCAAAATCGATGGAACCAACAGCCGCGCCGCGGCCGGAAGGAAGCTCGAATAATCGCTCTGAGCCTTCAGAGGAATATTACGAAACAAAAGCAACGATTTTTAATGCGCTTTTCGAAACAATTGATGTAACCGCTCTAGCAGGTATGCAGCCCGATAAGGCACGAGATGAAATTCGTACGATTGTCGATGAAATTATTGCTATTCGCAATGTACGCCTCTCCGTCGCTGAACAAAATCAGCTTATAACCGAGATTTGCGATGATATTTTGGGCTATGGCCCCCTAGAGCCGCTGTTAGCGCGTGATGACATTGCTGATATTATGGTCAATGGAGCTCGGCATGTCTTTATCGAGACAGGCGGTAAGATGCAGAAGACGAATATTCGCTTCCGCGACAATACGCAGTTAATGAATATTTGTCAGCGTATCGTGTCCCAAGTGGGGCGCCGCGTTGATGAAGCCAGCCCAATTTGTGACGCGCGCCTTTTGGACGGCTCTCGTGTCAACGTTATTGCGCCGCCTCTGGCGATTGATGGCCCCGCGCTTACTATTCGTAAGTTTAAAAAAGACTCGCTGAGGTTAGCGGATTTGGTGAACTTCAAATCTATCTCACCTGCCGGCGCGCGTGTTCTAGAGATTATTGGCGCTTGTCAATGTAACATTATTATTTCTGGTGGTACGGGTTCGGGTAAAACCACACTCCTGAATTGTTTGACTAGTTTTATTCACCCTGATGAACGTATCATCACTTGCGAAGATTCTGCTGAATTGCAGCTCCAGCAACCACATGTTGTGCGTCTTGAAACACGTCCGCCGAATCTAGAGGGCAAGGGTAAAGTCACCATGACTGATTTGGTGAAAAACTGTCTGCGGATGCGCCCTGAACGTATTATCGTGGGTGAGGTGCGTGGCCCAGAAGCGTTTGACTTATTGCAAGCGATGAATACGGGCCATGATGGCTCAATGGGAACGCTTCACGCCAACTCACCGCGCGAAGCTCTCTCACGTGTTGAATCGATGATTACGATGGGCGGTTTCTCATTGCCTGCTAAAACAATTCGCGAAATGATTACAGGCTCTGTCGATATTATTGTACAGGCTGCACGTCTTCGTGATGGATCTCGCCGTATTACGCATATTACCGAAGTTATCGGTATGGAAGGCGAAGTGATTGTTACGCAAGATTTGCTGACATACGAAATGGACGGTGAGGATGCTAACGGAAACATTATTGGTGAGCACAAATCCACTGGTATTGCACGTCCGGTATTTTGGGATCGTGCGCGTTACTTCAATCTTGAAAGAGAACTGGCCCAAGCCTTGGAAGAGGCCGGTAGCTAGTTTATGGAACCTAATACTCTCATAGCTTTAGCAGCAGCAGGCGGCGTTTTTTGTCTTGGCTTCTTATTATTGGGAAGCGGGCCGTCCAAAGGGGATGTGCGCGTTCGTCAGCTATCGGGCAACAATTCAGCTACCAATGGGTTTCTCGCGAGAATAAAAACCGAGGACGGGGGCAGCCGCCGTAAACAAATCGAAGAAACGCTCGGAAAAATTGAGGAGCGGCAAAAAACGAAGAAGAAAAAGGCTAAAGCGTTACCAGCGCGCCTAATTCAGGCGGATTGGTCAATGAAACCTCAGACTTTCATGGTCATGTCAGCCATTATTGCCATCATAGCAGGTGGTGTGCCCTTTGCCATGGGTTTGAACCCATTATTCTGCTTAGGGTTAGCTGTTGGTTTGGGTTTCGGTATGCCGCGTTTTATTCTCAATAGCGCTATAAATCGCCGCCAGAAAAAATTTACAGCCCATTTTGCAGATGCCATGGATATCATTGTTCGGGGCGTGCGTACGGGTTTGCCGCTAGGCGATTGCCTAAAGATTATTGCCCATGAAAGCCCAGACCCGTTAGGCACAGAGTTCCGACGTGTTGTAGAAGGCGAGTCTGTTGGCATGCCGCTAGAAATATGCCTTGAGCAGATGTATGAGCGCATGCCGATTTCCGAAGTCAACTTTTTCTCTACTGTGCTCAACATTCAGAAAACAACAGGTGGTAATTTGGGCGAAAGCTTGGCGAACTTGGCCTCTGTTTTACGCGGACGTAAACTATTAAGAGAAAAAATTAAAGCCTTATCAGCCGAAGCTAAAATGTCAGCTATTATTATCGGTGCGCTGCCCATCTGTGTTGGTGGATTGGTGACCGTTATTGCGCCAGATTACATGGTAGAACTTTATACGACGCCGACAGGTCACAGAAACCTGATGATCGGCGCAGGTATGATGGTTCTGGGTACGACAATGATGCGCAAAATGATTAACTTTAAGTTTTAAGAGGAGGCCGGTATGGATGCACAATCACTAGCAATGTTCCAAAATGTGGCCTATCTCGTCGTGGCTGGTCTTGTTGCTGCGACGCTCTATACAATTTTTAGCCCTATGCTTGAGGGCGATAAGCTCAAGAAACGCATGGATTCTGTCGCAAATGCGCGCGAAGGGTTGCGGGCTAACCGTATGGATCAGCTGAATAAACAGGCGGGCCTTCGAAAAGAAAGCAAAAGCTATATTAAAAATATGGTGGATAGGTTCAGCCTTGATAAGCTTTTGGAAGCTTCTGATCTCAAAGATAAATTGGCACAGGCTGGCATGCGGGGTCAAAAGCCAGTCTATACATTTTATATTTTCAGGCTCGCTCTGCCCATTGCCGGATTGCTTATAGGCCTTATTTTGTTTGTAGGTCTCAATGTTTCCGAATGGCAGATGTTACAACGCATTGCCATGACGGTCGGGCTTACATTATTTGGATATTACCTTCCGGCGATATTTGTCAAAAACGCGGCGGGAAAACGTTTAGGCTCAATTGTGCCTGTCTTCCCAGATGCTTTGGACTTACTTTTGATTTGTGTGGAATCAGGAATGTCTGTTGAACTCGCCTTCGCGAAAGTTGCAGAGGAAATGGCAGAAAACTCCGTCGAACTCGCGGAAGAGTTTTCACTAACAACCGCAGAGCTATCTTTTCTAAGCAGTCGCCGTATGGCTTATGAGAATTTTGCGCGCCGGAACAACCATATGGGCATGCGTTCTGTGGCCACGGCGCTTATACAAGCTGAACGTTATGGTACGCCTCTGGGCGATACGCTGCGAACTATGGCGAATGAAAACCGTCAAATGCGCGTTATGGCTGCTGAAAAGAAAGCCGCCTCACTCCCGGCCAAGCTGACGGTGCCGATGATCTTATTCTTCTTGCCAGTTCTGTTTATTGTTATTCTCACGCCAGCCTCAATGCGCCTGATGGGAGCTTTAAACTAACCCAGTTTCTAACCAAGAAGACTTCAAAAAACAAAAAAGCCGCTGATGCAATATCAGCGGCTTTTTATGTGTGTTTATTATAGGTTTTTATCTGCGGCGTCTATTTGGCGCGCGCCCTTCATAGCTTTGTTGTTGGTAAGCCTGAGCCTGCGGCGCATACCCTTGGGGAGCTTGTTGTTGATAAGCGGGTGGGTAGTTTTGCTGCGCGGCGGGGGCGGCACCTGCCATTTGAGGGCCGCTAGCTTTGGGGCCTAGACCCCGTGAAATTTGATCCAAGACGGAGAGCTGTTCAGCCGTGGCTTCAGGAGTTTGGCCTAGAGGCACAACCACTTTGCCCCGCTTTGATTGCTGTGCGGCCAACCGCGCAGCGTCAGAAACTGTCATGGGCGTGGTTTTTCTGGCGGCGTAAGCCTGTCCGGCCGTCGCCGTATTAGAGCTTAAAGTCCGAGTGGGGTATTCCCCTGGGCCGTAAGTGCGTTTTTGCGAGCTACGTTCTGAGCTTGGGATGCCTGAAAGAGCTCGTTGAGTTGGGGCAGAACCGCGCGGTTGGTAGGCTTGCGGGGCTCTGTAACTTTGAGCGGGGGCCGTGGCCCGGCTTTCATACGCGCCAATAGCTGAATTATAAGGATTGGGCTGTTGTGCCTGAGAGGGTTGAGGCGCTGGGCGTAAGCTAAGCGCGCTTGAGCGTCCGGCATAGCGTTGGGCTTCTTGGTCTTTGCCTTGGAGCTGTAAAATCAATGCCAAGTTTTGACGAACAGATTGACTGGCACCGGGGACAGCTACGGCGCGGCGTAGCCAACCTTCCGCTGTCACAGGATCGCCGGAAAGCGCGAAGCTGAGTCCGACATTCGCCATAATATTTGGGTCATGAGGCGTTATCTGTAGGGCTTTGGCATAATGCTTACGGGCCAAGTCATAATTTTCCTGCTGGTCAAGCGCGGCCCCTTTCAAGGACCACAATCTGGCATAGCCTGGGGCTGTGCGCAAAGCATCGTCAAGCGGCTGCATTGCGTCTTGGGCGCGCTCGGCGGCAATAAGTCCTGCTGCGAATTCTGCTGCTAGGTAAGGGTCGCGAGGATATAGCGCACGGGTTGTCTGTGCAATTTCAATAGCCCTCTGCGGATTGCCAAGTTTACGCACCGCTGCCGACAGCTTTATAGCGCTCTCAAGGTCGCCGGGATTGAGTTCATATTCGCGCGACCAAAATGCGGCTTGGGCGAAAAGTTCTTGAGTTGTGATGTTGTCGCGCATTTCGCGAGTTGCAGGTTGAAATTTTGAGCCCTGAAGCGTTTCAGTCATTTCCTGCTCGGAAGCCGTATAGCCCGGAGCGACGGCGCAGCCTGCGAGGATCAAAGCTGAACTAGCCGCGAGCATCGTCATACGAAATGTGGTTTTCAAGCGCATAAGGTCTCCATAAAAACACACGGTTGCACCGCGATAAGAATTAGTTAACAAACGTAAACACATAGAGTTAACGAGACGTTAGCAAATTCAGAATGCGGAGCCACAATGTCAGCTATTTTTGCGACAAAAGATGATGTCACAGCCAGTGCCATAATTATTGATATTCATATTGTAAGACCTGATGAGTGGCCCGAGGTGAAGTTGACATTCACACAGGCCCAACAAAGCTTTACAGAAGCGCGTCAATTCACTGGAGAGGCTGGACAAAAACTACAATTGCCTGACGAGACAGGCCACATCAAACATGTGCTTTACGGTGCGGGACCTGCAGACAAAGATGTCCTGGGGGCCATGCGGGCAGGGGGGCTCTCAGGGTTCTTGCCGTCGGCATATTATCAATTCGCACATCTGCCAAGTGACTGGAATTCTAACTTAGCTGACGTTGGCTGGGGTGTAGGCGCATATAAATTTGAAAAATATCTGCCGACGAAAACGGACTTCGCAACTTTGGTTGTTAATGACGCAGCACGCCTAACCGAGACTCGCGCCTTAACAGAGGGCACTCACTTATGCCGTGATCTGATCAATACACCTGCGGGGGATATGGGGCCCGCGGCTCTTCATAAGGCGGCTGAGAGTTTAGCAAATGACTATGGAGCAGATTTGACGGTAACTATCGGAGATGAGCTGATAAAAAACAATCTGCCGATGATACATGCTGTGGGACGCGCTGCGCATGAAGCGCCGCGCCTCGTTGAGTTTGAATGGGGCGACCCCTCTCATCCGCCTCTAGCGCTTATTGGTAAGGGCATCACCTTCGATACGGGCGGGCTGAATATTAAAAGTGCTGCAGGCGCGCGAATAATGAAAAAGGATATGGGCGGCGCAGCTCATGCTCTGGCTTTGGCAAAAATGATTATGGCTAATAACTTGCCCATCCGCTTGCACTGTCTTGTCTCAATTGCGGAGAATGCGATTTCAGCCGGAGCTTACCGACCGGGAGACATTTTGACATCACGCGAAGGCCTCACGGTTGAGATCGACAATACCGACGCGGAGGGCCGCTTGGTCTTAGGAGATGCTTTGACAAAGGCGGCAGAGTCTGAGCCTGTTTTAATGATGGATTTTGCAACATTAACAGGGGCCGCACGAGTCGCTTTGGGACCTGTCTTGCCGCCATTTTTCTCAAACAGAGATATGCCTGTGGCGGATGTGTTAGCGCAGTCAAAACTTCAATATGATCCGATTTGGCATATGCCGCTTTGGCAGCCTTATAATTCTTTGCTGAGCTCACCCATCGCAGACATGAAAAATTCAGGCGGGAGTTTTGCTGGGGCCGTTACAGCCGCTCTGTTCTTAGAGCGTTTTGTGAAAGGCCGCCCCTGGATGCATTTTGATGTTTATGGTTGGTGTCCTACCGCCTATCCTGGGCATCCCAAAGGCGGTGATATGTTCGCGTTGCGGGGACTTTATCACTGGCTGAAAGCTGGAGGATTAAATGGCGACTTTACGTCTTAATAGGTGACACGGCGTTTCAGCGCCATAGAGGCCCAACGGTTGATGTGGCCCGATATTGCGGCGTGTGTGAAAATAGCAATCAGGGTTGTCGTAAGAACTGATGTGCCGATAAGCGCCCAGCCATGTAGGTCAGGATAAAGCAGTATCAATGTCTGTGAGACCGGCCAATTTCCTAAATATAACCCCAATACAATATTAGGCCAATTATTCATCCAAGCCGTTACGCGCATAGGTGTTTGGATGATTACGATGGCCAGATAGGTCCAGAAAAAAGTGCCCGCAATTTCTATGCCGGGTGTCCAAGGCACATTCGTGTACTGGAAAGATGCAAGGCATAGCATGCCAACCAGCAGGCTAGCCTTGGCTAAACCTTTTTGCGGTAATTTATCTTGCCAACCATAAAGTGCGGCACCTGCTAAGAATGCATAGGATAAACGTAAGGCCGCAAAAGCCGGGAAGAGAGATTCATAATTATGTTTCGCGGCAAAGTGGCCTGCTACGCCGTAGAACAGGGTCGCAAATATGGCTAGGCCTAATAGAACATGTTTCGATTTAAAAATACCGAATCGCCATCCCAGAGCCATGGCAATATGCGCTAAGGCTCCCCAGCGAAAGGTCCAAATCGCGCCTTGAATTAGGCACATATATTTCGCGTTATCCAGTAAACCCGGGATCCGTGATCCGGGATCAATGCAGAGGATTGTTTTAAAAAAATAAGAGCTTAGTTTTACAACTTCTTGCGCAAAGCTTGCATCTGAGGTGCAAAAAATCGGGTATATTATTGTAATAGCCGCAAGGGTGTAGGCCACGAGTAAAGGCCCATTACGAAAAGAACGAGAGGCCAAGTATCGAAGTGAAGAGCCATGCCGGGTCAGGCTTCTGACAGCTAAATACCCTGAGAGACAGAATAGAATTTGAAGCCCAAACCAGCTTGGATCATAGCCTAAATGACGTAAAACTTCATAATTTCCGTCCAAAGGAGACATGGTTGAGGCATAACCAATCGCAATAAAAAGAACGATGATTGTTCTCACGGCATTGAGCCTAGACAGGGGCATTTGAGCCCATCTTTCCGTATTTTCGTGTCTCATTTTCGTCTTAGGACTCCTGAACGAAGTCTCAGAATAACAAAAAAACATTAAAAATTTGCTTGTCTTTCCGTAACTTAGACTCAGCTGAATCGCGTGTTCTGAATTGTGTCTTGACCAAAGAATCACAGCTATGCGAGTCAAGGAGCGTAAGTGATTTGTTTTTCAGGGGAGACACGAAGTCATATGTCCGTTTTAGGTGCTACAGCCCGTATGAAACGCAGTGAAGCGTTATCTCTTTGGCATCGCGTCACGCTTGAAACAGTGATCGCGAATGGCCCTGATTTATCGACCCGGCAATTGGCTATTTTGATGTCCGTTTATCTGGAATCTTCCAGCCACACCGTAAAATCTCTCTCTAGCAAATTAAATGTCACCAAAGCCGTTATTTCGCGCGCTCTAGACACGCTCAGCAAACATGGTTTTGTGGCCCGCGCGCCAGATCCGTCAGATAAACGTTCAATAATTGTGACGCGCACCTCCGGCGGCATATTATATCTTCAGCGCTTTGCTGATATTATTCAGACAGAAATTAAGCTGGACGACCTTGACCGCGCGGCGGCCTAAGTGCCGAAGGCTGTTCAAGCTGACTTGCGAATAACGATACCGCGCCAAAAGGGGCCGCGTCTTTCAACCCAAACCGTTATCGCCCCAATGGCGCCGTTGCACCGTAAGACGTCGCGGCGTTCAGGGCAGGAGACACAGCTTCTTTATGGACATCATTTTGATATTTACGAGATTAAAAAAGGGTGGGTCTGGGGGCAGGCCAGCTCTCCTATTAAAGGATCAAAGCAAAAAGGTTATGTCGGATATGTGCCCGCAAAATTTTTGGTAGATAAAAAGATACGCGCCAGCCATGTCGTAACAGCTCTAAAAGCGCCGATGTTTAGAGAGGCTGATATTAAAAGCCAGATTGTCCAGTCCTTGCCATTGGGGGCGCATGTTAACGGGCAGGGCCGTCATCCAAATTTCGTTCAAATTGATGGGGACGGATATATTCATCGCCGCCATTTACGTAAAATCACCGAGCCGCCGGAGATTATAGATTATGTTGACATCGCCGAGTCCCATATGGGCCTGCCTTATGTTTGGGGCGGGATTAGTACCGATGGTCTTGATTGCTCAGGGTTGGTTTTGTCGTCTTTGCGGGCGGCGGGGCAGGACACACTGCGCGATGCAGATATGATGGAAGCGGAATTAGGATATCATCTGAAAGTGACTCAGCGGGGGCTGAAACGGGGAGATTTAGTATTCTGGAAAGGTCACGTTGGCATAATGCAAACGACAACGCGGCTGCTTCACGCAAACGCCCATCACATGTGTGTAGAGACTGAGCCTTTAAAAGAGGCGGCGGCGCGTATTCTGGCAGCGGGAGGCGGACCTATCACCGCGATAAAGCGGCTCTAAGCTATTGTTCAGGCTCAGGCGTTGGCTCTTCTTCAGTGGTTTCTGTCTCTTCCGGCGTTGTTTCAGTTTCTTCAGTAGCCGTATCTGACGGCTCCGCTGTTGTGTCTGTTGTCGTTTCCGCCTGATCTTCAGTCGGGGTTTCAGCGCCCTCTTCTGGAGCTTCAGCCATCTCTTCAGTTGTGTCTTCTTCCGGAGCGGCGACAGGCTCAGGCCGAGCCTCAGGGCTATCCGCTGCAAGACGTAAATGTTCGATAACGGCCGCGCGGTCTTCTGCTTTTTTTAAGCCCACAAAATTCATATTCGTACCAGAAACATATTTCGTAGGTTTCTTTAAGAAGTGGTCGAGTTCTTCATAAGTCCATGTGATGCCCGAGCTTGTAAAAGCGCTCGAATATTTAAAGCCAGGATGCTTAGCGGCTGGAGAGCCAACCACATTCCAAAGGTTTGGTCCCGTACCGTTGGCACCGCCATTTTGGGCATTGTGACATGACTGGCATTTCTTAAAAACTTTTGTACCGCGATCATTATCCATTGCGTTGACCCAGCTAGCCTGTGGGAAAGGAAGGGGTACAGCATCGCCTGCCGCGGCAACTTCCATAGGACCTACAGTGTAAGCCGGTGTGTCAGGAAAGTTTGAATGCATGAAAAAATGCGGGGCTTCCCGCAATATCATCACGCCAAGTGCTGTCGCTAAAACAGCGCCGGCAATTTTGTTAAACCCAAGCTCGTCCATGACGTCGTCCTTTAGTGGTCATAAGCCCGACTCCAATCGGGTATCATTCTAGCGTCTTTTATAAACTTATAACGCAAAAGCAAACTGAAAACCTCTTGCGGCGAACCGTCGCAAAGGCTTTAAGGCATCTTCTTAAATTAAGGACTGTAAGAGCTATGACCGACGCCATTGTTTATCAGGGGGAACCTGGCGCATATTCCCATTTGGCGTGCCAAGAGGGCTTCCCAGATATGACGCCTAAACCTTGCGCTAGTTTCGCGGCGGCCTTTAAAGAGGTCAGCTCAGGCGCGGCTAAATTAGCTATGATTCCTGTTGAAAACACGGTGGCTGGCCGTGTTTCAGATATCTATCATCTTCTGCCTGAAGGCGGACTTCATATTATTGGCGAGCAATATCTGGCCGTGCACCATCAATTGCTGGCTGTGCCAGGGGCAAAACTTGACGATATCAAAACGGCAAGGTCTCATCCTATGGCTCTAGGGCAGGTGCGTAAGCGGCTTGAGACGATGAATATCCGCCCTGTGACAGATGTCGACACGGCGGGTGCAGCACAGTCTGTTGCAAAGCTGGGAGATAAATCTGTTGCGGCCATCGCCTCGACTCTCGCAGGGGAAACCTACGGTCTCGATGTTTTAGCCGCCGATATTGAGGATGCCGCGCATAATACAACGCGGTTTTTGATTCTGGCCGATAAACCTTTAGCTCTGCCGAGAGATAATGGCCCCGTTGTGACGAGTTTTGTCTTCAAGGTGCGCTCTGTGCCCTCTGCGCTTTACAAAGCATTGGGCGGGTTTGCGACGAATGGGATTAATATGACTAAACTCGAAAGCTATATGATTGGCGGGTCTTTTCAGGCCGCGCAATTTTACGCCGATGTGGAGGGTCATCCCGAAGATGAAGCCATGCGGCACGCCTTAGAAGAATTAGCTTTTTTCACAGAGTCAGTGACGATGCTCGGCACTTATCCTGCGCATGTCTCGCGGTCTGAAACTTTGCGTTCACAATTGGGTTAGCGGCTTTTGATTTGGTGTTAAGCGGTTCAAACCCTATATGTAGGGCATGAAAACATTTATATTAGCTCTGGCACTGGCCTTTACAACAATGTCTGGTGCTTCCGCCTTCTCAAAAGATACTATCTATACATCATGGAAGAACAACGTTGCCGTTGGTGGTTATGATACGGTTAGTTTTTTTTCGGGCAAGCCTGAACTCGGGAAAAGAGATTTTGTCTATGACTATGAAGGTGCCAAATGGCGGTTTGCAACACGCGGAAATCTTGATTTATTTAAAACTAACCCTGAGGCTTTCATGCCGCAATATGGCGGCTATTGTGCTTGGGCCGTCTCGCAAGATAAATTAGCAAAGGGTTCTCCGTCTCATTGGCATGTTGAGGATGGAAAACTTTACTTAAACTTCAATGCGCGTATAGAGCGTCGGTGGGAAAAAGATATTCCAGGTTATATCACATCGGCAGATGAGAACTGGCCTGAGATTTTAAAAGATTAAAGTTTTGCGGGGGCGTATCATGCGTAAGTTTCAAAGTTTATTGCCAATTATTTTGTCGTTAATTTGCAGTGGCGTCTTTCTTGATAGCTTGCGCTACAAGTTTACAAACGATATTAAGACGCAAGTCATTTTCGGAAAATTGAACGATTGGACGGCCAGCTTTGGCGCGGATGGACTCTTTGCCCAAACCGGTCTGTTTTCGCAATATGTTATTGGGAGTGCTGAGTTATTAGCCTCAACAGCATTACTCTTGGGCTGTTTTTCGCGCTTCCACCGCTTGCAAGCTTTTGGAGCAGCTATAGGATTAGCTGTAATGACAGGGGCGATTAACTTTCACCTCTTTACGCCGTTAGGAACAGACCCCAATAATGACGGCGGCGGCTTGTTTATCATGGCTTGCGTTGTGTGGGTGTCTTGCTCAATTTTATTATATATTCGCCGTAAAAACTTAGCTTACGGCCTTGGTAAAATCGGCGAAGGTTTATTTGGAAAACCTATTTAAGTCTCGAGCCAATGCCTTAAGAGGTGATGCGCAATTGTAAAACGGGGGAGTCGTAAAAACGCGTCTCCAGTTTTGTCGTAAACGGCTTGCACCTCGTCCCGAGTAAACCATTTTGCGTCCTCAAGTTCAGCTTTATTTATGGTCAAAGCTTCACTCTCGGCGTCACAAACCACGCCCATCATTAATTGACTGGGCCACGGCCAAGGCTGACTGAAAATATAGCGCGGATTTTTAATCTTGATTCCGACCTCTTCAAAGGTCTCGCGGGCCACAGCTTCTTCCATGGACTCACCGGGCGAGATAAATCCGGCTAGGGCAGACATAGCCCCTTCGGGCCAGCCTGCGCCGCGTCCGAGCAAGACTTTGTCGCCTGATAAAATCAACATAATCACGACTGGATTGACGCGCGGAAAATGCTCGGTCTCACAGCTTGGGCATTTTCGTTTTAATCCGCCCTCTTGAGGTTGACTCACTTGGCCGCAATTCGCGCAGAAACGGTTGTTTATATGCCAATCCAGCAAAGATTTTGCTCGTCCGGCCAAGGCCATGTCTTCTACGGATAGGAAACGGGCTGCGCTGCGCAGTTCTTTATAATCATCTTTATGAGTCACATCTTCAGGATTTTGAAGAGAGGCGGCAAAGATTGGCGCGTCGCCCTCTAGCCCTAAGAAAATAGGGCCAGGATCGATAAGGTTACGCCCGATAAGTTCTGAGGGGTGAATGCGGTAAAGCCCGCCTGTTTCTTTGAGGGCAGGCGAGCCCTTATGAAAGCAAATGCAGCGAGCTTGCGGCTTTGCTAAAAAAGCTTGAAGCTCAGCGGCAGAGCGCTGTGTCTCAACGTGATCAATCCTGCCGCCCGCAAAGGGCATAATAAAGTTATCTGTCATGGAAAACCTGTAACGGGTTCAGTTCACTTTGCCTATGACGTTTTTCACGCTCGCAAACGTGAATTATGCAAAATGATATTAGATTTCAAATCACAGAGAAATGATGAGTAAAAAGACCAGAACGCCATATCGATACTTGCAAGACAGGAAAACCACCGCTTAATATTAACTGATGAGACGCTCGAAGTCTCTCCTAGCCAGTCCAAAATCTGGTATATATTAAATGGATACACATCTGATGAGGAATGCATGATACATAAGATACTAAAACCAACTTTAACACTCTGCATGCTGACGATACTCGCTGGTTGCGCGACGGTGGAGCGGTTAGCTATTCCAAAGTCTGACCTGATTTCAACTGACCTTCAAAAGTCAGGGAGTCAAAGTTTTATATCTCATCAAGCTTGGGATGCGTTTTTACAGCGCTACACTCAGCTTGGGGATGATGACATTGTGCGCGTTAATTATGCTGGGGTGAATGATCAAGATAAACAGAAATTGGACGCATATATCCAAGATTTGAGCAATCGTGATGCCTCTCAGTTTACCCGTAACGCACAGCTCGCCTATTGGGTTAATCTCTACAATGCTCTGACAGTTTCAGTCATATTAGACCATTATCCGGTCGACACTATCCGTGATATTAAAAAAGGTCTTTTCGATGTTGGGCCATGAAACGAAAAGCGTATCACAGTGAATGGGCGCGAGCTTAGTCTGTATGATATTGAAAATGGTATAGTGCGTCCCTTGTGGCCTGATGATCCACGGGTGCATTATGTATTAAATTGCGCAGCGATTGGTTGCCCTAATCTCGAACAATCGGCCTATACTGCAAATAATATTATGGAGCGGCTTCAGCAAAACGCCATTCTATACGTCAATCATCCGCGCGGGGTATCCTTGTCGGATAATGGAGACCTGACCGTTTCTAAAATTTATAATTGGTATCGGGGTGACTTCGGAACGTCAGATGCAAATGTCATTCGTCATATAAGCCAATATGCGAATCCTGACCTTAAAACCAGATTAGAGCAATCTGAGAGGATAAAGCACTATATCTATGATTGGTCGCTTAATGACACATCAACCGTTTCTGAGCCTTAAATTTGCAGGGCTACCTAAGAGCCTTGTGACCCTTAGCTCTGTAAAATGTTACAAAACATTTCTGATTATTACAGAAGAAGAATAAACTGTGGTAAAAATGTATCAGTACATATGCCATCACACCATTCACAGTTAATTGTTATTGTATCAGTCATCTTTTTAGGAAAAGTTTTATTATCTTTTAAAATAAAGGGAAAGATCATGAAATTTTTGAAAATCGCTATAAGCGCGGTGGCTATTGCAGGATTTGCTACAACAGCCTCTGCTCAAGACACGGGTGCTTACATTAATGCTGGTGTGGATGCTTTTGAATTTGACGCCTATACGCTCTCTGGGAAGCTTGGTTATAAGTTTACGAAATATTTTGGCGTCGAAGGTCAAGCCGGTTTTGGCATCATTGATGATGACGATACTATCCAAGGTATCGATACTAGCGTTGGTGTTGACAGCACTTTTTCTGGGTTCGGTATCGCGCGTATTCCGACAGGTTCAGGTTTAAATCTCTTTATCCGTGGGGGCTATCATTTTACTCAGCTGAGTGCATCAGCTGGCGATTTTGATGTTGATGTTGATGTTGACGGTTTTGCTCTCGGCATAGGGAGTGAGTATAGCTGGGACGGCAAAAATGGTATTCGCCTTGAATATACATATTTGGACGCCGGTAGCGATGACGATTTCGATATCGATGGCGGAAGTAATGTTTACTCGCTTTCATATGTACGTAATTTCTAATCTTATAGACATGTAAGTTTAAAAGCCTCGGTCTTTGGCCGGGGCTTTTTTAATGGGCGAAACACTTGCCATGAGCCAACGCATTGCCTATTTACCCGCTCGGAAGGCTGGCTTGGACGGCACTCTTGTTAACCCGGTCAGGTCGGGAACGAAGCAGCCGCATGCGAGTCCTTGTCGGGTCAGGTTCAGTCTTCCACCGTTTTATGTTTGCGCGTCGCCGACCAACCCGATGCGCGCTTTGCGCCTGAATTGCTAGCCGATTTTGGGTAGTGCAAAGTTCATTTCCTCTCCATACTCACCACATGAACCCTACGCCAAAAATAGCTGTCATCCTCGCCGGTGGTAAAGCGCGCCGTTTTGGCGGGCGGGACAAAGGCGAAATCCTCATTAATCATGAACGCGTGATTGATATCATTTACGCGCGCCTAAAACCTCAATCGCAGAGGATACTTATCTCGGGCGCCCATGATTATAATTTAGGGTTTGAGGTCGTTCCTGATGTGCAGGCCGCTCCTGGTGGACCTGTCGGCGGAATTTATTCTATCTGGAGCGTATTAAAAAAAGACGCGGCCGAGGGCTTTTTCACAGTGCCGGTCGACGGTCCTAACTTACCTCATGATCTGACGGAACGACTTTACAGCCCATCGGCTTCGACTCTCGCGGTAGATAAGACAGGGCGGCATCCGACTTATGCATGGTGGCGAATGATTGATTTAGAAAAAATATTGACTGGGCTCGATTTCTCAAAGTCTATATCACTCAATAAATTGGCCGAACTTTCGGCAGCACAGCCTGTGAAATGGGAAGGGGCAGACAACTTTTTAAATATAAATAATCTCCATGACTTCAAAGTATTTGTAAAGGACGCTTGACGTGTCAAGCTTCCTTGTCTAAGTAAAGCATGCTTGACATACACAGGAGCTAATCGTGAAACCAATATTAGTCTACAAACGCTATGCATTTACGACCTTAGGGGCCGGTTTAGGTTATCTAGGAAGTGTTATCGGCACTGCCTCTCTGCATGATAAAGTTCCTGATGGGTCTGCCGTGGGTATATTTATCTCCCTTATTCCAGCCATATTTATTGGCTTTATGTTGAGAGCATTTTGGCGTTACCTCAAGGATAGCGATGAGGTCGTGAGACACGACCTAACCCAAGCTATAATGGCGGGCGTATTTGCCCTTTTAATGCTAAGCGGAGGATGGGGCTTGGTTGAATTGTTCAACGACAGCATGCCTCGATTGCCAATCTTTTACGCTTTTCCCGCCTTCTTCATAATTTTTGGCTTTGTCAGCGCCATTAACTATAAGCGGTGTGTGTAAGATGGAAAATAATCTCAAGTCCCTACGCGCCGAAAAAGGATGGTCACAGGCTGCATTGGGCGATCAGCTTGAAATCTCCCGCCAATCCGTGAACGCGATTGAGACCGGACGTTATGATCCATCTCTGCCGCTCGCCTTTAAAATTGCGCGGCTATTCGGATGTTCCATTGAGGCTATCTTCGATGATAGCAAGGCCTCTTAGGATTTTTGCTGCTGAGCGTTTAATAGCATATCAAAATTAGAAAGCTTCATCTCAGAAAGGCGAGCATGAAGCTTTTGACTGTAAAGACTATCCGTTAATTGTGGGACGCGTGTTATGTCCGTATCATAACGTTCAGCTTCGAAATCTTTTACGAAATTACAGGACTCTTGCCCGAGTAGGGTTTCGGGGTTTTGCCGCAAATCTGCAGAAAGCTGAGCTATAGCCGTCACATCTACTCCTGGGCTGAATCTTGCGAACCCTCGATATAAAAACGTCTCATCAACATAGTTGTCGCTTCTTGCAATCAGTTCCGCGATGAGAGCCTGCAGCAGAGCATTAGGCGTCATAGATTTTAGCAGTAATACGATTGGATCAGAGGTGAATTCCGGATGCATCTTCGGATGCGGCATGTTCAGCTCGAGCGTGACAGCCGCTAAGCCATTACGAAGATTTTGAGTATCCAGTAAGCTAAAATGCCCATTGTCAAACTTTACTAGGTCAAGGGAGCCTTTAAAAGACAGGTCTGAGCGAGCGGGCTTTTCGAGTATCTCGGCGTTACGGGCCATGAGAGGTAAATCGTGGTGATTATTAAAAGGCGTTGTTGTTTTGCCGTCTAACTTCAGGGTGAAAAGCTCTCGAATTTCATGTTCGCGGGCTTTCTTGATGGCGAGAAAAGCCGTCTGTATTATCTCCGATGTCGGAAGATTACGCTCAACGCGCCACTTTCGTCCAAAGACGATTTTTGGCCCCGTTTGTTTGGATATACTGCGATAATTATCATATCCAACAATGCCAATTTGCAAAATGAGACTATCCGCCTTTTCGCTCACAAAAATAGGATAGCGGTCAGAAAATTCTATATCGGCTATGATATTTTCAACGGAAGCGAGGCTGTGCGAATAATGCAGGTAATGCTGAGGGATACAGCTACGCCCATTGCGAAGCGTCAAAGTCGGCGCATTATCAATCGCGCGCTCACCTTGATTTAATCCTTCAGACATGATGTCCATATTTATTCCTGTTGACGAAGAGTGCGTGTGTGTGACTTACATATTACGCACAGGCACGAACAAAGTTCATCGTGATTCAGAAATTATGAGACTTTTTAAAGACGGGGCACAGCATTGCTGATGAGGTTCAGCGGAATAGAGTAGCTTTCTTTTGTCTGCCGCAGCACGATACGAGACTGCACGTCCGAAATTAGGTCGATTGACAGTAAGACTTCGCGCAGGAAATCCTCATAGGAATGCATGTTTTTTGTCACGACGCGCAGCATGAAATCGACAGCGCCCGTAACAGAAGCGCATTGTACAATTTCGGGCATACGGGCGACGGCTTTTTCAAACTTTTCCATATTGGTACGATTTGGAAGAGCGAGTTTCACGGCGACAAAAACTTCGAAATCGAGACCTAATTTTGTACGGTCTAAAATCGTCACGCGCTGCTTGATAATGCCTATCTCTTCCATGCGCTTAATGCGGCGCCAACAAGGTGAGGAGGACAAGCCGACCTTATCTGCTATGTCTGCGACCGAGAGGGCGGCATTACTTTGAATAAGGTGTAAAATTTTGGCATCAATACCATCAATTTGTTCAGGCATGTTTCGCCTCCCTATAAGTTTATGGCGGCAAATTATTGTGCATTTTCTGGAAATTCAACACACAATCTTGTAGGATTCGACATATATTTGAAAAAGACTATCATATTATCGTGAGAATGGACGCCCAGATGACAAAAAAGTCTAATCAATCTCGTCTTTATGTGCCTGAGCCGCCCTTTCGGCCAGGCGATACGCCTGATTACTCGCATATCTCTGTGCCAGCCGATCACTCTCCGCCCCGACCTGACCCTCTCTGTGATGACCATGAAACGGTAGAGCATGCGACGAGCCTTATTCGGGTTTTACGGTTTAATGGCGAAGCCGTGGGGGATTGGGCCCCAAGCCTGACGGCAGATCAAAAGCGCAAAGGGCTGCGCGATATGATGATGACCCGCGCGATGGATGACCGCATGTTCAATATGCAGCGCCAGGGAAAGATGAGCTTTTATATGAAATCGCGCGGCGAAGAGGCGGTCTCTGTGGCCCATTCTATGGCTCTGCGCAAAGACGATATGACGTTCCCGACCTATCGCCAACAAGGCATTTTGATTAATCGCGGTGCCTCCATCAAAGAAATGATGTGCCAGTGTTTATCCAATGCTGGGGATCGCTTGCAGGGAAAATCGATACCGGTCTTATACTCTTTCCGTGACTTTGGCTTTTTCTCTGTGTCAGGTAATTTGGGAACGCAGATGATTCAAGCTGTGGGTTGGGGGATGGCTGAGGCCTATAAAGACAGTGATGGCATTGCCAGCGCCTTTACGGGTGAGGGCGCGACGGCTGAAGGTGATTTTCATTATGCCCTGAACTTTGCCTCGACATATCGCGCGCCCGTGATTTTGAATGTGGTGAATAATCAGTGGGCGATTTCATCCTTTCAAGGCATTGCGGCTGGCGAGGGCGAAACCTTTGCAGCACGCGGCAGCGGCTTTGGCTTGGCAACACTTCGCGTCGACGGGAATGATTTTCTGGCTGTCTATGCCGCGACAGAGTGGGCGGCTGAACGGGCGCGTAAAGGCGGCGGCGCCACTTTGATTGAACATTTCACTTATCGCAAAGAAGGGCATTCCACATCGGATGACCCGACAAAATACCGTCCCGAAAATGAACCTGAAGTCTGGCCCTTTGGCGATCCTATTGATCGCTTAAAAACACATCTTATACAGAGCGGTGAATGGGACGAAGAACGACACGTAGCCCAAGAAGAAGAATGCAAAGTTGAAATCCGCCAAATTTATAAAGAGGCCGAGAAGATGGGGACTCTCTCTAGCGCGACGAATGTCAATGATTTCACTATGTTTGAGCAGGTCTATGAAGAGCTGCCCGGTCATTTGCAGGCGCAAATCGAAGCCTTCAAAGAAGAGCTATAATCATGGCCAGAATGAATATGATCGAAGCCATCCGCGATGCGATGGATATAAAGATGACGCAGGACTCCAATGTCCTCGTCTTCGGTGAAGATGTTGGCTATTTTGGCGGCGTCTTTCGTGCTACAGCCGGCTTGCAGGAAAAGCACGGTTTGCACCGCTGTTTTGATACGCCGATTTCCGAAGGCGGCATTGTCGGTATTGCGATTGGTATGGCGGCCAATGGTCTGCGCCCTGTCGCTGAAATCCAATTCGCTGATTATATTTATCCGGGATATGATCAAATCGCCTCTGAGGCGGCACGGCTGCGCTATCGTTCTAACGGCGAGTTTTCTGCCCCGCTAACTATCCGCACCCCCGTGGGCGGAGGCATTTATGGCGGGACAACACATAGTCAAAGTCCGGAGGCCTTGTTCACCCATATTGCGGGCCTGAAAACGGTTATTCCGTCAAACCCTTACGATGCGAAGGGCATGTTGATTACAGCCATAGAAGATAATGATCCCGTCTTATTCTTGGAGCCCAAGCGCCTTTATAACGGCCCCTTTTATGGGGACCCACATATCCCCTCTGTGAGCTGGGCCAAGCATGAGTTAGGCGAGGTTCCCGAAGGTCATTATAAAGTCCCGTTCGAGTCTGTTCGCAAAATCAATGAAGGGTCTGACCTGACCATATTGGCTTATGGCACGATGGTTTGGGTGGCCGAGGCGGCCGCTAAAGAAGCTGGCGTGAATGCTGATATTCTTGATCTTAGATCGCTGTTGCCGCTTGATATTGAGGCCATCTCAGAGTCTGTCAAAAAGACAGGACGCTGCCTCATTCTCCACGAAGCCACACGCACATCAGGATTTGGCGCGGAACTCTCGGCGCAAGTTGCCGAGGCCTGTTTCTTCTCGCTTGAAGCGCCTATTGTGCGCGTAACAGGCTGGGATACACCTTATCCTCATGCTCAAGAATGGGCCTATTTCCCTGGACCAAAACGCGTTATGAATGGCATCAGAAAAGTCATGGGCGATAGCTAATGAGCGAATACAAATATAAATTGCCTGACATTGGGGAAGGCGTTGTCGAGGCTGAAATCACGGCGTGGCATGTTGCTATTGGCGATATGGTCGAAGAAGACGCGCCTATCGCAGATGCGATGACCGACAAGGCTACAATAGAGCTCACGGCTCCTGTTGCAGGCGTGATAAAAATGGTGGCCTGCGAAGAGGGCGATATGCTCGCCGTTGGCGCCGATCTTGTTGTGTTCGAAACCGAAGGGGACGCCCCGCCTGCTGAAGACAAAAAGGCAGAAGAGCCAATTCCTAAAAAAGCGGCTGACTCAACTGCTAACACACAATCGACTTATGCCTTCAAACTCCCTGATATTGGCGAAGGCGTTGTCGAGGCTGAAATTACGGCATGGCATGTTGCCATTGGGGATGAGGTTGAAGAAGACGCCCCTGTCGCTGACGCGATGACGGACAAGGCGACGATAGAGCTGACCTCACCTGTTGCAGGCACAGTTATGAAAGTCGCTTGCGCAGAGGGCGATACTCTTGCTGTTGGCGCTGACTTGGTCGTGTTCAGCGTGGAGGGCGAGGGCAATTCTGACGATGTTGATGACATAGAAGGTACCGCGTCTTCGGATATCACGCCCTTAGCCACAGCTATTGTACCGGCTAAACCCAAATCCAGCAATAATGTCCCACCGGCTAAACCCAAATCCGCTACAACGAAACCTAGCGGGGGGAAAGTCTTGGCCGCTCCAGCTGTGCGCAAGGCCGCAAAAGAAAAGGGTTTGGATTTATCTTTGGCTAAGGCCTCAGGCAAAGACGGCGAAATTACCCATGCAGATTTGGAATTGCTCGAAAAAAGCTTTGCGCAGCAAGACGGCGAAACGCGTATTAAAGTCATCGGGCTACGCCGCGTTATCGCGCAGCGTATGCAAGAGGCTAAACGCCATATCCCGCATTTCACTTATGTTGAAGAAATAGATGTTACGGAATTAGAAGCTCTTCGCAAACGCGCTAATGAGAAAAAGAGCGAAGACAAACCCAAGCTAACCGTGCTGCCTTTTATCATAAGGGCTTTAGCGAAAACCTTGGAAGATTGGCCGCAATTTAATGCGCGCTATATGGACGAGCAAGGATATGTCTCTCAATTCTCAGACCTTAATTTAGGTATTGCCGCGCAAACCGATGCTGGCCTGATTGTGCCTGTGCTTAAGAAAGCGCACACGCTGTCGATTTGGCAGATGGCCGAAGAGATTGGACGTTTGGCCGAGGGCGCGCGGACAAATAAACTCACAACAGATGATTTAACTGGGGCGACGACGACACTGACCTCTCTCGGGCCTCTCGGAGGGCTTGTCACAACGCCCGTCATAAATCGTCCTGAAGTCGCTATTTTTGGCCCGAATAAAATTCGCCCAAAGCTCGTATTAGGGGCAGGCGAGGTCACGGAGCGCCTTGTGATGAACTTTTCAGTCTCATGCGATCACCGCGTTATTGATGGCTATGATGCCGCTAAAATGATGCAGGATATGAGGCACGCTCTGGAAGACCCTCTCTTCATGTTTTTGAGCTAGGGATTTACCTGATAAGCTCACAAAGAGACTT
The DNA here is from genome assembly GCA_028224375.1 of Hellea sp. GTDB lineage: Bacteria > Pseudomonadota > Alphaproteobacteria > Caulobacterales > Maricaulaceae > Hellea. Next base: position 140,996 of record JAOIVW010000004.1, read on the forward strand.
GTCAGCGCTGTGAATTTACCCTAAACGGCGCTCTTTCCAAGGATGTGGTGAGGTAGCTCAGCTGGTTAGAGCGCAGGACTCATAATCCTGAGGTCGTGAGTTCAAGTCTCACTCTCACTACCACTTTCTTTATTATATAATTTGTTTGGCTTTGCCTGCTATCGGAGTTAGCGCCGATTTTTACTCCGGTTTTTCTCAGCTTCTTCTTCTGCCTTTTTGGCCTCCTCAGCCGCTTTTTTCTCGTCATAATCTTGTATGAGTTTTGATCCGTAGGTGATGCTGGAGGGTTTTACGATGGTGCTGGTCGAATCTATGCTAGTACCTGTGATCGTGGATTCTATACGAAATTCCTCATCTGGTTGAGTTAGGCTGGGCTCCTGATTAGGGGCCAGAGGTAAATCAGCCGTGTCCACAATTGTGATTTTGGCTTGCGGTCTTGGTTTTGGCGAGAGACGCCATAATGTTCCGTTGTCAGTATCGGCAAAAAATAAGCCGCGCTTATCCATAACCATTGGGCCAGGCGATCCCCAAGCGCTGCGATTGGAGCGGTTCATAAAGCCGTCGAGCAGTACGCGGGGTTGACCGCTGACATTTCCAAATTCTGTTGGGATAGCGATAAGGCGCATGGCGTCGGGCCCAGTTTGCGCGGCAATGATATGTCCGTTAAGGCGGCGCGGCCAGTCTTGAGGAGCCGTATATTGGCCCGGCAGAATGAGTGATGAAATAGATTGTCCCGTATTAAATTCTAAAGGCGTAGCGCCTTGCGGCCCGAGTCTGTTTTCAGCGCTGGACCAAATATCTGAGTCTGCCCGTCTGGCGAGGCTAGATAGTGGGCCTTGTTGATCCTCACCTATCAGAGAGGCCTGGCCCGTTGTGATGTCCAGTCGTAGGACACGATAACTTTCGTTCTGTGTCGTTAACCCCAAGAGCAAGTGGTCCTCATAAGTCCCGGCCAATAAAATATGCGGCTCTCCCGAGGAGTTAGCAGATCTTAGACTTGCTAATTCTTGAGGGCTTTGCTCTGGCTTAACGGCCCAGACAGCATTTTTATCAGCGACATAGAGCGTATCGTCTATGACGGCTAAGCCAGTTGGATGATCGAATTCAAAAGGTAAGGGACGGCGTATATCAATTTTCCCGTCTTGCCCGCGATCTAATAAACTCCAGATGCGTCCGGTATTTTTGTCAGCCGTGAAAAGTGTTCCGTCAGAACTCAGAGCGATGGCTGAAATTTGCCCGAGGCCTTGTGTGCTTTGGGTTAAGTCCAATTCGGGGAGCGTTCGTAAGTCATTCGAAGTTCCGCCGCGTTGTCTTTGTACGCTTCTGACAGACACAGCACGCGCGCTATCATCTGTGGCAACAGGCACAATATCCCATGGCGCGGCCCAACTGGTTGAACTCAGCAACGTAAATATTCCGAGACTTAAAACGAATCGCATGGGCTCAACATGAGGGCAAAGTGTTAAAATTACGAGGCGTAGCTGCAGCGTGTGTGTAAAAATCTTGCATGTAATCGTTTTGTAATGGGCTTGTCATAGAGCTGTTAATAAGGTTAGCTATGATTCGTTAGATATCAGGAGACCGGCTTTCAGTTTTATAGTGCAATACATTTTAGATGACATGGGTCTGGAGACTCTATGAGTTATCTTGACACCTCAATTGATAAGGCCATTCGCGACGCTATTCCTGTTGCCCAAGGGAACTACCCTTGCTTAATTCTCAATGCCGATTACCAGCCGCTCTCTTATTTTCCGCTATCGCTTTGGTCTTGGCAGGATGCTGTAAAGGCGGTCTTTCTTGACCGGGTGAACGTCGTGGACCGATATGCACAAACGGTGCGATCCGCTAATTTTGAGATGGAAATTCCGTCCGTTGTCGCGCTCAAAGATTACGTCGCGCAAAACCGCTCGCCAGCCTTTACGCGGTTTAACCTTTTTCTGCGCGATGGGTTTGAGTGCGTTTACTGCCACAGCCCAGATGAGCTGACCTTTGACCATCTTATTCCGCGCCGTCTGGGCGGTAAAACGACTTGGAAAAATATCGTTGCGGCTTGCTCTAAATGTAACCTTAGAAAAGGCGGCCGCATGCCTAAAGAGGCGGGAATGGTGCCGCAAATAAAACCCTTTCAACCGACCATGCATCAGCTTCAAGCGCAGGGCCGCCGGTTCCCGCCCAATCATTTGCATGAGAGTTGGCTTGACTATTTGTACTGGGACGTTGAGTTAGAGGCATGAGATTACATCCTTATGCTATCATTCTGGGTCTGGCCCTTGGGTTTTTTGTATTGCTGACATTGCGTCATCCGCCCTTTGCTGTCCTGACGGCTATTCTCGGTGTGCTAGGCCTTGATATGTATTTCAAAGCTCGAGCCAAAAAACTTGATCATAAAGATGACGACAAATGAGGTATTTGTTCTTAGGCACAATCTGTTTAGCTGTGACGGCTTGTGGTCCTAAAGTCGATACGTCGCCCAATGTCATTATTGAAACGGAAATGGGCGTTATTGAGATTGAGACCTACCCTGAGAAAGCTCCGGCATCCGCAGGCGATTTTTTAAATTATGTAGACCGCGGCTTTTATAATGGCGAAGGATTTTACCGCGTCGTGCGCGCCGATAATGACCCGCGCAAAATGGGCATGTCTTTAATCCAGGGCGGGCGTTTAGATTTAGAACCTAAAGGCGCGCCTATCGCTCACGAGCTAACATCCGAAACAGGACTGCGTAATGATAGCGCGATGGTTTCAATTGCGCGGGACGAGCCTGGAACCGGAAGCGCGGCTTTTTTCTTTATCAATATCGGAGATAATAATTTCTTGGATGAAGGGGGCGAGCGCAATCCTGATGGCGCGGGATATGCCACCTTCGGCAAAGTCGTCAAAGGTATGGATGTCGTCAAAGCCATTCAGGCGGGTGACGCGACGGCTCCAACAGAAGAAGAGGTTGTCAGAGGACAATATTTAACGCGGCCTGTGCTCATCACTAAAGCCTATCGTAAATGATAAGACGGGCTGTTCTACTAGGAATGACAGCGGTCTTACTCGCTGGATGCACAGCAAAGACACCGGCCTCGGATGCAACTTATTACCTCGTGCGTCACGCGGAAAAAACAACCGACAAGTCTGACCCGTCTCTGACTCAACAAGGGCAGAAACGCGCGAAGGATTTAGCGCAAAAGCTATCCAAAGCTCCCCTGACGGCGATATATTCCAGTGACTATGTTCGGACACGGGATACGGCTGCGCCAACCGCCACGGCTAAGGATTTGAAGGTTGTCATCTACGACCCGCGAGATTTAGACGGATTTGCCAAAGAGCTTTTAGATCAAAAAGGGCATATACTCATTATCGGTCATTCAAATACAACGCCGCAACTCTCGGCTCTCTTGGGAGGTCCCGAGGGGACACCCATAGTTGAGGCCACAGAATATGACCGGCTGTATATTCTAAAACGAAAAGGCACAGACGTAAGCGGGCGCATAGAAAGGTATGGAGACAAGTCGTAGTGGTAAATCAGGCACCCAACCCGCAAGAACTTTACGAATGGCAAAAGCCAAAAGCGGCGTTCCAATTTGGCCGCGTTATGAACCGCTCATTTGCGGGCGTATTTAAGAATATTAACTTCATTTTATTGGCCATTTTAATAAGCTTGGGCATCAGCACAATTTTGACGTTGCCTGTATATTTTCTAGACACACCTGACCCGTCAAACTTGACTCTTAGGCCAGTCTATTGGGTGATGACTATCGGCTCATCTGTACTTGGATTTTTGTTTATGATGTTTATATGCGTATTTACTGACCATATGGCTTTCGCTCATTTTACAAATCGTAAGGCAGAATTTCGATATGTATTGCTAAGGTCCGCTAAACTTACAATTCCTATTCTATTTATTGTTATTCTTTATTTTATCGCCAGCTATATTGGTATGATATTTCTGATTGTTCCAGGGGTTATCATTTCCGTCGGATGGGCGATTATTGGCCCGTCTTATTTACATGAAGATACACCGCTTTTTGGAAGCTTTGGCCGGTCTTGGGAATTAACGCGCGGATATAAATGGTGGGTCTGGCTTGCGACAATCGTCATGGGGATAATCCTGACAGTGATTTTTTCAGTCATGGCTATACTCATGTCTTTGACGGTATATTCAGGGTTTTCAGGAACTGATTATACATCGGCTTTTACAATAGGTGCGTTTTTAATGGGGCTCTTATTTAGCATGCTAATGTATTTAGCACTGGCCCTCTACGCTTCATTCACTACGGCGCTCTACACAGAACTCCGCGAATTAAAAGAAGGCCCTCTCTCCGAAGAAATGAGCGCCGTCTTTGACTAAACCGCAGCGGCTTCAGCCTTTATCCGCCCTATCATGGCTTTAAGCCCGTTGGAGCGTTGCGGGGATAAATGTTCCTGCAGGTCGAGCTCTTTTAATATCGCCTCAGCATCAAGCTCTTGAATTTTTGACGCTTTACGGTTTGAGAAGATTTGCAAGGCGACTGCGACGAGCCCTTTGACGATATGGGCATCGCTGTCTCCGCGAAATGTCAGGACGGGGTCATCATCATCTGTTCTGTCGCTGACAAGCCAGACTTGACTCACGCAGCCTTTGACTTTTGTGGCCTCGTTTTTTTCAGCCTCGTCGAGCGGGGGCAGGCCCTTGCCTAAATCAATGACATGCATATAGCGTTCTTCCCAATCACTAAGGAAAGCGAAGTCGTCTATCATATCTTGTATGTCTTGCGGGTAGCTCATGAGGCCTAGTTAGGGAGGCTAAGGCTCCCATGCAAGTGTCATTCAGCCGCGACGCCCATCTGGGCTTGGGCGTCTTCCTTGATCATATCCGCGCCTTTTTCGGCAATCATGATGGTCGGGGCATTGGTATTGCCCGATACGACATTGGGCATGATGGAGGCATCAATAACGCGAAGGCCGTCCAATCCGCGAACGCGCAGCCGATCATCGACAACGGCCATATCATCATGGCCCATCTTACACGTGCCTACAGGATGGTATTGCGTATCGGCGCGGGCGCGAATATCGGCCTTCAGCTCTTCGGTGTCTGTCGTGCCCGCAACATATTGTGGTTTTCCCTTGATAGCGTCAAAAGCTGGAGCTTCCATAATTTGTGTCATGATTTTCGCCCCGCGAACCAGCGTATCCATATCGCGCTCATCCCTTAAGAAAGCCGGATCAATGGCGGGAGGTGCTTCGGGGTCTGTTGACTTTAGCCACAACCCGCCGCGGCTTTTGGGACGCAGAACACAGACGTGACAGCTATAACCATGGCCCCAATGCAATTTGCGACCGTGATCATCCACCATAGCCCGAACGAGTACTAAGGACACATCAGGCGAGGGTTCTGAGCGGTCCGTATAGAGAAACCCTCCGCTCTCGGCGAGGTTGGAGGAGAACATGCCCTTGCGCTCTTTTCTGTAACGAAAAATTTCACTTAGGGTATGGAATGTGCCCTTGACCGAGAAGCCAAAATTGTCGGGCATATCGGATTGGTAGGAAATCACATAATCAATATGGTCTTGCAGGTTTTCCCCCACGCCAGGTAGGTCATGGACTTGCTCAATGCTGTGCGGGTCGAGCTTATCTTTTGGCCCAATACCTGAGAGCAGAAGTAATTGCGGCGAACCAAACGCCCCGCCAGACAGAATGACTTCGCGCTTTGCAGTAATGGTACGCGGCTTGCCTTTGACCTTAACCTCGACCCCTGTCGCGCGTCCATTCTCGACAATAACTTTCTGGGCGAAAGCGTGAGTGATGACGGTCAGGTTTGGGCGGTCCATATGGTCATCTAAAAAAGCGCGAGCCGTATTCCAACGTTCGCCGTCTTTATGCGTGACCTCATACATGCCGAGCCCTTCTTGTTGCTCACCATTAAAGTCATCGGTAAAGGGCATTTGGGTCTGACGCCCGGCCTCGAAAAAAGCTTCATTGGCAGCACCCGGACTGCGCAGGGGCGCGACATTTAGCGGGCCGCCTTGTCCGTGATAGTCATCTGCGCCGGCTTCGCGGTGCTCGCTCTTTTTAAAATAGGGTAGGACGTCCTTAAAGGACCAGCCTTTATTGCCCAAGCGCGCCCACTCATCATAATCGGCTTTGTGACCACGAATATATATCATCGCATTTATACTGGACGAACCACCCAGAACCTTGCCGCGCGGTTGATATCCTTTGCGTCCGTTCAAGCCTTCTTGCGGCTCCGTTTCAAAGCGCCAATTACGTTTACCCAAGACCATATTCCAGATGGCAATGCCCGGCGTGAAAACACTCCAATGTTTATGTGTACCGCCTGCCTCGAGCAGGCAAACTGATATATTAGGGTCTTCGGTTAAACGGTTGGCGAGAACACAGCCAGCAGAACCCGCACCGACGATGATATAATCAAAGCTCTCCATGATTATATAATTTTCTTCATCAGATTGAGCATCTTATGCGTTTTACCAGTGTAAGGCGGGAACAAGGCCTTGCCTTGGCTGAAACGGCTTTGGAGGTAAACACCCTTCATATGGGAGAAGGCGTTAAAGCCATGTTCGCCATGATAAGCGCCCATGCCTGACGGGCCGACACCGCCAAAGGGGATGTCTTCTTGCACCACATGCCACGCGGTCTCATTTATAGAGACGCCGCCGGAGATAGTTTCATTGAGCACGCGGTCGCGTTTTTTCTTATCCTCGCCAAACCAATAAAGGGCGAGCGGACGGTCTTTGCTCTGCACATATGACATGGCGTCATCCAATGTTTCAGAAGGAACAACGGGGAGGAGGGGGCCGAAAATTTCTTCTTGCATAATTTTCATATCGGGCGTTGTATTCGTCACAACGGTGAGCGGCACTCGGCGTTCTTTGGCGAGTTGTTGCTTGTCATCATCACCTGCCACCCGAATGCGCGCGCCTTTATTTTCGGCATCTTCGAGAAGGTCTTGAAGGCGAGCATAATGACTGTCGGCGATAATGGATGTGTAATCATCATTGCCTGCAAATGTCGGGTAGAACTCTTCAGCCTTATTAATCAAAGCTTCAGAAAAACTGTCAATTTTAGCCGCCGGCATTAAAACATAATCAGGCGCGACGCAGGTTTGGCCTGCATTCAGTGTCTTACCATTTACAATGCGCGGTACAGTGAGCGCCATATTTGCGGACTCGTCAATAATTGTCGGGGATTTTCCGCCAAGTTCTAATGTGCAAGGCGTTAGATTTTTCGCCGCCGCCGCCGCAACGATTTTTCCGACAGAGGTTGAGCCTGTGAAGAGCAGGTGGTCAAAGGCGAGGGCAGAGAAGGTTGAGGCGACTTTAACGCCGCCTGTGGCGACATAGACTTCGTCTTCGCTAAATATCGTTCCCAAAACGCGCTTCATAAGGTCAGACAAACGCGGTGTATATTCACTGGGCTTTATCATCGCGCGGTTGCCTGCGCCAAGCGCGCCAATAAGCGGCATGATGGCGAGCTGCAGTGGATAGTTCCAAGGACTAATAATCCCAATCACCCCAAGCGGTTGCGGGACTATGCGGGATGAGGCGGGGGCATATTGTATAGCTGTTGGTGCGCGCCGTGTGCGCATCCAATGTTTGGTGTGTTTTATCGCATGGCCAATACCGCCTTGAATAACCAATAATTCTGCAATTGTTGTTTCTTCATAAGCGCGGTTACCAAAATCTTCGGAAATCGCTTTTTGAAACTCTTCCGCATGATCTTCGATGGCTTTGCTCAGCTTTTGCAAATTAGCTTTGCGCTCATTCCAAGGTGGGTTTGGACGCGCATTAAACGCCGTGCGCTGTTTGGCCAAAACAGAGTCCAAATCGGCCCCTGAAGCGCTATCTTGCTCTTTTAAATCAATTCTGACCATGTCCTCACCTATATAATTTTATCTATTTTTACTTCAATATAAAAAAAGCGCGAATAAATATTCGCGCTTTTCAGTCTCAATGTGGCTAGGACTAAAATGATTTTCTAGCTGTCACGCCATACATTCTAGGTTGTTGTACGAAAGCAGACCGTGATGTACCGCGAAGGACTGTATTAAAGGTGACGCCGCGAGTGACTTCATCTGTAATATTTGTTGCCCAAGCTTCCAAGCCCCAGCCCATGTCTTCATTGCCTATACCAGCGCGTAGGTTGATTTTGACAGTACTCTCTTGAACATCAAGCGGGTTGAGGGCTGTATTTCCAAGCTCAGCCTGTGTTGTTGGAACAAGACGACCTTGGGTAGATGTGCGCCGATCATCTTCGTAGCGTAATTGCCCATTGAGGAAGAATTGAAGTGCTGAAGAGAAAGCATCGAACTCACCTTCATACGTTGCCCCTAAAAGACCAACGACGTTAGGAGCATTGGTCAGATCAAAGCCACATAAATTTTGTACCCGAAGAGGGTCATCCGTTCCGGCACAATCATCAGGATATGATGCGTCCAAAACAGTTAGCCCGCCCGTCAGAGAAAGGTTATCAGTTGGTTGTGCCTGTGCTTCGATTTCCACACCTTTTGACTCTGCTTTAGCTACATTGAACGTTTGGAATTGAGCGCCTGTAAATTCTAGAACCTGGAAATTCGAAAAATCTTCGTAGAAGGCCGCTACATTGAACGTAATCCTACCATCCCAAAATTTAGACTTTACGCCGATTTCATAAGCATCAACTTCTTCTGATTCAAAGCTTGGATCAGAGACGCCGCCGACAGGAATAGCCGCCGTTGAGTCAAGGTTGAAACCACCTGACTTAAAGCCATGTGTAAAGCTGGCATATGATGAAATGTCCGGTGTAAAGTCATAGCCTATTTTACCTGTATAAATCAGCTCATTGTCATCAAAATCATCGTCAAATGTTTGCGGAGTTGGAATACCAAAAGCTACAGTTGGCAAATCAGCTTGCGTAGTAAAAGCAAAACACCCCGTCCCGAATAAGCCATTCCCGAGAGCCGTACCAAGCGGCGGCGCAGGCGCCGCGCCCGGAGCAGGACTACCCAAAGCAACATTACTTATGATTGCCGGGCATACAGGGCTGTTGACATCCGGCTGCGTAAAAGCGCCGGTTTTACTTTCATCAGAGTAACGAAGGCCAACTGTAAGACTTAAGGCGTCTGTGACATCAAACGTATTGTGAGTGAAAACAGACCAGCTCTCACTGTCTTGGGTGAAAAAGTTATTTGCAAAAACCTGGCTGGAATCTTGTCCCCCAGAAAATAGTGCGAGGGGCGCTGGGCCTGCAGCGCCACCGAACAAAGCGCCTACTAATGTATCAAAATCATCGCCCAGTTCGAAATTTTGTTGCGATTCGATCGTCTCATCTGAGTAATACGCACCCACGAGCCAACTGAGACGGTCATCAAAGGCATCTCCCTGCAGGCGCAATTCTTGCGTTAGAGTATTAATCTCTGTCAGACTTGGGGCGACATCAAAAACGGACAGCCCAGAGAAGTCAGAATCATAATTTTCGACTGCGTCGAATTCTCTATATGATCCAATATAGATGAGATCAGCAAAATCACTTATCGGAAAATCGACTTCAGCAACAATGCCCGTTTGATCATTACTAGGATTGGGTAGGAAGCTGGCTGTCGCAATTCTGTTATCTACAGCATCCTCTGCAGTATCGTTATCCAGTGGATCAACGGCAACTAATGGAGCCGACATTCCGCCCCGAGGCCCAAGTCCTACGGCGCTAAAAGCGCCTGCAGTTTCAATTGAGGCTCTTAAGATTTCTACTGCTGCACAGCAGACCGCGTGACTTTCAGAACGGTCGACAACTACGCGGCCAGTAATACCCGTATCGCTTTCAAAGCCGATTTGACCGCGAATGACGTATTGGTCGACATCATTTGAGTCTCCAAGGTCATTTCCATCGCCATCCAAGACATCAATAAAACCATCACGTTTACGGTAGGCACCTGTCACGCGGGCCGCGACTTTACCCTCTACGAGCGGAATGTTTACGGCTCCCTGTAGGCTTTTTTGATCAAAATTCCCGTATGTCGCATTAAAGAAGCCTTCCGACTCATCCAGATTAGGGCGTACATTTATAACGTTCAATGCACCAGCTGACGTGTTACGTCCAAACAAGGTGCCTTGTGGTCCCCGGAGAACTTCGACCCGTTCAACATCTACAAACTCGCCAAGAGCAATACCTGGTCTTGATTGATAAGCGCCATCAATGAAAACACCGACTGCCGATTCAAAACCAATATTGTTTGATGTCGTACCAACACCCCGAATTCGAAGCACGACAGTTCCGGAAGCTGTTTGAGCCTCTGACGTTGAGAAACTGGGCGCGACACTTGTTAAGTTTTGAATATTGACAACGCCTTGCTTTTCCAAATCGTCGGGCAAAATGGCTGTTACCGCGATAGGAATATCCTGAATGCTTTCGGCACGGCGCGTGGCTGTAACAATAATTTCGTCATCAACCGTGTTAGATTGTGCGATAGCAATTTCAGGTATCGTCATTGCCGAGCTGGCCAGCAGACAAGCGGATATAAGCTTAAAATTTTTCATGAACATCTCCCCGATGCGTTATTATGTTTCGACGGCGCTTTTGCGCTCTATCATTGCAGGGAAATAATCACATTTTGCAGCCTATGCCAAATAGATAATAGGCAATTTGTTGCATATGTTTTGAAACGCGTCATTTACGCAACAGTTGCGCAACAGTATTTAAGGCTTAGAACTGTGTTTTACAGCACTTAACATGGCCTTGGCGCGGCCAGAAACACTGTCTTCACAGGCAGCGACTTGTGTGTAGCGGCGCCTGAATCTACCCGGAGCATCTTTAAGGGCCTTTTGGCCAAATATTTCCGCTTTGCTATAAAGATTCGATAAGGCGGCAGCAGGGCCTTGGGCGGCAATAAAGCCAGTGCCGACCCTAATAGGTTCAGTTGCGTAGTGGCGTTTATAACCATCAGTGCCAACACCAAGATCAATGCGTTTATAACCCAAGCTTTCAGAGGCATCGATTAAGCCTTCTAGTAATTGGATGCCAGGGGCGTAACTGTGAAGCTCGCCGTCATAGGCTACAATCCAGCTATGAAACGTTTCGCCGTCGGACAGTCCCAAATCAACCGCGGCGAGGCGGTCTCCAAAGTAAATCGCTTGAAGTTCACATCTTAAACCGCTGTCGTGGCGGCTCCAGAGCTGCTTTAAAAGCTCCATTGTCCAATCCGCCGACAACACGTCATATTTGCCGGTTTCTACAAACTTTTGCTTTTTCCAAGCGATAAGCTGATCAAAAATGACGGGGTCTTGAGACTTCCAGACACTTTTGGGTTCGCCTATATCCTCGCCGGCTTTACGGATGCGGCGGCGATTACTTTTAAGGTGGCGGCGGTAGCTCCCGTCGCGGGCCGCCCGCCACGCCGCAGCGCCTGCCTCTAGGTCCATCACCACGCCCTCATCTTCGCTTTGAAAATGCGATGTCATTTGAGAGTTTGTGGCAGCACTAAAGTGATAGGCGCCTATGCCAGCCCTTTTCAAAATCTCAACAGGGTCGATTGCGGCGTCGGGCCTACAAATAAGGCCATGATAATCTGTCATAGGCGCGCCCACAGGACGCGCGAAGCGTTCGCCCTGATAGGGAAGAAAAGCGGCGGGTAAATCGTTGTCATAAAGACAGGCGATAAAAACATCTTCGCGCAATTCTGATAATAAAATTGTATAATCAAGATGAAAATATGGACTGTAATTTTGCGGATTAGAGGCGCGCAAGGCCGCCCAAGCTGTACGATCCGTCTCGCTCAACTCATGCGCCCGTTTGACTTTGATGATGAGAGGTTGTCCCACGTCCTAACTATCCTTTGTATGTTTTAGAAAGGAGACCTAACAAAAAAGAGTTAGAAACGGCTTAAGATTGCGCTTTCCCGTTACAGAAACTGCCCTTATTGTTTCGCCATGGGTTCTCATCATCATCATGGTCATTCACATAGCCATCATCACGGTCACGGCCATTCTCATGCCGGAGAAAACAACCGTACTCGCGTTGGGATTGCCGCGCTCTTAACAGGCCTCTTCATGATAGTTGAGGTCGTAGGCGGCTTCATTTCAGGATCATTAGCGCTTTTAGCAGATGCGGGGCATATGATGACTGATTTCGCGGCGCTCGCCATGGCATGGGGCGCGTTTACAATCGCCAAGCGTCCAGCCAATTGGAAGCATACATTTGGCTATGACCGATTTTCTATTCTGATCGCTTTCGTGAATGGGTTGACGCTGTTTTTGGTGGCGGCTTGGATTTTGTGGGAGGCCTTTCAGCGTATTCAAGCAGGCGGCGCCATTCTGGCAGGCCATATGCTTTGGATTGCGATAGGAGGGCTGATTGTTAATCTGGTTGTCTTCAAAATATTAATGGGCGCGGACCAAGAAAACTTAAATATACGCGGAGCCGTCTTGCATGTTTTAGGGGATTTGTTGGGCTCAGTTGCTGCGATTATCGCCGCAGTCGTTATTCTGAAAACGGGTTGGACCCCGATTGACCCTATTCTGTCAGTTCTGGTCGCGGTTATTATTTTACGGAGCGCATGGTTTTTGGTCAAAGACAGCGCTCATATTTTACTGGAAGGCGCTCCGGCTCATATCGATCGCCGCGCTATTCGTGAGGATTTACCCGCGCAGATCAAGGGCTTGATTTCAGTGGAACATATTCACGCTTGGTCCATCACGCCCAAGCGTCCAATGCTGACATTGGAAGCTTTTGTCGAGGATAACGTCAGTCTTGAAACTGTTAGCCAAGCGATTAAAGCGCGGCTCAAATCAGAGTTTCATATTGACCACGCGACAGTGGATGTGATGCGTCAATCCTCACAAAATAAGAGGTAAACACCCCGTTTTATGAGGGGTTCTAAAAGATCAATCCTTGATACCGCTATCTGGGTTAATGTTCAGACATCGTATAAATGTCAGGACGTCTTATGGATCTCACCAGCCCAAATCTCAAACTCCCTTACCTCGCTCCGGCCCAAGCTCAGAAACATGTCACCCATAACGAAGCACTTCGGCAGCTTGATGCGATTGTGCAGCTTTCTGTTCTCACGCAAGCAAATGAGCCGCCTTTGTCGCCTCAGAATGGTGAGTGCTTTATAGTGGGGGATACGCCCCAAGGCATATTTATTGGCAAAGCTTTGCATATCGCCGCATTTCAGGATGGCGCTTGGACCTTCTTGAGTCCAAATATTGGTTGGCGAAGTTATGTTCAAGATGTCGCTGCGTTTCTGGTGTTTAACGGGACAGGCTGGCAGACACTCAATGATGATTCCGGCTCAGAAAGCGCCGCGAAATTCGGCGTCAATACAACAGCAGATGACTTTAACCGCCTGTCTGTAAAATCCCAAGCGAGCTTATTGGATAGTGACGGCGCGGGACATCAGGTTAAGATCAACAAAACATCGTCGTCTGATACGGCCAGCCTTCTCTTCCAAAGCGGTTATACGGGACAGGCTGAAATTGGGCTGACAGGTGACCAAAACCTTCATTTCAAAACCAGTTCGGACGGCCAAAACTTCAGAGATGTGCTTGTCGCAAGTAGCGATACAGGATCTGTAACAACTCCTTATGGATTAAACCCTGATGTGATGACGTCGCCAACACAGAATTGCGGTGGGCCTGATAGTTTTTACGGGCTACCATCATCAGGTTCGGTTGTCATTGGACGCAGCAATCTATCACTCGTTGCTAACCGCATGATATTCACGGCCGTTTATGTTGACAGGGAAGTAACTTTAGAAGGAGGGCGGGCAGCCTTACACAGCGCCAGTAGCGATAGCGGCTCTGTCATGCGTTGCGGAGTTTATCATTTGGGTATTGCAAATGGGAATGGCTGGGATTTAGGCGCTTTAGTTCATGACTTTGGGACGACCTCAGCCGAGAGTGAAGGGCACAAAACCTTTGATCTGACGACGCCCCTAACACTTGCTCAAGGTTGGTATGCTTTCGCGGTCGGCGTCAACGGTAGTGGAGCGGCTGTGCGTTTTGTTCAAAGTCGTCAGCCGGGTCTGGGTTATGTACAATCTTATGGCACAGGCACAGGTGCAGATTTTCGCTTTGGCGGCCCGACATCCTATATGCTGGACTCGAATGCTGGGACTGAAATCACCAATGGGTTATCGGCTAACTGGCCCTCTAACCCAGTGGGTATGGTGACATCAAGCAACAGTCACGCCTATCATATCTTCATCCCGAAATGGGCGGTCTTTGTTTAAAAAATGCCGTTTACTAATAGCTTTATCGACAGGCCATACTAGGCCCCATATCGACGTGGAAGTGGTCGCGATGCGCTTTGTTGTAATCCGGGCTTAGCGTTACGCGAAATATTTTACAGGCTTTGTTACGCGTGTCTCTAAGAAAGGCTTTGCGGTCTTTATCTTTGCCGTTCCAATCCTTCAAGACGGAAATGACACGCCCATCCGCGAGCTCAAATCCCGTAATATCCCACGCATTTGCAAAAGCGTGCTCACTCCATCGGCCTGAACTGTTCCCGTTCTGGCGGCGACAACTATAGGTGCCGACATGATGCACTCTGGAGAGATTTGAGCCCAGATGCTCTTGCGCTAAGGCATCTATTTCATTCAGCCACATATAAGTCCCGATAGCGAGCGGGCATTGCATGTTGGCTTCCCCCGGCCGCAAGACCGTTGTGGCAGAGCCGTAAACCACACGCGCTACGTTCCATCCGCAGACTGACTTTGTCTCTTTTGGGTCAGCCGGTATGGAGTTAAAGGTCTCTGCATCTCGCGCCAAGTTCATACAGTTCTCGGACGGCATCAGGCTCATGCGCAGCATTTGGCTTTTGGTTGCAAATCCCAGCGGCGCGTCGGGGTCAAGCTCTCGCCAAGGCAAATGTTCGGAGGGGACGTTACGGTCAAGCGCGACGGCAGATAGCGCGGCGAGCACAATCAAAATTAAAAATATGAGAACCGGGCGCTTCCACATAGTTTAAAGATTAGCCGATTTATCTGACAATACAAATAACTTGGGCAATACGCCGCTCTCGGCGCAAACGGTCCGCCTGTATGCCGTAGCTGTTGAGCGATAAGGCTTCAGCTTTAATATTGCGGTCTTTTATTAAGTCTTGCAGATTTTCAGGTGCAACTGTGTAAATTCGCCCTCGGCGCGGACTTTCCGCTGAAACGACTCCAATGACTTCGCCATCTTTATCCATAACCGGCGCGCCTGATAAGCCGCCTAAAGAGCCCGATAGTCCCTTGGTGCGGCCAACTTCTGACCAGGCTAAAATTCCTTCTTCTGATTTGTAACGGCCCCGAATAATCATACGGTTTCGGGCCAATAAAGCCCCCACAACCTCGCCAGGCCGGCCTTGCGGAAAGCCAAAGAAAAACCCGCGTTCACCAATTTGGCGATTTGTGAAAAGATCATTGGCGAGCGGTTTTCGCGCCCAGCTCCCGGTTAAAATAGCCGTATCTGAATCCTTTGATACGTAACTGTCTACGCGCAAAACTTGACGCCCCCCTATATCAATCCCGACTTGATCGCAGCTATCGACGACATGACGCGCCGTCATCCAGCGGCCTGTATCATCTATGGCAAAAGCTGTCCCGATTCCTGAACCTGCCCGTTCGACATTGACAATAACCCGTTCATCGCGAGGGGTTTCATTGGGCAACATCGGCCCAAGTTCGGGCGGCGGGGGCAGGGCATCTATCTTGTCTGATGTGCGATTGGCGTAGGCATAAAGGGCGATAATAATCGCCAGATATATCAGCCAGTCAGGTATTTTGCGCCACATGGGTTTTTAACCCGCAATGGCAAAGGCGAGAATGAGAGACCCAGAAATTTTAAACGCGGCTAACACGGTGGCGGCGGGCACTTCATTATCAATGATGCGCTGCGGCATGCCCTTAAAAATAGCATCTGTTAGACGGAACAGAAAGAGCTGAAGAAATAAACTGAGAAGACCCCAAATCGCGACGTCAAACAGACTCATTTTATTGATGAGACAAGCTGAGAGGGGGAGGGCTAAACTAATGACCAAAGCACTGAACGTGACGGCTGCCGCCATATTACCGTCTTGAACCAGCTCAAGTTCCCTATGCGGGGTCAGTTTTACGTAAATGAATAAGCCAGCCAAATAAATTATAGTAACAACGAGCAAATAAAATATTAGCCAAGGAAACCCATTGGCAAGACTATCGAGTGCTGGAGACATAAGCGGGTCCGGTATGAGGGCCAAAGAAAGAGACGTTCAATCTATCGTCCTGTCGGTTAGATGTGCGACTAGCTAAAGAAATTCAAGTTAATTATTTAAGCTCTGCTGCTTTTTCTAATTTACGAATTTCACTGGCGCGCATTTTCTCTGATTCAGACTTAAGCTGACCGCAAGCGGCGAGTATATCCCGTCCGCGCGGAGTACGAATAGGCGAGGCATATCCGGCGCGATTGACGATATCGGCAAAGTCTTCAATCGTCTCCCAATCCGAGCATTCATACTCACTTCCCGGCCAAGGATTAAACGGGATGAGATTGACTTTTGCCGGGATGCCTCTGAGCAATTTGATGAGCTGTTTGGCGTGCCAAGGTTGGTCATTAATCCCCTTAAGCATGACATATTCAAAGGTGATGCGTTTGGAGTTGGATAAGCCGGGATAGTCTCGGCAGGCTTGCATTAAATCTTTGAGCGGATATTTTCGGTTTATAGGCATAATCTGCTCGCGCAATTCATCATTCGCAGCATGAAGTGAAATTGCAAGCATCGCCGATGTGCGCGCGCCCATTGGGACGATTTCGGGCACGACACCAGAGGTAGATACCGTAATGCGGCGGCGGCCAATGCCCAATCCTTCAGGATCGCAGATGATGTCGAGGCTATCCCCGACTTGCTCAGTATTATAAAGCGGCTCTCCCATGCCCATAAAGACGATGTTGGTAAGCTTGCGCTTTTCCTGCGTGGTTGGCCATTCGCCTAAATCATCACGGGCGGCAATGACTTGCAATACAATTTCTTGCGCTGTTAGGTTTCTCACCAGTTTTTGCGTCCCTGTATGGCAAAACTTACAGGTCAGTGTGCAGCCAACTTGTGAGGAGACACAGAGCGCGCCTGTTTTGGATACATCAGGAATAAACACACTCTCGACCTCAATGCCGGGGGCCATCCGAATGAGATATTTACGCGTGCCGTCCACACTAATCTGGCGTTCAATAATTTCGGGACGGGCGAGAGAGAAGACGGCCTCCATTTCAGCGCGTAGCCCTTTGGCGATATTGGTCATTTGCGCCCAATCTGTGACGCCGTAATTATAAATCCAATGGAAGATTTGCTTCGTGCGCATGCGCACTTTTTTTGGCTCAATACCAAAATCTGTCAGGTGCTTCGCAATCTCTTTGCGGCCTAGACCGACCAAGCGGATACGCGTATCCGTTTCAGAGATTACAGCGTCAGGCGCGTTGGATATTAAAGTCGTGCTCATATGGCGCGGCCCTTAACACGCAAATGACAAGGCGTCATCGTTTTTTGCACAGTTAGTCGCGTTGCCAAGACGAGGGCCCTTTATCGGATTTAACGAGGCGGCCCTTATCTCCGATCGGATAACGCGTTTTATCCATGAGCCATGCGAGAGATTCACTATCCTCTGCATCTATTTTGGCAAGGCTTCGCTCTCCGTTGTCGAGCCGCGCCATAACCACGCCGTGCGAGGGAGAGCCGTCTCGGTTTGAGAGGACAGCAAAGCTTTCAACTTTTGCAGGGCCTTCGCCGCCTAAAACAATATCAGGAACGCCGCCGCGGGCCTTATCAGCGATATCTTGAGTATCGCCGTCTGCACATAGAAGCGCTGCATCTTCAGGCGTTTTTGAGAGGCGTAGTCCATAATGTTTGGTGACATATTCCCCTTGGCCATAAAGCAGTCCTGTCGGCTCGCCGCCGCGAATCGTCCGCACCATGGCGCAAGCCGCATGTGTCATATAATTGTTGAGAGGCGCTCCGAAGAAGCTCATACCGCCTGTCACTGTTGAGGGCGTGCGCACATCACGGCCTAAAATACGCCGTGCCATTTTTGGGACAACGGGGAAACAGGAATAAAGCTCGGCTGCTTCAGTGGCAGACCTGTCTGTTTTTAGAGCCTTTAAGACCGCTGCTTGGGCTGGGCACTGATAGTAATTTTCCCGTGCCAGAAAATCACGCGGTTCATCCGCCCCTGCGCCTTGGGTGATAAAGACACATTTTTCTTTGGGGACTCCCATCTCCCTTGCCGTTTTCAGCGAGGTGATGATAAGCCCCGCGCTTTGGTTGACGTTCATGCTGGCGACCATGGATTTGGTGTAGGGCCATGCGACGATGCGGTTCTTGGGTGCGGCGGATAAAATATCCTCGCCAGTCATATTTACAGGGCCCCAACTATAAGGATTTTTCGCAGCAACCGCCGAGGAGGTTTCGAAGATAGCGGCCGTTTCGGCATCCGCCTCTTGCGGGGTTTGACCCCAATGCGAGGCTGTGGCGGCTTCAAAAAGGGGATAAATGTTCAGCGGTAGGTACAGGCCTAGTTGAATGGATAATGGATGGATAGCCCCGGGCGTATCTGCGAAATTAGGACCGTCATTTGCAAAGGGTGACCAAGGCGGCATTGACCCCTGTCTCTGAGTGCTGACCAAGGTGTATTGAGCTTCTCCGCCAACAACCGCAGCTATCTTGCTATGGCCTTGCGCAATATTTTTGGCGGCCTCATGGATATATTTTAGAGGAGCTTGTCCACCTGATGGCCCCAAAACAGCCCGTTTAGGGGTAATGCCAAGCTTTGCGCATAGCTCTCCTGCCAAGTCTGAATAGCGCCAACTCATAGGCATTACGACATCTAGCGAGTCTATCTTCGGTAAAAGCTGTCCGCCCCCATCTTCATTTGCAATCTGAAGCGCTTTGGCCATCATTTCGAGGGGTTCGAGCCCTTTTGAGACATCCTCAGGACGGTCTATATATTCCCCAATCCCAATAATAACGGGTAGATTTTCTGCCTCGATATTCGCCATATTTATGCGGCCGCATCTTCCATAGCTTTGGCCAGAGTGACATCTTTCTCTGTGACGCCGCCTGCATCATGTGTTGTGAGCGTCACATCCACGCGGTTATAAACATTAAACCACTCAGGATGATGATCCATCTTATCTGCTATAATGGCAATTTGGGTCATGAAGCCAAAAGCCTGAACAAAATCCGTAAATTTAAAGACTTTGGTGATGAAGTCATCTCCTCCTGTCCATCCATCCAAGTCTTCGGCGACGTCTTTAGGGTTTAATACGTTCATTCTACACTCCATTTACATTAACGCGGCGTTAACCGTGATATTTGCGCAACACTAGGCTTGAATGTGCAGGAGGTGAAGTACAATTGTGCAGTTTTGCCCCAAAGTTGCCACATTTGAACCCGTTATTTCACCTTCGCTTATGGCAGGGGGCTGTAAGCGTGCAAAAGTCAGGAGGAAGATTTATTTAGTGCCGCGCCCTTATCCATTGATGAGATGGCTAAAAGCAAATCGCGCATTAAATCAGACAATCTCATTTCAGCCTTGAAATTGTCATAAGCTGTTCATTATTCCTCATTAAATGAGAAATCATGTCAGTTTATAAATCTATCCTTCCGTCTGTACTGCGCTTGCCTTTCCGAGTGGGTGTGGCGGCTTATGGTCTGTTCATTGTCTGGGCCTCTTTGCGCCCTGCAGGAACTGGCGGAGCTGTACCGCATATGGATAAGGTCTTGCATCTGCTCGTCTATGCCATTTTGGCAGCGGGCCTGAGTTTGGGTTGGCCGAAACTTTCTAAGTTTCGGATTTTTCTGGGATGCGTTCTCTTTGGCGTATCTATGGAGATCGGCCAAAGTCTCATCGGCTTAGGGCGGGACGCGTCTTTATGGGATGGGGTCGCCAATGGTGTCGGTGCAGCCTTAGGTGTCTGTCTCGTAGTCCTTATGGAGCGATTTTTCGTCCCTAAGGCGAACTAAATCCAAGCGCTTTCGCGCAGTAGAAGAAACTCCCCCTTAAACGCCGCAATTATGCGGAATTGAGCTGGCTCTTGCATGTAAATTGCAAGGTCCGCGTCATAGGACCGCCGCTTGCGGCATAGGTGATACAATTAAAGGGTGAAAACCATGACAACATTAAAATCTATCAAAACGGCGGCAATATTGCTGGCCGGTACAGCCCTTGCGCCAGCCGCTTTTGCGGGCGGGCAGGCTAATCCCGCTTATACACCGGACTTGCTTCCGCCAAGCTCAAATGCGGGTGAATGCTATGCCCGCGTTGAGGTGCCTGCACAATATTCTACAAGCTCCGAGCAAGTGATAGTGGAAGAAGGTTACACCAAAGTGGAAGTTCACCAACCGACATTGGCGCAGCGCCAAGAAAACGTCATGGTCAAAGAAGCCAGTGTGCGTTACCGCGTAAAACAGCCGAGCTACCGCTCAGTCACAGAGCAGATGCTCGTCCGCCCAGCTTATGACAAGCTGACAGTTTCAGCGCCGCAATTCTCTACAGTGACTGAAACCATTCAAACATCGGCGCCGCGCCTTGTTTGGAAACGTGGCAACCCAGGCAAATTAGCTTCACAAGGCTACACAATTCATTCTACAGCAGATGGTGGTCGTTTCGGCCAAGGCTATAGCAGCACAACACAATATGGAGCCTCTGGCGGAGACCAATGCGGCCCGACATGTGAAATTTGGTGTCTTGTAGAAGAGCCGGCAGAGCAAGTCGCCTTTAACCGCAAAGTCATGACGTCACCGGGCCAAGTCCAGCGTCAAAGCGTGCCAGCCAAATATCAGACAATTCATAAACAGGTTGTGTCTGACCCAGGCGGTGTTGAGCAAATTCCTGTGCCGGCTGAATATAGATCGGTCACGGTTGAAGATGTCGTCGATCCAGGCGGAGAACGCGTTGTAAATATTCCGCCTAAATATGGGGACATTCAGACGAAGCATTTGGTTGCGCCGTCCCGCTATGAATGGCGCCGCGTGCTCTGCGCGCCTGGAACGGGAACTATCAGATCAGGCGCAAGCTATAGCAGTTCAAGTACCTCACATGGAGCCGCGGCAGGTTACTCGTCAGGAGCTTACACTTCAGGATCAACTTACGGCACGACAACAACCCATAGCACCGGCACATATAGCTCTGGCGCACATGGCACGTCGTCTCACACTGTTCCAGGTTCGCGCGTTGTGACAGGCTCAGGCTATTACGGCGGATATTCACAGCAACAAGCGCCGCAAAGTACAGATCACTATGAGAGCGGTAGGCAACATGTGCAAAAGGCAAAGCGTAAGCGCAAGTGGCGTTAGGCCCTCTTAAACACTAAAGAAAAGCCCGCCCCTTTCGAGGCGGGCTTTTTTGTATGTGAGCTATTACTAAAAGCGGCTAAAAAATATCACTGCTAAACCAATAAAGGCCGGGATGTCTCCCGGCCTTTCTTTTGAATTATCATCGTTAGTGAAAATTACATATCGTCTTGATCAATCAATCCGTCATTGGCGATTTTCTCTTTGTCGAAATATTCTTTAGCCAACTTAAAGACGACTGGTGAGAGCAAGATTAGCGCGATCAGGTTCGGCGCAGCCATCAGTCCTGTAAGGCTATCGGCGATGAGCCAGAATGTTGCGACAACCATATTATCTTCGCCTGTTTCGAAGGAGAGAGCAAAGGTCGAGGCGAAAACAGCTAAGATCCAAAAGGCGCGGAAAACGGGGATAGACTTTTCTTTAAAGATAAAGGCTGTGCAACGTTCGCCATAATAGGACCAGCCAATAATGGTGGTAAAGGCGAATATACAAAGACAGATGGTGACTATGTGTTCGCCAAATCCTGCTAAGGTGGCTTCAAACGCTGAGGCTGTTAATGGCACACCAATTTCACAGCCTGCAGGTGTTGAGCCTGACTCCAGCATTTCTAAAATAGCGGGACTGGCGAGACAGTCAGCTGTCATCACGCCAGAGGTCAAAATAACCAAGGCCGTAATCGTACAGATGATAAGTGTATCAATAATTGTCCCGAGCATAGCGATGATGCCCTGGTTAACAGGGTCATTATTCTGTGCAGCGGCATGCGCAATCGGGGCTGAACCTTGTCCGGCCTCATTGGAGAAGAGACCGCGCGCGACACCTTTTTGCATAGCGAGCATCATCAAACCGATTGTGATACCTGTCCCGGCACCCTGTAGACCGAAAGCGCCTTTAAATATTAGTCCGAAAGCTGTCGGGACTTGCCCTATATTAGCGGCAATAACGACAAGCGCTGCAACAATATAGAGGACGGCCATGAAAGGGACGAGCTTAGAGGCAACCGCGCCAATACGCTTAATCCCGCCAAAGACAACGCCGGCCACCAGTACAGAAAGAACGACCGCTACGATACGAGGGTCAAAATTATAAGCACTTTGTAACGCATCTGCGATGGAGTTGGCCTGTACGGCGTTACCTGTTGAAAGCGAGCCGATAATGCCAAAACATGCAAATGCACCCGCGAGCCAAAGCCATTTCGGGCCAAGGCCATTTTTGATATAATACATCGGGCCGCCGACACGGTTCCCATTGGCATCGATTTCGCGGTAACGTACGGCGAGAACACCTTCGCCGAATTTTGTGGCAGTCCCCAGGATAGCGGTTACCCACATCCAAAAGACAGCACCCGGGCCGCCAATGGCGATAGCAGCTGCAACACCAGCAATGTTACCAGTTCCCACTGTAGAGGAGAGCGCTGTCATAAGGGCCGCAAATGGCGAAACATCACCTTCTTCTGCACCTGTACGTTTTTTGAAAAGCTGACGGAATCCATATCCGATTTTGGTTAGAGAGATAAACCGTAAGCCGACTGTCAGGAAAAATCCGACACCTAGCAACAAAATCATCATGGGAGGACCCCAGACAAAATTGTTTAAGCTTTCCATGAGCGATGCAAAAGTTTCCATGCGAGTTCCCCGTTCTGATGACGTTTGAAAATTTTCGCGACCATAGGGGAGCGTATTCACTACGCCAAGACTTAATATAGACATCATTGGGGATGAAAATCAGGCGCACAAAATGACGCCAAAAGTCCTTGACCTTGCTAGCTGCTCACCCTATACGCCGCGTTCGAAATTCAATATGTATAAGGCCAAGACGATGAAAGTCCGTAGCTCTTTAAAATCTTTAAAAAACCGCCACCGCGATTGCCAAATTGTGCGCCGCAAAGGTCGTCTTTATGTGATTAACAAAACTGACCCGCGTTTTAAGGCGCGCCAAGGTTAATCTATCGGCCTGTTTATGGCTGACAAAGAATTTATGTTTAGGCCTCTTGCCCGATAGGGTTGGAGGCTTCATTATGTTTGGGATTATGAAACGCTTTAGCTTCACATTATTCGCCGCTATATTTATCGCCGCGCCTGCTGCTGCGCAGGTCACTGAAAAGCCTGATTGTGCGGAAGGCCACAACCTTATTGTGATTGTGCCTGACGGCGGGGGCGATCCTATTTACAGGTGCCAGACGCCTGAGGAAATTTTCGGTCTTGAGCCAGAAGACCTTATAGATAATGAGGCCGCTGCTGCCGAGACTACAGATGACGAAACTGCAATAGCCGAAAGACCGAATTATTCAGATCTGACCGAAGAGGCTGAACGTGAAGCAAAGCTCAATACTTACTTTGAACGATTGAAGGTTGAAACAAACCCCGAGGATGCTGACCTCATTGCTGAGGATATTTGGGCCATATGGCTGGATAGCGGCTCTGATACGGTGAACTTTATTTTGCGCCGAGGCACAGCTGCGCAAAAACGAAACGAGATTAAACTCGCTCGCCGCATGTTCGATAATGTGACAACGCTCAATCCTGATTATGCTGAAGGCTGGGCTCGCTCGTCCCGTCTCGCGCTTGATGAGAAAGATCTAGGCCGTGCTCTCACAGAAGCTGCTCAGGCTCTTGTCTATGAACCGCGCCATTTCTATGCGCTTTGGACTATGGGAAATGTCTTTGAACAGCTTGGCCGTCAGGATGAAGCCTTGGAAGCTTACATTGAAGCGAATAAGCTCTACCCCGAACTTAAAGCAGTCAAAGACCGTATAGGCACGTTGCAAAACGATATTGAAGGCGACGTTCTCTAAGGTTTGCCCGGCTTCGCCAGACTGTCCAGATTTTCATCTAATATATGCGCGGTATTTACAATGAGCCGCAGCGACTGCTTGTAAAAATCAAGCGGTATTGTCTCAAATTCATCGGTGTCGCGGTGGTAATAGGGATGATCCTCAACGCCAAAATAAAGATAGGGTATCTGCGCGCGGTGAAAGATACCGTGGTCAGATTGCAAGGTCCAATCATTGGCTCCGTCTTCAGGGCGATCATGACCAAACGACACTTTTATATCAACGCCCTTTGACGCTTTTTTCACAAGCCGTTTTACTGCAGGCGTATGATATGTTCCGCTGGCGTAAATTTCGCCTTTTTGGTTCTGGCTGATCATATCCAAATTGAGGTTAAAGACGGGCCTCTTGCCAAAGCTTGCCGCCTCCACAAAATGTCTTGCGCCTTGGAGACCCATTTCTTCAGCGTCGAGCCAAATAAAGAGGATGTCATGCTGAGGGGCTTTATCAGTAAAGCTTTCTGCGATAGCGAAAAGAGCCGCTGAGCCCGAGGCATTATCATCTGCGCCATTGTAAATCTTACCCTCGCGTTCACCCAGATGGTCATAATGCGCCGTAATCACAAAAAGCGGCCCCTCATCATTATCGTCGATGTCAATCAAGCCTTGAAGGTTCATGGCCTCATAAATGGGGGCATCAGGCGGGACAACGCCTTCACGGTTTGGACGGGGCTGGGTTGTGAAGCTCGTCTCATAGCTTTTATCAAAAACGGTCAGTTTTGCGATTTCGCTTTTCAGAAAATTTTGGGCTTTGGCGTTGCCGTCTGTTCCCGTGCGGCGGCCTTGCATATCATCAGCTGACAAAGTTTCCATGATGCTGATGGCTTTAGCGGCGTCGACATTATGAGTTGGGGCTTGTGAACAGGCCGCGAGAGTGAAGGAGAAAATAAGGAAAGATTTACGCATAGGATGAGCTTTAATTAGGAAGGTTGTTAGCGAAATAACGCCGGGCATTCTCGCCCATAACTTTACGAATTTGCGGCTCGGCCATGCCTTGGGCAAGAAGCTCATGGGTAATCGCGGCAAGCTCTGAGGTATCTAAAGACGTCTCAACCGTCCCGTCATAATCAGAGCCAAGTGCCACGGCATCCTCACCAAGCAGACCCACGGCATGAATAATTTCTTTGGCGATTCCCTTGGGAGAGATGTCGCAAATAGCCCCGCCAAAATAGCCTATGCCCAAAATGCCGCCGCGATCCGCAATCTGCCTCAGGATATCATCCGGCAGGTTTCGGTTAGCCGTTCTGGGACAGCCGCTAATCGTGCCGCCATGAGAAATAAAGATCGGCGCTTTGACCGTCGCCAAAACGTCCCGAACTGTTTGCCGTGAGCTATGTGCCACATCAATCATGATGCTGCGGCGTTCCATTTCCAAAATCGCTTGTCGCCCAAAATCTGTGAGGCCGGCTTGGGAACGTCCATGCATGGACCCGCCAAGTTCATTATCAAAGAAATGCTGCAACCCCATAGCGCGGTACCCTTCATCATAAAGGCGTTCGATATTTTCCAGTTTACCTTCAAGCGGGTGAGAGCCTTCTGTCAATAGCACCGTGATAAGTGTGCCGTTGGGCTGATTAAGATCAGATTTCTTTCGCGCGATAACGAGATTATTCTTGCTGCGTTTTTCTATTTTTTGAAGGCGGTGCGCTTGATAAGCCGCCCGCTCATAAATTGACCCCCATGTTCGCAGGGGCCAGAGCTGCACTTGCGCCAGCTTCGTAATATCGTCAGGCGCATCGGCATCATTGCCATCAAAATTAAGCCCCCTTGGAGATTTTGTGACGGCACTGAATATTTGGATGTCGACACCGCCCTCGCGTAATCGAGGTAAATCCACATGGCCGCGATTCCACCTTTTCTCGGGGTTGCGGCGCCAGAGCAGGCTATCTGTGTGTAGGTCCGCAATAAAAAGGTCCGCATGAAGTGATTTGGCCGCCTCTGAAACAGGATAAACTTCGTGAGGCGCGACGGGATTCATCTTGGCATCGGTTTGCGGAACAAGAATGCCAAAGATATAAATTGCTGCGGCAATCATCAGCAAAATCAAAAGACCAAAAATGAGTTTAGCGGCTTTTCTCATATCCGCAGTTTCGCGGCCATGAGGGACGGGGTCAAGATAAGAAGACTAGCTATTTTCGCCAAGCCATCCTGTTAGGTCATTTGTTATGTAATCCACCCAATCGGCTTTAGTTGTATGCCCAGCGGGACGCGTGATTTCTGGTTCGTCTCCCCAATCCTCATCAGATGTCACAAGAACGGTTCGCATGCCCATATGTTTAGGGACTTCGAGATTACGCACGCTGTCCTCGAAGAAAATGGCTGTTTCGGGGTCGATGTCAAATACGTCGCAGAATTTTATATAGGGGCTGCGTTTGGGTTTAGGGACGTAATCAACATCCTCAATACCGAAGCTTCCGTCAAAAAGATCAAAGAGGTTTAAATGTCCTGCAACGTTTTTGGCGTGGCCTTTGGAGCCATTAGTAAAGATGAACTTTCGCCCGGGTAAAGCTTGGATAAATCCGCGAAGCTGCGGGTCAGGCTCGAGCATATGTAAGTCAACATCATGGACGTAATCGAGAAATTCTGCTGGATCCATGCCATGAACAGCCATCATGCCAGAAAGTGAAGTGCCATATTCTGCTAGGAATTCCTTTTGTACATAACGCGCTTTTTGGGGCTGTAAGGCCAAGTAACGGCTGATGAATGATGTGATCTTTCGATCGATTTGAGAGAAAAATTCAGCGTCTGCCCTATACAGCGTATTATCAAGGTCAAAAATCCAATTTTGGATGTGCTTTAAATCAGAGTTTTGCGTCATTAGCGGCGTAACCCAACCGGGTTAGGCGCGGCGAAGTCCTGATCCGTCAGCATAATGCGAATGCCGTCATTATCTGTAGGAAGGGGACGAAAATTTGCAACGGCGTATCCTGCCTCGGCGCAATATTCACGTCCCAGAGCAGAAAATTTAGCCTCAGCGACACAAAATTGTGACGGTGTTGTTGCGACAGAACGCAGACGTTTATCTGGGCCTGTTTCGCGTCCGTTTTCGCTTTCTGTGATGTTCTCCGCAAGAGCGTAATAATGGGCTTCACTGCCTTTTAAGGGTTTGGTTAAGGGGCGCAGGCATTGACCTTGCTCAATGGTCCACCATCCTCTGGAACGCCAATCACCATCATCGCGCGTCGCGACAGCGGTCCAGATTTTGCCGGAGCTGTTATTGCAAAGCTCCAATCCGGTTTCCGCTTGTTTTGATTCTGCGACTTTTACCATGGCATCGATGAGCGCGTTATCATCGATATTCTTGTCAAGTTCTTGGTCTTTTTTAAAGGTCTCAATGGTCCTTGTCGTGCGCCGTCCGGGCAAACCATCAACACGGGTAATCTTATAATTGCTGTCTTTTAGTAGGCGCTGCATACCGGCTGTGGCAGCGTTTGTACCAAAGTTATCAGGTTCAATGAAGCTTGTGCGTGGATTAGCTGGATCGACAGCGAGGTAATTTCTCATTTCCAAATTTTGCAATTGGCAACTCTTGGTCGCGTCGGCTTCAAAGTCGACATCAGATACGCATAAAGGAACGCTGCCGGCCCATTCACGAATGCCGCCTTGGTGCACGGGGTCGCTTTCAGCAAAAACATAACGCGGAGAATTGGGCGGCACATTGTGATTAATGCATTCACCGGGGCGGGCCTTTTCCCAGCCTTTTGGACTGACTTTCCCGCCGCGCATATAGGCAGTGGCCAGACGTAAAACATAACTCGTTTCGTTGCAGATTTCCCAATCGGTTACAGTTGCCGCCTCCGTGCTGAGAGGGGCTTGGTCTTGTGCCATGGCAAATTGGGGCACAGCTAAGAGCAAAGTTGTTAGCAGGGTTGCTCTCATCCGATTAATGTTCCCGCGCCTTGATCGGTAAACAGTTCAACCAGCAAGCCATGGGCGCGGCGACCATCCAAGATTACAACGGCATCCACACCGGCCTCAACAGCTTCAATAGCTGTTGTTAATTTAGGTATCATCCCGCCTTGGGCTGTGCCGTCAGCTATCAGCCCTCGGGCCTCTTTGGGGGATAAATTTGTGAGCAGATTTTTTTCCTTATCCATCACGCCTGTAATATCGGTCAATAACATTAGCCGAGAGGCCGAGAGTGCGCCCGCTAAGACGCCTGCTGCGGTATCAGCATTGACGTTATAAGACGCGCCATTGGCGCCTCCGCTAATCGGAGAAACAACAGGAATGAAGCCTGGGTCGGCAGCGGCTAAAACATTCAGCACAGATGTGTCGGTGGTTTCGGGAATGCCTGTAAAGCCGAGTTTTTTATCTTTGGCTTTCGCGGTGATAAGATTAGCGTCACGGCCTGAGAGGCCTACCGCACGTCCGCCGGCTTCATTGATGGCCTGAACGATTGATTTGTTGATGGCCCCTGACAATACCATCTCGGCCACGCCGA
This sequence comes from Hellea sp., assembly GCA_028224375.1. Classification (GTDB taxonomy): domain Bacteria; phylum Pseudomonadota; class Alphaproteobacteria; order Caulobacterales; family Maricaulaceae; genus Hellea. The sequence goes on from JAOIVW010000004.1 coordinate 169,524, forward strand.
CGGTTTCCATATCAGAGACCCGTAAGCCGTCCACAAATTCTGATTTGATATTCAATCTTTCAAGCATGGAGCCGATTTGCGGCCCGCCGCCATGGACAATGACGGGGCGAATGCCAAATTGTTTCAAAAGCACAACGTCGCGGGCAAATTTTTGGGTCAGTTCAGGATCGCCCATGGCGTGACCACCAAATTTTATGACGATGGTTTGTCCTGAATAGCGCTGGATGAACGGCAAGGCTTCAGAAAGCGTTTGAGCGCTTGTCCAGCCCGTTTCATTTTTACGCCGTTTCAGCATGATAATC
>JAOIVW010000040.1 GCA_028224375.1 Hellea sp.
TAACGTCCTTTTGCCGTCAATTTCACCTGTAATACGCCTTTCTGTGAAGGTTTTTCTCGCTTTTCGTGAACGTCCTTGTTAAAGGCCGCTCCGAAACGCTAATTAGTCTGGGATGTAGTTATTCCGACTAATTTAGTCAAGATTAAGTCTGCGCGTAAAAGCTGCGACAAAACATACTAAGGGGCTCTTATGCCAGAAGTCATTTTCAACGGTCCGGAAGGCCGTCTTGAAGGCCGTTATCATCCCTCTAATGACCCGCAAGCCCCTTGCGCGCTCATCCTTCCTCCGCATCCCAAAGCTGGCGGTCATATGGATCATCGCATCACGGTTGCCATGTATGAGCAATATAAAGCGCGTGGTTTTTCTGTATTGCGTTTTAACTTTCGCGGTGTCGGCCGTTCTATCGGCGTTTACGATAATGGCCAGGGTGAGCTACAAGATGCCGCCTATGCCATGGATTACATGCAGAGTTTTAATCAGAATGCGCCCTTTACATGGGTATCAGGTTATTCCTTTGGCGCTTGGATTGGTATGCAACTTTTAATGCGCCGCCCCGAAGTCGCTGGGTTTATTTCTATGAGCCTACCAACCAACACATATGACTTTGCATTCTTAGCGCCCTGCCCGGCCTCAGGCCTTATTACTTACGGAACCCAAGACCCCATTGTTCCTGCTGATGATGTAGACCGCGTTGTCGAGAAAATTCGCGTTCAAAAAGGACATAAGATTTACACGCACCCCATTGAAGGCGCGGATCATTTCTACACTGATCACCTTGAAGAAGCCCTTCATGTGATTGATGACTATTTGGACGCCAATCTTGACCCGCAATATTGCCCACCAAGAGAGCCAAAATTACTTGAAGGATAGAATATAAAAACGGGCCTTTAAATAAGGCTCGTTTTTTTATCCGTTCATAATATCATCAATACGCCGCTGAGCAATGGGATGATAACCGGGCCTCGCGATTTCATAGATGTCCTGCGCCCAAAGCTGTAAATCTTCACGATCTGAGTCATGTAGGGCCGCATAGAGACGATAGATGAATTTGCCGCGACCAACGGTCATCAAAAACTCTTCAAGTCCGGGGTAAGCCTCATCGTAATTGCCTTTAATCGCTTGCATGTACCACGCGAAGGCAATTTCGGCATTTTGTGTGCCTGTCAGATCGAAAGTTTCGTCCAGCTCAGCAAATTGCGCTTCCGTCAGACCTTCGGGTAGATTATTGAGAAAATATAACCATTCATGGGTCGACCAGTCTGCTGTCGGCATATCCTTAAGGGCAAGTGTTCCTGACAACCAGTCTGAAGATTGCGCCGCCACTTTTTCAAAGGCATCAGATTTAGGGTCCCGCGCCGTCGGCGGTATTCCGGGGCCGTAAACCCAAGCGTCAATTTCTGCCCTAGTTACGGCGTCAGGATTATCCTTATGCAAATTCTCATGCAGATAGGCCAAAAAATCTTCGGTCGTCACAGATTCGAACGCATGGTCATTAAACCAAGCTTTGAGGAAAGGATCGAATTTCTCGCGGCCAAAACGGTCTTCGAGGAAGAATAAGAAGTTTGCGCCTTTAATATACGACACACTCGTGAAAGCATCATCAGGGTGCTCAATATCTTTCGGCATTTTAAGATGGGTTAGCTCAGGGCGTTTTGCCTCTGCGATTGCACTTTTCAGACTCGCCATATCAAGAGACTGCTCCATGACGGCGCGATGCTCTCCATAGAGCTCTTCCATGACCCGGTTTTCGACGTAGCTGGTGAAACCTTCATTTAGCCATGCGTCTAGCCAGCTTGCATTTGTTACAAGATTTCCTGACCAGCTATGCGCCAGTTCATGCGCAACGACATTTGTCAGGCTTTTATCGCCCGCCACCAAAGTCGGTGTCAAAAAGCTCAAGCGAGGGTTTTCCATCCCGCCAAAAGGAAAACTCGGCGGCAGGACAATCATATCATAGCGCCCCCAACGGTAAGGCCCGTAAAGCTCAGTGTTTGCCTCTTCCATTTTCGGCGTTTCTGAAAACTCTTCTGCGGCATCATCAAGAATATAGTCTTCAGCATAAACCCCGATGTGATCATTGATGGCTTTAAATTTGATATCACCGACCGCAATCGCAAGAAGGTATGACGGGATAGGCTGCGGCATCTCAAATCGATATTCGCCGTTTTCATTCTTAGCGCCCTGCGAAGCACTCATCAGCGGCAATAATCCGTCAGGCACACGCAACGTCGCGCTATAGGTCATACGCACAGCGGGTGTGTCCTGGAGCGGAGCCATTGTCCGCGCATTCAGCGCTTGTGCTTGCGAGAAAAGGTATGGATGTTTCTTACCCGCCGTTTGTTCAGGCGATAGCCATTGGAGGCCCTCAGCTGAGGGCGATGTGCGGTAGCTAATCAGAATTTGATCAGTTTTATCGGTCAGCGGAATCCGCAGCGCCTCGCCGAGCACCTTGTCTGCGGTGTCAATTGTATAATCCGTAACGCCTTCGGCCTGACCATCGGCAAAGATGCGAACAGATTTAATCAGCAAATCTTTCGTATCCAGAACCAACATATCCGCATCAGGCTTAACCCGTTCAAAATCAATCGTTGCGATCCCGTCCAAGACCTTAGAGTCAAAATTCACATCCAAATTCAAATCCAGATGCGTCACGCGCACCTCATCATAATTGGCGTAAGTAAACTTATCATCCTTGGTGATGATACGCTCGGCAGTTTGCGTCTTATCAGTCGTTGCGGTTTTTGCGCTGTCTTTGACGGGAGCGTCCGCGCCTTGACAAGCCGTAAGAGCGGCTGCAGCGAAAAGTGTAAAGATAACAGGTTTTAAATTGGTCATAAACGACTCCGTTTTAGGCAGCCTATCACATAAAAAGAGAGCAACAAGTCATGTGAGGTGAGACTCGAAGACACAGTCCACACAAGCCTTGTTGCTATTATAGCCCCAAATCTTTATTTGTAATTTGTGACTATTCCTCCCATTTCAGATTCGGGCCTTCCGCTTGTTGATTTTCTGAAAGAAAGCACATGGGCGCTTCACACTGAGGCAGAGAAAACCGGTGTTGTCGCCGATATTATTCGGCAGCGTGTTGTGATGAAAGGTTATCTAAACTTCATCCATAACCTCATTGAGGTTTACAAAGCTCTGGAAAGTGAAACCGCGTGGCTAAGCAACTACGCGCCGCTTCAAAAGTTATTCACGCCAGCTTTACATCGGCACAAGCAGCTTGAACATGATTATGAAAAATTATTGTCTTTAAACGCCGAGATTCCTTCTGATAAAATACATGCTGAAACGCGGAACTATTGTGAGCATATTAGGCATTCGCAAAAACATGTGCCAGTAGCCATGTTGGCACATATTTATGTTCGATATTTAGGCGATTTAAATGGCGGGCAGGTTTTGCGAAGGTTGTTAAAATCATCTCTGGGTTTAAGCGATGACAGCCTAACATTCTACGCCTTCCCTGACATAAATGACCTTGCTGATTTCAGAACGAACTTCCGAGAAACGCTTAACAAAACTATCGTTACGGAGACGGAACGACAATCAGCCAAACAAGCCGCCATGGACGCCTTCAAATTCAACATAGCGCTTTCAAAGGCCTGCCAATCTTAAGGCATCGCCACCTTTCCACCAGACATTGGTTTGGGAACACCGGTTGTCGTCGGATAGCTGATAGGTAATTTCCATTTGGCGCGAACAGCCAAATAGGCGAAAGCCTGCGCCTCAATGGCGTCAGAATTCCACCCGACTTCTTCGGAGACTTTAACTGTAGCCTCTAAATGCTCACGCAGCATCCACATCATGCCTTTATTATGACGCCCGCCCCCACAGATTATGACAGAGCGCGGCTTTTCCTGCATACCGTTCAGCGTATAAACAGCCGCCAAAGTCGTGAAGGCCGCCAAAGTTGCCGCGCCATTTTCCAGACTTAAATCATCCATATCGTTGATGACGTCAAAGTCGTATCTGTCTGCAGAGCGCGGGGCGGGTTGTTTGAAAAATTCACGTTCCAGCCACCTGCGCACTAGGGGATAATGAGGTATACCTGCTGCTGCATATTTACCGTCAGGATCAAAGGCGCCCATACCGTTTCGCGACATCCAATTATCTAGCGGACCGTTACCGGGGCCGGTATCAGAGGCGATAATGTGACCGTCTTTAGTAATGAGTGTTACATTTCCGACGCCGCCAATATTCAATACCGCCGTAGGGCGGTCTAATTTGGAGTAAGCTACAAGCGCTTGATGATATACTGGCGCCAGCGGTGCGCCCTGCCCTCCTGCCGCCATATCAGCTGTACGAAAATCATACCAGACGGGGATATCTAAAGCGGAGGCCAAAACTTGCCCATCGCCCAATTGCAAGGTTTGTCCCTTAAAAGGAGCCTTCGGGGGATGATGCAAAACAGTCTGTCCGTGAAAGCCAATCATGGTGAGCTGATCTGCCCATTCGCGGTGATCCTCGCACAAGCTTTTCACCGCCCTAATATGACTCTTATGGATAACGGCCTCGGCGGCGACAAAACTGTTCGGTCTGGGTCCGACAAATTTCCACCGCAAGGCCGCTTGCGTCGCGCTTTCGAGTATCGCCTTATCGGCCTGTGAATAGTCAAGACAAAGGCTTGGACCCAGCCTTATAATCCGCTCACCATCTGTTTCCAGAAAGGCTGCGTCCACCCCATCCAGAGATGTCCCGCTCATCAGGCCGAGCGCTATATATCGCGGATGTCCCACAATATCCCCTTTGACATGCTTAACCGCTTTGTTAGAAGCAGATTTTCCGCCCCTATAGGCCTGATTCATGACGCAATATCAATCGAAATTGATGCAAACCCTTGTAGAGCGCGGCTTTCTTTATCAGTGCACGGATGAAGACGGGCTGGATAAGGCGGCCACCGAAGGCGTGGTAACGGGGTATATCGGCTTTGATTGCACCGCCCCGAGCCTGCATGTTGGCTCGCTTGTGCAAATTATGATGCTGCGCCATCTGCAGCGCGCGGGCGGGCGACCGATTGTTTTACTGGGCGGCGGCACCACAAAAATCGGCGACCCGTCAGACAAAGATAAATCACGCCCTATCCTGACAAATGAACTGATCGAAAAAAACAAAAACGGTATCAAACAAGTCTTCTCTCAGTTCATTGATTTTGATGGAGAGAATGGGGCTATTTTGGCGGATAATGCCGATTGGTTGGATGGCCTCGGATATATCGAATTTTTACGCGATGTCGGAAAGCTCTTCACCGTCAACCGCATGATTGCCATGGAAACCGTCAAGAGGCGCTTAGATAATGAGCAGCCCATGACGTTCCTGGAGTTTAATTATCCTTTACTGCAAAGTTATGACTTTGTAGAATTATTCCGCCGACATGGCTGCATATTACAGCTTGGCGGTTCCGACCAATGGGGTAATATTACCAGCGGAATTGACCTGTCTCGACGCATGGCAGATGCCGACTGCTACGGCTTTACCACCCCTTTAATTACAACTGCTTCAGGCGGTAAAATGGGTAAGACTGCCGACGGCGCAGTATGGCTCAATGCTGACCCTTCATTTGGAGAGGATTACTTCCGTAGCCCATATGAGTATTGGCAATTCTGGCGCAACACTGACGACGCCGATGTCGGCCGTTTCTTAAAGCTATTTACCGATTTGCCCTTGGATGAAATCGCAAAGCTAGAAGCCTTGGAAGGCGCGGATATTAATACGGCTAAAGTGCGCCTCGCCAATGAAGCGACAACCATGCTTCACGGTGCAGACGCAGCGGTAAAAGCCGAGGCCACAGCCCGCGAAACTTTTGAGAAAGGCGGCGCGGCAGACGGCTTGCCGACAGTAAATGTGGCGAGTTCTGAAATTGACGGCATGGGTATTCTAGCGGCTACAGTTTTGGCCGGACTTGCGGCCTCAAATGGAGAGTGTCGCCGCCATATCAAGGCTGGCGCGCTTAAGTTAAATGATGAAAAAGTTGCCAGTCATGAACAGACTTTGTCTGCGGGTGATGTCAAAGACGGCGTTATAAAAATTTCAGTCGGCAAGAAGAAACACGCGCTTTTAAAATCCATATAGATTATTCTGGATTGTCAGGTCTAACAGCTTCGATTTCAGCAATAACATTTTCAGGCAATTTATCTCGCTTGGTTCTAAATATTCCGCGCAGAAAACCTGGCGTGAGCGCCGAGAGCGGATTGACGGCAATCTGCGTTTCACTGAATGAACCTTTCACAGTATAACTTAATGCAAAAATACCTTCCCCTTTTTTACCAACAAAAATATCACCAATAACAGGAATATCACCTAGCATAGAGTTAGCCGTATAGGCTGGGACTAAGGTTCCATCTAAATCTAATGTACGGTCTTTAAAGTGGATTTCGCCGTGCCCTGTCATTCCTAGTGCAGGACCTGAAACCCGCGCATTTCGAACATTCAAAGCGCCGTCTTCGAGAGAAAACGGGACTACAAACTCTTTAAAGTTTAATCCCGCACCACCCAACGTATCGAAAATCCCCGTTAAAGAGGCAACAGATAACATCTGCGCTAAGATTGGGGCTTTGACGAGTTTAAAATCTTCGACATCAGCGACTCCATTTAGGGCGCCTTTTATACCCACAGGCGGCAATTGCGCATCTATCTGCAATCGCCCACCCGTAATATTATCAAGACCCAGAAACGCAAAAGCGGCCTCGGAAGCATTTGGAATATCAACTCTCACATTGCGGACAGAACTCTCATCATTGGTCAACATATCAATTCTAAATTCACCATCTGCCGTGCGTCCGCCTAGCCCGGCATTGGTTATACCTTCTCCATTATGAGCAAAAAGCAGATTTGCGTTTTGAACGACATAGGCTTCATGCAGTGCCAAGGTTTCTAGCCCGGCAGTCAACAATATAGGAATATCAATACCTTGGCCGGTATTTTCAAAAGCTCCCGCGACGAATGGCGACACATCCAAATATCGCCCTGTGACGAAGACGGAGAGCCTCTCACCGGTTGGATCTGGCTTAGCTTCTATCGCCGCGTCTACAAATCCTTCAATATTCGCGCGTGTTAAATTAAGATCTATAAGGCGCATATCCTGAGCCAGCTCGAAACGTCCCTGCACATCCAAGCCCGGCGCACTCATCTCCATATCTTCAAATAAAATAGCACCGTCAGGCCGCCGTTTTAACAGCCCTTTAAGTTGCCCCTTTACGCCTCTGCCCTTGTTCCAATAATCGCGTATGTGTAAGGAACTATTGGTCAAGTCAGCTTCAATTCGCGCAGATTGCAAATCTAAACCTGTGCCGGTGGCATCGACTTTGATGAAGAGTTCACCGTCAAAATATTCGCGCAAACCTATGCCCAGACCATCTAAAGTGTCACGATCTATGAGGCCTTCAACCTTATAGATTGTAGGAGTGGCGCCGTAATCAAATGTTTCTTGCCAATTCAGATCTGCTTTCCAAGGACCTATATTCACGGGACCTTTGACGGTCATACCCTGACTGTCCGCCGTCATCGTAACAAAACCGTTTTTCAGTTTATGAGGGCCCAAAGAAAATGGCGCTGAAACTTCTTCGAACGTGCCTGTGACGTCATATTTAATGCGATTTGCGTCAAAAGACGCTAAAAGAGGCCGCTTCACGCGCAAATCTATTTTACCGCGGCCACCAAAGTCCAGGGGTTTCACGCCATATTTGGATGCAAATTCAAACGGCTTTTCGTCAACAATTTCAAAGAGGTCTGATGTAAGCCCTTCCCCGATAACTTCTACGTTAAGGTCGCCGCCAAAAGGTTGAAGTCGCGGGATATCCGCCACTACGCTTGCGATGTTGACATTGCCTATCTGTCCGCCTGTCGCTTCGAAAATCACGCTGTTCCCACGCACGACACCCCGCCCTGATGTGTTAGTGTAAGGCGTCATTGTCGAGATGTAACTTACGTCACCATCGCTTATATCAAAGGCGAATTGTAAATCCTCATTCACGGGTAATCGACTCTTACTTAGAACCTCACGCGGCAAGTTGGCTTCAAATTCAATATTTTGAATTGACGCGCGTAAAACGGATTGATCAAGCCAACTCCGCGCTGCCTGGGCAAAGGTTATAGGCCACATCGCCAAAAGTTCTTTCGGTTTGAGCGTACCCGATGAGCGGCCTTTTAACTTAATATAATCCCACGCACCGTCCTCAGTCTGTTTCGCCTCTCCACTCATATTGAGCTGATAGGTGCCAAAATCCGCCATTAATGAGGTCAAATCCAGCTTGCGCGAGTCAGCGTCTAGTCGTCCTGATGTATCCAGACGGCTCAGAACAAATGGCGCTTTAAATCGCGGAGTCTGGTCTATTTTCATATTGGCGAGTTTCAAATCAAAAAGCGGAGAGCTATTGGTGTCCCCATCTGTCAGCGCGCCTAACTCGCTCAAGGTTCCTGATCCCGTAAAGCTGACCTTCGCAGACTTTAGTGCCACTTCGGATATATCCATGATTTGGGAATCTGCTGTTAGTTTGGCTTTTAATTTAACAACATCAAATGCCGCCAAAGATTTGCCAAGTTTCACGCTGCCTTCCCCGGCCTCAAGATCCACATCAGCCGTCTCCAGCCCATTGACTTCATCAACCGCAATAGAGGCTATTAAATCAATGGATGTGTTCAGCGTCTTGAGACCAGAGAAGCGTCCACGCTTAGGCGAAATAACAGATGGGTTTAGCCCCGCCGCCGTCACATCTATAGCATAGGTTTTAACATTAGGTGATGCCTGCATGCTAAGTTTTAACGGAATACTGACCGCATCTTTTCGCAGGTTTGAGGCCATCTCCAACGAAATGCCCTCAGCCGTGCTCGTGAAATCGACATCCGTTTCTTGGAAAGTAATATCCAGCCCGTCACTATCATCCACCACATGAGCTTCTGCATTCGTGATAATGACAGTTTTAATCGCGCTGACATCAGGACGGTCAGCTTGCACGCTCTTTTGACCACTTCGCCAAACCGGCCCGAAACGTCCAACCGTGTTGGGCGTCCCTAATCCAGCAATGACTTTCCCATCACTTGTACGCAGCCATGTTACGACGCCCCCGTCAACCACAAGACGCTTAGGCGTTAGCGCCCCTTTCATAGCAGCCGCTAACGGCGTCTCCGTTTGCATGCGAGGGATGGTTTGAATTTCGACACCGTTCTTATCCGTTATGACGACATTATTTGCTTCAAAGACAATTGTGTTAGAAGCAGGCAGCCATGTCAGCTTCATATCTCCTATCTCGGCGTCACTGCCATTGAAGACTTCCGAGAACCACATTTGGGCATTAGGGCTGAACCGCGAAATATCGACGCTTTCGCGGCTTAAAAGAACATTTAGGGCGAAAAACCAAAAAATCGCCAAACCTAAAACAATCGCTGTTAATTCACCTGATAAACGAAAGAGCCTGTAGACCATCCGTTTGGGCCAATAAAACCAATCTCTCTTGGAGGCAGCAGGGGTCTCCACAGCTTTGGTCTCAGTGACGTCTTCGTCACCTTGGGCGTCTATAGCATTGTCAGCAGATGGGTTTTCGGTCATATGGCCTATCAAGATATAGTACAGAACTTAAAGTTTATAAACGGCGTATTCAAATTACGCATATGCAACATACAGTTTTCAAAGGACACCCTATGACACTCTCTATTGGCGATAAAGCCCCTGATTTCACTATGCCCTCAGATGGAGGAGGAACCGTTTCCCTCTCTGATTTCAAGGGACGTTATCTTGTGCTTTATTTTTACCCCAGAGACGACACACCGGGCTGCACCAAGGAAGCCATTGGATTTACAGAGAGCAAAGCTGAGTTTGAGGCCCTAAATGCATCTATTCTAGGAATTTCAAAAGACACACCCGCCAAGCATGACAAGTTTATCGCCAAGCACGATTTAAAGGTCAGTCTGGGATCAGATGAAAGCGGCGAGATGATTGAGAGCTACGGCGTTTGGGTTGAGAAAAACATGTATGGCAAAAAATATATGGGCATTGAGCGGGCGACTTATCTAATTGGCCCCGACGGTAACATTCTTGAAATTTGGCGCAAAGTGCGCGTGAAAGATCATGTAGCTACTGTTCTTACAGCTTTGAAAACACACGCAGAATAGTCATGACGGCGAGCTTGAACGCGCTGGCCGTGCTCAACGCGGCAACGCCAGACGCTAAAGTCAAAGCTGCCAAGCATTTGGCGCAGGAATGGGCTGCCAGCCAGGACGTTGGCGCTTACATCGAAAATGTGCCTGACACACCGGCGCGGCCCGAAAAGCCCGAACTCGTCGCGCCTTCAGACGTTAAGCGCCGCCGTTTAGGCACCCCTGCTGGGCGCTGCGCATTACTTCACGCCGTGGCTCATATCGAATTTAACGCCATAGATTTAGCCGCAGATATGATTGCGCGATTTGGGCATCACCCCGATATTCCCGAAGCCGATCGTAATGCTTTTATCGCAGACTGGATCAGCGTGTGCAATGACGAAGCCCGCCATTTTGGCTTGTTGCAAACACGGCTTGCTGAATTTGGCATGAGCTATGGAGACCTACCGGCTCATAACGGGTTGTGGGAAGCCGCGGTGAAGACCAAATCAAATTTCGCAGCGCGCCTCGCTATTGCGCCGATGGTTCTTGAGGCCCGCGGATTAGATGTTACCCTCGGCATGATTGAAAAGCTAACCTCTGTTGGCGACACAGAGAGCGCGGATATTCTCAAAATTATCTATAATGATGAGATAGGCCATGTCGCCATTGGGGCCCGTTGGTTCCAAACTCTCGCCCGAATTCGCGGCCAAGAACCCGAATCTTGGTTCCATCACCTGGTCGGATCATATTACGCGGGACAGTTAAAACCACCCTTTAATGTGCAAGCGCGTACACTCGCAGGGTTAAAACAGGGCTTTTACATCCCGCTTTCATGACCAAACACATTAAAATTAAGTTATATTAACCATTTCAGCTGTATTTTATGGTTAATTCTTTGAAATTAACTTGAAAGAGATGGCAGGATTATGTCTATATCGCGGAAACAACCACGGATGGGGATCCATGATTAATGACGTTTACGGGGAGTTGCGCTCGCGCATCCTCCAGCATTTCCCAGAACGCCAGATTTACCTCCGCTCGGGTGGTGAAGTTAAGTATTATGTTTTCGGCACAAAAGTCCAAATGGCGATTGTTGGCGGGTTAGCTCTCGTCGCAGCATGGTGCCTGTTTACAATGTTCAATCTTATATGGGGCTACAATCCCATGCGGGCGCCTGCGCAGGAAATCAAACGCGTAGAAGCTCGCTATCAAAGATTACTTGCGGATTCTCAGGCCAAAGAAAGCAATGCCCGCTTGATGCTGAATGAACAGCGTCAAAATTTTGAGCAAATGGCGAAGAGCTTTGAAGAAAAGCACAAAACCATATCTCAAATTCTCAAGCAAGAAACATCACCTTCTCTACCATCTACGGGGAATCAATATGCTGGAAACCGTATTTTGATGTCTCCTACCATTCGTGACGCGGCCCCGCGCGGTGCTCGTACAAATATCACGAAAGGTGTGAGCCTACATACCGGAATGGATATTGACCGCTCGCTCAGCAATCTTGACCTGACACAAAACGCTATTTTAGCCTCTGCCGAACTTGACACGCTTGACCGGATTGAGCGCGGACGCGCCATTATTAAAGCGACTGACCTTTCCGTAGATACGGTGTTGCGCGAAAGTCCTTTTGGTAAAGGCGGTCTGTTTGTTGACCTAGGCGAAGATGCGAATCTGTCCGCTGAAGGTGATTTTGGCTCTCGTGTCGCCAGCATTAAAGCCCGCGTCGCGGAAGCAGAAGCGTTGGACAGCGCTCTCACTTCAGTTCCTTTTGGAAACCCTGTGGGCGTTCAGACCTACCGCACATCAGCTTATGGTCTCAGAAAAGACCCCTTCACAAAGCGGCCTACATTTCACGAAGGTATCGATTTTGGTGGTCAGCGTAACACACCAATTGTAGCTACGGCTGATGGAACAGTGATATTTGCAGGCCGTAATGGCGGATATGGAAAATCTATTGAAATTGATCATGGCCATGGATTTGTCACTCGCTACGGTCATATGTATAAATTGAATGCAAAACGAGGCCAAGTCGTTAAAAAAGGTGATATTATTGGTGGTATGGGATCTACAGGCAGGAGCACTGCAAACCATCTGCACTATGAAGTTCACTTTCAGGGCCGTGTTTACGACCCAGATAATTTTTTGAAAGCCGGTCATTATGTTCAATAAGACAAATTCATCGTCCTCCTCTGCCACAGCGGCACCGGAACTTCCGACAAAGAAATCATCTTCACCTGCACGTAGCTCATCCGTACCGTCCATTCTCGGAAGCGATCTTGTCATAACGGGCGACATAAAAACCGATGGCGACATTCAAATTGACGGACGCCTTGACGGAAATGTTAAAGCTGGCAATGTTACGATTGGTGAGAAAGGTGCCGTCAACGGCAAAATTACCGCTGGCTCAGTGCATGTGCGCGGAAAAGTGACAGGAAAAGTTGATGCCAATGTTGTGGACCTGTCCGAAACGGCCAATGTTCAAGCGGACTTGGTTCAAGACCAATTAATGATAGCCAATGGCGCATTCTTTGACGGAAAATGTACCCGCAAAAGCAATACACCGACATCAATCAAAAGCGCAAAGAAGTCAGCTTAATAAAACTATGACTTACCTGAGAAAGCGCCTGTACAAGGCGCTTTTTTTATGGGTTCACGTCTCATTTCGTACCTAAGCGGCAACTTCCAATTTCGCCGAAAGAGCCGCGGCCATAAACGAATCCAGATCCCCATCAAGCACGCCTGATGTATCCGAGGTTTCCACGCCTGTGCGTAGATCTTTGACCATTTGATAGGGTTGTAATACGTAAGAGCGGATTTGGTGCCCCCACCCTATTTCTGAGCGGTTATCGGCTGCATCTTGAGCTTCGGCCTCGCGGCGCTGCATTTCGGCTTCATAGAGGCGAGACCGGAGCATTTCCCAAGCTGTTTTGCGGTTCTTATGTTGCGATCGATCATTCTGACACTGCACGACAATGCCTGTGGGTACATGGGTAATACGCACAGCCGAATCCGTTTTATTGATATGTTGCCCCCCTGCACCTGACGCGCGGTAAGTATCGACGCGGCAATCAGACTCATTGAGGTCAATATCAACCGTATCGTCGATTTCAGGAAACACCCAAACGGACGCAAAACTAGTGTGACGTCGGGCACTGGAATCAAAAGGCGATATACGGACTAAGCGGTGCACACCGGATTCTGTTCTCAGCCAGCCATAAGCATTTGGGCCCTTAACTTTAATTGTGGCCGATTTGATACCCGCTTCATCGCCCGATTGTTCCTCAATGATTTCAGTCTTCATACCGTGAGCATTAGCCCAGCGCGTATACATGCGCAGAACCATTTCCGCCCAATCCTGCGCCTCTGTTCCGCCCGCGCCGGGATGAATTTCAACAAAGCAATCATTGCCGTCAGCCTCGCCTGAGAGAAGCGCTTCAAGTTCAGCTTTGCCTGAAGTTTGTTTGACCTTCAGCAAAGCCTGAGCTGCCGCCTCAACCAATTCCGCGTCATCATCCATCTCGCCAAGTTCGGCAAGTTCAAGATTGTCCGCTAAATCGGTGGTCAATTTTGCAATATTATTGAAGGCGTTTTCAAGACGCGCGCGCTCTTGCATGAGATTTTGCGCATTTTGTGAATCATCCCAAAAGTCTTGCTTCTCGCTCAGCGCATTAAGCTCCGCGAGGCGGCGTTCAGACGGTTCCCAGTCAAAGACGCCTCCTTAGCAGCGCTATAGACTGCTCAATGTCGTCTTTCATTTGTAAAATGTCAGCTCTCATAGGGGCTTAACTAGTCCTAGTAGAGACCTTCATCAAGAGCTTCTTCGACCTCTTCGATTTTTGGTTTTAAAGGTTTTTTGACTGTGACTTCAACAGGGGTCCCAGCTTTGGGATCAACCTTTATTTCAGGTGTTTCCAAACCATCAGAAATGACGCCGTCAGCTTCAGCTCCATTTCCCTTAAGGTCTTTAAGCAAGTCTTGGACGTTTGATTTCAGAGCTTCATTCTCACTATCTTCAGAAACCGGCGTCTCAAGGCCTGTCTCATCATTGGCTTCATTTTCAGCACTAACGGCCGTGTTTTCATCACCTGGCCCATCAATCTCGAAACTTGTGGTCTCAACTTCGTTCTCGTCTTCACCGAAATCGAAATCATAATTTCCCAAATTATCCGTCCCGCTTCCATATCGGATTGTCGACTTTAATTCGCCAACAGTTGGTTCGGTACCAGGGCGGAAGGCTTCAAGGATAAAGTCCGGCGCGCCGATGTAAGACGGTTCGCCCGTGTTACGGTTGACCGGCGAAAGCGTAACGCCTTCAGGAATACGGAAAGGCACCTTAGGAGCGTCCTCTAAAGCGTCTCTCATAAAGTTTGTGAATATGGGCGCCGCAGCAGAACTCCCTGTCTCAATCCCCATTTGCTCCGGCGTATCCATGCCGACATAGACACCGGCCACAAGATCAGGCGAGAAGCCCATAAACCACGTATCGTAAGAGTCATTTGTCGTTCCAGTTTTCCCGGCCATGGGACGCTGTAAAGCACGGACCCGAAAACCTGTCCCATTATCGACAACGCCTTTAAGCATAAAGGTCACCTGATAGGCTGTCACAGGATCAATTATGACCTCACTGTCATCTGGCAGTTCCGGCGGCGGGCCGCCATAATATTCATCCTGCTGACAGACCTCGCAGGTCTTATCACCATTGACGAAAATTGTTTTACCTTTGCCGTCTTGAACCCGGTCCAGAATGGTCGGTGTCACGGATTTGCCGCCATTGACAAGTATAGAATAGGCATTAGCGAGTCTGAGGAGCGTCGTCTCGCCTGCCCCCAAAGCCCAAGCTAATTCAGGCTTGGTTTCATCATAAATGCCAAAACGGCGCGCATATTCGTTGACTGGCGTCATACCGATATCATTTGCTAGGCGCACGGTCATGGCGTTACGGGATTTTTCAAGCCCCAAGCGCAATGTACTCAGGCCGTAAAATTTGCCTGTATTGTAATTAGAAGGTTTGTAGAAACGTTCGCATTCATCTTCTTCCGCAAAAGGCTCTCCACCTTCACGTTCAAGCACCTTCTGTCCATCTTCGGCCACGCCGCGTAACTCGAGCGAACCGAGCTCATTTTCCTCGCACTCAACGTCGTGGCGCTCAATAACAAATGGCGCGTCCAAAACCTGACTGGCAGGTGTGAAACCATTATCAAGTGCGGCGGCATAGACAAAGGGCTTAAAGGCTGAGCCAGGTTGGCGCTTGGCTTGGGTTGCGCGGTTAAACTGGCTTTGTTCAAAACTATATCCGCCCACTAAAGCCAAGACGCGGCCCGTATGAGGATCCATTGCAATCAAGCCGCCATTGACTTTCGGCACTTGGCGAAGGTTATAGGCCATAATGCGGTCATCGCTTTTGTCTTTTGAAGAGCGTGGCTTACGTTGCACTAAAATCACATCGCCAGCCTTCACGACATCCGTCAATGCCTTTGGCTCTTTGCCAACAGCACCTTTTTTGAGCGCTTTCTTGGCCCATTTTATATCTGCAATGTTCAATGTTCCAGAGGGATCCGCTTCGGGTAAGTCTTCTGGATTTTCTCCCTCTTCGGCAACAGGGTTGGCAAGTTCATCGGCAAAACCAAGCTTGGCGCTCTTAGCATCCGCTTCAAGAACCAAGGCGACGCGCCAATCCCCAACATCTTTTGGACCTTCAAATTCAGCCAAACGAGTCTTCCAATCATCAAAGCTGTCCCATGTCGTCAAAGGGCCGCGATATCCATGCCGGCGGTCAAAGGCTTCAAGTCCGCCGCGCAGAGCTTTACGCCCTGCCAATTGCAAACGCGTATCGAGTGTTGTGCGAATGGAAAGGCCGCCTTCATAAAGCTCATCATCGCCATACATGGATTTGATTTGCTTACGGGCTTCTTCAACGAAATATTCAGCTGCGAGATATTCATCTCCATCAAAGCGGTCCACGACAACGATATCTTTTTCTTTGGCGGCCTCGGCGGCATCTTTATCAGCGTAACCGTCTTCAACCATACGCGTTAAAACGTAGCTGCGGCGGCGAAGCGCGCGCTCTTTTTTGACAGGGTCATCTACTCTGTAATTATTCGGCGCCTTGGGCAGAACGGCTAAATAAGCCATTTGATCAAGGGTTAAATCCTTCATCGGTTTGCCGAAGTAATTCAGCGACGCTGCGGCGACACCATATGCGCCGCGTCCGAAGTAAATGTCGTTCAGATAAAGTTCCAATATATGGTCTTTATCCATGGCTTTTTCTATACGGCCTGCAATGACCACTTCTCGAATTTTACGTGTTATATTACGCTCATCTCCGACGAGAAAGTTCTTAGCAACTTGCTGTGTTAATGTTGATCCACCCTCAAGACGGCGGCCCTTTATGACATGACCGACATTGGCCATCATGGCGCGGAGAAAGCCTTTTTCATCAAAGCCATTATGCGAATAAAAGCGCTGATCCTCAGCGGCAACAAAAGCATGCTGTAATTTTTTCGGCACAGACTCGATAGGCACAAAGACACGCGCCTGCGTTCTGAA
>JAOIVW010000041.1 GCA_028224375.1 Hellea sp.
ATCAACCATTGGACGGGTCTAAAGGGACGGTTCACGGATACCAAGTTTACGATTGCGGCTATGTTTTACATGCCGCCGCCGAGAGTGCAGCTCTTGAAAAAAGCGGCTCGACAATAATAGATATATGGAAAAAAACGATCACAGATTATAAAACAAAACAAGCCTCCTACTCCCCCTCTGATTTCGTACAAGCCGCAGAGAGTTTAAGCGGCCCCGAATATAGAGAGTTTTCGAATCCTTTTTTAACGGGGTTTGAAGCTAACCGTTGGGATAAGTTTTCGAACATTGCCAAAAATGTCGGCATCACGCTTGAAAGGTCTGAGGATGCCCATAGCGAAAATTCACAACTGCTTATAGGTCATTGGCTTATGCCGCTACTCGCCGCTAATTGTGACGGGGGGCATGGGTTTTATAATAATGCGGAGGCTAAGAGACTTCATGGCAATGACTGTAAACCACCAATTGAAAGTGGATTGGATTTAGTCTCCGTTACTGGTGTCAGTCTGATTACAGAGCCTCTCAAAGCTCTAGAGACAGTGAGGAAAATTTGTTCAGATAAGGGCGAGCTCATTTTAGGTTTAAAAGACGGCACTGACCTTGCGCCAGTCTCCTGCGAACTAGACATTCCGCCTTTGCCGCCAGCTTTTAAAGTGGTTAGCTTTCCTGACCTCCCGCCGCTGCTAACGGATTAATTAATTAATCCGTTTAGTTTTAAAAAAATAGCTTCGGCAGAACAAAAGCCGAGAACGCTCCGACAGCCCAGACGCCAAATCCGATATAGAGCACCCAGCCGCCTATGGCTCTTAGCCTTGCGCAGGCTTTGGCTTGGGCCGGGTCTGCGGGACAGGGCATGTTTCGCGTGAGATAGCGCACAGCCCAGGCCAGACAGAGCAAAATAAATGAACCGCCAAAGACGAGCGGCTTATGGGCGGATAACCAAATCAGTTGCGGCACATTAGATGTCAGCGATGATAGAGCCGCGCCCATACCCAAGGTAATCATCACTGCCGGCAAGGTGCAGCAAATCAGGGTTGAAAGACTTGTGACCAAGGCCACAGTTGGCGCGGCGGTCTCCCGAAAAGCGAGTTTGGTTTTGCTCACTTAAGCTCTTTATGATTTTTGCGGCGGAATAAATTCGCTGCCGTCTTTGCGCGTAATCTTTGTTGTAGAGTATCCCGCTTTTTTAACAAGTTTGATAATCTCATCATTGGACAGCGTCGCATCTTTCACCAAGGCGACCGACATGGTTTTGGTATCCAGGTCGACATAGGTGCCGCGTACTTCATCGCGTTTTTTGAATGTCTTATTCAATGCCAGTGAGCAAAAATCACAGACCAGGCCGCTAAGCCCGACTGAGACATCGGCAATTTCGACCACTTCGGGGCCGCTCATTTTTTTGTCTTTCGCAAAGCTCGCGGCAGGGGCCAAAGCCAACAAAGCCGCTATCGTCAGTGAGGACAGTATTTTCATAATCGTCTCCTAAAATCTGTGAATGTAATTGAGCAGAGGTTCGCCATCGTCGTCAATGCCGACTTCCAGTAAGGATGGCCCCTTGAAAAACCGTATCAACGCCGTGCCGCCAACTTTATCGCGGCTTTCAGGTCGATTATGACCTTCGACCATCAGCCATGTATGCAAGGCTCCGGTATTAGCCACATAGGGCGCGATACCCACGCGGCTGTGGAAGCTGGAAAATTCACCGAAACGGCCATTCTCCCAATGTTCAGCAGACGCCGAGACGAAATAGCGCCGCGTTTCCCAATCCCCAGACACGCCAAAAAACACGGCTTCATCCTTTTCGCGTTTTACCCTAAGCTCTGCGCTGTCGAGATTATCCGTAACTTGCCCTACCGCAAAGCGGCCATAAAAATTAGCTTGGCTATCCGGCTTATTCCACCGCTTCATCAAGCGGTTTAGCTGCACGCCCGTAAAGACAAAATCATTATCACGGTCATAGCGCAGCCTGGGGCCAACACTGTGGCGCGTATCAAATGTGTAATGCACATGGGCGCTATTTTGGTTTGCATCATTGCGCAGCATGACCGTCCAAGCGTCAGGGTAGGACACAGGACGCGCCTCGGCTGATAGCGGGGCTAAACATCCCAACGCTAAAATTGTTGCAAGTTTTTGCATACCCCCCTATGGTATATATAAGCATCCCGCGCAACTCACAAACTCTGGTCATTTATGTCTGAACATCGCAAAGCCCGCCGCAACTCAAGTCTCAAGCGCCTCTCCCGTATTGAGGGACAAGTCAGGGGCTTACAGAAAATGATTGAGGATGACCGCTATTGCGTCGATATCCTCGTGCAGGTCAAAGCCGTCACAGCGGCCCTTAAAAAGGTTGAAGGCGAGCTGCTTAAAGATCATGTGGATCATTGCCTCGCCGCCGCGGTCGCTAGCGATGATATCTCGGACAGACAAGAGAAAGTCGCTGAATTAGTGGACCTTCTCTCTAAGCGATAAGCCGGCGGCTACTCAGCCCTTTTTACCGCTTAGAAATTGAGGACAACGCCTGTGGCAAACCAGAGCTTTGTATCGCTATCTCTCGTCGCGAAATCAAAGCCCGAGGCTAGAACTTCACGATCAAAATTCAGTGTATCATCTTCTGAATTTAACGTAAAATTGGCATCGCCGTAAAAGGAGATATTGTCTGTGATGACCTTATTAAAACCAGCCGTTGCCGTACCCCATCCATAATCTAGGGAATTAGCGAAGCCTAAAAAGTTATTATCGGCGTCAACATAGCCGGCCGTTAGACCTACATTGGCTGACCAGCCTTCACGCGATAGATCAAAACTATGTTCAACTGACCCTTCAATCGTTAGGTTCTCCAAGGTGACATCGTAAGAGACTCTTGCCTTAGGCTTTAAGAAAACCTCATTAAATCCAACAGAGCCATAAGCTTCGTAGGACCCGGCACTGCCGCCGCGGGTTTCAAACAAGCCGCCAAACTGCGGATAGTAGAAATGCGTGCCCCCGACATCGACAGAGACCGCGTCGCCAACAGGCACAGAATAATTGACGTAGACGCGAATTTCGTCGCGCTGCACAGCTGAATCCGGGTCGATGCCGGCAATATATTTAAACCCGCCGGACAGTCCGATTGGCAAAGTGACTTCGGTATCTGACACGAGAGATTGCGCGCCTAGACTCTGGCCGCGGAAAACATATTCAGTGACTGTGTCTGCCTGAGACCGGATTTCGATATCTTCAAAAAACTGACTTTGTGCAAAAGCCGGTGATGCAAGTGTGGTCGTGGCAAGAAGTGTTGAGGCAAGTGTAAGGTTTTTCATGATGGGTCTCTCTTGTAGCTTTGCGCGCGAATGCGTTGCAAGCCGCCTCGCGTCCAATCACTTTGTAATTACTAAGGGACACTATTGCGTGAGACGTGTCTAGGCAGCATTAAGTAGGCAAAATCAAAAGACGTTCCGCTAACCCTCAAGGTTGGTGACGCCCGTTTTAAGTAAAGCGCAACGCGTCTTTTGCCGGCTTTAGTTTTGCACCAGAAAACTCCACCATGGCTTGAGCCAGTAAATCGACACTGTCAAAAATCGGTAGTGATGATGAAAGCGTGGCCGTTAGAAGAGAGAATTCTGAGCAGCCCACTAAGAGGCATTGCGCGCCCCGGGATTCAAGCTCTTTAACGAATACCGACAGACCGTCAGCTAATTCCGGGCTTATCCCGTCTGACTTTATACGCCGAATTAAAGATAAGACATCAGCCTCATTCTCAGGAAAAATACATGTCAGTCCATACCCATCGAAAACATCTTGAAAAATATTAAATTTATCTGTTGCCGGAGAGGCCAACATTCCAACACGGCGCGTGTCTTTCCCCAATTTGGAAATTCTCTTCGCAGACAGTTTTATCATATTTAAAAGAGGAATAGTCGACGTGCTCATAAAGTCCTGAGCATAATAATGGGCCGTATTACACGGCATCGCCAATGCCGCCGCGCCCATACCCTCCAGATTTTTCGTCATTTCGGTTAAAGCCGGAACCGGGCTTATGCCGCCGTCACCCCAGAGCGCGGCCAGCCTTGACGGAATTTGCGGATTCATATCCACCACGAGCGGCACATGGTCTTGATCGTCATGCGCTTCCGTCAAAGCGATAACCCGGTTTAGGAGTAACGCGGTTGCCTCAGGCCCCATTCCGCCAATCACGCCTAACTTTTTAAAGTTTTTCATAAGATCGCTCTATCCACTCTACCCGGCAGATGTCCAGCGGTCTTCCATATTGAAAGCCCAGTCATAGCCAAAGAGCGCAACGGATCCGCCTGTATGGAGAAAGACAATGTTCTCATCTTTCTTGAATTGCCCTTTTCGCACCAAATCAATGAGTCCGGCTGCCCCTTTCGCTGAATACACTGGATCAAGAAGAATACCTTCAAGTTCGGCAAACATTTTTAGCGCTTCTTGCCCACCCTCACTCGGCGCCCCATATCCGGAACCCACGTAATCGCAATTGGCCTTTACATCTTCGCGGGACACAATGCCGGGGCAGCCCAGTTTCTCAGCCGTTCGCTGAGCCAGATCGAATATCTTCGCTTCCTGTTTCTCTTGGGCCGCATTTGTCCCTATCCCCAATAAGGGAATTTGTGCGTTCATCGCTATCAGGCCCACGATAAGCCCAGCTTGCGTTCCGGCACTCCCTGTCGCGTGAATGATATGATCCACTTTGAGATGACGGTCGTTAAATTGACCCAGCATCTCAAAGGCACAGTTGACATATCCTAGCGCGCCCGTTGGATTAGAGCCCCCGCCTGGAACGGTATAAACATTTTTCCCCTGCGCCCTAAGTTTGTCGGCAACCGCCTCCATCTCAGCATTCATGTTGAGACCTTTGCCCCGGCGTTTTTCTGTTGTTGCCCCATGCAAATGATCTAGCAGAACATTGCCGTTAGAATTGTAATTGGCATTGTTAGAGCCCGTCCGATCTTCGAGCAAAATATGACACTGCATGCCGACCTTCGCTGCGAAGGCCGCGGTTTGGCGCGTATGGTTTGACTGGGTTGCCCCTTGGGTCATGACAATATCCGCTTTTTGTAGCTCGGCTTCCGCTATCAAAAATTCTAATTTGCGCGTTTTATTCCCGCCCGTGGACATACCCGTGCAATCGTCACGCTTAATCCAAAGGTTAGGCCCGCCGAGCTCTTTGGACAGGCGCTCCATAGGTTCGAGCGGCGTTGGAAGATGGGCTAAAAAACGGCGCGGGAAACGGGACAGCAACATAGAAAAACTCCGAATAAATTTAGGGTTTACCCTAGCTAGATATTTGGCGGTTTCAAACAAAAAGCTATCGTAATGTCCCGTGACAAATTTGGTCGCCGAACTCTAGTCTGAAAGTTAAATGGAGCTCCGCCGCGTAGGGACGTGTCTCTATTTTCCTTATCGGCATCCCCAGCCAAATTCTCGTATAATGAGTTGAGGTTATTTATATTGCCCTCGCTATAGGCAAACTTCGCGCTTTCCTCCATAGTGCCCAAAAATATAAACGGAAAAACCTATGCCAGAAATTCATGCGCGGACGTGTCATATTTGTGAAGCCAATTGCGGAACCTTGATGACCGTTGAAGACGGCAAGGTGACCAAGGTAACGGGCAATCCGGATCATGTTCTCTCGGAAGGCTATATCTGCCCTAAAGCTACCGCCATTCCTGACCTGCAAAATGATCCAGACCGTTTGCGCGCGCCTATTAAAAAGGTCGGTGATGATTGGGAAGAGATTTCATGGGAGCAGGCTTTTTCGGAAATTGCCGCTAAGCATCAAACTATTGTTTCAGGACCAAAAATCGCCTCTATCTTTTTAGGCAATCCCAACGCCCATAATTATTCCAGTAGCTTTTCGATGCGCGGGTTGATGAAGGCGTGGGGCGCGAAGGGGGTTTATTCGGCCTCAACCCTAGACCAGCTCCCCCATATGATTTGCCAAAAATGGGTCTATGGCCATAACGCGCTTTACCCTGTGCCTGACATCGACCGCACCATGTATATGCTCTGCGTGGGCGGCAATCCCCTCGCCTCTAATGGCTCACTTTGGACTGTGCCGAATGTGAAGAAACGCATTCAGCGCCTGCAAGCGCGCGGCGGTAAATTTGTTGTGGTCGATCCCCGTAAAACCGAGACCGCCAAGATTGCTGACGGGCATCATTTTATTAAGCCCGGCACAGATACGGCTTTATTCTTGGGATTGCTGTTGGCGCTAGATGAAGCGGGATTAGTTAATCCTGGACGGCTCATGCCTATGCTTAAAGATTGGGACGCGGCGTGGGCAGCAGTGCATCAATTTAATCTGGATGAGTTGTCTGCCTATTGCGGCATTCCTGCGGATGATATTCGCGGCATCGCAGCAGAGCTTGGCAGCGGACAACCCGCCATTGTCTATGGCCGCATGGGCGTCTCTGTCGTCAAGCATGGCACGCTAAATCACTGGCTGATACAGCTGCTCAATATCGCAACGGGAAATGTGGACCGCGAAGGCGGCGTTATGTTTCCAGACTCGCTTATTGATCCCGTGGAGCGCAGCGGGACGGGCTCATATGGCCGCTATCATCAGCGTCTGTCTGGCCGTCCCGAAGTCTTGGGCGAATTGCCTGCCGCAGAAATGGCCGCCGAAATCACGACAGACGGCGAAGGCCAAATCGGCGCGCTTTTAACGCTCGCAAGCAATCCTGTCCTCTCGGCCCCGGGCGGGCGTCAACTGGACGAAGCACTAGAGTCGCTCGATCTGATGGTGTCGCTGGATATGTATATTACGGAAACCTCTCGCCATGCGGATTACATCCTCCCGCCCTGCGGCCCATTGGAGAAAGACCACTATCCGCTGTTTTTTACCCCGCTCGCTATTCGTAATTACGCAGCCTATTCGCCCGCGATTTTTGAGATGGCCGAGGGCACAAAAGATGATTGGGAAATCATGGCGGATATTACCGCTGCCATTCGCACGGCCCAAGGCGAGAATGAGCCGCCGAAAAAAATCCAGCCGCGTGTCGTGCTCGACCAAATCCTGCAAAGCGGGCCTCACGGCATCAGCCTCGCAGAGATTGAGGCCAAGCCTAATGGCTATGATATGGGCCCGCTCAAGCCCCGCTTACCAGAACGCCTAAAGACGGATGACGGGCTTATCCATTGCGCTCCTGATATGCCGATGAAAGATTTAGCTGCCTTCAAAGCCGATTTTGCGCTGGCTGATAATGATACATTCCGCCTTATCGGACGTCGCCATGTCCGCTCTAATAATAGTTGGATGCATAATTCTCACCGCCTCTTAAAGGGGCCGAACCGCTGCACGCTTATGATACATCCCGACGATGCGGCAGGGCTGGGCCTCTCAGACGGAGATACCGTAGAAGTCTTTAATCATGTCGGCACAGTGGAGCTACCCATTGAGATTACAGCGGACATTATGCCGAGCGTTGTCTCTATGCCCCATGGTTATGGACATGGGCGTAAGGGCGTGAAGCTCTCAGTCGCGGCGGAAAAACCCGGCGTGTCGATGAATGACCTGACCGATCCCGCCATTGTCGATGATTTGTCGGGTAATGCGGTGCTGAACGGCGTCCCTGTCAAAATTAAGAAAGCAGCCTAGCGCCTACTTCTTTAGCCCATGCTTTCGCAAGAGCCCGCGAAAGCTGTGATAGGTGAGCTCTAAATGCTTGGCGGCATTACCCTGATGGCCCTCTGAGAGCTTCAAGGCTTCATCAATCAGGCGGCGTTCAAAGACCATGAT
This sequence comes from Hellea sp., assembly GCA_028224375.1. Taxonomy (GTDB): domain Bacteria; phylum Pseudomonadota; class Alphaproteobacteria; order Caulobacterales; family Maricaulaceae; genus Hellea. Next base: position 7,736 of record JAOIVW010000041.1, read on the forward strand.
TCGGTCTGCAAAACTTTGTTTAACTTCAATGGGCGACGCCTCTATGTCAGGCTGTGATAAAGCCCCCTCACTTTGTGGTTCTGAGCTCTCTTTATATATAGGGAGCGTTTCCACCGATTGAATTTGCGGCGCTGGCCGACTGTCCCTTAGCCTATAAGGCCCGTCAAAAGGGTCGAATGATAGCGCCGCAATGGGCGTACTTAAGGCTTCATCTTTGAGGAAGGCTTGCGCGACATTGCGCTCAATCACGGCCTTTAGCTCTCTAACATTACCCGCCCATGGCCGTGTTTCCAGCTCCACCATGACTTCGGGCGTAAATCCTGGAAAGCTCTCCGCGCCTAGACTGCCCGCGACCTTACGGCCAAAATGCTCTGCCAAAGGCGCAACGTCTTCGGGGCGGTAACGCAGAGGCGGAATTGTAATGACGTCAAAGGCGAGCCTGTCCACCAGATCCACGCGAAACTCGCCTCGCGCAACGGCAGCAGGCAAATCTATGCCTGTCGCGGTAACAATGCGCACATCAACTTGCTGCGTATGCGCCTCGCCTCCCGCTTCATATTCGCCATATTCCACAGCCCGCATAAGCTTTTCCTGCAGGCGCGGAGATAATGTCTCTATATTATCCAGAAATATCGTCCCGCCATCCGCCTCATAGAAACGTCCATTCGTATCGTCCTGACCATCCATAAAGCTTTCGCCGAAAAGCTCACGGTCAAGCATGTCGTCATTAAAGGCCGCGCAGTTCACTTTGACAAATTGAGCCTCCCAGCGCGGCGAGAGAAAGTGAAGCCGCGAGGCAATCATCTCTTTTCCCGTGCCTCTTTCGCCCACCACAATGACGGGACGGTCCAAAGAGGCTGCATCAGAGACCCTATCTAGCAAGGCATGGAAGGAATCGGACTGACCGATGGGCTGTGCAGGTATCGCTGACATAGTTATTTATACTAATATTATTGGCCAAATATCAAGTTATATTAGTAAATAATACTAAACTTAACATAGGCTAATTTCGAGAAAAGTGAAAAACACAATAAAATCAATGACTTAAAAATTCTCGACTCTTTTATCGATAATCGACATATTGAATTTGTCGCTGAGGTTAACACCCCAGCATAGGAGACGACAAAAAAGAAAGAGAGAGAACTATGACTTACAGAACTTTTGATATTGATAGCGGAAATGAAACAGGCAGTGCCACGCCTTGTTTCGAAACAAGTAACCCCGCCCGTCACACACGTTCACGCCGTCACTCAGCATTGATGGGCCGCCGTTCAAGCGGAGCTCGGATTGCTGGTTTCGGATTTTAAGAAAAGGAACTGCAATGAGCCGTTACGACGATTACAGAACTGAAGATAGCTGGCGCTTAAAAGGCGCCCGCTTCCTTCGCTACCTTTCAACCCGCAAGATGGAATGTTGGGGCTTTTTCGCCGCCGGTTTTATCATCTCTGCAATATTTTAAAACACCACGTTAAGGAGACGTATCATGGGAATTTTTTCTCGCATGGGTGACATCATCAACTCCAACCTCAACTCTATGATTGATAAAGCTGAGAACCCGGAGAAGATCGCCCGCCTGATTATTCAGGAAATGGAAGACACATTGGTCGAAGTCCGCACGGATGCCGCCCGCAATATCGCAGAGCGCAAAGAGCTCTCTCGTAAAGCCGAGGCTTATAAAGGTCGTGCCGGTGAGTGGGCCGCGAAAGCCGAACTTGCGCTCACCAAAGACCGCGAAGACCTTGCCCGGGGTGCCCTTGCTGCCAAACAGCAAGCCGAGCAAATGAGCGACGTTGTCTTGAAAGAGATTGATATCTTGGACGAAGCGGTCGGCAAAGCTGACGGCGACTTGGCCAAGCTACAATCTAAATTGGACGAAGCCAAAGCCAAGCATAAAGCGCTGATGATGCGCACAACTGTCGCGACCGGCCAAATTCGGATGCGCACACAGTTGACGGATACGAAAGTTGACGATGCTTTGGCCCGCTATGAGCGTATGGAGCGCAAAGTCGATGAGCTCGAAGCTCACGTCGAAGCCTTTGATCTTGGATCAGGCGAGAGCCTTGAGAGCCAATTTGCAGCCTTAGAAGCTGATGAGGCTATCGAAGACGAGCTTGCCGCGTTAAAAGCCAGCCTTAAGAAGCCTGCTAAAAAAGCAGCGAATAAGTAATAGAATAGGTTCGGGTTTGCCAAACGAGCGGCGTAATCCCCCCTTCAACTTGCGACCCCTTGAGCGCAAACCCGGACCCCCCATTAAAGAGAGAGAAACCTAATGTTGAGACCTGAAATTCTAGTCTTCATGATCCCGATTATTGCCATTGTTATGGGCATCGGATCGGGCATGCTGAAAATGCACTATAAGCATAAAGAACGCATGATGAACCATATGAGCGGCGATCAAATCGCAGAGCTCGACCAAATGTCAAAAATTGCCGATATCCTTGACCAGCGTGTCAATGTTTTAGAGCGCATCCTTGATGACGAAGTCCCGAATTGGAGAGAGAACAATGACAAAACGATCTAAATATGAACGCCGCGAAACGTGGGAAGATAAATGGGGCCGCTGGGAAAGCCACGAAACCGGATATGAGCCCAATTACACTGGGAAAAAACTTCGCCGCAATAAAATAGACGGTGTCTTTGGCGGGGTCTGTTCAGGCTTTGGCGATTACTTCGGAATTGACCATACAATTATGCGAATTTTATTTGTATTATCCGTCATCTTCCTCGGCCTGCCGTTCTTCATCTACTTTATCCTCTGGATATTTGTGCCAAAGGATACACGCGCCCCTTATCGCCGTGAATATCGTGAAGCGCGTCGTGCCAGACGCAAACACCGCGAAAACCCTGAAGAGCCTCTGGTTCGTACGGCCAATTTCAAGGACGTAAAATCAAAGTTCCGCTCCTTGGAAACACGGATGCAAGACTTAGAGCGCAATATCACAAGCAAAGAATGGAAACTTCGCCGCGACTTCAGAGATCTAGAAAACTAGGCTCTGCAGCCCGCAGCTTGATCATTAAAGGAGAGAGACATGATCAAAGTAGCAATTATATCCCTTATCGGTGTTGGCGGCTTAGGCCTCAACGCCGATGCAATCACCCCAAAATCCGTCGAGCTGAATGCAGGTGCCATTGTCATCAGCGCCGACGCGCAAGGGATCACAACAGATGTCAGCGAAGAGTCGGATTTCGCGATTAAGCTAAACATGAAAGAGGGCCGCGTTATCGCGATCCGGTTTTAGGAGATGACCATGTTAAAGCAATTCACTCTAGCCGCTCTGACTACGACGATGTTAGCGGGCACAGCTCTGGCAAATGGACCTGAACTTTCCATCACAGATTTCGTAGGAACCATCACAATTGAAAACAGTGCGTCTCAAAATATCACTATCACGAGCGATAAGAATATGAGCGATGTGAAGGTCAGTGAGCGAGGCCAAGGCCTGGCAATTGATGGCGGTATTACTGAGCCTGACAGTAATAAATGCAAAGGTTATTATGGCCGCTTTAGCCTCGATCTTTTCAAAAAAGAAAAGTCAGGTAAATTTGGCGGCTATGAAGATTTAGAGGACTATCCTCAGATCACGATATCGGCCCCTAAAGATACTGTTCTGATTATTGAAAACTCGATTCCCTTTCTAAACGCCCAAGACCTTGGCGGCACAGATTTAGACCTTCGCTCTTGCGGTAAGGTCTATCTCGGTAACGTTGCTGGGGATCTAAACGCGAATATTCGCGGGTCAGCTGATCTCTTGGCAGAAGATGTTGGAGACGTAACAGCCACTATCAGAGGATCGGGCGATTTGGACGTTCAAAATGCCGGATTTGTAAAGCTATCAGTAGCCGGATCAGGAGACGCGGATTTTGAAAATGTCTCAGGCGCTGATGTATCGGTGTCCGGTTCAGGCGATATTGAGTTCGAAGATATTGGCAGCTCCTTCGCCGCTAAAAGCAGCGGTTCAGGAGATATTGAAGCGGGTGATGTTGACGGAGACTTTGTCTACAATGCATCTGGGTCAAGTGATTTGGACATTGGCGATGTTAAGGGCAACCGCATTTCCGTAGATGTATCGGGCAGCGGCGACGTTGATATTGACGGCGGCGATGTGCAGAGCCTCAGAATTTCAGCGAGCGGTGCCAGTGATGTAAGCTATGGTGGAAGCGCTGAAACGGCTGACCTCGTTGCATCAGGCGCGAGCGATATTCACGTCAAAAAAGTGACAGGCGAAGTCCGTAGTAAAGAACGCGGCTCCGCTGATATTTCGGTGAATTGAAAAATCTGAATTTTCAGACAGTCAACACAAACAAAATTTTAGACCGTTCCCACAAACGGTTTAAATAGATGCGCGTCCCGGTTGGATTTCTCTCTCGCCCGGATGCGCATCTTATTTTATCTGAGCTTAAAACGCGCCCACACTTTTTTGGAAATAGGAAGAGGGTCGCCGCAAATATGGCTTGCTATGGCTTCGGCCAAAAGCGGTGCAAAGACAAATCCGCGCGAGCCTAACCCTGTAAATATCCAAACATTATCCTCTACTTTGTCTATCAATGGCAGCGTGTCTGCCGTGGTGACGCGTACGGAGGCACGGGAAGGTTTTGCGGATTGAGTAGCCTGCTGACCCGTAAATTTTTCAAAGCCTGCGAGGTTTTCCGCATCGTCCTCTGCCTTCAATGCAAAAGGATCTTCATCCCTCAAACGCTGATGGGTGGCCCCCAAAAATACGCCTTCATTTAAGGGTATCGCGTAACCGCCATAGGTTATCGGCATTGAGACTTCCGCCTCCGCCCAAGTTAATTGTCCACGCGAAAAACGAAGCGGAATATCTTTGTCTTTTAGCAAAGCTTTCAGACCAAATCCTGCGGCTAATATTTTCAAGCCATCATCAGCGGGCTCATCCGTTCTCAGCCTAAGACCCGACAGCCAATCGTTTAAACCCGCTTTCGGTTCAATGACCAAAGACTGCTCTAGCGCGAGCCTGTTCTCTGCCTCATCAAAATAAAAATGCGCTTTGGGAAGAGGCGCTTGACTATTTAATTTTTTAAAGCGCTCCGTCTCAGCCTCCGTTTTAGGGATATGGACAACCCCTTTCGTGACGACATGATCGCGATAAGCCTGCAGTGCATAAAGATAGCTGCCTAGGAAAAAACGGCTTTCAGGGCGGTCTTGCAAATCAAGGCGCGGCTTAATCAGCGCCGCCGCATTATGGCTAGCGGCTTTGTGGTTGGGGTCATGAATGATGGTCGGGGTCAATCCGCGCCGTTTGAAAGCTCTCGCAAGTGATGCCCCCGCAATGCCTGCGCCGATAATGGTGGGCGTCTCTATCTCTTCTTCTGCCTCACGCGCTCCAAGAAACCGCGCTTCGAGACGGTGGCGTTTACGGCCAAAGCCTTCCTTTTTCTCAACATCAAACCCAGCCTCTATCAGCGCTTGGCGCACAGCACCCGCCGCTGTAAATGTTCCCAGCCTCGACCCTGGCGCCGAGAGACCCGCAAGTTTTTGCATAATCTCGCTGGACCACATATCGGGGTTCTTAGCGGGGCTAAAGCCATCTAAAAACCAAGCGTCAACTTTGGCCTCTAATTCATCCAGCGCATTTGAAATATCATCATGGATCAGCGTCAGGGTGACATCGCCAAAATGAAGACGGTGAAAGCCCTTCACCCGTCCCGGCCATTGCGCGATTAAGGCTTCGGAATAAGTTTGCAACTCAGGCCATGCCGAGAGCGCCTGTTTTAATTGCGCCGCATCAAAAGGAAATTTCTCAACAGAGATAAAATGCAAGCGGCCATTCTTAGGTTTTGTGCTGTCCCACATGCGCCACGCCGCAAGGAAGTTTAACCCCGAGCCAAAGCCAAGCTCGCCAATGACAAAACGCCGCCTGTCCTGCCACCGGTCAGGCAAGCCGCAAGCCTTTAGAAATACCGCTTCCGTTTCGGCCAAGCCGCCATCAGTACTGAAATAAATATCACCAAAGTCAGAGGCGGCGGGCGTTCCCGGGCGGCTCCAATCCAGCGCAGGCGGATCGCATTGTGTGAGGGGTGTAGGCGCGGGCATGAGACTGTCTTAGCAGAGACTGCCGAGCATCCAATAAAAAACGCCCCGCCAAAAGCGAGACGTTTTGTAAATTATAATCAGCTTTGACTACTCAGATTTTGCCGGAACTTTGTCTTTCATAGCGGAGCCAGCCTCTTTAGCCTTTGCGGCGGCATCAGTCGCTTTATCTTTCATAGCCGAGCTGGCGTCGTCTTTAGCGCTTTCAACAAGATCTTTGCCGGTCTCTTTCATGGCGTCCGCTTTATCTTCCGCGCGCTCCATGACTTCACTAGCAGTTTCTTTTAAATCCGCTGATTTAGTTTTGGCAGCTTCACGCATTTCAGCGGCTTCTACCTCTGTGATTTTGCCTTCTGCTTTCAGCCGCGCAATATTTTTCTCAGTTGCGGCGACTGTCACATTACCGGCGGTTTCGAGACGCTCTGCACTATCCTTGGCGGCATCAACGACTTTTTCGCTTTGCTCTTTCAGTTCAGCAGCGGTGCGTTCCGCAGCCACTTCCATCTCTGTTTTCGCTTTAGTCACAGTCGTTGTTGTCGTCTCTTTAATGTCAGAGGCGGATTCAACGGCCTTATCTTTCATTTCAGCTGCTTTTTCGCCTGAGCAAGCTGTAACGCCTAATGACAACAAAGCCGCTGTCGTCAGCAAAACTGCATGTTTAAAGTTTGGTCTTTTCATTGGAAACTCCACTATTTCCGCCCCCGCAGCGCTTATTTCACCTGAAATAAGGCCATTTAAAGGCATATTTATGTGCCGCCCCTAAACTAAAATTACCTAAATGCAATGTTTCCACTGTGTTTTAATTTATAGTCTGCGCTGCCTCTCAAATGTAGCACGCAGCGAATAAACCTAACTATTATTGCGCCATGAGACGCTTAAATAGGTTTTGCTCCATATAGCCATCAGCAGGCAGGCCGCGCGATCTTTGCCAAGCGCGAATGCCTTTGCGCGTGCCAGAGCCGACAACGCCGTCCACGCCGCCCACATTAAAGCCTAGCTGATTAAGCTTACGCTGCATGGATTTCTTATCCTCAAAGGAGAGCGGCTTATCGCTACGTGGCCAGTCCGTGGTAATCACAGATTTTCCGTTTAGCGCCTCGCCAAGAACCGTGATACCCATGGCGTAGCTGGTGGAGTTATTATAGCGTTTGATCACGTCAAAGTTTTTAAAGGTCAGAAGTTTTGGCCCGCGATGTCCGCCAGGCGCGATAATTTTGGCATCTAAAAACCCGGCATCTGCTGACCAACGCTGTCCGCCTACGGGACGCACGCCTAAAGCTGTCCATTCATTGACGGTTTTCTTTGTGCCTTCGAGCAAGCCGTAATCAAAATTACTATCCACAGTGACTTCTGTCAGTACGGGCTCACCCCAGCGCCAACCGTGACGCGAGAGGTAATGCGCAGCAGAACCAAGCGCGTCCGCTTCATTCGTCCATAAATCTTTATTGCCATCGCCGTCAAAATCTACCGCATAGTCACGGAAGGTTGCTGGAATAAATTGCGTCATCCCCATCGCCCCAGCCCAAGAGCTAACGAGTTGATCTTGCCGCACAGATCCGCTTTTGAGCAAATCGAGCAAGGCGTAAAGCTGCTCTTCGCCAAATTTGGTGCGGCGGCCTTCAAAGGCAAATGTCGCCAAAGCATCGACGGGATAATAATCGCCCAGATTGGTACCATAGGCCGATTCCAAACCCCAAATAGCGGTCAGGTAATTACGCGGCACTTTATAGCGGGCTTCAATCGCGTCAAAGACTGCGCGCTCTTCGGCCAGCTTTGCACGCCCACCATTGAGCCGCGACGCATTGGCGGCCGTATCAACATAGGACCAAACAGGCCGCGAAAATTCAGGTTGGGTCTTATCGCGCTCCAAAGCGCGCTCTTCGATTTTGGCCGGGCCGATTAAGCTCTCGACCATAGATTTATCATAACCCAGGCGAACTGCGCTGGTGATGAATTCAGATTTCCAGATGGCGAACCGCTCCTCCACAGGCAGCTCGGCTCGCGCATTACGCGGCGGTGTGGCGACAGAATTTGCGCTCTTCGCCTGAGGCGCTACTTGGGCGGGCGCTTGCGCTGTCGCCGCGCAAGACGACAGCCCGAAAAGCGATAAGACAAGGACAGATATGTAAGATGGTGAGCGCATAGGCTCTGCTAACAAACT
>JAOIVW010000042.1 GCA_028224375.1 Hellea sp.
TCCAATTATTCAGCCACAGGTTACATATGTGAACTGTCCTGACGGAAGCGTCGTTGTTGAAGGCAATTCTTGCCCGATTATTCAGCAAGTTGTGCGTCCAAACTTGAACGTTTGCGGATCCTCTAATGTAGGCATCTTCAACGTTAATACATCGGCGACACCGAAGCCGTTAAATCGCTTGGGCACATTGCCTGAATTTGGCGACTCGCACGCTTTATCTGCGGATCAATTTTTCCAGAAGCTACAGACGCGTTATAATGATAATGCGACTGATAAGGCTTATTTGAACTATCTGTTCAAATCCATGGGCTATTCCAATGGCTTCGCGGATGCACAGTCTTACATGTTCTCTGAAGATGTTCTGCCTGTCGGCACTGCCGGACTTCTGGGTCTTGGTAAGCAGCATCACTATAATTACTCAGTCTTGCCGAGTAATGATCGTGATCGCCAAGCGTTCCGCATCCAGTCAGCGAATGGCGTTGTTGTTCACTTCATGAAAACATGTGGTAACTACTTCTATGGTTGCGAATAGTCACTAAGACTAAATCCTGATAAAGACGGAGCTTTAGGGCTCCGTTTTTTTATGCCTCAAAATTATTTGGCTTTAGAATTTTATTTCTGCGGTGAGCCTGTTACATCTAGTAGAAATCATTCGGAGCTTATGTGACGCAAATAACCCTGACATCCTCTGAGAGCACGCTGGTTGACGGCGTCGATGATAATTTCTCGGACATGCTCTCCACCGTCATGGCGTGGTCTTCGCAAAATTCAGGCAGTCATAATCGCAGCGGTCTTATCGCCATGCGAGGCCTGCTGTCAGAGCGCTTTGCTGAACTGCCGGGTGAAGTTGAAGAGGTGCCTTTGCCCGAAGGTGAATATGTTGCGCTTAGCGGCGAGGTTGAGGCCATTACCTATGAGCCTGCCTTGCAGGTCTCGGTCAGGCCCGACGCGCCAGTTCAGCTGGTTCTGACAGGTCACTATGATACTGTTTTCCCAAAAGACTTTCATTTCCAAAAGCCTGTCAAAGTTGACGTGGATACGATTAACGGCCCCGGCACAGCGGATATGAAAGCGGGGTTGATGGTTATGCTGACAGCGCTGGAAACACTTGAGCGCAGCGATAATGCCAAGAGCATTGGCTATAAAATATTGATGAGCCCTGATGAAGAAATCGGCTCTCCCGGTTCTTCGGCTATACTGGCGGAGCTAGGCAAAAGCAGCCATGTCGGGCTGACCTATGAGCCTGCCTTGGCCGATGGCTCTATGGCGGGCGCGCGTAAAGGCAGCGGGAATTTTACGCTGATTATCAAAGGCCGCGCGGCTCATGCAGGACGCGAACATCACATAGGACGAAACGCTATTGCGGCCATGGCGGAATTTATCGGCGGTATGGAAGCGCTGAACGGACAACGCGATGGCGTGACTTTTAATATCGCAAAGATCGATGGCGGCGGGGCGGTCAATATCGTCCCTGAACTGGCCATTGGCCGTTTTAATGTGCGCATGAAAGAAACCGCAGACATGGCCTGGATTGAGCAAAAGCTTGAAGACTTGGTCACCAAAATAAACTTCAAAGACGGTATTAGCGCGCATATGCATGGCGGGTTTACGAGGCCCCCTAAACCGATGGCGCCAGCCAATGCGAAAGTTTTTGACTGGGTCAAACAGGCGGGCGGATTATTAGGCCAAGAGATTAAATGGTCGCCCAGCGGCGGTGTTTGCGAAGGTAACAATCTCTGGGCGTCGGGCTGTCCTAACGTTGATACGCTGGGCGTGCGCGGCGGTGATATCCATTCGGACCGTGAATTTATGAAAATCTCAAGTCTGGTTGAGTGTGCACGCCTGTCATCGGTCATCCTTATGAAATTGGCGAGCGGTGAATTTGATGCTGTTGAAGCCAAGAAAATGGCGCAGCAATGTTAGTCACCCGTCCCGCACAAATGGACGATCTGGACGCGATTTGCCGTCTTGCGGAATTGGCAGGGCCGGGCTTTACATCCTTGGCCGTCGGGCGAGACGCTTTAGAGGCGCGACTTGCTAAATCCGTAAAGAGCTTTGACGGGCCTAGCGCGATAACGCCTAACCACGTTTATATTCTAGCTCTGGAAGACGCAGATAAAAAGGAAGTCGTGGGCATGAGCGCTGTAAAAGCGCAGGTGGGTATTCAGGACCCGTTTTTTAATTTCCGTGTCTTGAAAGTCGCGCAAAAATCATCCGTCACGGGCTCGCGTTTTGATATGGAAGTCCTCGTTCTGGTCAATGAATATGCGGGCGCGACAGAGGTCGGCTCGCTCTTCGTCAAGGACGGCTATCGCGGGAGCGGGGCGGGGCGGCTCATTTCGCAGGCCCGCTATATGCTCATCGCGGCTGATAAGGCCCGCTTTGGCAAGCAAGTCATTTCCGAATTGAGAGGTCATGTTAATGAAAAAGGCGAGTCGCCCTTTTGGGATGCCATTGGCCGAAAGTTTTTCCGAATGGATTTCCGCCAAGCGGACAAAATTTCAGCCGAAAAAGACAGTCAATTTATTCTCGATTTAATGCCCAAACATCCGATTTATGTCGCGCTTCTGCCCGAAGCCGCAAGAGAGGTTATGGGAAAAACCCATCCCGCAGGAACGGGCGCTAGGCATTACCTTGAGGCCGAAGGGTTTCGCTATGATGGCACGATTGATATTTTCGATGCGGGGCCGTCTTTAAAAGTCCCGCGCGACGCGCTCAGGACTGTGCGAAAGAGCCGTCTTGAAACTGTTCATAAAGCGAAGACGGGCGATGAGCTAAATCTAACAGCGCTCATCAGTAATAATTCCGTAACGGATTTTCGCTGCGTGCTGAGTGAAATTTGTTTCAAAGACCACGATGTCCATATGCACGCTAATACCCTGAAACACTTGAATTTAGCAGATGGCGATACCGCCCGTATTTGGATTAAACGATGAGTAAATCTCTTTATATAAACGGCGTTTGGCAAGAAGGTCGCGGGGATAAATTCACCTCGGCAAATCCCTCCGATGGGACGGAGTTATGGTCTGGCCAAGCGGCGAGCCACGCCGATGTGGAGCTGGCGTTTCAAGCGGCCCATGACGCCTTTGAAGGCTGGTCACGCACGCCGCTAAAAGAGCGCATGGCGATAGTCGCCAAATATAAAGAGCTCGCCATTGCGGCCAAAGAGAGCATGGGCGAGTTAATTGCAAAGGAAACCGGCAAGCAATTATGGGACGCGCTGGGTGAGGGCGGGGCGCTCTCGTCTAAAGTCGATATTTCGCTGACGGCCTATGAAGACCGCACAGGGGCGCTGAGCCAAGACACGGCTTTTGGACATGCCGCGCTTCAACATCGCGCCCATGGGGTGATGGCTGTTCTGGGCCCCTATAATTTCCCAGCCCATCTGCCAAATGGCCAAATCCTTCCAGCTCTGATTGCGGGCAATACGGTAGTCTTCAAACCTAGTGAACAAACTCCTGCTGTTGGCGAGGCGCTGATAAAGCTATACGCCGAGGCCGGGTTCCCTGTGGGGGTTATCAATATGGTGCAAGGCGCGAGGGAGACAGGGGCTGCCATCTTGGATCATCCGAAATTAGACGGGGTTCTGTTTACGGGCTCCGCGCAAACGGGCGCTATCATCCATAAGAAATTTGGCGGTCGCCCTGAGATTGTTCTCGCGCTTGAAATGGGTGGGAATAATCCGCTCATTGTTTGGGACGTCGAGGATGCCGAGGCGGCGGCTAGCATTATCGCGCAATCAGCTTTCATCACGACAGGACAGCGCTGCACCTGCGCGCGCCGCCTGATTGTGGCTGATAACCCCAAGGGCCGCGCCATCATTGACGCGGTGGCGGATTTCATTGACCGCATGAGCCTAGGCGCTTGGAATGAAGAGGCGACATTAGGCCCGCTCATCAGCGCCGATATTGCGGCCCATGTCGTGAAAAACGCCAATGCGCTGGGCGGCAAAGTTATCCGCGAGGCTAAGATATCGGAGCAAGGCGCGGCCTTTATCACGCCCGGCCTTTATGACGTGACAGGGATGAAAGTGGATGATGAAGAAATCTTCGGCCCCATCCTACAAGTCACGCGCGTGGCCGATTGGGACGCCGCCATAACCGAAGCAAATAATACAAAATTTGGATTAGCCGCAGGATTAATCTCCGATGAAGCCGCCCTTTGGGAGGATTTCCGTTTGCGTATTCGCGCAGGCGTGGTGAACTTTAACCGCCCGACAACAGGCGCGGCGAGCTTTCTGCCCTTTGGCGGACCGGGCGCGTCAGGCAATCATAGTCCGGGGGCCTATTATGCGGCGGATTTCTGTGCGTGGCCCATGGCGAGCCAAGTGGCGGACACCCCTGAAAATCTGCCCATGAAGGGCCTGAAATAAATGTCTGCCCAGAAAATGGCAATGGAGTCTAATTTTGACGGGCTGATTGGTCCGACCCATAATTATGGCGGCCTGTCAGATGGCAATTTAGCCTCGGCGAGTAATGCGGGTTTGGTCGCCAGCCCGCGTGCGGCGGCCTTGCAAGGTCTTGAGAAAATGAAAGCCATGCATGAGGCAGGTCTGTGGCAAGGCATTTTGCCGCCGCAACAACGCCCGCATTTGCCAACCCTTCGCCGCGCAGGTTTTACGGGCACCGATAAGCAGGTCTTTGAGGCCGCTTGGAAAGAGGCCCCGCGACTAATGAAAAACTGCCTCTCGGCTAGTTCCATGTGGGCGGCCAATGCGGCGACGGTCAGCCCGTCAGCTGATAGCGCAGATGGTCAGTTGCACCTTACTCCTGCCAATCTCTCGACGATGCTGCACCGCTCTATTGAACACCCTCAGACACAGCGGGCCTTAGAGACAGCGTTTCCATTTGCGGCCGTTCATACAGCGCTGTCCGAGCAATCCGTTTTTGCGGATGAAGGCGCGGCCAATCATGTGCGTCTTTGCGATACACGCGGCGCGCAAGGCGTCGAGCTTTTCGTCTATGGCCGTGACGGTTACGCGCCCGCGAGGCCCGGCTATCCTGCGCGTCAAACCTGTCAAGCCAGCCAAGCCATTGCGCGCAGCCATCAGCTTAATCCGGCCCGCACCGTCTATGCCCTGCAATCCGACGCCGCAATTGATGCGGGCGCTTTTCATAATGATGTTGTCTGTGTAGGAGCGCTGCAGACGCTGTTTTACCATGAGCTGGCCTTTGCCGATAAGGGAGCCATGCAAGCCGATGTCACTAATGCGGCGAGCGGATTATTTACGCCAAACTTTGTCGAAGTCCCGCTGGCCGAAGTGCCGATTGCCGATGCGATCAAAGCTTACCTCTTTAATTCCATGCTGGTTCAAATGCCGGATGAAGACCGCCTGACATTGATTGCGCCGCTGGAGACACAAGAGAATGCGGCGACCAAGACCTATTGCGATAAGCTTGTCGCGAGTAACGGCCCGATTGGCGAGGTGCGCTATGTCGATGTGCGCCAATCTATGCGCAATGGCGGCGGCCCCGCCTGTCTGCGTCTGCGCGTGACTTTGACGGAGGAGGAATGGGCGCAGGTCAATTCTGGAAATAAATTCTCACCTGCACTTTATGAAGCCTTGAAGAATTGGGTGACAAAGCATTACCGCGAAAACCTCTCGCCCGAAGACACACGCGACCCCGCTCTGATGACGGAGAGTTTTGCGGCGCTGGATGAGCTGACAAAGGTTATGGGATTGGGTCAGGACTTCTATCCTTTTCAGCGGTAGATATTGCAAGTGCTCACAATATTTAAGTTTGTATCAAAAAAATTTAGACAGAGCCCAAGGATTAGCTTTTCCAATACGTCTTACTTTATGTAATTTATTTATAGAGCGGAGATTATGCGTTGCGGATATTTATAAAACTTGCTCAGCCGACACTATTTGCTCTGGCACTTATGGGGTGTGCTCATAGTGTTGAGCCTAAAGCCCCCAATCAAACCAAAATAGTCATTACGCAAAAGTTTGAATCTGCACTATGGCATGACGGCACTGAAGGCGGCATTTATGGAATTGGTGAGGGCTGGAGCATCGAAATTTTGCGTCCCGAATATGAAAGGGTTACTGAAACGACGGTTGTACATGAAAGTAGACCGTTAATTTCTGTACCAGCCGAATATGAATGGGTGGAAGATGATAGCGAAGATTTAAGTGGTGATCCAATAATGATATCTACACTCATTACACTCCCAGCAGAATATGAAGCTGTGACTGACAAAATTACTGTGGAGAGAGAGAAAACTGAATATTATTTGACTGACGTTATATATAATTCCGACGGAACTATCCAAACGGAAAAAACTGTTAAGCCGCGACATATTCCGGCCGTGACAAAAGAGGAGACGCGACAAGTTGTTAAAGTCCCCGAACGAACTGTAGAGCGCACCGTGCCGCTTGAAAGACGAAAAGGGTATCGGCGCGTGGTCAAATTACCCGCTAGAACGATGGAAGACACAACTCTTTTTCCAAACTAGACAGAGTCCAGAAAGATACAAAAACAGCCGTGGCGATTTGTTATTAAAAACCCAGATAAACAGACCGCTCACATATTTGATGACTTTGGAGACCTCACCGTTTTCATGGATAGCCTCAAATAAGTAAATCCGGCCTAGGATTTTTCACTTAATTAGACTTTTCCATCCCTTCCCCTCATCCTGAGGAGCCATCCAATCCTTCGGATTGGATGGCGTCTCGAAGGACGGTTCGACTATGTGCCGACCCTTCGAGTCCCGATGCTTCGCATCGCCTCAGGGTGAGGATGCATCGCTTAGTGTTCTAGCCTTCCACCATTTGCAGGCCCAGTCTCTTAGCCGCTTGCGCTGCTTCTGAGTTGGCATGGCAACACGTGTAATGCCGTTCTCGGGCTTCTACTTTTTAGGTCTTTTGACGTAACTTTCCTATGCGCGCCTGATTTCGAATTTGTTCAAGATGGCACGCGGCGTGACCTCGCTTTTCGCGAGCGCCAACATCTTTGGTATGAAAAGGCGCTGGCAGACTCGAACATTGGTTACGTTGTTTTGCGGGGTTCCGTTGAGGCGCGCATACAACAAGTTGTAGGCGTATTGGACGCAATCTAATTCGTAATTTTTGACGCCATATCTAACTGTGAGACACCTTTTCAGGTCATTCATCTTAGCTACCGCTTTCAGTCTAAAAGCCGCTCATAGGAAACAATTTTAATTTGAGAGCGGCTTGGACGGGGAGGCCTATGTTGGGTTCGAGCACGGTAGGTTTGGTGAAGGCACTTGCGGTTAGATGCGAGGCGGCACGCTGCGTTGCTGAACTGGAAGCTATTGTCGAAACAACTCTTCTCTCAACGCAAATTTGTAGCTTTGTCTATCTTCATATCGCCTCCGCGAGCGATGACGCCGTGACTGAGCCTGAAATCAAAATGCATTTTGGAACATCCCCGCTGGAGCATGCGATTTATAAAAGCGATATAGCCAGCCCAGCGAAGTCTCTCTGGGGGGCGAGCGAAGATGTTGTTATCTCAGTAAAGGGCGGCGGCAAAGTGAGCGGGTGTTTCGTTATGGGGTTTCATAATCCGAAAATGATTTTTATGCCTGAGCAAAAAGGGCTGTTGCAAGATATGTGTCGGCGTATCCATCTCGCCTATTTAGAGGCCTCACTCTCTGAAGTCTCCCGTGTCTCCGTCTGACAGTCCGCGAGCTTGATTTAAATCAATAAAATTTCTTATGGCGACGCCGTTATTTATACCTTGGCGAGACGCCCGCCAGCCTCTGCATAGGCTTGGCTACCTTTTGTATAGACGGTATCGCTCTTCAAAATATCTGTAATGGGGTGGGCGAAATTACTGCGGCTCATCTTTTCGTAAAGCGGGCCGAAGTCTTGCTGCGTGGCCTCAAATAATTCCTCGAAACTTTCAATAGCAAAATAGACTTGCTGAAAATCATCAATGCGGTAATCCGTATGCATGACGCGCTCCAGATCAAAATGTAGGCGATTGGGGGAGGGGTCATCAATGGCGAAGACAGACTCCGTGCGAGAGCTGACAATGCCTGCGCCGTAAATGCGCATGCCCCCAGGGGTCTTCATCAGGCCGAACTCAACCGTGTACCAATAAAGCCGCGCGAGGTTTTTGAGGCAATCATGTTCAAGCGCGCGTAGTCCGCCTTGTCCATAAGCTTGCATATAATCGGCGAAAACAGGTTGGGCGAGGAGAGGGACATGACCAAATATATCGTGAAAGATATCCGGTTCTTGGAGATAATCCATTTGGTCGCGCCCGCGAATGAAGCGCCCTGCCGGGAAACGCCGATTGGCCAGGTGGTCAAAGAAAATATCATCCGGTACCAGATGTGGTACCATCACAACTTCCCACCCTGTGAGCGCTTTGAGTTTCGGATTAAGGACAGCCAAATCAGGAATACCGCCCATATTTAAATCTAGCGCAGAGAGGCCTGTGTAAAATTCCTCAACGGCGCGGCCCTTTAAAACCTCAATCTGTTGGGCGTAAAGCGTGTTCCAGATATCATGCTCATCATCGGTGTACCGCTCCCATTTCTGCGCAATGGTAAAGTCCGCGGCGTGGGTCTGCTCGGCAATGACGGGATCGTTAATAGGCATAGACCCTATATGGGGCGTTATAGACGAAAAATCTCTAGCGATTATAGTAGAAGTCGAAAAATTATGACCCCATTCTTGAGGAATGGAGGCATAAGTTTGAGAAAAATTTCTATTCCTCAGATTTTTTCTTTTTCTTCTTCCCGAACAAACCGATTAAGGCGTCTTCAACGCTCGGCTCTTTGGCTTTCTCAGGGGCGGGAGCCGTCGTTGGTGACGTCGTTTCGGTCCCTGTTTGGGCAGGAGCGTTTGAGCCGCCTAAGAAACCACCCAGGAGACCGCCGACGACGTCTTCGGTGCGTTGCGGCGCCGCGGACGATCCTGTCTGTGTTCCTGTGGTGGGCGTGTTTCCGCCGACAACGCCGCCAAGAATACTGCCAAGGTTACCCCCGACTTGTTTCTGGATGAGGTTGCTGGCTTTAGCGCGCGCCCGCTCGGCGGCTATCTTGCCCAGCATATCAGTATCAAGCCCAACCTTTACGGCGCCAAATTTGCCTTTGGCTTGGATGGGAATACCGAAGGCACCTAGATTGTTGGCGGCTTCACCTGTTAGGCGCGGGCGTAAGCTAAAATCAATTGATTGGTTACCCAGATCAATTTTACCGCTCCCCTCGGCCACAGCGCCCAAGGCGGCGAGAGAGAAGCTGTTAATAGAAGCCACGCCATTATTGATGGTTACAAGGCCTGCAAGGTTTTGGAATTTAGTCACATATGAGGGGCCAATGCCGGCTGGTATGCTGCGGCTGGTCAAGGCTTGATCCAGACCCGTTAAAAGTTCCGGTAAGTCAACGCCGCTAATCTGTCCATCGAGCAATTTAAAGTCACCCCCGCCATTAAGTGATTTCATGAGGGCAGCTTGGCTCGTGCCGCGACCTGAAATTTTGAAACTACTGCCAAGCTCGCCTTGCGCTTGGGTAAAGCCCGCGACCGCCGCGAGGAAGCTGTTTGAATTAATATCGCTAAGGCCAATATCAAGGTCAAATTTGGTTTCGGAACCGGAGCCATCCAGCGTCGTTGTCATTTTTCCTAAGCCGCCATAAAGCGCGATATTCGGCATATTCGCGGTCAGGACGCCGCCGCGTAATTTTGCCATTATATCTGTCTCACCCATCGTGATGCGATCTGTTTTGACATTGGGCGTGGTGAATTTAAAATCGCCATCAACAGCTCGCAAAGGCGCTGTATTGATAGGGGCCGTGCTCCAGGGCTGAATTTCGCCTGCGGGTTTTTGGGTTGAATAGGCGGCCATGTAAGGCGAAAGGTCAAGACCGTTTAAATTCATTTCACCCGTCACGAATGGCGTGGACGGTTTCATATTCACAGAAAAACTGCCTTGGCCCTGAATGTTATCCAGCACAAGTTTCGCGTTGCTAAATTGGATATCATCAGGTGTGCCTTTGACGGTGCCATTGACAGAGAAGGGGCCGAATATATTCCCTGATGAGGAATTTGGCGGAAGCTGTGTTCCGGTGGCTGCGGCGACCTCTCTTAAAGACGCAATGTCGATATTCAGCGAGCCATCCAGGCTTGCGCCTTTATTCCATGTCGCGGAGCCTTCATAGCGGCCATTAATTTTACCGTCTGACAGAGCGGCTGTTAGCGCGGGGAGTTTGATGGCGTCGCCTTGGCCCGAGACCTGTCCGCCGACAACAATTTTCCCGATAGTGTCTGCATAAGGAATTTCAGTCGCTGTAACTTTGGCAAATTCTGATAATGACGCGATGGTCACATCAAAACGGCCATCATAAGCGGGAACGCCGCCTAAGCTTGCGCCGCCCGTATAGCTGCCGCTTACAATGCCGCCATCTGTTTTGGCGTCGAGGCCTGAGAGACGGATAGTTTCGCCTTGCATATCAACCGCGCCTGAGGCTTTGACCGATTGCACGGCCTTGGCTTGGGGGATGTCCATGTCTAGCGCGGCGATAGTCTCGGCGACCGAAGCGATATCGACGGTGAAATTGCCTTTGGCCGTTATCGGCTCAGCTAAGCTTGCGCCGCCTGTATAGCTGCCATTTACAAGGCCGCCAGACGTCTTGGCGTCCAGATTTGAAAGCTGGATAACCTTGCCTTGCATATTAACTGTGCCCGAGGCTTTGACTGTTTGCACGGCTTTGGCTTGAGGGATATCCATCTCCAGCGCGGCGAGCGTGTTAGGGACAGAAGCAATATCAGCGGTGAAATTACCATTGGCTGTCATGGTTTCGTTAAATGTGCCAGCCCCTGTGAATGACCCGCTCAGGCCTTGGCCTTTGATGTCAGCCTTAATATTATTGGCTTTGAAGCCTTTATCTTGTCCAGCCAAATCAGCGCTGAGCTTAACGGTATCAAGCAGCGATACGCCCTTTATGTCTTGTCCAACTTTACTGGCGAGCGCGGCAATGTTCTTGGCAGCCAGTTCAACGCGTCCATCAAATACAGGGGTTTCAGCGAGTGTTGCGCCGCCTTTAAAGCTGGCCGTAAAATCATCGCCTACAGCGGAAATATCTGCGCCTTTGGCCGTAATAACGCTGCCGTTATAGCCGTAATTACCAGAGAGCTTGGCGCTATTGACGATATCAGCATAAGGCACCTCTGCGGGGGAGAGGGCGGCGAGTTTGGAAATGTCTGAAACGTCGCCTTTGATGTCCATATTAAACGCAATATCTTGGCCTTCCAGAAAACGTCCCTTTGCGGAGATGTCAGCAAAGTCAGTTTTGAGGGTCAATTCAACGGGCGCGGCCTTGCCGTCTAAAAAGGCGCGGATTGAATCGAGCGATAGATCGATTTTGGCGGGCGTGCCGTCATAGGTAAGAGCGCCGTCAATTTTTACGGTTTCAGAGAGGCTCGGCAGAGAGAAGTCAACATTGACCTCGGTAATATTTACATCCGTCCCATTTGTGCGGTCATTATAAGTGATGGTGCCGTTTTCAAGGCTGAAAGCGCCGATATTGGGGTCGACATTGCTATATCGTCCGTCGCGCTTAAATGGGCCGTTATCCGCTGGCGTTGGTTCAAGCTCTGCGCCATCTTTTTTGAACGTCCAGTTGTTGTCGCCATTCGCCAGCTTTTCAAGATTGATAGCTGGGTTTTTGAGATTGAAAGAGGCAATTTCGACGCGCTTTGAAAAAAGTGGGAAGAGCTTGACGCGCGCGCTTAGCCCGTCCATCTGCGCAAAGGTTTCAGCCTCAAACCCGTCTGGGTTATCAATGACAACACGGCCTGCATTGGCTTTAATAACCGGGAAGACGCTAAGTTTGACGTCACCTTCAACGCTTACATCGCGCGCTAGCTCACGGGTCAATTGCGTCTCAATCTGCTCTTTGTAGACGGATGAGGGCACCAGCGAGGGCAGGGCAATAAGCCCGATGATGAGCAGAACCAGCAGGACAGCAATACCAATGAGCAGTTTTTTCATAGAATTCTCCATCGGGCTCAACACATGGCTGCCCGAAATGTTCCTTAATATAGGCCTTCTAGCGGCTCAGGTGAATGCCAACTGAACAAAAACCACTATAAGTCATATTATGCCCAATATCAGCAAAAATGACAGTCAGGCCCTGTATTTTTGTGTAGATTACGCTATAGTTAACTCACAGGTCGGGTGGACGGCCCGAAATAGGAGACACATTATGTGCATGAATCATTGCGGAACGAACGAAATACATGACGATAAAGAGACGCGCGATATGTTCGCCAGACGTAATCTTTTGCAGGCACTGGGTGCTGGCGCCGTTATCACCGCTGCGCCAACTCTGTCCTCCTGCGCGACCAATGCTGAAACAGGCCGTAAGCAATTTTTAGGTCTTGCTCCGGGCAATGCCCAGCTGAACCAAATGGCCGGCGCGTCATGGGCTGAGCTTAAGGAAAAGACACCGACATCGACAGACCCGCGCTATACAGGGCGTCTGCGTAATATTGGTAACCGCATTTCAAAGGGCGCTAATCGCGGCAATCAAAACTGGGACTATGCTGTCTTTGACAGTGATACGAAAAATGCTTTCGTCCTGCCCGGTAACCGCGTTGGCTTCTATAAAGGCATGATGGACTTTGCCGATAATGATGACCAGATTGCAGGTATTATGGGCCACGAAGTGGGTCACGTTACAGGGCAACATGCGCGTGAGCGTTTCTCTTTGCAGATGGCCTCTCAAGCGGCCGTTGTTGGCACCGCTGTCATTGGCGGCTCACAGCTCAGCAAGGGCTGCAGTAAATATTCGGGCAACGCACGCTCGCAGTGTCTAAGTAAAGCCAATCAAAGAACTCAATATCTTGTTCAGGCCATTGGACTGGGAACGACCATCGGTCTTGTTCTGCCGTATTCACGAAAGCACGAAGCTGAGTCCGACAAGTTGGGCGTAAACTACATGCACAAAGCCGGATATGAGACTAGAGAGTCTGTAAGGCTTTGGGAGAAAATGGCTGAGAACAGCCCAAGTCGTCAGCCGACATTCCTCTCAACCCACCCAGATCCAGCCTGGCGTGCGCGTGAGCTTGATGCTTACATTCGCCGTCAAGAAGCAATGGGCTCACAAGGGTTTAAGAATATCCAAACTTAATCTTATTGCTGTCATATTAGACTTGATGATGGGCGGGGCTTCGTATAGAGGTTCCGCCCATTGCTGTGTGCAGTTAGTGCCGCTTTAGCTCAGCTGGTTAGAGCGCTGGTTTGTGGAACCAGAGGTCCTCAGTTCAAACCTGAGAAGCGGTACCATTTTCCTTAAAGTCAAAAACGCCAATGCCACGGCCATGGCGTTCGCATTAAGGCAAGCTTTCGAGCCCTCACGAGGCGTTATAATAATTGATAGGCTTTAGGTGATGTCTAATTTGGCCGCGTTAAAGACCTAAGGAACTGTTTCCAGTTGGGGAACAGACGCTTTTACTCTTTTGATGAGATTTCTGGAATCGTTGACGAGGAGAATGCTTTCGGTGACTTGTTGGCTTGAGACTCTAACGGCATCTAAAGCGCGCAGGCAGTCATCATTTATTTTCGCTAGATTTTCCATCTTAGATCTTTCGACCCATCTCATATTTGCAGAATGCTCACAAGATAGGAAACCAAACTACTTGAAAAGTCAATTAATGTCACGTTAATTTTTTTTGCCTTTGAAAAGAGTTGCAGTCATTCACATTTGTTTAAATTTACGCGTTTGGCGCGGGACGGGATGATGGCTGAGCTAAATAAGCTGCAGGACAAACTCGACGGCGGTAAATAGATTCACACTTTCTATATGGGCGCACGTGGGAGGGGCCTGCAGCGTGCATCTGCGTTCATATTTGCCTGTAGAATTTCGAGTTTTTGTAAAATCAAACGCAAAAAACGCCTAATTTTATGTATTTATGCTTAAAATACCGTTAAATAACAACGGTTTAGAAGGGGCTCGTGCTTGAAATTTCGCCTATT
>JAOIVW010000043.1 GCA_028224375.1 Hellea sp.
AATGGTCTCCTAATTCCCTGTTCCAGCATCACCCGCGATAGGCGTGTTCAGATAAGGGAAAACCGCCTTTAGATCCGTGTCCTTTACAGGCGCTCCGTCTGTGAAAGGTGCATCTCCCACAGGTGCATCTTCTGGCGAACAAAAACCTAGATTTGTCGGCTCGCCATTGACAGGTATGTCATGACATAAGGCGCCCATGACAACGCGAAGCGCGATATCGACAACATCATCACCCGGGCGGCGGCCATTCGGGAAGCCGGCCAAATCATCGCCTGCAACGCCTAGATTGCTTTGAGACCCAAAAGGCGTAGGCGCAATCCCCGTATTCAGGCGCATCATTTCTGATCCGGTCACGATGGATTGTTGGTTCACACCCTCAACACCCGTCAAGAAGGCTGCGACCAAGTCAGTCCGCGGAAAGTTTGATGGTGCGATATTATCTTCTGCGCCTAAAGCGTCGCGGAAGAGAGTATCAATAAGAGCTGGAAATGTCGGGTTAGTGACAAATGCAGCTGCCTGAGCATCATCCTTTGGCTCAGAGCCATTGAACAAATCTTTCAACGGCAGGCCAATAACGACTTCGTTCACGAGCGGTGCTGACAGGCGAGAGACCTGAACAAAAGCGCCGCCTTGCAGGGCAGGTTGCTCAAATGTTGGAATAGGGTCCAAGATTTGCGCTTGAGGCAAGCTGGCTGTTGTCCAAGCGCCGATGACGCCGTTACCGTCGCCAACTAGACAGCTAATAGGGACTTCTAACGCAATAGAGGTGACGTTCTTATCGGCCAATTCATTGTTGGCAGCGCTTTGCTCGATTGAGCCTTCCAGCGGCACGAGGTTCACAAGGTCGAAAATTCTACCCAAGTTTACAGCAAAGGCGTCTTGACGCTGACCGACAAATACACGGCTGGCCGTATCGCAACCCGGCAGGGTCACTTCCGAAACATTAGACAGTGCATAAGCCTCATAGTCAGGAATAGTTTTGCTACCGACATTATCCAACGGCTTCGTGAACCTCAGGCCGACAGGTGTACGTGTTCCGCTGCGGCGATCACCTGTAACAACACCAATCGTATAAGTTTCTAGTTCAGCTAAGTTAACTGTGTTGCGGGCACCAATAGGACCCGCAAATCTTAGGGGAATAGGAAGGGTCATACCGTCAATATCAAGTGTAATACCGTTTCCGTCATTCGTCAGAATGTTGTCGAACGTGAAAGAATAGGTAATATCTTCAATCGCGTCGCCATCATTATCGACATGAATTTCGTAAAGCGCATCCTGGTCCATTGTGAAGTAGTTTGGTCCGCCGTAACCATCTTGGAGCGGCTGATAATTCGCAATGAATGTCACAAAGCCCTCACGTCCCTGCTCATAGCTGCGGAACATATAAAAGTCTGTACCGTCGACTTTAGGCTTTTCCGTGATGGCCGGAGCCTCGCGGTGACTTGACGCCCAACTTGGAGCTGTCAAAATTGTCGCTCCCATGAGAGCGGTCGTCGTTAAAATAGCTTTCGTCAAAGGAAAGCCTTTGGGAGCCGTCAATTTTGGCATGTGTGAATCCTTGTCATTACGTGAATAACGGCCCACCTTGCGCGTCACTTCGAGAGAGATTAGAAACGCAGCGTGAGCCGTTTTGCATGTTTTTATGCATAAGGTTAACGGGGCGCAATGAAGAATAGTTTCACGAATATGAAAATAAATTTAGGCGCGGCATCATTGACCAGATAAAGACATGTCATAACGTGCTGCTATGAAACTTTTTTTGTGCCAAAGGCGTTACTAAATTACGGCCCAATTCACCAGGACATGAGCATGATTAAACGTTTGATTTTACCTTTTTGTGTGGGTGCAACCCTTTGCACGCCTGCAGCGGCTCATGATTTTTGGTTAGCGCCTCATACCTATCAAATGGAGACCGCCCGCCCTGTCCCTCTCTCCATCATGATTGGCCACCCGAAAGATAAGTCACGCTGGTCACTGGACCCACACCGTGTCATCTCTTTGTCATCAATTGGGCCTAGCGGTATCACGGATCATCAAAGCCGGATGGGCACGCTAACGCCAAGCGGTGACATGCTCTTGTCCCTAAAGGAGAACGGCACACATGTGGTGATGATAGAGACGACCTCTGCCGTCAGCATATTGCCGCCCGAAACGTTTACGGACTACATTCTCGAAGAAGGACTGACGCCCATCATAACGCACCGCGATGAGAACGGGCTTGATGAAGAAGACGGCAAAGAAATTTATTCTCGGCGCGGGAAAGCTTTGGTTCAGATCGGAGACGTTACTGAGCAAGACGCGCCATATGTCACGCGTCCCGTTGGTATGACATTGGAAATTGTTCCGCAAAAGAACCCTTACGCGCTTGAGGCGGGAGCGCCGCTGACTTCTAAAGTCTATTACCGCGGAGAGCCTGTGGAGGGCGTTACGATTGGTCTTATTAGCTTGGATACGGATGCTGACCTTGTCGGCACAGAAAAATCAAACGCTAAGGGTGAGGTCACATTTAAGCGCCCTGAAAAAGGGCAATGGATGCTTCATGCCGTATGGTCAGACCCTATGGAAAACACGCTTACGGCGGATTATGACACGATTTTCTCAAGCTTGAGTTTTGGCTTTAAAGATTAGACAGTAAAGAGCTGACAGCTCTGCGCAAAAGGTTTGAACGGCTACATCAAGAACGGCCGCTAGGCCCAAGCGTTAGAGGCCGACCCCTACCATATTTACGCATTAGGCGTTGATTAACTCTATAGGTGATTCACCGTAAAACCCTTATCCCGATGTTAATCTAAGCAGACTATTGTGTCGTTTATACTTCCAAATAGGAGAGTTTGTTATGATAGAACCCGCAGGACATCGCAGACCTAAAGGCATGAACCTTGAAGATCGTATTCGTCAGATAAAAGACGAATCCGCTATCAAAGATGGTGGATCAGATTGGATTGACGCGCGTAAATGGTTTGAAACTAAAGATAATCGTGAGCTTCGCGTTCTAGCTGCGGGCTAGAACTCGTCAATAACTCTACCACTCCGCACCCACGGCGTGGAGATGCGCGCCGTTTTTGCGTAGCCACGCCTTGGCTTTTTTCACGTCATCATTAATGGACGCACAGACATCCCAAAAAGCTTTGCTGTGATTATCCTCGACCATATGGGCGCATTCATGAGCCGCCACGTAATCTAATACAAATGGCGGCGCCGAGATAAGACGCCATGAATAGCTGATATGCCCCTCACCTTGGCGGGTAATACAGCTGCCCCAACGCGAACTTGTATCGCGCACACTCACCTTACCAATACGTTTGCTGAGCTTATCGGCATAAAAGTGACTGGCAGCCTCGAGCTCTTCGCGGGCTTCGCGAATCATAAAACGGCGCACGCGTCCCGGAAAGCTTTCAGCGTCTGGCGCGGGCACATTTATCACGCGGCGCTCATGATTGACTTTGGGGCGTCCGCGGCCAGGCGGAGACACTAATTCATAGAGCTCGCCGCGCATCAAAATATGACCGCCGGGAACAAAGGGCATAGGCGGCGGGAGAGCTTCAAGCTGAACATCAATCCAGTCTTTCTGTTCACGCGCAAAGGCCTTTGCCTTAGAAAGAGCGCGCACGCCGGGTACAATAACGCTGACTTCGCGTTCGGCCGTATTGACCTTTAGCGAGATGCGGCGAGCCCGCTCTGAGAGCTTATAAACGATGCGCGGATCTTGCTCATCGCGAAACGGGAAAATTGCTTTAGCCTCAGCATTTCCCGTGCTAGAACGTTTACGTGCCAAATTTGATAGGAACCCACCCATGACTTTACTTCGGAATACCTCACTCGCTGTGATTCTCTCTACGGGCTTAATAATGGGGGGCTGTTCGAATAAGGACAAGGGGCCGTCTGCGGAATTATCAGCCCCTGCAGAGGCTTTGGGCTTAAAAGCGCCCTCAGATCAAGTTTTTGCAAAGCATTTCGAAGTTCCAGCCCGCAAAGTCTCTGATGCAGAAGGCAAAGAAGCCTTAGGCCAACTCAATCTGTTGAACAAAAGCGGCGATGCGCTCAATTGGGCCAAGACAAGCGGCAGCGACGGAAATTACACCTACACGGATTTATCTGTTAAAGATGATGACGGAACGCTCACCATCGCCAATGCTGTGCTGACGGGCGTGCATATGGACGGCGATGTCGCTAGTTTTGACCGCGCTGACTTCTCTGGCATCAAAATGTATGATGAAGCCGAAGATGCGACCGTCTCCATAAAGACTCTCTCTATGGCACGGCCTACGCCCGACATGGCGAAAGCCATCATTACCTCCTTACAAAATATCAAGGATATTGATGACTTGAATATGGAGGATGAAGATTTGGATATGGGCTTTGGCGCGCTTGGTATGGGCGGCGTCAAAATTGAATCTAAAGAGTTAAATCTTACGACGGACAGCCTGATGTGGGGTGAAGATGCGGAGAGCGGACTGACCGACTTTAAAATTCAGGGTATTGATTTTAAACATAAGGGAAATGAACTGATGACGGCATCGCTCAAGTCTTTCTCTGGCACAGGTCTACGAAGCGATATGTTTGATGATATGTCCAGTAAAGCCAGCTCCCCTATGAGCATGATGGGCGGATTTAATCCGTTGGCCAATCTCTATGATACCGTGAAAATGGAAGACTTGGATTTTAATAGTGATTTTGTGTCTGTCAAAACGAAAGGTTTTGAAGGTACGTCCAAAGAGAAAGGCGGCGTCACCACGCAGCGTTCTGTCGGCGAACCCTTCATCATCAAACTTAAAGAAGCGCCAAAAGACCCGGACGCCAAGCGCGCCTATGACATGGTCCAAGACCTTGGCTTTGATGAGATTGTTCTACAGACCAGCCAAACAACCATACTGGACTCCAATGAGGATACCATCACGGTAAAGGACGGGTTTTTCTCCATGAAAGACGGGTTTGAGCTGTCTTATAATTATGGCGCGTCGGGCATCAAAGCCATGTCTGACAATATGCAAGACTCGTCTCAGGAGCAACTTAACATCCAAGCGGCGATGAACGATATTAAACTTAATGGCTTTCAGCTGCGCCTTGAGGACAAATCTATTGTGGAACGCGGCTTAAAATTGGCCAGTAAATTCCGAGGCTCTACCCCCGCGAAAGTCAAGCAGGAGCTTAAAGTAGCCCTTGCCTTTGCCCCGATGATGGCCCCAGGTATTGAAGGCGAAATGCTTGGCGAAATCGGCAGTGCCTTTGGTGAGTTTATCGAAAATGGTGGCACGCTCTCCATTGTTGTGGACCCAAAGCAGCCACTCACGATGACGGATCTTGCGAATTACAAACAATCAAACATAACCATGGCTGATATAGGGTTCTCCGCTAAAGCAGAATAATATGCTGAGGGGCGAGATTGCAAAAGGACTAGATCACGATCCAAATTTTCGCTGGCGGGGCGAATCTGTTACCCGCATCGAAAATCTATCGGATATTGTCTTTGCGCTTGCCCTCGGAATGATCATTGCTTCGGCGGTTATCCCGCAGAGTTATGAAGATTTAAAAGGTTATTTATTTTCCATTATCCCGGCCACAGCGGCTTTTGCCTTGCTGGTCGGTATTTGGCATGCGCATTTTACATTCTTTAGACGTTACGGCGTTGCAGATAAGAAAATTATTTTTCTCAATGCAATCTTGCTCTTCGTTGTACTCTACCTCGCCTATCCACTGCGTTTTGCCTTTGAGGCCCTATTTGCCTATCTACTAACGTTAACGGGAGATTCTAGCCGAGCCATTGTCCTGCGATTAGATTATGAGCGTTCCGGCAATATCTTAGGGTTTTTTGGCTTTGGCTTTATGGTCGTACACGCACTATATTTTTTCATGTACCGTCATGTCTTGAAAAAATTTGCTCTTCTGGAACTTACCGAAACAGAACTTCAAATCACGCGGCAATCTGTATTTTACCACTGCGGTACAGCTATATTGGCCATCGTCATGGGAAGCCTTGCTTATTTTACCCAATTAAATGGCTTTGCAGGGTTCATCCTGATGTTAAGTGCCGTCATAGGGGTTTTGGGGAGACGGAAATACCCCATCTCCAAACCAGGTTAATCGACTAATGTCTTTGGTGTTTTATAATAAATCTTAAGGCCATTCGCTGTGGACATAGAGTCTGACTGCGTGTTTAGCATGGTGCGCATACGGTCTAAAATCAGTGTATCAATGGTAATAATAATGGCTGTGATATAGGTCGCGAAATCGCCTGAAACGCCTTGGCTGGTCAGCAGTTCCTGAATGAGGACAATCGACGCGCTCGGTACACCTGCGGCAGATGTCGCATAAACCATAGATTGGAACGCCACAACGAAACGGTCACCAATCGTAACATCAAGACCATAAGCCTGCATTCCGTAAAGCGTAATCAGCGTTAGGCCCATAAGCGTCCCCACCATATTCACTGTCGCGCCAACTGTATAAAAAGGTGTGGCTTCATCCGCATTTGCGCCGAGCTGGTCACAGGCGACGCGTGTGGCAGGCAAGGTCGCCATGGACGAGCTGGTCGCCATCGCGACGACGGCTTGCGGGATAAGCGCTCGGCCCATAAAGGCAAGCCCATGGCCGAGAATGCGCGAGCTAATCGCAACCATAAGCGCCCACACCACGAACATAGAGCCGAGATAAACGGGCAGAATTTTTGAAAGTTTGACAAGTGTATCAACACCGCCCGGACGGTTAAGCGCCAAGGTCAGAGAACCAAAGACAGCGAGCGGAATCGTAATCCAAAGGAATTTAATAAAGCCTTTGATAAACATATCCGAGACAATATCAGCCTGTTGCCCGATACCGGGATGGGTCCCCTCCAAACGTTTAAGAGCCCGGCCTAATAATATACCAGCATATATTGAAATCATCAGGGGACTTGTGAAAACGCCATATATTTTCTGCATGAAGGGTATGGGTTCAACGCTCATAGTCTCTGAGAGGCCGAGGTCAGCGGGCGTGTCAAACACGGAAATAGGAAAAAGCGTATGGGCCAAGACAGCAACAAAGACACCAATCAATGAGAAGCCTATAAAGAAAGCTAAAACCCTAATAAATTTGGGACCCATCCCGCCGCGCGAGACTGCGATTGACGCTCCGATGGAGAGAATAATGAGGGCGTACATAACAGGCTTCAGCGGAACGAAAAGCGCGTCCTTTGCGAGCGCGGCAATAGATTTAGTCAGATAAATATCGCCCATCATCAAAGGCGAGGTAAGACCCGATAATCCCATGGCCCAAAACGCGAAAGCCAGCACAGCCGCGATGAGCACAAGAATTAAGAGCGGTATGTTGTAATATTTCGTCATCATGGCAGGTGTCCCGAATTCGTCTTCTTATTTGTCTATCATGACGGGCGCGGTATTCATTGGCAATGCCTCATTGCGTTAGAAAAAGTCCATCATAGAAAAGCCGCTCTAATCTACAGAGCGGCCTTAATTTCACATAGGGTAACTTCAGCTACTCACCATCTTTTAGCTTTTGCATCAGATAGGTGTGCTGCAGCGCTAAGCGTTTAGCCGTTTCTTTTAGGTTCGCCGCCGCGCTGTGTCCGCCATCAATATTTTCGTAATAGAGGAAATCATGACCTTGGTCTTCCATACGCTTTGCCGTCTTGCGGGCATGACCGGGGTGAACACGGTCATCCTTTGTCGAGGTAATAAAGAAGACTTCAGGATAATCAGCCTCTGGATCAATATTGTGATAAGGCGAGATTGAGCGCAGGAACTTGCCTTCAACCAGATCATCTGGGTCGCCATATTCGCCCATCCAAGACGCGCCCGCCAGAAGCTTATGATAACGCATCATATCCAAGAGCGGCACAGCTACGATAACAGCATTAAATAAATCAGGCCGCTGGGTATACATAACGCCCGTCAGAAGGCCTCCATTTGACCCGCCTTCAACCCCTAAATGTTTTGGTGAGGTTATGCCTTTTTCTATTAGGTTTTCCGCCACAGAGATAAAGTCATCATAGATACGCTGGCGTTCGGTCTTAAGGCCAGCTTGATGCCACTTAGGGCCATATTCCCCGCCGCCGCGAATATTGGCGAGGACATATACGCCGCCGCGCTCCAGCCAAAGCTTGCCGCGTGTGGCCGAATAGGACGGATTGAGCGAAATTTCAAAACCGCCATAGCCATAAAGCAAGGTCGGGTTAGTGCCGTCCATTTTTGTATCTTTGGCCCGCACCACAAAATAGGGCACTTTCGTACCGTCGGTTGATGTCGCAAAGAATTGTTCGCTCACCATACTATCGGCATCAAACCAGGATGGTAGGGATTTTGCCTCAGCTTTCTCGCCGGTTGTCGTGTTATATGTCCAAAGCGTATCAGGGGTCAGGAAACTTTCAGAACTTATAAAGGCGACATCTTCTTTATCATTTGTCGCGCCAATGTTGACAGTTCCGTTGGCCGGGAAATCCAATTTTTTTGATGTCCAAGCTTTGCCATCCCAATCAAAGGCATAAGCTGCGCTGGTGACGTCACGAGAAATGCTTAAAAGAAGTTTTGATTTCGTCGCGCCGGCCCCATTTAAGGATGACTTTTCATCAGGACTGAAAACGACATGAACATCATCTATTTTGCCATCTTCCATAAAGTCGTGAATATCAAAGCTGACCAAGTCGCCTGATTTATTCCCGCGCCAACCTTCATTGAGCTGGATTAAAAATTGATCTTTGAACGCACCATACATATTTACTTTTTCAGGAATCGGTAGCGCGATAGGATCTTGAAGCTCGCCGTCTTTTTGCGGGACCCAATCATAACGCGAGGTATAGAATGTCTTAGCGCGCGCATTCATTATTTCACGTGACCCGTCATCAAGCTCAAAGGTTCCGGCCCAATATGCAACATCCTCTTTTTCGCCTCGGCCTATTTCCACAGCTTCAGATAACGGCGTACCGCGTTTCCAAAGTTTTGCGATCATTGGATAACCAGAATCCGTCATCGTGCCTTCGCCAAAATCCACACCGACGACGACATGATCCTTGTCAAGCCAAGACATCGTCCCTTTAGACTCTTCTGTTACAAAACCATCGTCGACAAATGTCTTGGTCTTGGTGTCAAATTCACGGCGAATAACAGCGTCCTTACCGCCGTCCGATAAGTTGACAATGCAAAGTTCATAATCAGGGGACAGACAGCTATTGCCCTTATAAACCCAATTTTTGTCTTCATCTTTGGACAGTTTGTCAAAGTCCAATACCGTCTCCCATGCCGTTTTATCTGACAGATAGCTTTCCAATGTGGACTTACGCCAAATACCGCGCACATGCGTGGCATCCTGCCAGAAATTGTGCACCTCACCGCCGCGATAAGACACGTAAGGAATTTTATCTTTGCTTTGCAAAATCTCAAGCGCTTCAGCTTCCATCGACTTGAAACGCGGGTCTGCGGTCAGGCGGTCTAGGGTGCGTTTATTCCAGCCTTTGACTTCACCCAAAGCTTTATCCCCCAATACCTCTTCGAGATAAAGGTGGTCATCATCGGTTTGCCCTGCTGTCGTATAGTCAATCATTTTTCTGGGTGTATCTTTCATGGTTTTCACGGTTTTGGCCGCAGTCTCTTTCGTTTTATTCGCCGCCGCATTTTCGGCCGCATTTCCTTGAGAGCATGCTGAGACTATCAAAGCAGAGCCAAGCAGTAAGAATGTTTTAAATTTAGCCATAGTCATGTGGGCCTCCCGATAAACGTTATGTCGCTATTATATTTGTGCGAAGAATATTGCGGAGTTTAACCACATAAGCAAGTCTTTGCATTGCCTCTCTCAAGGCCTATATGCCCCATATGAGATTTTTAATCATGAACGGCGCGGGAAACCGCTTTGCAGTGTTTGATGCGCGCGGACGCACGGGCTTTGTGCTGTCTGAAGAAAAAGTCAAAAATATCTGCAAGCCCGGAAATTCCGTCATGGGACCTAAAGGGGCCGATCAGTTAATTATCATCCGCGACCCAAAAGCCTCTGGCGCGGATGCCTTTATGGAAATCTGGAATCAACAAGGCTTTGAAGTCGATGCCTGCGGGAATGCTACGCGTTGTATTGCGTGGCTTTATATGCGCGATAGCAATGTCGATTCTATGGTGCTGGAAACCAATGCCGGATTACTCCTCTGCGCGGCGGCCGGCGAGAACCAAGTCTCCGTGGACATGGGCCCCCCAAAATTGGAATGGGATCAGATTCCGCTCAAAGAAGTCATGCACACGCATCATATCGATGTAAAATTAGGCCCCATAGATAATCCGATTCTGCACAATCCCGGCGCGGTCAATATGGGCAATCCGCATTGCGTGTTTTTCGTCGAAGACTTTGAGCGCGCTAAACCTGAAAAGGTCGGGTCTATGGTTGAATTTCACCCGCTATTCCCCGAGCAAGTCAATGTCGGCTTTGCCCGCGTTGAGAGCAAAGATAAGATTCGCCTGAAAGTCTGGGAACGCGGAGTGGGAATGACGCTGGCATGCGGCACGGGCGCTTGCGCCGCCGTCGTCGCCGCTGTCCGCCAAAAACGCACCAACCGCAAAGTCGAAGTGGAGGTCGATGGCGGAACATTATTTATAGAATGGCGCGAAGATGATGACCACGTCATCATGACGGGGCCAGTAGAACTAGAGTCTGAAGGAACTATTTAGTAGGCAGTCGAAATTTATCTACGTCTGGAATATCTAATTCAGATAAAGTATTGACGCTTTCATATGATAGGCCGCCTGTAGCCAAGCCTTGTGAGACTTGAAAGTTTTGTATGGCTTTATACATTCTTTTATCAAGTTTAACCCTCACGCCTTCCGTAAAAATATCTTGGGTGTCTAAAATACCAAGATGAGACAGTCTAACCTCCAGCCAATATAAGAAACGAGGCGTGACATCAGCGTCACAGACAACACGCATCCATTTTATAGGTAATTTAGGCTTTGGAGTAGGGTCTATTACGAATGTCTGTTTTTTTTGAACAGAAGGAGGCTTTTCATTCGAGAAACATTCGCCAGGAGAAGACTTGTCCACCAATAGAGCTTTCACTTCGGTATTTAGATCATAGTGATATTCAACAGGGACTTCGGCACGTCCAACAACACCTTCGGCATGTCCTACAAGAGACAGCGCCATAATTACAGGCATAGTAGCCATGGCCAATAATAGCTTAGGATGAGACATATAAATTCTCCTCTAAGCCCAACATATCAAAATTTACCCATGACACAAGTTTAGGCTTATAGGGGCTTTATCCCGATAACCATATCCTGAAGATCATAGCGGCTGTCTGGGCGGCCCCATTTTCCGTGTTCAATATCTTTGATGGATAACCCGAATTGTTTATAAAGACCGCGCACAAATTCCAAATCAAAAGCAATCGCCGCTTCGGGGTTTGATTTAACGGTTGTGCGGCTGACGTCATCCACCTCGAAATCAAATTGCAAAACTGGGTGTTGGCTCTGCCTTGACATTTCGTCGAGCAAGAACCACGTCACAAGGCATTTGCCGCCCGGTTTCAAAACACGAGATATTTCTGAGAGATAATTCGCAACATCATCTTTAAACATATGGGTGAAAACGGATGTTAAGAAAACGCGGTCAAAGCTGTTATCCTCAAACGGAAAGCGGTAATCCTTCGCCGCAGTTTTACCAGTTTTATTATAACGCGCATTGAATACATCTACTCGATGAAAGGTGAAATTCGCCACGTCTTTATATTGGCTTTTGCACCACTCAATGCCTGACCCGTCAATGTCAAAGCCTTCATAACGACCCGTCAGAAACTCGGTCATGGGCCGCGCCATACGCCCTTGCCCGCAGCCGACATCAAGAACATCCATAGCGGGCGAGAGGCCATGGCGTTTTAGCGTGCCAAAAAACGCATCCCCAATTTTAATAAAATCTCCGCCGCCGATAAAGGTTTTGCGTTTGGGCGGAACGCGGGCTTCGCGGGCACCGCCTGTCAAATCCTGCCACGCATAGCCAAGCCATTTCAGGCGCGTACGGAAAGGCAAAGGTACGAATTGTTTGAGTCGGCGTAACATGAGGAGCCTATTAGCCATGACTGCAGACCTTGACCAGTCCTATATTAAGGACCACATAGCGGCCCATGTCTAAACAGGCTGAAATCATAACATTGGGCTGCCGCCTGAACGCTTACGAAAGTGACGTGATGCGCGGTCATGCGCGGGATGCAGGGCTTGAAAATACCGTTATTATAAACACTTGCGCCGTGACCAATGAAGCTGTGCGCGGCTCGCGCTATGCGGTGCGCAAGGCTAAAAAAGATAACCCCGAAGCGAATATTGTCGTGACGGGCTGCGCAGCGCAAATAGACCCGACAGCCTTTGCCGATATGCCCGAAGTTGACCGCGTCATCGGTAATGCTGAAAAGATGCTGGCCACCTCATTTGAACCTGAAACATTGCTAGGCGGCGAACCGATTAAAGTGAACGACATTATGTCGGTGACTGAAACCGCGCCGCAGCTTATCAGCGGCGGCAATCGAGAGCTGACAAAATCGCAAAGCCGCACACGCGCTTTCCTGCAAGTTCAGAACGGCTGTGACCATCGCTGCACCTTTTGCATCATTCCTTTTGGACGGGGCCAAGCGCGCTCAACCCCTGCTGGCGAAGTTGTCGCCCATGTCAAATCATTGGTTCAACAAGGCTATAAAGAAGTTGTCCTTACGGGCGTGGATTTATCCTCATGGGGTGGAGATTTGCCAAGTCAACCGCCCCTAGGTGATTTGGTCCGGCGCGTTTTAAAACTTGTCCCCGATTTGCCGCGCCTGCGCCTCTCCTCTATCGACCCCGCGGAGATAGATCCCGCGCTGTTTGAGGCCCTGGCAACAGAGCCCCGCATGACACCTTATTTGCATCTGTCTTTGCAGGCGGGAGATAATATGATCTTGAAACGGATGAAGCGGCGGCATACGCGCGAAGATGCGATTGAGCTATGCCGTAATCTCACATCACTTCGTCCTGACTTTACATTTGGCGCAGATATTATTGCAGGTTTCCCGACTGAGGATGATGCGATGTTTGAACAGTCCAAGCGTATTATTTCCGAGATTAAAATTCCTTGGCTGCACGTCTTTCCTTATTCCGCGCGCGAAGGCACAGCCGCCGCGAAAATGCCGCCAGTCAATGGGGGGCAGATTAAAGCCCGCGCGAAAATATTGCGCGAGGAAGGCCAGCGCGTAAAAGCTGCGCATTTATCCTCTCGGATAGGCGATAATGATATGGCTTTGTTTGAAGAAACTGGCCTTGGCCGCCTGCCCGATTTTAGCCTCATCAAGGTGGACAATCCGCCAAAAGCGGGTAGCCTTGCACAGGTAAAAATTACGGGTGCCAATAATGATCACCTTATTGGAACATTGAAACAAGAGGCGCGGAGCGAGCGCCGCGAGCGACAGGGACATTAAACGTGGCTGAAAA
Organism: Hellea sp.; assembly: GCA_028224375.1. Classification (GTDB taxonomy): domain Bacteria; phylum Pseudomonadota; class Alphaproteobacteria; order Caulobacterales; family Maricaulaceae; genus Hellea. The sequence continues at coordinate 13,419 of JAOIVW010000043.1, forward strand.
GAAAAAACGCGGCTTTCTTTCGAAACTGGGGTTTAAATCCAAGGATGAAAAGCTTGCAGAAGCGGCGGCTGAAAAAGCGGCGCAGCAAAAACTTGTCGATGAACAAATGGCCGCGCGCATGGCCGCCATTAATGCGGCGGCCCTTAAATCTGCCCGCGAACAAGATGAGGCTGAATC
>JAOIVW010000044.1 GCA_028224375.1 Hellea sp.
GCCCAGCAATTTTAATCTATCTCTTTTTGTAATCTCTACCATATCATTGGACCGTTCGTTAAAACCCGCACATTCTCTTGAAACTGAAAAATATTTTAAGCTGCACTCGCTAATATTCGCCGTATAATTACGGTAAATATTTGCTTAACAGTGCAATTTTAGTGCCATAAAGCCGCGTTTAAACGAGCGGCGTGATATGCGTTTATCGCGTCTTTTCTTTTGACCTCGGAACGTTTCGCTATGTCTGCCGTTATATCTTCAACACAGTTATGGAGAGACATTATGGGCATTTTATCAACAATCGTGGTCGGCGGTATAGCGGGCTGTATCGCAAAGCTGATCATCCCCGGTAAGAATGACCCGCAAGGTTTCCTCTGGACGATTGCTATTGGTGTCCTCGGCGCGGTTCTCTTTACATTTCTCGCGCGCACGCTTGGTTTCTATGACAGTAATGAGGCAGCAGGTCTTATCGGCGCAACGATTGGATCCATCATTCTATTGCTGGGCTACGCAAAGCTTCGGAAACCGAGAATTACGTAAACAAAGACGACCTCAAACGCGGAACGCATTAGGCGGCGTGCGCGTTTATTCAACGAGACTGGAAAACCACTCACCTATTGGAGAAAAATATGTTTGGACTAATACCTTTTGTAAGTTCTGCCGGAAAAAAGATTAAAGATCTATTCACCGGAAAAGATGGCGATGAAAAATTAAAGAAAGAAGTGATAGATTACGGCCTTGATACGAATGGCATAGACATCGTTGTGAATGATGACGGCACTGTTTCAATCAAAGGCGAAGCGGCAACCCAAGAAATGAAAGAGAAAGTTATCCTCGCTGTCGGTAATGTCGAAGGCGTTAAAGGCGTCTATGATGAAGCCAAAGTCAAAGGCGGCGGAACAGTTTCGCGTTTTCATACAGTGGTTAGCGGAGATACACTCTCAGCCATCGCAAAAACCTATTACGGCGATTACAAAAAGTTTCCCGTTATTTTTGAGGCCAATAGACCGATGCTATCCGATCCGGATAAAATCTATCCTGGACAGAACCTGCGCATTCCCGACCTCGGCGCCGACCAAATGGTCGCCTAATTAAGTTCCAAGTTTTGAACTTAAAAGCCTCGCCATTTGCGGGGCTTTTTTGTGCCTCTATGAAGCTGTAATTTATAATTGAAGATTCAAGTTCTTTTAACGACTCGCGCGTTATAAATGCCCCATAAGCCGCGCAATTTGCGGCATGTGAATGGAAAGATGAGCTTATGACACTCCTATCAAAGACCCCCGTCATCGCGGTTACGGCTTTTACAGCCCTTTTCGCCGCCGGAACATTTATCGGCTCGGCGCTACCGTGTTTTTCAAACTCTTCAACGGCTGATTTTATTAACTCTCCTGGCAGGGTCGAGACGAACCCTAACGCTAAAAAACGCCGCATTGTCCGCGTCGTAGAACAGCCGGTTCAGCCAAATATCGCCTGCGATGCCTCAACCTCTCCTGAAGACTCTTCAGTCGATACGCCCAAAGAAAAATTCGTTTACAAAAACGGCAACTGGGTAAAAACCAAGACCTGCCAACCCTCCAAGGTCAAAACCGCTAAGATGCCAAACCTGTTTAAACAATAGGTTTGAAGCGGATTTAGGCCGCGCCAACTTTGCCGCTAAGCGCATTGCCTGTCGTCAATAGGTAAAACTTACCGCGCTTCATTTTCGGCTTTACTCACGCGGATCCTCAAGGAGCCAGTAAAGGACATTATCTTCAAAAATATGATTGCTTGTTAGGCTTCTATGTTTTCCGGAGATAAACATCGTTGCAGACCAATCAATGGGAGAGACTAATCGCGGCCCCCACTCTTGACCGACACGTTCATCAAATAAGGCGCTGGTGCGAGTCACCGTTGTGTCGCCCGGACTATAGTCCAATGTTGAATAAGCGCCGGTCACTTCATCCACCGACGCCACAGACGCCGTTTTAAGCGTATCGCCAGCCACCAGAAACATTTCAAATCCATCAGGCGGACGTGCCTTTATATCCATCGCGTCCTGAAAAAGTCTGGCTCTGTCCAAAGCCTGCGCTTGATAATCACGGGCAATTTTTCGGCGTTCTTCCACGGTCTCAATATCGGGCAGAAGTTCGGCTAGAACCTCATCCGTTCTTTCATCCTCACCGCTAAGACCCCATTTCATCTCTTGCCAAAATTTTGGGTCAAGAATATCCGCGACAGGTTTTGACATATCACCATTCCAAACTAATCGTGAGTGACGGGCGCGCGGCAGTAATTGGTAGACAGACGGAAAGCTGCCAATCAGGACTTCATGATAAAAGGGCAAAAGGGGTCGTCCGGTATTAAATCCATTTACCAACTGCTGAAGCGCCTCTAGTGATCCTGCATTAGGCGGCGCGACAAGTATAAGGCGCTCCACATCTTCAGCCCCGGTCCACGGCACAACACCGGCTTGCAAAGTCTCTAAATCGGCGGCGCCGTAGCGGGTGTAATAGCGCGAGAGCATCGCGCCCATTGAGTGCGCGACGATATCGAATTTCACCTCTGCATTCTCTAGGCCATATAGCGCTTCATATCTGTCTTGAATATATTCACGTTTTTCCTCGATGAAGGTTTCCAAGCGCGCTGCATTCGAAGGAATGTCCTGACGCCAGTCATAATCAAATTGGAAGCACGTAAAGTGGTCTTTTCCGTAATCAAGTGTCGTCAAGCCCAATGTATCGTCAACATAACCGCCTGCGCCCAATGTGGAAAGAATACCGGCATAAGCCTGAATGGATATGGGAATACCCGCGAAATCCAGCTTCAAATCTTGGAGCACACCATCAGAGTGGACAGTTGTTTTTCTGTAATGGTCATGACTATCGCGGTGTTGCATGCCCTCAGTAAGGGGAAGCGCAATAAGACGCGCCCCCTCAGCTGTCCCGGGATTTGCATAATCTCTGCGAAAAGCCCCCCAAACAGTTGTCCCCGTTGCATCATCGACTAACCGGCTGCCTAAAATGCCCGGAATGACAATAACAGGATTTCGGTCAGGCTTGTGATATTGAGCACTTTTCTCGTAAATAGTTTTCAGGTCTGCGCGATCATTTGATGTCGTCACGCAAGCGCTAAGAAAAACAGTTAGGCCCAAAAATGTGAAATAAAACACGCGCGTAAAAGCGTTCGGCATCATATACGTCTCCTTATTCAAGATTCGTATCTGTTGTATTTACTTTGTGCAAATCACATAAACGTTGCCGTCAACACACCAAACCTTTTCAAACGACCGCCGCTAAGGCCTATTTAATTTGCGTTCTAAACGAGACGGTAAATGACGGGTCAGGCGTGCCCGCGTTAAATTTGCCAGACGGGTGGATACAGACATATTTTACGGCTGGGTCATATCCCGTTCCCGCCCCCGGATTATAATCACAGTCGGAAGCCGCCTTAGGTTTTGTTACGCCGCTAGAATAGCTCACATTAACGTTTGGATCAAAGCTAAGCCCGGAGCCATTATCAACAAATTTTACGGCCCCCGTCGCAGGGCCCCCATCGTCTATATCGCCAGTGTAAAACACCACTTCAGCAGGCATGCTGTCTGCGATAAAGACGGTGTCCTCGTCCAAATCCGGCCCGCTCTTATGGACAACAGAGATTGAATAAATAACGTCATTACCCGGCACAGCGTAAAGTCCAGCCGAGAGGGGGTCCCAAACCTCAACGTCTTTAGACGCAGCAATATTGACTTTACAGCCCGTCGGCGCGGCAGAGGGTTTCCACTTTAGAAGCATAAAACACTCAATATCTTCGACCTCGGCCAAAGGTAGCGCGCGGTCATAAATTACGACTTCGGCAAAACGGCCGTCAAATGGATTACCCGACGGAAATGCGCCCAGATGAATACCGCCGCTGACATCAGCATTATGGCCGGTCATATCCGTGTCAATATCTTGTCCATCAACGCGGAGCCACTGACGGTTTCCTGGCTCATCATTCAGGCCCGTATATAGACTGGTTTCCGTAATGGGGTTTGGAAAGTTACCTCGTAGCCTCTCTGGCCCGCAACATCCCCCGGCGTCAAAATAAACATCACCATCCGTCCATGGCGCATGGAAACTGGTGCGCCCGGTATCATTGCTCCGGCCGTCCTCAGTCCCGTTGAGCGAAACAGAGGCATTATTAGTTGGCGTGACATTGCTCGAGACAAATAAAATCGTCATGACGTTTTGTTTGTTACCGGCAAAGGGATTAGGTCCCGCCATCCTCGCAAGGTGCGGAAATCTCAGTCCCGGATTCTTGCCGTCAAAGCTGGCGGCTTCAAATGTAACAACACCGGCTTGTGTGGTCAGGTCTCCGCCCGAGCCTTTATTGACCCACGTCGTCACCGAGCTCCCATCCGCAGGCTGTATGCCTGTACCGGCCACGTCTTTACCGTCCATCCAGACAACAAGACCTGATATATCATCGGGAGATGAGATCTGGGCCTGCGCAAACGGCGCAGAGGCCAAGATTGCAAGACATAAAGACAGAAATCGAGCGCTGCTGAGCCGCAGACGCGCCCTGCACGATGCGCTCATCACGCAGCAAATTATGGCCGCCAAAGCGGCTCTTTTGAATATGAAGTAGCCGAACATGGGCACCGCTTTCGCTAATGTATCCCACGTCTTATTCTTTAAAATTCAGAGATAAATTTTTTACTAATGCTACGAAATTAATGCAACCTGAAAGCGAAAATTTTGAGCATGTCTATTTTAGCGGTATCAGGGGAAACACACGAAGAGGTAGAGCCCACCTTGAACCGTCTGCTAAAGTAACTAATAACTTTCTTAGTTAAAAACGTTTTATGCGAGGGGCTTTATGCCCCTCTTTTTTTGACTTATGTTATAAATTCATGAACCGCGTCCCTGATATGATTCAACAATGAATTACGAGTTAGCCTATGATGCCGCTCACGCATTTGCAGGCTGGCAGGTTCTCGCGATTGGGGTGCCGATTTGCGCACTTATGATTGCCACCACGGTATATGATAAATTCCCGCCTCTCATGTTTATATTTTTCCACGGTAGCTATGAATTCGCGAGGACCGTCACAGGATTCGCCCTTTTGATATTCATTCCAATCTGCGCGGCGATAATTTACAACAATATTAAGCTGGCCTCACTTTCAAGACACAACGACTGCACGCAAATCGCGGGGGTGGTCACAGATTTCAAACCAAGGCCTGTTCGCGGAGTGCTGGAAAAATTCACATTAAACGACATCCAATTTGAATATTCTAATTTTTCCCCTGAAATGGGTGGGTTCGCCGAACTTGCGGCTGATGGCGGCCCTATCTATGAAGGGGCGAATATCAGGCTATGTTATATTACCCGCATGAAAAACCGTAAAAACGAGAAAACAATTATTCGCGTCGAAACGCGGTCTTAGAATTTTGATGCGTAAATGACTCACCTCAGAGCTATATCAATGCTACGCTGCTTTTATGAAACAAACCTTCATCCGAATTTTTATAGGTTTGATCTTCTTGAACGCTCTCCTCTGGCCTATTGCTGCAAAAGCTCAAGAGCTTCCCTGCGGCCAAGTATTAATCGGCATGTCGGGGCAGCCGTTGGACAGAGTTGATAAAAGCCGTGTCAGCAAAGGTTCTCTTAGTAAGTTCAAGCAATGCCCAAGAGATAAAGCGCAGTGTGAACGAAGCTGTTTTAAATGGACTCCTACCAACAAAGACGAGCCCAGTTTCTGTTTCGCAACAGTGCAGCATTTTGTTTATGACGAGTCTATACCGCTCAAAGAACACACCGCTTTTAAATACAGATATGATTTTGGCTATGTGCCATCTATGACAGATGATTTCTTCTGGCTTGAAAGTAATCAAGCCTCATCCCAAGAGCGCTACAATAATCAACATTCAGAAGAAATCGTTTGGGGCATTAATCGCATTGGTGAGACGGGACGTGAATTCCCAGGGTTTCTAAATTGTGAAAGCCTAGGAGATTTAATGCCCCCTTCAGACCAAAGCAATGTATCGACGAAAGATATAACCTTTCCCAGCGGAAGTGGAAAACAGCCCTAGCCTTTGGGGCATACAGAGCTGGCTGTAGCTTATTTACAGGCCTCAAAACGGAACCAAATATACCCTCTTGACTCATTTATCTATATATGTAGAGTTATGACATGACTCGTAACCGCGCCCCCTCTCAATCAACCTGCCTTGTCCTGTCAGAATTATGTCAGCAGCCTCAATATGGCTATGCTTTGATGAAAAAGACGGGCTTAAAATCCGGAACGCTTTATCCGATTTTGATGCGGCTTAAGGATAGAGGTTTCTTGACCTCAAATTGGGAGGAGCCTCAAATATTAGGACGCCCTCCCCGTCAAAGCTATGAACTCACGCCCAATGGGCGGGCCTATGCAAATGAGGTGCTCGCGCCAGACACGCAGCCCGCAATATTACGAGGGATTAAAACATGATTTTGTCACCCCAGACCTGGCTTAAATGGGCCGCGAAACTCATGCCGCCAAGCCGTAAAGATTGGCTAGCCGCAATGCAAAATGAGCTTGAGCAAATTTCCGGCCCTGCAGAGCAAAACCTCTTTGCTTTTGGATGTTTTAAGGCCGCTCTGTTGGAAGGCGCTCGCAGCCGCAAGGGGCTGAGCTGGTTAGCGCGCAGCGGAGGAGCGGCCGCTTTATTTGCGTTTTCAACCGTCCTCATTCTTATGAGTACGAAAAATATCTCCGGCCCTGAAACACTCGCCCTTTCAAAGCTCATGACAGTGTTGGCTGTATTTTATATGTGCGGAGCCGCCTTATTAATGGCATCCCTCAAGGCCCTGAAAATCTACGCCGGAATAGGGTTTTGCATCGCCGCCTTGATGATGAGCTATCTGCTATCAGCGGCGCCAAGCTATGCCTATTTACCGTCCAAATACTTAGCCGCATTAAGCTTTGAAACAGCTGGTGCTATGGCAACATTATTCATGGCCAGCATATATTTAAATTGGCTCTACGACCCAGCTATACATGATGCTTAATTGAGACGTCTTTTAGGTCTTGGCGTTGGGCCCGCCCAATTCTGGCGTTGTCGGTAACTTAGCTGAAGTGGTTTGGGGATGTAATTTTCACGGCGAAATATCCTCACATTGGCCGTGAGCTGAGCGGTTTAGAGCGCCTAAACCCTCGCCTGGTAAGGCGATTGACCGCAAACCCGCTGTCTGGCACGATTGATGATATTTGGAGTATCTCGCTGTGACTACAAGCAAACACACGTCGCGCCTGTCGCTCTCCAAAGCCGGTCGCGCGCTTTGGGGAAGTTTAGTCGTTTTGGCTACCCTTGGCGGCGTGTTGGGTGTGTACCAGTTTTTTACTGACAATGGTCCAAATAAGGAGGCCGCCCCGCAAACGATGGTTTTGCGCATGGTCGAGTCCGGTGATTTATCTGCCGATGAAGCTGCATCCCTGATGGAAATGCTTGGAAGCTCGACGTCCGAACAAGCTGTTGAAACATTAAAATCCGGAACCGACCTCCAAAAGGAAGCTTTGCAACTCGTCGCCGTGGCGCCGACATTCGAGCGGGGAATTGTCATACTTGAAAGTGAAGCGAAAACGACTGCAGACTGGAAATTAATAGCGGAACTCTCGCTTATGCGCGAACCAAGCCGTGCTGTTGAGGCTGCACGAAAAGCGATTGCACTTGCTCCGCAGGACTATGACGCGCTGCGTATGCTGGTAAAAGCACAAATCTTTTCAGGTGATTTTGCAGATGCCAAACGTTCACAAGCCAGCTTACAAGTGCTTGCCTCAACACCCCTACAACATCTCAAGGCAGCTATTATGGGGGGTGACATCGCGTCCATAACACAGCGCCCCGAAGAGGCGGAAATTGCTATCAGCATATTATCAGAAGCCATATCAGATTTAGAACCCTTGGAAGAGCTCCAGATCGACCCTAGCGCTGCCTCTCCCGTGGACGGAGCTCTGTTAACAGCCTCAGAAGCCGTTGCAACACGAGGCCAGCTTAACTTTATCACTGAAGAGTTTGAGAAAGTTGAACCGGATATGCTGCGCGCTGTAGCTCTTGCCGAAAGAAGCTTGGACGGACTCTCTGGCCGGAATCTTAACACGGCACGAAAAAGTTTGGCCCTATATCACGACCTACGCGCTACTGCTAAGCACCGGCTTGACCAGATTGACGATCATCACGAGGCTCATGAAAAAGCGATTGCGCAATTTCGCGCCATGGCGGATTCCGGAGACGCTGAAGCCAAGGAGTCTTTGCCAACCCGACTCATGAGCTTAGCGCGTGAATATGCCAGGTTGGGCGAGCCCGACATTGCAATTGATCGAATGTCCGAGGCCATTAAGCGGTTCGACGACTACGCCGCTGATTTTCCTAACAACCGCGAGATTGAAGACCAGCGACTTGAAATGACAGCTTGGATGCAAGTCTTATCGGGCAATATTGACGGCGCAAAGAAAACATATGACGTGGCCATGAAAAATCTCAGAACTGGTCTTTTAGCAGAGGGTGATCCGCAACAGCTCAGGCAAGTCACTGAACTCATATATAAAAGTATGATTACATTTAATGAAACCAAGGACCCTACCCCGTCTCTTCTGACATATCTCCATGTGCCAGGTGTTCAGACATTATCAGCCTTTGAGCGGCGTTACGGCCCTTCCAAAGAGGTTGATTTGGAGCGTTATCGGGTGCGCCTCAACTATATTGGCACGTTGCTTACCGCCAAGGCGGACCCTGCCGAAATACAAACGGCATCGCGTGAGTTAATTGTTGATTTGAGTTCTGCACAGAAATCAGAAGTTGAAATAGAAACTCTGGAAATTTATAAGCTCTACGCACTGTCTCTCCTTGTTCAGGCCGAACCTGAGGACCATAAAACCATCGCTCAAGAAGGGCTCGATTTGGCTAATTCTTTAAACATAAGGGGCAAGCTCGGCACGAATGAGCAGCGTTACATCGCTTTTTTTGAAGCGGAGCTGAAAAACGGTGAGTAAAAATTTATCCAATCAGCCGAGTGGGAACATCTTAAACTGAACGTCCCAAAACCGCACTCCCCCAATAAAAAACCCGCCGATGAGGGCGGGTTTTCTGTCTTTTGTCTATATCCTGAATTACCGGCGCGAAGCTCTGCGTTTTGAAGACTTTTTGGACCTAGAGTTGTGGCGGCTATTTGAGCTAAGACCTAAGATAGCCCTAAGGCCGTAACTATCATACCCATGGCGATCATAGCCATGACGGTCATAGCCAGATCTATTATAACCATGGCTGTTATAACCATAGCTGTTATAACCATGGCTGTTATAACCATGGCGGTCATAGCCAGATCTGTTATATCCATGGCTGTTATAGCCGTAACTGTCATAGCCATAACTATCATACCCATGGCGGTTATAACTTGATGCAGAGAGTCTAATCCCGCGATTGTTAGAACTCCGATTACGGGACCTTTGATGATTAAATTTGCGATTAGAATTGCGGCGCGCAGATGATTTGCGGCCGTCAAAACCTACAGTCCGAATAGCGACGTCATTATTAAAGTCAGCTTGCTGGGTTTCGATTGAGCTTGCGTTATTTAAAGGCCCCGCGCTCTGCGCATGGGCTTGCGTGCTGATGCCGCCAACCAACATGATGGATGCGAGTGTCGTAAGGGACGCTTTTTGAACAAAATTTAACATTTTTGAACTCCTTGGGGTTCGTTATTGATAAGCCCTATATAGGACATGCAAATCATATAATGAAATTGAATGATTGAATTATAATCATTCACAATATGAATATACAGGCTTGATGCTGATCCCCCATACGGTCCGGAGGTAACATCATCTGCGGTCATAGAAGACCCTTGCTCTCGGCGGCTAAGCGGCCTTAATCGCGTGGATTTAGAAGGCCCAGCAGCGGCGAAACAATCCTCATTGCGGAGGTTAGCTCACAAACAGTTTCCACCCAAATAAGCCTTTGTTGATGTTTGCGTATACGGCAGCATCATCCAAAGAAGGACATTATGAATATTCGAGGGATGCAGCTAAACCACTGATTTACCCAAAATGAATACAGCTTTCAGATTAAGTTCAACCGTGATATGTATCACAGACAGTATTAGGGGGCGTCCTATATTTGCTTTCTAACCAAATCTAAACGTTAGGGGCCTATTATGTCTATCGCATTTTCCAAATCACGTAAATTACTTCTTTCTACGCTCGCTGTGGCTACAGCATTCTCATCTACTGCCTATGCTCAAACAACAGGCGACGGAGCGCAGATGCATTTTCCAGATATCGCAACCAATATAAAGAACGCCCCCGACATCGAGCAGGACAAGACACTCGATGTGGGCGATGTAAGGGTGCGGAGCAACACCTATGGCTCCACGCGGAGTAATAAGAGGACGGCCACGCCTGTCGGGTGCGTGACCGTTGACGGGGCGGTGGACGCCAATTGCGACGGCGTCGATGATACCTTAGATGTGAAAACGAAGGCTAATCATAACACAACGCAACATAGCCAAGTGTTAAAGACCGAGGATGTACTCTCCAATATCGGGCATGACCTAAGTAAGGCAAACGAACCCTTGAAGAGCGGCCCCGCCCCCGCAAATCTGGGCCCAATCCCAACTCCACCATTATTAGAGGAAAGAACTAGAGGTCCCATCACTGACGATGACGGTAATACGGTATCTGGCGGGTCAGAAAAGCCGGCAGCGAAGCCTGAGCTTACAAAGGAACAACAAGAATATTGCGATGCGTTAAAGGCTGGCGAGGGCGAGGTTGATCGAACGCCTGGGATTTTGACTGTTCACGTTTGCCATCTCTAAGATTTCGTTTGAAACACGATCATCGGATGATGCTGTAGAGATTCACAACTTAGGTAGGACAGATACTGTTATGGCGGAATGCCTTAGTTTGATTCATTTACCGCAGGCATAATGAGCCACTCAAGCTTGTCGATGTTAAGATTTAAGGGATGCGTTCCACCGTAGTGATTGGATGTTGAAGCGCTCTGCAGAAGGCTTAGATAAGGCGCGATGTGTGAGAAATGGAAGATAGCACGCGGCGTTGGTGAGTGGATGCGGGCTGTGGGTAATACATGCAGATGGCTGCGGTGTTGTTGAAGTTGGTGAATGTGAAGCGTTTGGAGTGGAGCGTCAACAGCTGTCAAGAACATCCTC
>JAOIVW010000045.1 GCA_028224375.1 Hellea sp.
CGCAAAATTGGGAGCATCTTAAAACAATTACCAACACGGTTTATGAGGAAGCCCGCTCGGCGCGTCTCTCGGCTGAGAAATTTATGTTGGACGGGCGTCGCACAGGCACTGGCGGCGGCAATCATATTGTGCTTGGCGCGAAGCGGCCGGAAGATAGCCCGTTTTTAAGGCGGCCGGATTTACTACGCTCATTCATTACCTTTTGGCAGAACCATCCCTCTTTATCTTACTTGTTTGCAGGCTCATTTATCGGCCCGACCAGTCAAGCGCCTCGCATTGATGAAGCGCGTCACGACTCTATGTATGAACTCGAGATTGCGTTTTCCCAAATCCCCGAAGAAAGTGACGCCGCGCCGTGGCTCGTGGACAGGCTGTTCCGAAATCTGCTTGTAGACCTGACGGGTAACACTCACCGCGCAGAGTTTTGTATCGATAAGCTCTACAGTCCCGACAGCCAACGTGGTCGATTGGGGCTTCTGGAAATGCGCGGTTTTGAAATGCCGCCGCATCCGCAAATGGCGCTTTTGCAAAGTCTGCTCATTAGGGCCTGCTTAGCGATGTTCTGGACCAAGCCCTATAAAAGCAATCTCATCCGATGGGGAACGCAGCTTCATGATAAATTTATGCTGCCCTATTTTGTAAAACAAGACTTGTCCGATGTTCTTAGGACGCTCGCAAATGCCGGGTTCAAATTTGATGAAGACTGGTTCACGCCATTTTTTGCCTTTCGCTTTCCAGAATGTGGGCGCGTGCAAATTGGCGATATATCTTTACAACTTCGCAGCGCTCTTGAGCCTTGGCCGGTCATGGGCGAGGAACCGGCAGGCGGGGGCGTCAGCCGTTCTGTCGACACCACGGTAGAGCGTCTAGAGCTTAAAGTACAAAACCTTACGGAAGGCCGTTATCAAATTACGTGCAACGGACGGCATGTGCCTCTTCATAAGACGCTTGATGAAGCTAATCTTGTGGCAGGCATAAGGTTCAAAGCTTGGGCGCAACCGTCTAGCCTGCACCCGAAAATGAAGATAGACGCACCGCTTGTTTTCGATGTGGTTGACCTTTTAAATGAAACGTCAATTGGCGGTTTTACCTATCACGTCGCTCATCCGGGCGGGCGCAATTTTGAAACCTATCCCGTCAATGAAAACGAAGCCGAGGGCAGACGCATCGCGCGGTTCGCAACGACTGGGCATACGTCAGGGAAAGTGGCAGTTGCCGCAGAAACCATCAACCCTCACTTTCCATACACACTGGATTTAAGGCGGTAACTGATAACACGGGCACGCAGCACAGCGGTAATGACACGTCTGAGCCCTGCCTAAGTCCCGCCTAAGTGAAGATTGACCAGTTAAGCGCATGAACGAAATGCTCTAAGGCCTTTGATCCGACCAATGAGGTTCCAGCGTCATTTAGACCAGGGCTCCAGACTGCAATCGCGCCGCGCCCGGGCGCAATGGTGAGGATACCCCCGCCCACACCGCTTTTTCCGGGCAATCCTACGCGATAGGCAAATTCTCCAGAATTATCATAATGCCCACACCCCATCATGATGGCATTAATGTGCCGGCAATGCTCCGTAGAAACAATGTCCTTGCCAGATATGGGGTCCGTTCCTCCAAAGGCCAGATATAATCCAGCCCTCGCTAACTGACGCGTAGACATAGCGATCGCGCATTGACGAAAATAGACACTTAAACTGGTCTCAATAGGATGGCGCATATTTGAAAACGCCTCCATAAAATGCGCCAAACTACGATTTCTCGACCCAGTCGCCGCTTCGGATGAGGCCACCTCTTGGTCGATAAAAACGGAAGGATCATCGGCCCGCTCCTGCATAAAGGCGAGTATCTCTGCGGCCGTATCATCCGCGGACTGACCATCCATCAGCCGGTCCGTTGTTGCAATAGCCCCTGCATTAATAAGGGGGTTGCGAGGTATCCCGCCTTCTGTTTCCAATTGCACAATTGAGTTAAATGAAGAGCCCGAAGGTTCCCGTCCAACAGATTTCCACAAGTCATCGCCAGACCGTTCCAGCGCAAGAGACAAGGTGAAAACTTTGGAGACGGATTGTATCGAAAAAGGCTCAGTCGCGTCGCCTACGCAATAAAACTTCCCGTTTGGCAGGGCTAAAGACATACCGAATTTTGACGGATCGACTTTGGCTAAAGCGGGAATGTAGTCAGCAACACGGCCTTGACCACGATAAGCTTTTGCATGTTCAAATGCATTCCTAAGATGTTTCTGAATGTCATCTGACATATAATCACCCTTCTCCAAGTTCGGCCTAAATTTATTACGCCGCAGTGTAAAACGAGGCCTTCAAACTCGGATGTAACCTAACTGAGATAGGACTAAGATGTAAGACATCATCATATCTTTGTTTTAGTATTCATCACGATGGCTATCAGACGCAAGACTAACAATTTGAGATACGGTCCGAGTCTAACAAACTTAAAATAAAGCTGCACATAAACAAAACACTATCCTAACATGATTGCACCTTATTCTGATTCTATGATTCGGATTTAAGCAAGGGAATCCGTTATGAAATTCAATCAGCTATGTTTTGTTTTAACGGTCCTTTTCATTAGTTTGACGGTTTCAGCCTGCCAGCCATCTGGTGACAAAACGGCTACGGAAGATGTGTCCCAGCCTGCGCAAGATAGTGGTCAAAGCATTGCAAGCGGCGATGGCGACCCAACGCAAATAGCGGAACGCAAACAGCTTAGAGTGACGCGTGTCATTCCCACGGGAGAAGACGTCCCTGCCGAGCGTCAAATCGTTTTTCAATTTAACCGGAATGTCGTGCCTATTGGCCGTATGGAACGCGAGGCCGATGAAATCCCTGTGACCATTACGCCGCCGCTGGACTGCCAATGGCGCTGGCTTAATACCAGTGCTCTCGCGTGTAATTTAAATGAGGAAAGCGAATTAAAGGCGGCGACGAAATATTCTGTTGTCATGGAGCCTGGCATTCGCGCAGAAGACGGCGCGGTTCTGACAGAGGCCTATCAACATGAATTTATGACGCAGCGTCCAATATTGCGCTACCGCAATTTCGTAACATGGCGCAGTCCCAGTTCACCCGTGATACGCCTAACATTTAATCAATATGTGGCCAAAGCTTCCGTTTGGGAACATCTTCACCTTCGCGAAAAAGGCGATACCCAAAAGCGCTATGAGCTGATGGTGTCGCCAGCCCCGAACGATAGAGACGTGCCTCGCTATATTAATGTTCCCGGAGAGGATTACGCGCTTGATTTTGGACCTGACTCGCGCTCGCCCAATCAAGAGACCGATAAGAAAATGGTCAATAAGCAAGAAGCCCGGCGGGTTTGGCTTATCAGTCCCGAAGAAGAACTCCCTCTGGATAGCGACGTTGAATTATATATTGAGCCAGGCCTCCTCTCAGCTGCAGGCCCCGAAACGGGCATTGAAGACCGCATTGCGCTAGAATTTCGAACTTTCCCTGAATTTGAATTTCTGGGGGTTGAATGCCGCGACAATTCCAACAACGACCTATTAATAACCCGCGATGATGTACAGCTATCGCCGCAAGAGGTTGACGCTCTTCCAGATGGCGATGAGAAAAACTATCCGCCGATGTGTGACCCGTTATCACAAGTTGGCTTGGCTTTTTCAGCGCCGGTCATGAATAATCAGGTGAAAGATAATGTTACGCTGACACCCGATTTGTTAAATGGGCGAGTGGATTACGACCCTTGGGCAAATTACGGATCATATTCAAAACTCAGCCGAGCTCATCGCAAAGACCGCAAATACACAGTCTGGTTTCCAGAAAGACTAAAAGCCTATCAGGGTTATACGGTCAAAACGGTGAATCCGGAGCCGGTCCCGCAGCCAGAGCCCAGCCCAAAAAATCTAAGCACGCTGGACAAATTAAAAGCCCTATTAGGCGGTAAGAATTTAGATGAAAAAAATAATGAGGACAGTGATGAGCAGGTTCCCGCATATTTTGAAGATGAGTTTGGCCGGCATTTAGACAGTCCAATAGATTTAAAGTTCTTCACCAATCATCGGCGGCCCAATTTTGAGATCACACACCAAACCGTTGTCTTAGAAAAAGAGGTCGACTCTGACGCGCCAATTTATGTCACCAATCTTGATAATGTGAAATTTAATTACACGTCCCTTACTGCAGAAAAGCGTCAAGAAGGCGTGGCGCTGGAGGAAAGCCTGCCAGATGTTGAAGATGTACAATATGCTATTCCAATGCGGGTTCGCGATGCATTGGGCGGGAAAAGCGGCGCAATTCACGGCCATGTTTCAACACAGCCTTATGTTACGAATAAAGGCGATCAGGCAAAGACCTTATTTGCTATTGTGACGCCGTATCAAATCCACGTTAAAATTGGCCATTATAATACTCTGGTTTGGGTAACGGATTTGAAAACAGGTGAGCCTGTTCAAGGCGCTGATGTTAAAATTTACACGGACCGTATCAATACGCTTTCAGATAACATTAAAACCTTAGATGCAGGCGTATCTGATGCGTCAGGCCTCGCGACGTTGAAAGGAACTGTCGATCTTGACCCAAATTTAGCGCTATTTGATTATTGCCGAGGGGACCCTGATAGCTGCAAGCGCTTTTTTGTGCGGGTTGATAAAGGCGATGAGATGGGCGTCATGCCGCTTGAGCGCCGCTTCATTTTAAATCTTTATCGCACGTCCAATTACACCGTTTACAGTGCTGCGAATAAACAATACAGCCATATTCATAGCTGGGGCACAACGGCTCAAGGTGTCTACCGCGCGGGCGGAAAGATTGACTATAAATTTTATGTCCGGGATCAAAGTAATGATCACTATGTGCCTGCACCGACTGAGAGCTATACCTTGTCGATTGTCGACCCGACAGGAAAGTCGGTACATGAGGTGGAGAATATCACCTTGTCGGAATTTGGAAGCTATGCCGGTGACTATCAACTCCCCAAAACCTCCGCAGTGGGCTGGTATAATTTCGTCTTAAAAGGCGACTTTACCAAAGACTTCTCATGGAAACCCATGCGTGTTTTGGTCAGTGATTTTACGCCTTCCCCGTTCAAAGTGACCAACCAACTCAATGGGGACTTATTTAAACCCGAGGATGAAATTGAAGTTATCACCCAAGCCAGCCTTCACTCTGGCGGGGCCTATACAGATGCGCAAAGCCGCGTGAATGCTAAATTGACTGCAACGCAATTCACGTCAAAAGACCCTCTGGCCTCAAGATTTCAATTTGGCAGATATAGCGGCGAAAATAACCGGCCCATTGAGATATTTGAAAAGATCGACACGATTGGTGATAGCGGCGAAATCGAAAACAGCTTTAAGATTGGCTCTAAACGGATTGTACATGGGCGCATAAGCGTTGAGTCTGCTGTGCAAGATGATCGCGGCAAATATGTCGCCGCGCTGAGCCGCGCGGATTATATGGGCGTCGACCGCTTAGTCGGACTGCGCCAGACAAAATGGGTTTATGACGAAGATAAGCCCGCCAGCCTTGAATATATTGTCGTGGATGAATTGGGCGCGCCTATTGAAGACACAGATGTAAAGATCAAAATCCTGTATCAGGACGTTAAAGTCTCCAAGGTCAAGGGGGCCGGCAATACCTATCTGAATAAATATGTCCGCGAATGGGTTCCGATTGAAGAATGCCAGGGTCAGCCAAAAGCAGATCTGATGGTCTGCGAATTTACGCCTGAAGAACCGGGATATTACAAGTTCACGGCAGAAATTACGGACACTAAGGATCGGATGCACACAACACAGGCTTATGCTTGGGTCGTAGGTAAAGGCCGCGTCACATGGGAACAGCCTGACGATAATTCTTTGCAGATGGTTCCTGAGAAATCCGATTATAAGATTGGCGATAGGGCTCGCTATCTTATTAAAAATCCTTACCCAGGCGCCAAAGCGCTGATCACAATTGAACGGTTCGGCGTATTGAAATCTTGGGTGCAGACCTTGGAGGGGAATACACCTGTCATCGAATTTGAGGTCGATAAAGACTTTATGCCGGGCTTTTATCTCTCGGTCATAGTGACATCACCGCGTGTCGATGCCCCATTACCAAAAATGGGCGAGATTGATTTAGGCAAGCCAACTTTTAAACTTGGCTATTTAAAAGTCCCTGTGCGGGACCCCTATAAGCAGATGGATGTCACAATAGAAACGGACGAGCCCGTCTATCGCCCGCGGGATATTGTTTCTGTAAAGCTTCATGCGGAGCCGAAGTTTAAAGATAAAAATGAGAACATAGAACTCGCCGTCGTCGTGCTTGATGAGTCTGTCTTGGCGCTGGTTCAGGGCGGAACCTCTTACTTTGACCCCTATGAAGGCTTTAACGCATTAGATGATCTTGATTTGCAAAATTTCAATCTTTTGACTCAGCTTTTAGGACGGCAAAAGTTTGAGAAAAAAGGCGCAAACCCTGGAGGAGATGGGGGATCGGATATTAGTGTTCGTAACCTCTTTAAATATGTCAGCTATTGGAATCCGTCTATTATCCCTGACGCCGATGGAAATGCAGAGATAAGTTTTGAAGCGCCTGATAATCTTACAGGCTGGCGCGTCTTGGCTCTGGCTGTAACGCCCACAGACCGCATGGGGCTGGGCGATGCGAATTTCAAAGTCAATAAACCGACAGAAATTCGCCCCATCATGCCTAACCAAGTCACTGAAGGCGATATGTTTCAAGCAGGGTTTAATGTGATGAACCGCACCGATGAGCCGCGCAAAATTAATGTCAGCATTGAGGCTGTAGGCCCCGTCAAGGGATGTGCAGACCGTGGAGAGGCTGCTGCGGCGGCAGTCTGCACTTTGTCTAAGACGGTAGAGCTTGGCCCTTATAAGCGCGAAACCGTCTACATGCCGATTACGACAACGGCGCTTGAACAAAAGCAAGAATTTGAGACGGGCAAGGTGCTTTTTACAGCCAAAGCCTATGATGACATTGATAGTGACGGGCTAGAGCATTTCGTGCGTGTCGGTAAACGCCGCTCCTTAGTGACAGCGGCCAATTACGGCGCGACGAGTGAGGCGTCTGTTTCAGAATCGCTATTGTTCCCAGACGGTATTTTCCCTGATATTGGCGGGGTCAGCGTCACATTATCACCATCAATTATCGGCAATATAGAAGGGGCTTTCCGCTACATACACAATTACTCGTATCTTACTTGGGAAAGCAAATTGACGAAGGGCGTTACGGCCTCGCATTACCAAGACCTGTCCGATTATTTACCGGATGATTTAGATTGGCCGAAAAGTTCAGAGCTCATCAAGACAACCCTGGCAGAGGCGGCGAATTATCAAGCGCCAAATGGCGGCATGGCTTATATTCGGCCGCAGGATAATTATGTGAGCCCTTATTTAAGTGCCTATACAGCCCTCGCTTTTAATTGGCTGCGCGAGAGTGGGCGAGACGATATCCCGGCCTCTGTAGAAGCTTCACTGCATGACTATTTGAAAAACCTGCTGCGCAAAGATGTTGTTCCCACATTTTATTCACGGGGCATGTCCTCGACGGTACGCGCCGTCAGTCTTGCAGCTCTGTCTGAGCACGGCGAAATTAGCCTTGATGATTTGCAGCGCTACAGAAAAGAGGTTCAATATATGAGCTTGTTTGGTAAAGCGCATTACCTTCAAGCCGCGCTGAATGTAGAGGGCGCAGAAGAGATCGCCACTGAGGTCAGCCATATCATTTTAAGTCATGGCAGCCAGACAGGCGGAAAGTTCTCCTTTAATGAAGAGCTTGATGATAGCTATGCCCGCATCTTAGCGACCCCTGCGCGGGCCAATTGCGCCATATTGAGCGCCTTAACGCAGTCGGCGCAATCATCCTCTGGCCAAGAGCTTGTCGGGGATGTTCCGTTTAAGCTTACGCGCTCTATCACCCAGAGCCGAGGCAAACGCGATCATTGGCAAAACACGCAAGAAAATATCTTCTGTATGAACGGGCTGATTAATTATGCGCGCGCCTATGAAAGTGTGACGCCTAATATGACTGTGACAGTCGATATGGACGGCGAAGACATGGGGCAAGCGAGATTTACGGCTTTGACAGAAGACGCTGTTACGCTTGAGCGGCCCATGCGCGAAGAGGATGAGGGCGCTAAGGGCGCTATCACAATCACCCGCGAGGGCGAGGGCCAGCTTTATTACGCCACCCGCATGCAATATGCACCGACGGCCGATTTTGCCACGCGCCTAAATGCAGGCCTTGATGTTCGCAAAGAGTATAGTGTTGAGCGCGATAAAAAATGGGTCAAGCTCAAGGACTCAGATGAGATAGAGCGCGGAGAACTTGTGCGCGTTGATATCTTTGTCTCCTTGCCGACAGCGCGAAATTTCGTTGTGGTTGATGATCCTTTGCCAGGCGGTCTTGAGACCGTGAACCGCGATCTTGCAACAGCCTCAACAGTTGATGCTGACAAAGGAAAGTTTGAAGCGGCTGGCGGATCTTGGTTCTTCCAATTTGATGATTGGCATTATTACAATGTTTCGCGCTGGAGCTTTTATCACAAAGAACTGCGCGATGACTCGGCGCGTTTCTATTCGGATTACCTCCCAGCAGGTAATTACGTTTTATCCTATACAGCCCAAGCGATTGCGGCAGGTGAATTTACGAAAATGCCGCTTCATGCCGAAGAAATCTATGAACCCGATGTCTATGGGAAAGGCTTGCCGGGCACACTGACCGTTAGCGAGTTGGCAGACGCGCAATGAGGCCTATGGGTCGTAAATTCAAACAGGCCCTGATACTCACGGCTATTGGCGCTTTACTATTGGGCGGAATTAGTTTTGCAGCGCTCACCTCGGCTAGCCTCAAACCTGTCCCGGAGTCGTTTCACGCCGTTATGTCGGAAAGTCAGCATTTGCAAATCATAGACCGTCATGGCGCGCGGCTTAATACGACTTATCAAAATGAATGGAATGTGCATGACGGCATAGAGCTGCACCGCATTCCGCAATTTTTAAAAACGGCCTTCATCATCTCAGAGGATAAACGCTTTTATGAGCATAATGGTCCTGATTGGCTTGCGCGCCTCTCAGCCCTTGGCAGTAACGTCAAAGCATTGCGCGCCGTGCGGGGCGCTAGCACAATCACTGAGCAATCAGCCCGTATGGTCAATATACGTCCGCGTACAATCTGGTCACGATGGCTCGAGGGGTTTGAGGCTGGGCGATTAGAAGCGCGGTTTAGCAAAGATGATATTTTAGAGTTCTATCTCAACCAAGTGCCTTACACAGCTAATCGGCGCGGTATTGTTCAGGCCGCGCAATATTACTTTGACCGGGATTTAGAAACGCTAAGCCAGAAAGAAATGCTCGCTCTTGTGGTGCTCGTGCGTGCGCCAAGCCGCATGGATTTGTGGAAAGATACATCCCGCGTTAATGACAGCATCGAGCGGTTTACTGAACAGTTGATTGATCAGGGCGCCTTGAGCTTAGATGAGCAAAAGACGGTTTTGGCGCAAGATTTAAAACTTACCGCGCCGAGCCTTGGCGTGGATGCGCGCGACTTTGTCGGCTATGTCAAAACCCATCCGCATGTTAGTCAGGCGGGCTGGCCTTTTGTCAAAACCACGCTTGATACAAACCTGCAAAATAGCGTTCAAACCCTTCTAGATAATCGGCTGAGAGCCCTATCAAGCAAAACTGTCAATAATGGAGCCGTGCTAGCCGTCGACCATGCAACTGGTGAAATTCTGGTTTGGGCGGTGGCAGGAAAGGACGATGAAGATCGTCCCGGACGTTTTTATAATGCTGTGAATATGCCGCGTCAGCCAGGCTCTGCGCTTAAGCCGATGCTTTATGCTTTGGCTTTGGAAAAAGGATGGTCTGCGGCAACAATTATTGATGACGTTCCGCTTGTAGAATCCGTTGGAAACGGCTTACACGCCTATCAGAATTACAGCCGGTCTTTCTATGGCCCCGTAACCTTGCGCCAAGCTCTAGGGAATTCTCTGAACATTCCTGCGCTTAAAACTTTGCAATATGTTGGGGCTGATAATTATCTGGAGTATTTGAGGGAACTGGGATTTGGCGGCTTAGGTCATCATCCAAATTTCTATGGTGATGGTATTGCGCTAGGCAACGGAGAGGTCACATTGCTTGAAATTGTTCAGGCTTACGCGGCCATTGGCAATCAGGGCGTCAGCGTGCCGCTCACACCCTTTGCGCAAGATGTTGGCCCTGCGCGCCGTGTCATGTCAGCACCTGTTGCGTCTCTAATGGGGGACATATTGTCAGATTCCAAAGCTAGAGCGCTGGAATTTGGCGACTATAGCGTTTTAAATTTCCCTGTTCAGACGGCGGCCAAAACAGGCACATCAAGTGATTATCGCGATAGTTGGGCTATTGGATTTAACGCGCGCTATACAGTGGGTGTTTGGTTGGGAAATTTAGACCAACAAGCCATGGACGGCGTGACCGGTTCAACCGGCCCAGCGCTCTTACTGCGTAGCGTGTTTTCTGAGCTCAACCGCGGGCAAGACACCCAATCTTTGGGCATTGATCGCGGCTTAATAAAAGAGGAGCTCTGTATAGACACACGTACCCTTCCTAGCCCAAGCCAAGATTGCGAGACTTATAGCGAATGGTTTGTAACAGGGATGCAGCCGGCCATACAAATAGCGCAGGCCGAAGCGCTTCCCATTCGTTTCAAACGTCCCGTTAATAATCTTCACATCGCCTATGACCCGCGTATCGAGCAGAGCGCGCAAGCCTTTGAATTTCACATCCAAGGTATTTCAGATGAAGACCGCGTGATTTGGACACTCAACGGCGAAACATTTGAGACAATAGGCGCCAACTATCTATGGCCGCTGCGCAAAGGGGATTATAAACTCACAGCGACAGTGTTCAGACATCAAGAAAAAATAGCTTCCCTTAAACCGGCAAGATTTATCGTGAAGTAGGTTAAAGGAAGCGTCTATCTTTGAGCATTTTAGAGCCCTTAGCTAACGTCTGTTTTGGTGACTACCAGCACTACCAAACACTTTAGCGATTTCGGCTCCTCTTACGATACCCTACAAGAACGTAAAGTCA
>JAOIVW010000046.1 GCA_028224375.1 Hellea sp.
GCGGCGGCTATTGGTAGAGAAATATACCCCAGATATGTGGCCCCGATGAGCACCGAGGCCCCTATTAAAGCCGCTAGAATAATATAGACAGGGTAGCTACTAATTTTTTCTGAAGGCAAGGTGTGATCTGCAGTCTGCGCGTTAAAGCTCTCTAAGGAATGGAAGAACAAAAAATAAATTGCGACAGCTTGTATGGGCGGAAGAATGATGAAGATGCTTATGATTGCAATCGTGCGAGCGTATTCCCGCTTTTTTAAAATGCTCTCAAAAGCAACGACTCCCAAACTTATCAATCCTGCAATCTGCGCCGTCCAAAGCGGAATGCTAGAAAATGAAGTCTGGTCACTCAACATATCAAAGATTGTTAAGGTTAGACTGGGATATAGAGCAAGGGACCCCAAAATCACAAAAATACCAAGAGATTTTATATGAGTTTCTTCAGCGCCGAAATGCAAGGCCGACACAGCTAAAAATGCGCATAAGCCAATTACAGGCGCAATAATATAAAAACTAAAAGCTACCACCCCTATTAAAACGTAGATTGCGCAATAAAATGGACTTGGCTTTCTCCAAGCCCGCGTGCCGTCCTTTTCATTGGATATATATTCAACCGCGCCATGCGGCACGCCCGCTAGAAACATCGCTACCGCAAACCAGACGGATAGGTTTGGAGCGGCCTTGATGAGTACAAGCTGCAAAATGACAGCTAATAAAAGAACGGTAAAACGAATTGCAGGCGCAGACCATAATTTGGTCTGCGCCGCATTTGCTTCAAACAAAGCACCTCTGAGAGCAGAGGCAATCACTATTTAATATCGTCAGACATGTGAGAGGTAATACCCGTCTCGTCCATGGCCGCGACAGCTGCAGGATAGCCTTCAAGAGCTGACTTACGTAGACAGAACCTTGACAGGATAACGCCGTAAATAAGCTTCGTAGAAATATCCGCTAGGGTGAATAGGAATTGCTGCGCCACAACGATTTCCTGAGTTTGTCCTAATTGCGGCAACGCATATGCAATCGGATATAGTCCCCATGTCGCAAGCATAAACCAGAAGAAGTTTCCGGGCCACTTAATAAGTGATGGCGGCGTGACAGTTTTGCCTGAGCGAATAACGCCAAATATCTCAACAAGGAGCCATACAAAGAAGGCTGTGGAAATAAGGCCCCAAATATTTAAAAGCGCGAAATCATTGACTTCACCAAATTGGCCAACCAAGCCTGTCCAAATCATCGCGACGCCAGCAGTAATCATGCGAAGGCTGCGTGAATGTAGTTCTTTGCGCGCCAGACCTAACGCAAGCGGAAGCTGGATTAAGAGCAGCGGAACTGTAATTGTCCAATTACCGTATCGGTAGGCATTCGAAAATGTCTGCCCATCCGTGACAGGCTCATACATGCCGGTTGCTGTAGAGAAGTCGTAAACGGCTGCCCACATTGACCATTCGCGCATCAGGCTCAGGCCTGCTGAAGCCATGACAACCGCACTTAGAATTGCTACTAACTTATAACGCGGCGCAAGCTGTAAGCTTGTCATAATAAAATAAATAATAAACGCAAAGCATGCGCCGTATGAGACCATAAGGCTCAATGATCCAAGTGTCCAAGCGACATCGCTCAACGGGACAACATTAGGAAGGTTAAGAAGTATATCTTCCATAAATTTTCTCCAAAATTCAGGCAGCTTTTATGAGCGGCGCCAGTTTATGATTTTATGTAAACGGGTTTTTATTTCCGTAAGTGGGGAACGCTTCATGTCCTCAATGGTTGCAACATTATGAAAAAAAATTCAGAAACATTAACGGCGCAGAAGACAGATTTTAAATTAGGCGTATCGATTAAATCGGTTGTCGACTCATTTTGGTTCGGACCGATTTGCGCTATTATTTTAGCCGCTATAATCTTTAATATTTGCTTTTGGCTCGACCGCATCGGAGCGTCCGAATATCTATCTTCGCTAGGTTCACCTTGGGATGTGTCCGGAGATACAGTTCTCGAATTGTCATCAACCTACACTGGGCTAGTCATCGCCCTTTTGGCTCTGTTCTTCTCGATTACATTGATTGTGCTGACAATGGCGTCGAGCAACCTTGGCATCCGATTAATTGATAGGTGGATAGGCAATAGCGTCATAAAATCTACTTTATCGCTATTGCTCGGTTTTTTGACATTTTGTGTTCTTCTTCAATACAGCATAGACCCTAGCGGCCCGGATTCAGAGGTTCCTAGGCTGTCCTCACTCGTGTTGGTGGTGAGCCTCATTCCGTTGCTGGCGTGGCTGGCTGTCGCTTTTCACCATCTCTCACGTAAGATTCATGTCGATACATCAATCGTAAAACTTGGTGAGGATCTGACGAAAAATCTTTCCATTCGCGCTGAACAAAAATTAAGATCAGGTCCTGAAAATCTTCCAATGTCTAAAGCTTTGGTTATCTCGCCAAAGTCAGCTTATCTTGAAGAGATAAATTACGAGAAACTTGTACACCTCATTTCATCAGCAAATTGCCACGTTGAATTAAAGTTCAAGCCCGGCGATTTTGTCTTTGACGGTGATACTGTTTTCCAAATTTACAGCTCACATGACATAGACCGCAAACTTCCCGATAACCTTCTATCGGGCATAAAGATGGGAGGATTTCGAACAGATCGTCAAGGGGCGCATTTTCAAATACAGCTGTTATCCGAGATCGCCGCGAGGGCTTTGTCTCCTGCCGTGAACGATCTTTATACTGCCTTAACTTGCATAGACCATTTGAGCGCGGCCTTACTCCCCTTGGCCAGATCTGGCAATGCGGAAGGGTGTTGGATATATGACAACGACAGCACACCGCGTTTGGCGATAAGCGAAACTTATCTCACCGATATACTGGACCAGCCATTTGACGTTATGCGCCATGCTGCTGCGCCCTACCCGTCAGTCAGCCTCCATATTATAGACGTTTTTAGAAGGCTGAAAAAAATGAGCCAAAATGATATTTTGTCAGACTGGCTCTCCTCACAAGCCAATACAGTTTTTGATGGCGCTATCATGCAGTCTGAGAATGAAAAAGATAAAGAGGATTTGAAGAAAGCTTTTCAAAAATTCAAAGCTTTAGGCGAGTAAACTTCAATACACCCATTGAGCACAAATAAGCGGGAATAAAAGTGACGGTCCCACTTGGTCCGTGGACGCTTAAGAATCCTCGTGAACCTAAGGTTCAGGTGGGCGTCGGAATTATGAAGACCACGATCTACACAGAGCCAACTCCCGAGGAGTATATTAAGGTCCGGTGGATTAGTGTGTCTCACGAAACCCGCAGAAACCGTCTTGGGTTATGTGGGGGTTTGCGGGGGGAATGGCAAGGAATTTAGTGCTTTAAAAATACGTCCTCACCCCACGCCAGTGGGGGAGGTGTCACAAGGTGACGGAGGGGGAATGAGTCTGGTTTAAGCACTTAAGCGATTGCTACAAAGCGGTGATGCAACATTTGACACGAACGAAATTGAGTCTTTGATGATAGATGCTTCCCCCTCCGTCACTTCGTGACATCTCCCCCGTCTATGTTTGCAAGCAAACACAGAAGGGGTGAGGACGCAAATCTCTATGCCTATCCCTTATCGGCCAGTCTTTCAGCAAGCCGTTCTATACGCACCGCTGCATCGAGCAAGCTATCCGCCGCCTTTGTGTCTGTGCGTTCGGCCAGGCGCGTGGCGGCTGCCGTTTCTTTGCGCAGATCGCCTATGCGTTTATCGACTTCGTTATCGACGGATTTGTTCATTTCTTCAAGCTCATCGAGCATGGTGATGCCCGCCATGACGAGCAGACGTAAATCGCCGATTTGCCCAAATTGATTAGCCATATTATTGACGCGGTCATCGAGCTTTTGCCCGAGGCGCATCAGGCGCTCTTCTTCGCCGTCATCACAGCCCAGCGCATATTTGCGCCCGTTAATATTGAGACTGACTTTTGCCATGGCTTAGCCCTCTCCTAGCGCGCTGCGGACTTGGCGAATAACGCGGTCAAGTTCCTGTGTGGTTTCATCGGCCAGCGAATTAAACTCTTTTTCGCGCGCTGTGTAGGACTCCTCTTTGGCCTTGCTCTCATCCAGTTTAGCCGCGAGCGCGGTGCGATCCGCGCCCATGGTCTCGACCTCTTTGGCCTGCCCTTCCAAATGAGTCATCTTGTCTAGCAAAGGCGTTAGCGCGCCCTCAAGCGATTGCAGAGCTGACTGCAATCTGTCAGCAGCCGTCTTCATATCAGCGCTGTCACTCATCATATTTCCCGAATCTTAACTCCACGATGTCAGAATGGCCCAATAATTGCTCTTCATCAAGGGATAATGAGTTGACTTAAATTGCCCTTCGCGCCATTGCGGGCGGGCGTAAAACTGACCGGAAAATCACCCAGATGTGGTAGGAGTTTTGAATGGCTATTCGCATTGGCATTAATGGATTTGGCCGCATTGGCCGCCTCGTCGCGCGTGCCCTTTCCGAATATGACATTAAAGACGTGGAACTCGTCGCGATAAATTCGCCTGGCGCAGCGGCGACTTCGGCGCATTTACTGCGCTACGACTCCGTGCATGGCCGCTTTGGCGAGAAAGTCATCGAAGGCGAAGGTTTCATTGAGTATGGCCGCGGCAAAGTCCGCATGACCCATGAGCGTGACCCGGCCAAAATCGGGTGGGGTGATTTGGACGTGGATATCGTCATGGAATGTACGGGCATTTTCCGCTCTAAGGACTCCGTTCAGCCGCACTTGGACGCAGGCGCAAAAGCTGTTCTGATTTCCGCGCCTGGGCAGAATGTTGATAAAACCATAGTCTACGGGGTGAACCACAAAGATTTAGGCCCTGACGATAAGGTCGTCTCCTGCGCGTCATGTACCACCAATTGCCTCGCGCCTATTGCCAAGGTCATTATGAACGCTGTCGGCATACGGCGCGGCTTTATGACGACGGTACACAGCTATACCCAAGACCAGCGTATTTTGGATAACTCTCATAAAGACCTCTACCGCGCCCGCGCCGCAGGTCTAAACATGATCCCAACCAGCACGGGCGCGGCCAAAGCCGTCAGCCTCGTCCTGCCCGAGCTCGAGGGCAAGCTCTCAGGCTCTGCCGTGCGGGTGCCGACCGCCAATGTCTCCATGATTGATTTGGCGTTTCAGCCCGAAATGCAGACTACTGCCGAAGACCTGAATGCCGCCATGAAACATGCGGCCAAAGGCGAGATGAAGGGCGTGATTTGCTATAGCGAAAACGCTCTGGTCAGTTCTGATTTAAACCATGACCCCAATTCCGCCACCTTCGCCGCCCCGCTCACGAAAGTTTTGGACGGGCACCTTGTAAAGATTATCGCGTGGTATGATAATGAGTGGGGTTTTGCTAACCGTATGATTGATGTGGCCCGCGAAATGGGCACGCATATAAAGGACACAGCCTAATGGACTTTAACCGCCTAAAAGGAACGCGCCTTAAAGGAAAGACCGCGATTGTGCGTGTGGACTTTAACGTCCCGCGAAATAAAGACGGCTCTATCTCTGATGATACGCGGCTACAATCCGCCCTGCCGACGATAAAGCATCTGCAAAAGGCGGGCGCGAAGACAATCTTGCTCTCCCATTATGGCCGCCCCAATGGCAAACCCAATAAGAAAGACTCGCTGCGTTTCATCGTCCCTGCCCTTGTCGAGGCGCTGGACAGCGAAGTTCTCTTCAGCCCGACCCTCAATGCCAATGCCGTCGACCTGCTCGAGCCGGGCGGCGTGATGCTGATGGAAAATACCCGCTTTCATAAAGGCGAGACAGAAGGCGACAAAGCCTTGGCGCAAGAATTTGCGGATTTGGGCGATATCTATATCCAAGACGCGTTTTCTGCCGCCCATCGTAACCATGCCTCCTCTGCCGTGATTGGCGAGCTTATGCCCGCTTATGCAGGCCTGGCCATGGAGCGCGAGCTGGACCATATCTCCCAAGCGCTGATTAAGCCCAAATCCCCCGTCATGGGTGTTGTTGGCGGGGCGAAAGTTTCGACCAAGATTGACCTGCTTAAGAACCTCGTCTCCAAGCTGGATATCCTCGTCATTGGCGGCGGCATGGCCAATACCTTCCTCTTTGCGCAAGGCCATAAAGTCGGTAGCTCGCTTTGCGAGAAAGACCTCAAAGACACGGCGTTGGACATTCTGAAAACGGCAAAAAAAGAAAAGTGCCAAATCATCCTGCCCACAGATGTCGTGGTCGCCAAAGAATTTAAAGCTAATGCCAAACACCGCCAATGCGAGCTGGCCAGCGTTAAATCCACAGAGATGATCTTGGATTGCGGCACGGCCTCAGTTGAGCAGCTGATGGACGCGATGGACTCCGCCAAGACCCTCATCTGGAACGGGCCACTCGGCGCGTTTGAGCTCTCCCCCTTTGACACCTCCACCGTAGAAGCGGCGAAATATGCGGCCAAGCTGACCAAAAAGGGCAAGCTCGTCAGCGTGGCAGGCGGCGGCGATACAGTTGCGGCGCTTAAACATGCGGGCGCGGCGGATGACTTTACCTTTATCAGCACAGCCGGCGGCGCGTTTCTTGAATGGATGGAGGGCAAACCTCTTCCTGGCGTTGAAATACTCAAAAAATAAATCTAAAATACAAACACACACACACGAAGGACGACCCCCATGGATATTCAAGCTTTACACGACATCGCCGTTGCAATGGTCGAGCCCGGCAAAGGCATTCTGGCCGCCGACGAATCCACTGGCACAATCGGCAAGCGCTTTGACTCCATCAAGACGGAGAGCACATTTGAAAAGCGCCGCGATTGGCGCGAAATGCTCTTCCGCACACAGCCGGCCATGACAAACCACATCTCGGGCGTCATCCTTTATGATGAGACTATTCGCCAAGACGCGGCGGACGGCACCTCCCTCGTCTCGCTGATTCAATCCAGCGGCGCCATCCCCGGCATCAAAGTCGATATGGGCGCAAAGCCTCTCGCGGGACGCCCCGGCGAAACCGTCACCGAAGGCCTGGACGGATTGCGGGCCCGCTTGGCGGAATATTACGAGCTTGGCGCGCGCTTTGCCAAATGGCGGGCCGTGATCGAGATTAGCCACCCCGACCAATATGTCGGCATGACGCCCACAATTGGCGGCATCAAAGCCAACACCCATGCGCTGGGCCGCTATGCCGCGCTCTGCCAAGAAGCGGGCATCGTGCCGATTGTCGAACCTGAAGTCTTGATGGGCGGCCACCACAATGTCGATCGCTGCCACGAAGTTACAGAGACCGCGCTCAATTCCCTCTTCACCGAGCTTTATGAGCAAGGCGTCAAACTCGAAGGCATCGTCTTAAAACCCAATATGGTCGTCGCAGGCCAGAAATGCACCATGCAGCCAAGCCGCGAAGAAATCGCCGAGCGCACCATCAAAGTCCTCAAAGACACCGTCCCCGCCGCCGTGCCGGGCATAGCCTTCCTCTCAGGCGGACAAAAAAATGAAGAAGCCACGCGCAACCTCGACATGATGAATAAAATCGGCGGCTTCCCCTGGAAACTCACCTACTCCTATGGCCGCGCCCTACAACAATCCGCCCTCTTCGCCTGGAAAGGCAAAGCGGAGAATTACGACGCCGCTCAGGCAGCGTTTAATCATAGAGCTAAAATGAATGGCCTGGCGAGTAAGGGTGAATGGACTGAGGAGATGGATAAAGCGGGGTAAAGCGTTTTTCGTAAAACGAAAACGCTGACAAGGGCAGCAAATACACACACTCTTAGTGTGTATTTGTGCACCGCTATAAGTTCATCTAACTACCTAAATAATCTTCGCTTTGCATTAACGCGTCTGAGAGCCGCGCTATAGTCACACGCCAAAGGCCTTACCGTCTAGCCATAACAGCTCCTAATCCATGCCCTCCCGTAAAGATATATTCTTAAATAGGTGTCAGATAAAATTAAAATTGATTGCATTTAAATATAATGTAATCATAACTTGTTTAGAAGTGTGACGGGGACTCGCAGTGTTAATAGTTGAAGACTTAATTCGGCTCTCATGGGATAAAGCATTCGAGTTAGAAGAACTCGACCTTAACAACGAAGACCACCAAGCATTCAGTGAAAATTCTGACATAATTGAGTGGGAAACTGAGAACGACCTTTTTTCCATTTTATTCGGCGAATTTCCGCAATGGCCTCCAGACATGTTTGCTGTGGTAGGAATGATAGCAAAAAGAACCGGTGCATATAGCTTCGTGAGAGATGGAATACCTTCGGGTGTGCCGTTGGATTGGATAGCTAAAGATTTTGTCCCTCAAAGAACTGATGCATTTGGTTTGACCTCATCGCGTCAAAAATTACTCCTGCATGCTAACGCATGGCGACATGGTATTATCTTACTTCCATTCTTCGAAAAAATGATAAAAGAAAATCCTAATGCAAAAGAACAGTTGCACAGTAAACTTAAAGAGATTGAACTTGCTATTTCCAATGATAGAAGTTTGACCTCAGCTGAAAAAAATAAGCTTAAGGACTTGTGCGGGTCGGGGTCTGACCAACGCAGTAGAAAAACAAAGAGATTGGGTATGTTTAATTATATTCAATCACTTTGGAAAACATTGATAGAGTTGAGGCACATGGAAGTTGTTCAACCGATAGGGCCTTGGGAGTTCCTGAAGCAAGACCCAGAACGAAAGCAATTGTTTGGAGCGGTACTTAAACTATTAGTAATTTCAGATGAAGCATGCACAGACATTGATAAATTAGATTTCGAAGACAATGTAAAGAAAGCTCCTTGGATAAATGGTGTTTTTGCCGCCCAGCTGATCAATCAGCTAAATGAAGGGAAAACAGAAACGAAAAACATCGGGAAATCTGACCAAGATAAAGTTTTAAACAAGTACATTCCATGGACTCCAAAAGACCTTAAGTTAAATATCAACTCGAATGCAGACTTTTCACCCGTTCTTCCAAAAGGTAGAACTACCTCTCTAGGGTGTTCTTTAAGAAGCATGTCCCGAAATATTGGGTTGGCTCCTATTACAACGGAAGTGAACGCAAAATTTGGAAATTTTTCGGGTTATAAAAAAACTGGACTGTTTAACCTACTAGCAATTCCATATCCTTTCGACATTTGCCAAAATTGTTTTCAGCCTGCATTTGATGGGAAAAACCCATCTCGGAATTCTAGTGAAAGGTGGCGTTGGTTCTACGTACAACAAACTTGGATTGATGCACTCGACACCCAAACTAAAAGAACAGGACAGTTAAATGATTTATCTAAAATTATCGACAACTCTCAAAATCGAGGTGGAGAAATTCATGGAGTTGTCTTACCAGAACTTTCTTTAGACTTTAACTTGTTTGTTGGCTTCGCTGATGTAATTGCGGAGCAACACCATTCTATTGAGGTCCTAGTAGCAGGTACTTCTAACGCATTAGTTAAGCTCCCAAAAGGCCAATTGCTAAAGCCTGGAAACTTTGTTTGCACGGCAATTTTTGAGCCACTAACAGCGGGAACGAAAAAGAGAGAATATAGCTTAAGTGTCCAACATAAACATCATAGATGGAAATTAACGAGAGAACAGATAATCAATTACGGAATATCGCACACTTTAAATCCAATGTATGATTGGTGGGAAAATACAAATATTTCTACAAGAACTTTGAATTTTTGGGCGTTTCGTGAAAACTCTATTTTATCTACACTTATTTGCGAGGACCTCGCACGCAGTGACCCTGCTCACCAAGTACTTAGATCTATAGGTCCAAACTTGGTAATAGCTTTGTTATTAGATGGCCCACAACTAGACTCTCGTTGGCCAGGTCGCTACGCCTCAATGTTGTCAGAGGATCCGGGAGCAAGTGTTTTAACTCTGACTTCAGGCGGTTTACTCCACGATCGAAAAGCGGGTGGCCGGTACAATAACTCCTATCAAGTGGCTCTGTGGTCAGAACCAGGCAAGCCTAATCGCGTGTTAGACATGGGAGAGAATAATGGAGGTATACTGCTCAACTTACAAGGTGTGGACCGATCCACTCAGACACTAGACGGCCGCCATAAGGCAAAATCAGCAAAGGAATGGAGGCTCGTAGGGGTTAAAGAAATTGAGAAATGACAATGTTAAATAGTTGTTTCTATTCGATTTTTTATATCTTTATCATGCGAACTCCACTTTTTTTTTGAAATTCTAACTTTAACGATTACTTCAATGTAATGCGTAATAAGTATTGTAATCTGAATTCTGAGCGCTACCTTGATACCCAAATCGGAGATACTAAAAAATGTTCAAAGCAACGCCGAAATACCTCGAACAGCAAATTGAACTTGCAAGTAAAGCTCGAGAAAAAGCTGTGAAAGACATTCTTCCGCACGAACTTGAAACCATTTTAAAAGAAGCAGCAAGTTCTAGAGTTCACAAAACTACGCCTAGAACCAGTAAAAAGGCACT
>JAOIVW010000047.1 GCA_028224375.1 Hellea sp.
CCCGGTTTAGCCCCGCTGCGGGTGACCATTTGACCCTCAGGAACGTCCCCAATCAACGTAGCGGTGACGACCATTGGCCCGTCTATCGAGGTTGTATCTCCTCCAAGTAATTTGAAATCATAAGCGTCTTGCACATCCCGAAGGCCGGCCGCAAAGCCTTTGAAATAACGATCATCAATAGATTTAGGCCATGCTATGGACAGCATATAACCAAGAGGGTTTGCGCCCTTTGCCGCTAGGTCCGACAAATTGACTCGCAACAGCTTTTCAGCCGTATCTCCGCCGTAATGCCCCTTAGGGAAATGCACGCCCTCGACCATTGTATCTTTGGTTAGAATGAGGTCTTTGCCTGCGGAGGGTTTTAAAATAGCGGCATCATCTTTGAGGCCCAACCCGCCCGGCCCTGCGAGCGGCGCTAGATGAGTAGCTATGAAACCAAACTCATCCATGGCTGGCGGGAGGTCCGCCGATTAGACCAAATTCTGCGGCGCGGACAGCCTTAGCCATTTTATCCAGCGCCCCGTTCACGAAGCCAGGCTCTTTGCCTTCGAAGAAGTCAGCCGCGATGGAAACATATTGATCAATGATAACTAATGCAGGCACATCCGGGCGGCGCTGTATCTCATATCCCGCAGAGCGCATAATCGCCCGCAGCGTCATATCCAGACGCTTTAAGGTCCATTTAGCCGAGAGGTTATCTGAAATGCTTTTATCAATATCGTCTTGGTACTTTACAACGCCTTCGACAATGTCGGAAAAGAACTCTTCATCAGCGGCAATATAATCTTTTTCATCTTCATGCCCAAAGCGATGCTCGATAAATTCTTTTACAACTGAGGTCGAAAGCGAGCCGCCAATATCCATTTGATAAAGCGCTTGCACAGCCGCTAGGCGGGCCGCGCGGCGTAATTTTTTATGAGGCCCTTTGCTCATTATTTTGCGCCGAGCTCTGAGCGTATTTTGATCATTTTCAAAGTTGCATTGGCGGCAAATCCGCCTTTGTCTTTTTTATCTTTGCTCGCCCGCGCCCAGGCTTGATCTTCATTCTCAACCGTAATGATACCATTACCAATGGCGAGTTGATGATTAACAGCTAGGTCCATAATCGCGCGCGCGCTTTCTTGACAGACATAATCATAATGAGTGGTCTCGCCGCGGATAACACAGCCCAGAGCCACATAACCGTCAAAACCTGAATTAGCCGCCTCAGCCATAGAAATAACGTGGGGAACTTCTAAAGCCCCTGGAACCGTCACCTTTGTGATTTCCACCTTGGCTTTTTGCAAAACCTCTAATGCGCCTTCTAGCAGCGCGTCGGAAATCTTGTCGTAGAAACGCGCTTCAATAACGAGGATTTTCATGTCTATTTGCTTCCGCTGATAAGCGGCGTAATACCGACGAGTTCAAGATTATAGGCTTCAAGTCCCACAAGTTTTGGCATCGTATTTGTGATAAGACGCATTTTCTGAACGCCTTGGTCGACAAGGATTTGTGCGCCTACGCCATATTCGCGAATGTTTTGTTCCTTACGGTCCACAAAACTTTTATGAGCGCCTAAACGTTCCAAAAGCGTATCAATAGACCCCTCACGAATGAGAACTAAAACAGAGTGCCCGTCATGCGCCGCAAGCTGTTTCATCGCATCCCAGATCAGGCCTGAACGCGGGCTTTCTTCATAAAGAATATCACCCGCAAAATCGACCTTATGTACACGTACTAAGGTTTCCGTATCATCGCTGGGCGCTCCTTTGGAAAGCGCGACATGTTCCTTGCCGTCGAGGAAATTACGATAGACATGGATTTTAAAATCATCGCCATTTTGCGAGGTGAAGTCTGATGACGCCACATGTTTGACAAAATGATCTTTCTTCATGCGGTAGGCCACGAGGTCTTCGATTGTCCCGATTTTGAGGCCATGGAATTGCGCAAATTTCACGAGGTCATCCAAGCGGGCCATAGTCCCGTCATCATTCATAATTTCGCAAATCACAGCAGAAGGGTTGAGCCCCGCCATACGCGAAATATCGACAGAAGCTTCGGTATGTCCTGTGCGCACCAACACGCCGCCATCCTTGGCAATGATTGGGAACATATGTCCGGGCGAGACTATATCATCGGCGCGGCTTTCGGGGTCGATTGCCGTTTGAATAGTATGTGAGCGATCCCCTGCGCTAATCCCCGTCGTCACGCCCTCGCGCGCTTCGATGGATTGTGTAAAAGCGGTTTCAAAGCGAGAGCGATTATCTGCTGACATGTTTGAGAGGCCCAGCACATCCGCTTTGGCTTGTTCAATGGCGAGGCAAATCAAGCCGCGGCCAAATTTTGCCATAAAATTAATCGCATCAGGCGTCGCAAATTGGGCGGGGATAATCAGGTCACCCTCATTCTCACGGTCTTCGGCATCGACGAGGATATACATGCGGCCATTACGGGCATCATCGATAATCTCTTCAGGTGTTGCGAGATTATAGACATCTTCAAATGTCGCTTCGTTTAATTTGCTGTCAGTCATTTCAGGCTTTCATATGCGCTAAGTATCGGGCGACATAGCGTGCTATGAGGTCAATTTCCAGATTTACTTTGCTCCCGAGCTGCAAATTACCCAATGTGGTGACTTGCCACGTATGCGGGATGATATTGACTTCAAATTGGTTATTTTCAACCTCATTTACCGTCAGAGACACACCGTCAATCGTGATTGAGCCTTTAGGCGCAATGCCAAAAGCCATATCCTGCGGGGCTTCAAAGCGCAGCTTGTGCGAGCCCGCAATTTCGCTCATCTCAATGAGTGTTCCGACACCATCCACATGTCCCGTCACCAAATGACCGCCCATTTCGTCTTTGCCCGTTAAAGCGCGTTCAAGGTTCACTCTGGTGCCTTCAGTCCAATCGCCCATAGTCGTTTTGGACAGACTCTCATCAGAGACTTCAATCGCATACCAATCTGCGCCTTTCTCAATGACCGTCATACAAGCGCCGGAATGCGAAATAGACGCGCCGATATCGATACCGTCTGTGTCATAGGCGCAGGTCACATCCATACGGGTATCACCCCAGCGAGCGTCGCCCCGGTCACCACCCATACCGCGCGTGATGGATTTGATGATGCCAATATCTGTAATGATGCCTGTAAACATTAAATTATCCGCTCATATCTTTCATGAACATCATCACCTAACTCTCTGATATTTATACGATTAAATCGCTTAGCGAGGTTCATATCTTCTAAGTTCAAATCCCCAACAGAACCTCGGCTATCGCCGCCTAGAATGATGGGGGCGCGGAACCATTCTATAACATCGATAACATCCAATCTTAAAAAGCTGGCTGCCAAAGTACCGCCGCCTTCAACCAAGAGCGAGCTAATACTGTTCTCATGTAAAATTTGCAAAGCCGCCTTCAAGTCTATCCCGTTATCGACAGGGGCTTTGAACAGTTTAACGCCCTGCTCTTCCAAGATGTTAGCGGCCTCGCCTGTTGTTGCTGCGCTAAACACCCAGACAGGGATATCCTTAGCTGTAAGGGCCAAGTTGGATTTTGGTGATAAGCGCAAATGCGTATCAAATATCACGCGCACAGGATTAGCTTCCCCGTCAATGCGGGTGGTGAGCTGAGGATTGTCCAACACAGCCGTATTCGCGCCGACTGCAATGGCGTCGTGACGCGCACGAAGCTTGCGGCCCTCTTCGCGAGCTTTTTCGCCCGTAATCCATTCGGACATACCGTTCGCCAGCGCGATTTTACCGTCTAGCGAGGTCGCAAATTTTAATGTGACGTGAGGGCGCTGCAAGCCTTATCCTTTTTCGCTCTCAGCGGAATCATCATCAGCGTCCAGCTTTTCTTCTTCGATAAAGTTCTCGAAATCAGCCGTCGCTCGGAAATCTTTATAAACAGAGGCATATCGCACATAGGCGACCTTATCCAGGTTGGCGAGCCCTTCCATGACCAAAGCCCCAATCTGATCGGAGGTGATATCGGCATTACCGGCGCTTTCGAGTTGCCGCACAACGCCGCTTATCATTTGTTCAATCCGCTCTGGCTCTACGGGGCGTTTTTGCATCGCAATCATCACAGACCGCGCCATCTTATCTCGATCAAACGGCGTGCGGCGGCCTGATTTTTTGACAACCGTTAATTCGCGAAGCTGCACACGTTCAAAGGTCGTGAAGCGTCCTGCGCATTTCCCGCAAAGACGGCGTCGACGTACAGCCGTATTATCCTCGGCCTGACGGCTGTCTTTGACCTGTGTGTCTTCAGAACTGCAAAATGGGCAACGCATGGCGCGCTAAGTAACACGTTTGCGCGGAAGCGCAAATAGGTTAAGCCCTTGATGTAAATACAGGGATTATCAGACATGAGTAAAGTTTCAGCGGAAGATATGAACCGCTTTTTCCGCGAAAACTTTAAAGGAGATAGAGGTGCCCTGCCCGATATAACGTTAGCTGAACCCGACCATGTCATCATGGAAGCGCCTGTAGGTGAGCAAAATATACGTCCCGGCGGATTTGTCTCTGGCCCGACACAAATGGCGCTAGCCGATCATATCGCTTATGCTGTCATATTCACGCGTCTCGGTATCACCCCCATGGCGTTGACCTCAAATTTGAATATTGACTTCCTGCGGCCCCTTCAAGGAGACGTCGTCAGCGTAGACGGCAAAATGGTGAAACTAGGCCGCGCCCTCGCCGTTATCTCAGTTGAGATTAAAGGCAAAGGCAGTGACAAACTCTCGAGCCGCGCGACCGTGACCTATGCTTTGCCTCAGCCTTCGTAGATTGGGAATTTCGCCGTCAGCGCTTTAACGCGCTCGCGCACAGACGCTTCAACCTCGGGATTGCCTTTTGGGTTTTCCGCAAGCGCATCGAGCACTTCAGCCATCAGCTCACCCACTAACTTAAATTCTTCGGTGCCAAAGCCCCGTGTCGTCCCCGCAGGCGAGCCCACGCGAATGCCTGATGTGATAGTGAATTTCTCTTTATCGAAGGGAATGCCGTTTTTGTTGCAGGTGATATAAGCGCGGCCCAGAGCTTTCTCTGCCGCATTCCCTTTCACGCCTTTTGGCGAGAGGTCGATAAGCGCGAGATGCGTATCTGTTCCGCCGGTCACAACAGCATAACCCGCTTCAACAAGCGCCTGCGCCATGGCCTTACAATTATCAATCACCGCTTGGCTGTAAGCTTTAAACTCAGGTTCAAGCGCATCGCCAAAGGCTACCGCTTTACCCGCAATGACGTGCATAAGCGGGCCGCCTTGAAGGCCGGGGAAAATGGCCGAGTTAAACTTTTTCGCAAGTTTCTCATCATTGGTTAAAATCATACCGCCGCGAGGCCCGCGTAAGGTCTTATGCGTTGTCGTTGTCGCGACATGGGCATGGGGGAAAGGCGAAGGATGTGTTTTACCCGCAACAAGCCCTGCAAAATGGGCCATATCTACATGAAGATATGCGCCGACTTTATCGGCAATGGCGCGGAAACGAGCAAAATCGATTTGGCGTGAATAGGCAGAGCCGCCGCAAATAATCATCTTTGGTTGATGCTCAACGGCCAACTCTTCAACACGATCATAATCAATCAGGTTTGTATCTTCGGTTACGCCATAAGCAACAGCATTAAACCATTTGCCGGACATGTTGGGCGGCGCGCCATGTGTAAGGTGACCGCCTGAGGCGAGGTCCATACCTAAAATCGTATCGCCCGGCTGTAACAGCGCGAGGAAGACACCTTGGTTTGCTTGAGACCCAGAATTGGGCTGCACATTGGCAAAACCGCAGCCAAATAGCTCACATGCGCGGTCAATCGCGAGTTGCTCTGCAACATCCACATGCTGACAGCCGCCATAATAGCGTTTGCCGGGATAACCCTCGGCGTATTTATTGGTTAGGACAGAGCCTTGGGCTTCAAGCACGGCTTTGGAGACAATATTCTCAGAAGCAATCAATTCAATCTCATGCTGCTGACGGTCATATTCGTCATGCATAGACGCGAATAGCTCAGGATCGCGGTCTTTTAGAGACTGTGTAAAGTAATTGCCGAGATGGGCCGTGCTTTGATCGCTCATGATGCGACTCCCTAAGATATTGTTGCCGCGGGCATAAGCGCAAAAGAGCGTTATCGCAATGCGCTGAGTATAAATTTTCTCAGCTTTATGTTTATCTCTCAACACTTAGATGACGTCCCAACCGCGCCTTGCTTTTAAATAAGGGAACGAAGAGGGACTTACGACGTTTAGTTTTTGAAGTTTTAGCAAATTATAATTGAATGGGGGACTCTATGGCCGCTCAGGATGCACCGCAAGCAGCAGATGTTACAGGACAAGTTGATCTTAACCCCGCTATGGCTCTCGAGCGCATAGATGCTTGGCTCGACGGCGCGGTAAAATTACTCCCAAACATTATCGTCTCAATTATCGTTTTTGCGATATTCTGGTTTATCGCGTCTCTCATCAAGAAAGTTATTTTTCGCACAACATCATCACGTGGACGGTCTAATTTGGGAGAAGTTCTAGGCGGTTTTGCTAAAGCGGCAATCTTAGTCTTTGGATTTCTTATCGCTGCGACAATCGTTGTCCCGACACTCAATCCAGGAGATTTGATTGCCGGGTTAGGCGTAAGTTCTGTGGCCATCGGCTTTGCTTTTAAAGATATCTTGCAAAACTGGCTCGCAGGTCTGCTAATTTTATTGCGCCAGCCCTTCGAAGTTGGTGACCAAATCGCTGTCACGGGATATGAAGGCACGGTTGACCGTATTGAAACCCGCGCCACAATTATAAAAACTTATGATGGGCAAAAAGCCGTTATTCCCAATAGCGATATTTATACAAATGCTGTC
>JAOIVW010000048.1 GCA_028224375.1 Hellea sp.
CCTTATGATAAATTTCTGCGCATGGGCTTCATCGCCATATTCTTTCTCATTGGGATAGGAATCGTTTGGGGGTCTATCGCCCAGATAAAGGGAGCTGTCATTGCGCCTGGCGTTGTGGTTGTGGAAGGAAAGCCTAAGACATTACAACATCTGGATGGCGGTATTGTGGGGGAGATTTTCGTCAAAGATGGTGATGTTGTTCAAGAAGGCGACGTTCTTATGCAGCTCGACCCAACAATGCTTGGCGCGAATGAGGAATTGGTCAATACACGCCTGAGAGAGACGATGGCTCGCGTTGCGCGTTTGGAGGCCGAGCGCGACTCGAAATCAGCAATTACTTGGCCCGAAGATTTAATGAAGGCCGAAAATGATCCCATGGTGGCCTCTGCAATGCTGGGCCAAGAAAAGCTGTTTATGGCTCGCCGTATAGCGGCCTCGGGCCAAGTTGAGCAGTTAAAGCAACGTATCGCGCAATCGAAAGACCAGATAGACGGTCTAAATTCGCTGATAAGTTCCAAGGAAAGCCAAGCGATGAAAATTCGTGAAGAGGCACAAGCTAAGCGGACATTGGTTGAAAAAGGATGGCTGGCTAAGCCTGTTATCCTGACCCTAGAACGTGAGGAACTCCGGCTCAAAGGGGATGTGGCTAACCATCAGTCAGAAATCGCGCGGCTTATCAACTCCATCTCCGAAACAAATGTGCAAATTCTCCAATTGCAGCGTGAACGCCAAGCGGAAGTTTTGACGGAGTTGCGTCAAGCCGACACTGAGGCGAGTGACTTTAAAGAGCAGCTGACTACGGCGTCTGATCAGCTTCGCCGTATTGATGTTATCGCGCCTGTCACAGGTAAAGTACACAATATGACCGTCACAACAGTGGGCGGCGTTGTCGCCCCCGGGCAAGAGATTATGCAGATTATTCCAGCGGATGATCGCCTGATTATTGAGGCGCAAGTCGAGCCTGCGGATATTGACCAGATTTATCCGGGCCAGAAGACCACTGTACGTCTCTCTGCTTTCAATATGCGCACCACACCTGAAATGAACGGCCTTGTTATACAATCCTCAGCTGACCGACTTATCGATCAGGTTACGGGTTTGCCTTATTATTCTGTGAAAATCGAAATTCCGCCAAGCGAATTGGGGCGCCTTCCTGAAAACCTCACCTTATTACCCGGGATGCCTGCCGAGAGCTTTATGCAAACGGATAGTCGTTCGGTTTTAAGTTATTTATTGAAACCTGCCACTGATGCTATGGATCACACGTTCAGGGAAGAATAAATTACAAAGGACGTGCAGGATAACCCGTCCACCGCTTAACCGTCTTCATGACAAGTGAGCTTTGAACCCTGTTGACATGGGGCAGGGCAGCTATGATGCGTTTGTAAATTTGTTCATAACTTTCAGTGTCTTGAGCGGCGACCTTAATCAGATAATCAGCTGATCCCGTAGTCAGATAGCACTCCAAAACTTCAGGGCGGGCCAAGGCCGCTTTCTCAAACGCCGTTAGAACAGCTTCGGATTGACTCTCAAGTGAGACCTCAACGAAAAAAGTCATGGCATAGCCCAGCTTTTTACCGCTTAGGCGCGCCGCATATCTCTCAATGACACCGTCTTTTTCCAATATACCGATGCGCCTGTGAGTAGCGGAGGGGGATAGACCCACATGATCGCCAATTTCAGAGACAGATTGTCGGCAGTTTTTCTGCAGAGAGTCGAGTATTTTATAGTCAATAGTATCCAACATAGGAATATTTCCTGCATATCTTTGATTTAATGATATTTATTACGGATAAATCGACATATGGCCAGAGGTTTTCGGAATACTCTTCGGCTTAGTTTTGATATCTCAACTGTGGATATAAAGGAGAGAGACAATGCTCATTGGGGTTCCAAAGGAAATTAAAAACCACGAATATCGGGTCGGTCTGACACCCGAATCTGTGGCTGAGCTCGTTCACGACGGGCAAAGCGTCATTATCGAGACCCAAGCGGGCGCGGGTATTGGCTCTTCTGATGAGGCTTATAAAAAGGCCGGAGCTGAGATTGTGTCTTCAGCCGCTGAAATCTTTGAGCGCGCCGAGATGATTATCAAGGTCAAGGAGCCGCAACCCGCCGAACGTGCCATGCTGCGCGAAGGCCAAATACTCTACACATATCTGCATTTAGCGCCTGACCCTGAGCAGACTAAAGATTTGATTAAGTCTAAAGCCGTCTGTATCGCCTATGAGACGGTCACGGATGATAGTGGTCATCTTCCTCTGCTAAAGCCGATGAGCCAAGTCGCAGGCCGTCTCGCTATTCAAGTTGGCGCGAAAGCCCTTCAGAAAGATGGCGGCGGACGCGGTGTGCTGCTTGGCGGCGTACCAGGTGTCGCGCCAGCGAAAGTCGTCATTATTGGCGGCGGTGATGTGGGCTTTAACGCTGCGCAAATGGCGGTTGGCCTTGGCGCAGATGTGACCATCTTAGAGCGCAGCAATGACCGCATGGAAGATTTATCCAACTACTTTGGCGTTAAGGCAAAGGTCGTACGCTCAACGCCCGTTGTTTTGGCTAACCTTTTAACGCAAGCTGACATGGTCGTCGGCGCCGTGCTTATTCCCGGCGCGGCAGCACCGAAGCTCGTGACACGCGACATGCTCCCGACTATGCTGGACGGGTCTGTTCTGGTGGACGTGGCCATTGACCAAGGCGGGTGTTTTGAAACTTCCAAAGCCACAACCCATGCGGACCCGACTTATATCATAGACGGTGTCGTGCATTATTGTGTGGCGAATATGCCGGGCGCAGTCTCCCGCACCTCGACCTATGCCCTGAACGCCGCGACATTAGTTCACGCAAAACGGATTGCTAAGCTCGGCTGGAAGGCCGCACTAAAAGCTGATCCGCACCTGCTAAATGGTTTAAACGTCTGTCATGGTCAGCTGACCTATGCCGCCGTTGGCGAAGCGTTAGATATAGATTATGTTGAAGCTGCGAGCTGCCTTTAGCCGGGATTAACTTTGGCAATGCGTTGATGAACGTCATTGACCTGCATAAGCGCAGCTGATCCATAATAGGGCGTGAATTCAGGTGTGAAGATACCTGCTTTTACGGCAGGGTCTGTCATAACAAGCTTTTGTGCCTCTTCAGTAGTTTTGACATTGAAAATATAAAGCCCTCGGCGAATGCCTTCAGGGTCGCCAAAGGGTCCAGCCAGTACGAGGTGCTTGTTCTCTGCGAGTGCTCTCATATTCGCGAAATGTCCTTTGAAGATTTCGCCGCGTTCCTCTTTATCTACAATTGTTTTATCATTGGGACCCGTTTTTAGGATAACCATAACATAACTGCGCATCCCGTAATCATCAGCACCAAGCTCTTGAGCAAGGGGGGCATCATAAGATGTTTCTGTGGTTAACGCCGCTTTGGGCTCATCCGCTATTTCAGTTGCGGTCTCCGCATTGCAGGCCGTAATTAAGAGCACGGAAAGTCCCAATATATATGTCTTCATTTTTCTCCTCCTTTATCTTTTATAGAAAGTGACAGTCCGTCGCCGCTCTGGCAATCTCAAAATATGATCCTGAATTCACAGTTGCCGATAAAGGCTTGGCTGGACCCGCAGACGGCGCGGCTGCCAGGTGTGCAGCCTGTCGCCGTCGAGGATTGGCTCGCGCGGTCAGACACCTATGCGGCTCAGTTGGCTTACCGCCGAGAGCTTATAACTACACAACGCGATAAAGTGTTCGCGCATAGAGATGGCGCTATAGCTGCCTGTCAGGAATTACGCGATATTCTCGGCGTTGTACCATCAGGTGAGCATCCGCTTATCGAGGCGGCGCTCACTGTTCAGGAAGACTTGTGTATTCTACAAAAGCAGGGTGACGAGCACGTCTTGACCGCTGCTGTGATGTGTTTTCCGTCAAGCTGGGATGTGCGCGAGAAACTCGGCCGCTCCATATCCAGTATTCATTCGCCTGTTGCTGAGTTTTCGCCTGTCGCTCATACTGTTGAACGCATGCTCTCGGCCATCCGTTTGGAGCAGCCTTTGGGACGTGCAAACTTTTTAATCTATACCGACCCCGAATTGCATCAGCCGCGAGGTGAGGGCGTAGCGAAACCCATAGACCCGACTGCGCCGCGTTACATTCGAGTCGAACGCCAGACATTTCGGCGTTTGCCTGAAACTTTGGCAGTCGTATTTGCGATACATACTTATGTTGTTCCTGAAACCGTTTTGTCTATTGAAGAGCATGAACTCTTAGCGACGCTCAAGCCTGAACTTCTACGAGACTAGTTATCCTTATAGCTAGCCCTTGTCAGAACCGAGTCATATGCGCATAATTGCATATAAATAAGGAGAGTCTCAATGAACGCCCAACCAGACACATCTGCTATGCAAGTTGACGCAGGATTTAATATTCCTTGTCCTACGACTGTTCCGAGCCTGAAAGGTAAGGTGAGTGAGGCTGAATGGGCGATGCGAAAGCAGCTCGCGGCGACTTACCGGCTCTGCGCCATGCATGGCTGGACAGATTTAGTATTTACTCATATTTCGGCTCGCTTGCCCGATGAGGCCAATGCAAAAGGTGAAATGGAGCACCGTTTTCTTATCAATCCCTACGGCGTTATGTTCGACGAAATGACAGCCTCAGCCTTGGTCAAGATCGATATGGACGGGAAGGTTTGTCAGGATACACCTTATTTCATCAACCCCGCAGGGTTTACAATCCATTCCGCTGTTCACATGGCGCGGGCGGATGCGATCTGTGTTATCCACGTGCATACGCCTTATGGTATGGCGGTCTCTGCTCAGAAAAAAGGCCTGCGCCGTTACACACAGATGGCCATGCAAGTCTATAATGATTTGGCTTATCATGATTATGAAGGTATCGCGCTTGAGCTCGAAGAACGTGATCGTATCGTGAAAGACTTAGGCACTAAAAGCCTATTGATGTTGCGTAATCATGGCACTTTAACGCTTGGCCCAAGTTGCGGGACGGCTTTCTTGCGCATGTATTTTCTGGAAAATGCCTGTAAGGCTCAAATTTTTGCACAATCTGTTGGCGGTGAAGAGCACCTCATAGAAGAACCGCAAGACATGGGTGATAAGGTCTATATGCAAGGCGCCGCAGCTTTTGTGCCGGGTATGGGTGACAATCTCGTCTGGCCGGGTCTCATGCGTAAGCTCGCCAGAACCAATCCAGGATATGATCATTAGGCATAAAAAAACCCGGTTAAAACCGGGTTTTTCTTTTTGCCCAATATGCCTTCGGTTTAGATGAAGACGTCATAAAATGCATCGTCGATCGCAATTTCCCATTGTCCATCAATGAGGGTTATAGGCAAATTACTTACATCAACATTCGCAA
This sequence comes from Hellea sp., assembly GCA_028224375.1. GTDB lineage: Bacteria > Pseudomonadota > Alphaproteobacteria > Caulobacterales > Maricaulaceae > Hellea. The sequence goes on from JAOIVW010000048.1 coordinate 5,349, forward strand.
AAGACTCCGAGAGTGACTCGGTTTTAGCAAAGTCATCAGCGAGAGGTTCTTGTGTATTTGGCGTCGAAGTGATTATTCTGAAATCATCAAAGGTCAGATCTGCGACCATTATATTATTGACGAAAAACGCAGCATCATTGGAGCTTCCTGTAGCATCGGTGTCTTCTTCGACACGGACATGGTTGCCAACTTGGGTGAGAATTAGGTCATTAAAACCGTCTACATTTCCAAAGAATACGAGATCAATCATATCGACACCATCTTCAAAGTCGATAATGCGATCCAGTTCACCTTGGCCAGAACTACCAGAGAAGTTAAATATATCAGCGCCGTCTTGACCAATAAGGATGTCATTGCCTAATCCGCCTACTAGCGTATCGTCACCTGCACTCCCAATCAGTCGATCATTGCCACCTTGGCCGTCCAAGACGTCATCTCCTGCAAGCCCAACTAATAGGTTGTTGTTGGAATCTCCTATAAGGATATCGTCAAAGAAAGATCCGTAAAGATTTTCGACATTGTTATAAGTGTCGCCATTTGCATCGCCGGCACGACCGCCATCCGCTAAGTCTGCTTCCACACCCGCTGTTGCTGAGGTGTAAATAGCGCGGTCAAGGCCTGCGCCGCCATCCAAAGCGTCAGCACCTGAGCCGCCATTAAGCGTATCATTACCATCACCGCCATTAAGCGTATCATTATCTGCTCCGCCGCGCAGATTATCATTACCCGCATCGCCATTGAGAATGTCTTCACCTTGTGAGCCTAGGAGCGTGTCATTATCGTCGCCGCCACTAATAGTATCCGCGCCAAAACCGCCGACAAGAAGATCGTTACCACCAGCCCCGTTGAGTATGTCATCGCCCGCTTGCCCATAGAGTAAGTCGTTATCGGCTGCTCCATCAAGCGTGTCGTCAAATCGGGAACCGAAGAAGCGCTCAATATTCGTGTATGTATCGCCTGCGGCATGGCCCGCTGTACCGCCCGTCTCAACGTTAAGCGCCACACCACCTGTTGCATTGATGTAATAGGCTCCGTCAATGCCATCGCCGCCATCGAGCGTGTCAGCGCCTTGCTGTCCCCAGAGCTGGTCATTACCATTGCCGCCATTCAGAATGTCGTCTCCGCCTTGGCCAAAGAGACGGTCATTCCCGTCGCCGCCATTAAGCGTGTCATTTCCGCCATCTGTCTCGTTAGTCCCAAAACCTGCCAGCGTATCATTTCCGCCCAAACCGTTTATAACATCATCGCCAAGTGTGCCTCTGAGATTATCATTATTGGGCGTTCCGTCGATAAGACCGCCCGCAACCGTCCCATTGACTTGGATGTCGTCAAAGGCAATTTCTTCGGCAGCTCCGACATTAGTTTCCAATTGCAGGGCCAAAGACG
>JAOIVW010000049.1 GCA_028224375.1 Hellea sp.
GTTAAGAGCGGTAAGATGTTTTCAGCATAATAAAGCGCTAATTCTTCGCGCTCACCGTCAGACAGCTCTGCCATCGCTTTGACGTTCAAATTCTCCTTGCTCAAAGCTTTACAGAGCTCACGCCAGCATTGACCTTGGGCTTTTTTAATCTTGCGCACGCGTTTGGCAATTTTCTCTAATTGGCGTCTCGGCGTGTAACCATCAAAGCTAGGCTCGCTCATCCCAGCGAGGACTTGCGTACGCAGGCCTGCCACCCGCACCATATAAAATTCATCCAGATTAGAGGCCGAGATAGACAGAAAGCGAACACGTTCCAACAAAGGCACAGCTGGGTTCTGAGCTTCTTCCAACACGCGGCTGTTAAAGAACAGCCAAGACAGCTCTCTGTTAAAATAGCGCTTATTGCTGTCCGGGCTCATATCAGGCTGCTCTCCACTCATAGAGATATTATCATTAGGCACAGGCTAACTCCAAGTTTTTGTGCGAGCTAACCTCATCGCATGATAATTTTATGACAGATCGCGTCGATACGGGCAATGGCGGAATTGATTAAGCCGCGGTATCGGCAGCCTGATTTTCCGTCAGAATCGTAAAAAGACTTTCAGCATTTGGCGCGGCGCGCAGGCGAGCCCGCATATCCTCACGGCGCAGCATACGCGAAACCTTGGCAAGCGCGCGTAAATGCGCGCCGCCTGCGTCTATGGGCGCGATTAAAAGCGCGACCAAATCCACAGGGCGCTCATCAATCGCGTCATAATCAAGGGCGGTGTCAAGGCGGGCAAAGACGGCATGAACATGGTCAACACCCTCAAGACGCGCATGTGGCAGAGCAACGCCCGTACCAACACCCGTTGAGCCGAGGCGTTCTCGCTCTGATGCCGCAGATACGATATCCCGGCACGCAATATCAATGCCTTCAAAAGCCGTCATCCCCAATAATTTGGAAGACATTTCTTGGAATAGCTGTTTCTTGCTACTGACATGTATATCACATAGCACGCCATCAGCGTGAAAGAGGGTGTCTTGGTTCATGTTCAACTTCGTTGTTTCTGCGCGCTATAGGGCTTTATATCCCTATAGATTTGATTTCGCCGCCCCCTTACGCCCTAAGAGAGACGGGGTCAACCAAAGCGACACCACGAATTACAGCGTCTGAGTCAAAGGGAAAATTATGTCTCGTTAGCGGGATCAATCCAGCCAATATTGCCATCAGAGCGCTTAAAGACGACATTTATGCCCCCATGCTTGGCATTATGAAACACAACGACACCTGTGTCTGCCAGGCCTAGCTCAAGCGCTGCCATGCCGGGGGTCAAGGTTCTGATTTTACTGGATTTTTCAGAGATAATAATAGGCTCATCCTTGCCGCCAGACTCCAGATCTTCAGCATCATCCTCGCGCACAGGATTTTCCAGAACGAACATAAGGCCTTGTTTGGCTTTGGCTTGCTGGCTGTGATCTTTCAAGCGGCGCTTATAGCGGCGCAGACGTTTCTCTACATGTTCCAGAGCTTCATCAGAAGCGCCATAAGCGTCAGGTGCTTTGCCTTGGCCTTCCATCGTCGCGCCCGAAGGTAGATGAATGGAGCAGACCGTCTTAAAGCCGGAGCCTTCCTTGCTGACCGAGACATGGGCTTCGCCTTCTCGGTGAATATATTTATCCATCATTTCGTCAATGCGGGCTGAAATGCGCTCGCTGAGCGCGGGTGAGACATCAATACCTTTGGAGACAATTTGAATTTGCATGGAAGGCCTTTCTTATAATTGGACTCAGTTTTTAGCACAGATAGGACTCTGTTGTCGTGAAAAATAAGAAAGAAATATAAATTGTCGCGCTTATCCTAAACGAATTGTGAAAAAGAAAAGACGTGGCAGAAATATTGACTCTCTGTAACTTTTGCGTCCTATATATATTATGAACTCTGAGAATAATGACATTTTACGACAAGGCCTTAATATTGTCGCCGCGCCCATGATGTGGATCTTATCCACCCTGCCACAAGTCACGCAGTGGGGCCGCACGGCTAAAGAATTTTCCGATGCCAATAATAGTTTGCTGGTGCCTTACGGCATTGCGTTTTCAATTTGGCTGCCAATTTTTATCGGCTGTATCGGCTATGCGATTGTGCAAGGCCTCAAGTCTAATCGTAGCCGCGCCATTTTCCGCCAAACGGGGTGGTGGACGGCTGCAGGGTTTTTAAGCGTCTGTATCTGGGCGCTGTTTTCAGGATGGGGCAGCCCCTTGCTAGCGCGTTGGGGCACAGCGCTGATCTTTATTCCCGCCATGCTCTGTCTCGTCAAAGCCATGTTGATTTTCACGCGCGAAAAAGCGTCCCTAAATAAAACGGAACGGTTATGGGTCTGGCTCCCGATTAGCCTCATCGCCGGCTGGACTTCGCTCGCCATATTTCTCAACTGGACACCGATTGTTGTGAGCGGTTTCGGGACGTCCATACAGCCTATCATCCCCAATGTCTTCATGCTCAGCATCGCGCTAATCTGGGCGGTTTTCATCACGCGCCGCAGCGGGGGCAATATCGCTTATGCCTTTCCGATTGTCTGGGGATTAGCGTGGCTGTCATTCAAAGCCTTCACGCAGCCCCCACAAACCGAAATTATCGGACTGTCCGCGCTTATCGGTGTGGCCATTGTGGCAGGAGCCGCCCTGTTTAAGCGAAGCCGCGCCTAATCAAAAACAGACGGGCCTGAATCATATTTGGGACTGCGGCCATAAGAATTGTCACCTGGATGGCTATCGCGCAGCGCTGACAATATTAGATATAACGCGAAAACCAAGTATATTACTGCCCAAGCAATAAAGTAAGGCGAAATAAAACCCCAATATGAGATTGAGGTCGGCGCCGATATCAGGTCCTTAGAATTATACAGAGTGTCACTATTTGTAGTCATAACGAAAAAATTGGAAACTTCGCTGGCAAAAACCATTATGATTACAGGCCACCCTCGCCGTCCTATATCATGCAGTCGGCGTATAGCCACTGTTGTAAAAGCGGGTAATGTTAAATAGGTGAAAGCTGTACTAAGTCCATAATATTTCCAATTATTAAGCCACGCCTTAAAGCCACTAAGTGTTGAATTTCCCCAAACGTCAGTGTTCGGATCAGCGGGAAATATATAGAGCTCAATCATGCCGAGAGCCATGACACCCAAAATTAAGAAAGCATTGAACCACCAAAATTCGGAGCGGCGTGAGCGTCCTTTAAAATCGAAACTGCGCTTTAACGCTGAGTAAATTGCTTGGCCGGGACGCAGCATCGCGCTTACTGCCCGCCGCCAAAACGCTCCGTCCAAGCTTCTATATCGCTGTCTTCAATTTTCGTAAAGAGAACGTCCGGCGCGCCAATTTCAAGCCCAACAGGAAGCGCGTCAATCAGCTGTGCAATGCTTTCCGCCCCGCCAAAATTCCAGGTGCGATTACCTTCGGGAATATTCATTGCCGCAAGTATCTTCTCCGCCGCATCAGGAATAATAGGCTGCGCGAGTATCCCGAACAGCACGACCAAGTTCAGTCCCGCCCTTACGCCAACAGCGGCTTGGTCTACATCCGTTTTATAATGTGTCCACGGCGCGGCTTGGGTGAGGTATTCATTCCCCGCCGCCCAAATGGCCCGCGTTTCCGCCATCGCTTTACGAAATTCGCGCGCCTCATAATAGCTAATAAGTTGCGGGATACGCGTCTCTAACTCTTTGACAAGCCAGTCTTCCGCCTCGCCGTTTTCGCCGCCCGCTGGCACTTTGCCGTCAAATTTACCGGCCGCATATTTCGTAATACGGTTGACGAAATTACCCAACACATTGGCCAGGTCGGAATTGACCGACGCTTGAAATTCTTCCCACGTAAATGCCGCGTCCGAGCTCTCAGGCGCATTGGCAATCAGGTGCCAGCGCCAGTAATCAGACGGCGCGATATCCAAAGCTTGGTCCATAAAGACGCCGCGCTTTTCCGACGTCGAGAATTTCCCGCCATACCAGGTCACCCAGTTAAAGGCCTTTAATTGATCCACGAGTTTCCAAGGCTCGCCCGAACCGATAATTGTCGTCGGGAAGGACAGCGTATGAAAAGCGACATTATCCTTGCCCATGAACTGGACATATTGAACATCGTCAGCGCCTTTATCCGTGCGCCACCATGACTCCCATTCCGTCTTATTTTCTGCTGCCCAATCCTGCGTCGCGGCGATATATTCAATCGGCGCATCGAACCACACATAAAAGACCTTGCCTTCAAAGCCTTTGCGGATGCTGCCATCTTTATTCGTGACAGGAATTCCCCAACTCAGGTCCCGCGTAATCGAGCGGTCGCGCAAACCTTCATCCAGCCATTTAAGCGCAATAGAGCTGGCCAGTGGCGGCCAACCCTCAGACGCATTGACCCATTTGCGAAGGTCATCAGACAGCACGGATTGCTTAAGATAAAGATGGTTCGTATCGCGCACCTCAACATCTTTCGACCCTGACACGGCTGAATAAGGGTCTATCAAATCAATAGGGTCGAGCAGCTTTCCGCAATTATCACATTGATCGCCCCGCGCTTTTTCAAACTCGCAATTCGGGCATGTGCCCTCGACATAACGATCAGGCAGAAAGCGGCCATCCGCATTAGAATAAACCTGCTGCGAGACGCGCTCTTCAATCAGGCCCTTTTCCTCAAGCACATGAGCGAAATGCTGGGTGAGCGCGTGATTGCTCGGGGCGGAGGAGCGGCCAAAATAATCATATGAGAGCTTAAACTGTTCGCCCGCCGCCTTTTGCGCCTCGTGCATTTGCTCACAATAAGCCGCAACCTCAACCTCAGCCGCTTGCGCCGCTAGCTCTGCGGGCGTGCCGTGCTCATCCGTGGCGCAAATATAGAGCACCTCATGCCCCATGAGCCGCATGGCCCGCGCGTAAACATCGGCCGGCAACATAGAGCCCGCAAGATTTCCAAGATGCTTGACGCCATTAATATAAGGCAGCGCAGAGGTGATGAGTATTTTAGACATGAGCGCGTTCTAGCGCCCCCTCATATATTCGCAAGCCAAGAATAGCCCGCATATAAAACCGGCCATTTAGAATAATTGCAAAAAAGCAACTTATTTGATAAGATCACGCCAGAGCCGAAAACGGCCGAACAGTAAGGGGAGAGGCAAATGCCTAAAATTCACAACACATCTATTCTTGGCCTATTGGCTGCTACACTCGCATTCTACATCGTCGGCGCTCTTTGGTACGGACTTATTTTCGCGCAGCCATGGATGGAGATGGCCGGTATAACCGAAGCCGAAGCTTTGGCCCGCAATGAAAAACTCGGGCCTATGATGTATCTTTACGGACTGCTTATCACATTCGCGCAAGTCCTTGGCCTAAACTGGCTGATCAATTGGGCAGGAGCAAGCCGCTGGCGCAAATGCCTGGAGGTCGTGCTAGTCACGGCGACTTTTATTGCTTTCCCCATAATGCTTTATAGCTGGCTCTATGAAGGTCAAAGCTTTCGCGGTGATATCTTAGACCTTGGCCATATTGCTGTGGGATATGGCTTAGCAGGGCTTATTCTGTCTGCTTTTCGCGGGAAAGACGCCTTAGAGATTGGCGAGGGCTAATCCCGCAATTATGGCGCGGCTTGGCTCAGCATTGTGAAGAATGTCAGAACAGACAGATTGTAACCGCCGTGCAATATCATGGCCGGCAGCAGCCCATAACGCATACGTGTAAAGCCTAATATAATGCCGATGAGAAATTGCGGCAACACGACAAGCGGCAGCAAAAGACCCATATCGCCGCCCTGAAAATTCGCCAAATGCATGAGGCCAAAAGCGATGCAGCTTCCCCAAAAGGCATAGGGGAAAACTTTGCGCGCGGCGCGATCAACAACGCCCGGTATCTTGCGCAGAGCCGCATAGCGAAACAGATATATAATCAGCGCGACAGTGACAGTCACCACGGCGGTGATTTTAACGCCAGGGGCCAAAGCCTCTGCACCTGCAATAACAATCAGAGCGGCAAGACCCAAGAGCAATGGCGCAACCACCATCACCCCCCATCCCCGCCCGAGCCAAGAGCGAAACAATATTTCCTCAATGAGAGGCGCCATGAGTACTGATATCATCTCGGAAAACTCATCCGCAGGCTCTGGCATGGTCACGCCGCCAATATTAAAAACTACGGCCATGAAAAGCCCGGCTACAAATAGCGTCAGGAAACAAAATCCCAGCAACTTGATAAGGTCTAATACCGCATCGGGTGTGAGAGGGCTGCGCGCCTTTTGCAAAGTGGGTGAGCGCAAAAACGCAAACATGTCTTTAATAACGGCCATAGGCACCCATAACAGACCTCCCCCGCCTGCCAAGCCCGTTTTACGCCAAAAGCAAGCGGACATGCCCCCTGACATTTTTTACGAAACAGGCATTTTCAGACTTGCAAGAGCTCTCGCGCAGGGCTAAAGCACGCCACGCTAATCAGCAATAAGAGTGCCCCTATAGCTCAGCTGGTAGAGCACCTGATTTGTAATCAGGGGGTCCGCGGTTCGAGTCCGTGTGGGGGCACCATTTTTCTCAATAAAATCAATGAGTTATAGACACTCAAAGCGCCTCACTTAATTTGCTCGAAAAATTTGGAAGCAATTTGGAAGCAGTCTCTCCAAAGGCATCGCTCCAAACTAGGCTG
>JAOIVW010000005.1 GCA_028224375.1 Hellea sp.
AAGCGTTTCAGCGTAAGTGCTTTGACCGTATCGAACAGATAAAAGCTCGCGGGGCTACCATCCTATTTGTTTCGCACGGAGCTCAGACAATCATACAGCTCTGTGACCGCGCGATTTTGCTCGACCGAGGTGATGTTTTGCTCGATGGGCAAGCCAAGAAGGTCGTTAGCCAATATCAACGGTTCGTCAATTTGCCGGTATCGGAGTCGGAACCTGTGCGTGAAGCTATACTCCAAATGAATGGGTGGGATGAAGAGTTAGAGCCGGCAGTCGACATGATTGACGTAGGGCAAGAAATGCCTCCCGAGGTGGAGAACCTCAGCCAAAGTTGGTTGGAACCGAATTTAATGTCGACGAGCAGGATCGAATATGAGCAGCATGGCGTTACAATTAGTGATATCATGATTACGACAAAAGATGGTCGACCGGTAAATAATCTTACAACCGGAGAGCGCTATATTTATAAATACATTGTCAGCTTCGCCAATGAGGTGAAGGATGTGGGCTTTGGAATGATGATTAAGACTACACAAGGCGTGGATCTTGGTGGTGCAGCAACAGATTTTGAAGAAGGGCTTAAGTTATCGATTGCAAAAGCTGGTAGCCGATATCAAGTGTCGTTCCATGTCGACTGGGTGTTAAACCCCGGCACATATTTTTTAAATGCGGGTGTGACGGGTCGTAACGAAAATCATACAGGTTACTTTCACAGAGTGCTAGATGCTATGGTATTGAAGATTTTGCCGACTGAAGCGGCCACAGCCACTGGCATCATCAATTTTAATGCTAAGCCATCCTATCACCGCATTACGAATGTATAGGACAAGGTGTCTTGAGCCTAAGTAGTGCGCATGATATCCGACTATGTTCGTGCTCAAAATGTTGCTAAGGGTTGTGTAATTATGCTTTGTCTGCAAACAGTCTTTTTTTGAAACTTTTAACAATCGTTGTTGCTGTGAAACCTCTTTATTTTAGTCCAAATGCGTCGGATGATCGCTCAAGCTTGGAGCCGTTGGATGAAGGTTGGACTTCGACTGATAATGACCCGCAATTTATCTTCGACGTCACCGATGACCTTAATCAAGGATGGTATCAGGTTTCAGTCTCAATCGAAGCTGATAAATGGGTTTATCCTTGGATTTATTTTGATTTAGGCAAAGGTTTCAATGAGTTGGAAGCAACCAAACTGTTTCACATCCATAACGGCCGCTTCGAGGGGACGGTTTATTTGCACTCCGCTCCCGTCCGGATTAGGTTCGACCCTACAGATGAGCGTGGTGACTTCAAAACATCTGATGTGGAACTCAAGCATATAAGTCGTTTCGAATTTAGCGTCTTTGCGGCTATGAAAGCTTGGCGCTTATTCGTGCAGGATCCGCTAGGAAACTGGGGCCGAATTAAGCGTTCGGGCCTGTCACTCCTTAAGGGACAGAACTTCGTCTCTATAAATCCGAAAACTGAACCCCAAGGCGAAAAAGATCGTTATGCTGTGTGGCAGGACCTTTTCGGGTTTCAGTCTGAACGTGACACTCCTTTTCTTTTAGAGCGTATTGATTCGCTCAAAACCAAACCCGGTTTCAGTGTGATTATGCCTGTGTATAATACAGAATCAGACTTGCTGGATAAGGCAATTAAAAGTGTGGTAGAGCAGGTTTACCCTCATTGGCAGTTGTGCATCGCTAATGACAAATCGACGGCCCCCCATATTCAGGAACAACTCGACAGTTGGGCTTCTCGTGATTCAAGAATTAAGGTTGTTCACAGATTAGAAAACGGTCACATCTCAGAAGCCTCCAATAGCGCACTTGACTTGGCTACACAGTCTTGGGTGGCCATGCTTGATCATGATGACCGTCTGTCAAAAGATGCACTGGCCGAAATGGCATTTGCTATTAACAATCATCCTAATGGGGAGGTGTTCTATTCTGATGAGGACAAAATAGACATAGCTGGCAATCGTTATGGGCCGCATTTCAAACCAAATTTTTCACCGGAGCTTTTTCGATCGATGAATTATCTGAACCACCTTACGGTTCACAAAATTGAAAATGTTCGAGCCGTGAAAGGATGGAAATCGGAGTTTGTAGGCAGCCAAGACTATGATTTAAACTTACGCATTTGGGATTTAGTTAAAGATGATGCAAAGATTATCCATATTCCCAAAGTGCTCTATCACTGGCTGGCAATTGAAGGTTCCACTGCTTTAGCTGCAGGTGAAAAGGATTATACAGTTGATGCGGGCCTGCGGGCTTTGCAGGATCACCTAAAAAGACGTGACATGAACGCGACCGCCACAACAATTGAGGGTCTGCCCTACTTGCGTGTCATTCCTCATCTGCCCAAAAAAATTCCAAGCATTTCTTTCATTATCCCGACAAAAGACCGGGCTGATTTGGTCAAGAATTGTATTAGTTCAATTTACATGCAAGATAATTACCCTGATTTTGAGATTATATTGGTCGACAACAATTCAGAAGATCCCGAGTCTCTCAAATATTTCGATATGCTAAATGATTGCGGTATTGCGCGAGTTCTAAGATATCCTCACGCCTTTAATTATTCTGCAATCAATAATTGGGCCGTGGCGCAGTCTCACGGAGATATCGTGGCTTTAGTCAATAATGATATCGAGGCAACGTCCTACGGCTGGGTCACGGAAATGGCAGCTTGGGCGTGGCAAGACCGAGTTGGATGTGTCGGTGCGAGACTCTATTATCCCGATGATACGATTCAGCATGCTGGTGTTATTTTGGGTATTGGCGGCGTTGCGGGTCATGGCCATAAGCATTATAGACGAGACGATTACGGGTATTTTTCTCGTCCCAGAGTCTTGCATAATGTATCTGCGGTTACTGCAGCCTGCCTGTTTGTGCGGCGTGAAATCTTTGACGCTGTCGGTGGGCTCGATGAAGTCGGACTGAAAGTTGCTTTCAACGATGTGGACCTCTGTCTGAAGGTTAGAGAAGCTGGTTATTTGAATCTCTACACACCTTTTGCGGAGCTATATCACTATGAAAGCATTTCCAGGGGTGAAGAAGACAATCCTGAAAAGATTGCTAGGTTCAATTCTGAGATAGATACGATGTTGCGACGTTGGAGCTCTTTGTTGGATAAGGACCCATATTATTCACCAAATTTAACGCTGCGTCATGAAAATTTTGATATTCGTATCCTTAGGTAATTGTATAGCTTGACTTGGCAGTTTGGTTTTCAGGTTATTTGCCTTATAAAAAAAATGCCCTTAACGCCAGAGTAACATGGTTAGTGGAAGAGGGCGATGCTGGTTATTTCCATAGATTACTAGATGCTTATGCATTCAAAATACTACCTCCTGAAAAACAAATCGCTACAGGATTTATAGATTTTTGAGCGAACCCGATTTACATAACATTACCCTCTGTGTAATTACGCGAAATCATGTTAAACTTAAGATGCCTCATGAAACGGTTGATGATAAAAAATTACTATATAAATTGTAATCGTTTCGCGAACCCATTTGTCATGCCTGACCATATCCCGCGATAGTGTTCACTTATTTGTAATGGACACTATTCGAGGGTTAGGTGATGTGCCCCTAGCTTTGCAACGTCTTCTACTTGGCCTAGTTTAGGCTATACATTGCTATAAATTCATGCTTTTGTTTATTTAAATGAGCTTATCTGGAGATATGAAGTGTCATCTGAAGTTGAGAATGATTTCATAAAGTTACATGATTTAATTGAAGTTGATTTCGAATTTTACCAAGCTACATATCCAGATTTATCAACATTTACTGAGGAACAGCTATATGACCATTATTCATTACATGGATATTGGGAGGGGCGGGCAGGTTCTAAATATTGTTCCCGAGCAGAACTCATTAAGATTGTACCTGAAAAGGCTTTAGAGTTAGGACCATTTAATTCTCCTTTAATAGGAGGAGACGACGTTAAATATTTTGATGTTTTATCAAAAACGAAACTTATAAAACGAGCAGAAGACATTGGTATTTCTATCGATGAAATACCTCATATAGACTACGTGTCTAAACATGGGGATTTAGGAATTGTCGAAGAAAAATTTGATGCTGTAATTAGTTCTCATAATATCGAACATCAAACTGATTTAATTTCCCATTTTAGAAGTGTTGCCGAAATCTTGAATGATACAGGTAAGTATTTTTTAATTGTGCCACACTCGAAATTTTGTTTCGACGCTGCCTTAGGAAACACAAAAGTCAGTGATATCTTCAATGCTTTTTATGAAAAACGTAAACTACATACGGTCGGATCAGTTATCGAACACATTGCACTGACAGTGCATAACGACCCTCAAAAACACTGGGAAGCCGCTCAGCGCGAAGAAGACAGAACAAAAGTTAGAAAATTGAATTCTAAAAAAATTTCTTCAGCTCTTCATACTTATGACGCACACGGTAAAACATATATTGATGTACATGCTTGGCAGTTTACGCCGATATCATTCAGCAATATCTTAAATTGTTTAATCGAGATGGGAATCGTGCCTTTTTCTAAAGTTAGAGTTTTTGGTCAGGTGCTTGGTAGTAATGAGTTTACGGCAATCATTGAAAAATGATGAGTGTAAGTAAGTTGGTTACTCCTTTAGGATTCTTTACCTTTTGGGGTTGATACCGTAGCTAATCCTACCCCAAGAAGGATGAGCGCTGTTGAAATGGCGACGCGCTGTGTCAGGACTTCGCTCAGTATAAGTTTGGCGATGAAGGATGAAATAATGCAGTTTGAAAACCTGAAAATAAACGATGTTATCAAAATTGTGCCGCGATCATTTGGGGATGACCGAGGCGTATTCATGGAGACGTTTAAGAGCTCTGCATTTAATGAGGCAGTAGGCCATGACGTGGTCTTTGTTCAAGATAACCAATCCGTTTCTGTATCAAAATACACATTGAGAGGACTTCATTATCAAAGTCCTCCTCATGCTCAAGGCAAACTCGTAAGATGCATACAAGGCTCGATACTAGATGTAGCGGTCGACGTAAGGAAAAACTCATCCACATATGGTCAGCACGTTACACAGTTACTTTCTGCTGAAAATAACGCGCAGTTATGGGTGCCTGAAGGGTTTCTTCATGGATTTCTGACCTTAGAAGAAAACTCCATCGTCCAATATAAATGCACTGATTATTACGCACCGCAATGTGACGGTAACGTCTTTTGGAATGATCCAGACTTAAGAATAGACTGGGGTATAGATCAAAATGAGGCTGTTTTATCTGATAAAGACTCTATAGCTCCTAAGTTTAAAGATTTCAGCACACCTTTTTGATAATTATCAATAAAATTTGCGCTACTATAATTTCTCAGTGAAAATCGCAACTCGGAAACAACTTTTTTGCTTGTGATCTGGGGTGATTGCTAGAGCCGTGTGCATAATAGCCAGACACAGTTTTGCGGTCGCGAGAGCGGTCATTTTTTTCTTTAAATCTTGTGGGTTTAGGCAGGTGAGATGTTTTCTGGTTTCTAGAAAATGTTGTTGAGAAGTCTACAGGACTTCGAACGTGGTCGGCATTATCGTGAGCGAGATAGATATTATCAGTGCCATCGCCAAGGTTATCTGGAAGATATGACACATCTTCAATACTTTCTGAGATGATATGCCTGACAATGCCTTCTCGCTGCAAAGTTCCATGAATGCGTAAAAGCCCTCCAGCCATGACTTCGGCGCGGTAATTTTCAAACATTGTATTCCGCACAATGATGCTTGAGACGCCTGTGTCATCCTCAAGCGTTAAAAATATGACGCCTGATGCTGTCCCGGGCCTTTGCCGCGTAACAACAAGACCTGTGACGATGACGGGGTAACATTATATCGAGGCAATAATTGCGGTGCGGGACTGAATTTATCAAAGTCCGCAAAGATCTCTTGAGTTAGTGGTAGGGGGAGAGAGACTTGAACTCCCGACCAACCCGTTATGAGCGGGTGGCTCTAACCAACTGAGCTATCCCCCCACTGGTTTGAGAGCGGTCTATAGCGTGTGTTTTGTGTCAGGCAAAGCCTGAATTTGCTGTTAAGTCAGAACTTTTTTCACAGCTTTGTTCCAACCCGCCAACAGGCCTTTGCGGGTTTCCTCGTCCATTTTGGGTTCGAACTGTTTTTCAGCCTGCCAATTGGCTTTGACTTCTTCCAGTGAGCTGTAAAGCCCAGCTTGTAATCCCGCAAGATAAGCCGCGCCCAGAGCGGTCGTCTCTAACACCTTCGGGCGGTCGACGGGTATGTCGAGCACATTTGAGAGGTGCTGAACCATCCAGCTATTATGTACCATGCCGCCATCTACCCGCAGCGAGGTTGGGGTCACGCCGTCCTCACTCATCGCTTGGAACAAATCATAGGTTTGGTACACTACGGACTCGACAGTCGCTCGCGCGATTTCAGCGCGGCCTGTATTGCGGGTGAGGCCAAATATGGCCCCCCTTGCGTCAGGGTCCCAATGCGGCGCGCCAAGGCCCGTAAAGGCGGGGACAAGATAGACGCCTTTATTAGAGTCGAGGCTTTCACACATCGCCTCAGTCTCAGACGCCTCTTTAATGATCTGGATGCCGTCGCGCAGCCATTGTACAGCAGCCCCTGCGATGAAGATGGAGCCTTCCAGCGCATAGGTTGTCTCGCCTTTCAGGCGGTAACACACCGTCGAGAGGAGCCGGTTTTTTGAGGTTACGCACTCTGTCCCCGTATTCAAAATTACGAAACAGCCTGTGCCGTAAGTGCTCTTTATATCGCCTGTCTCAAAACAGCTTTGCCCGATGGCTGCCGCTTGCTGATCTCCCGCGACGCCGAGAATGGGGATAGTCTCGCCGAGCCATTCCGCGTCAATCATGCCGTAATCATCGGCGCAGTCTTTGACCTCGGGCAAAATAGAGGCGGGAACATCAAATAGCTCAAGGAGTTCATCATCCCAGTCTTGCGTGTGTATGTTAAACAGGTTCGTGCGGCTCGCATTGGTTGCATCGCTCGCATGAGACGCCCCTTTTGTAAGCCGCCAGATGAGGAAGCTGTCCACCGTGCCAAAGGCAAGTTCGCCATTTTTGGCTTTGGCACGTGCGCCGTCCACATGGTCTAAAATCCAAGCGGCTTTGGTGGCGCTGAAATAAGGGTCGAGCAAAAGGCCCGTCTTAGCGGTTAGGTCAGCCTCATCATATTTGGTTTTTAGATCGCGGCAGATTTGCGCTGTGCGCCGGTCTTGCCAGACAATGGCATTGTAAATCGCATCCCCTGTTTCGCGGTCCCAGACAAGTGTCGTTTCGCGTTGGTTGGTAATGCCGACACCTGCGATTTCGGCCTTTTTATCCTTCGCATATTGATAGGCGTCTTTTAGCGTTTTTAAAGTCGTCTCCCATATCGCCTCGGGGTCATGTTCTACCCATCCGTCATCGGGATAGATTTGCGGAAACTCTTCTTGCGCTGTGAACAAGACCTCACCGCTGGGCGAGAAGACGAGTGTGCGGGAACTGGTGGTGCCTTGATCAATGGAGAGGATAACTGTGCTCATGCGGGCAAACTAAACCGCAGTCGGGGTGCGGTCAATTTGTTACTGGTCGGCGCGTCTAAATCTGTTAGGAACAGCGCATGTATGATTTATTGATAATTGGCGGCGGCATTAACGGCACGGCGATCGCGCGGGACGCGGCGGGGCGGGGGCTGAAAGTTTTGCTGTGTGAGCGGGATGATTTGGCCGGGCATACCTCCTCAGCCAGTACCAAGCTTATTCATGGCGGCCTGCGCTACCTAGAATATTATGAATTTAATCTTGTCCGTCATGCGCTGGCCGAGCGTGAAGTTATGCTCCGCTCAGCCCCGCATATTATTTGGCCGATGCGGTTTGTACTGCCTTACGATAAGGGCCTGCGCCCCGCATGGATGCTTCGCACAGGCTTATTTTTATATGACCATATTGGCGGGCGCGAGATGTTGCCGGGGTCAAAATCGCTTAAGCTGGATAAAGCCCCGCATTTGGGGGTGCTTGAGTCGCGCTTTAAAACGGGATTTGAATATTCTGATTGCTGGGTTGATGATGCGCGCCTTGTGGTGCTTTACGCGCTGGATGCCTCGCATCGCGGCGCAGATATTCGCGTGCGCACAGAAGTGCAAAGCGTCGAGGCTATTAATGATGGCTATGAGGTTCAGATTAAGGCGGGCGGCACAACTCAAACCGTTACAGCCAATGGGATTGTCAACGCCTCAGGACCATGGGTGGATGACGTTCTCAAGAAGATAAAGCGCCCCGAAAAACCAAATAACGGCGATGAAAAATCTATACGCCTCGTAACGGGAAGCCATATCGTCACAAAGAAACTCTTTGAAGGTAAGCACGCCTATCTGTTCCAAAATGCAGATAACCGCGTAATTTTTGCTATTCCCTATGAGCATAATTACACGCTGATTGGGACAACAGACAAACCTTATGAGCTGTCCGAAGGCAAAGTAAAAATTAGCGAAGATGAGATTAAATATCTTTGCGAAGCCGCGTCTGAGTATTTCGAGAACGACATTTCGCCTGATGATGTGGTGTGGGATTATGCCGGCGTGCGTCCGCTTTTTGATGATAAGAACGAAGATGCGTCTGCAGTCACGCGTGATTATGTTTTAAATATCGAAGAGTTCACTAACGATGCGCCATTTATGTCTGTTTATGGCGGGAAGATAACGACGTCTCGAAGGCTTGCTGAACATGCAATGCAAAAGCTGGATAAGTATTACAATTACAAAACCAGTAATTGGACGGAAACGGCCTTGTTGCCAGGCGGTGATTTAATTGATGCGGACTTTGAACTTTTCGTCTCTGACATGCGCAAACGCTATGCTGATTTGGACGATGATCTGTTGCGGCGCCTTTGCCATGGTTATGGGACGCGCATTACGATAGTGCTCGGAGACGGCAACCACGCGCCTAAACTTGGCCAGCATTTCGGGGCGGGCCTATATGAACTGGAAGCGAAATATCTCATCAATCATGAATGGGCGACCTCAGCAGAAGACATTCTTTGGCGCAGAACGAAACTTGGCCTGCATATGAGCACAGATGAAATTACGGCTTTTACGGATTGGTTCGACGCCAGCGCCTAATGGAGGGTTGGCCAATACCTCTTGGGCAAACGCTCATTACCTATCTCGCTTTCACGGCGATTATTATTGGCCGATATTTTCTGATTGTCTGGCCGATCCATTGGGCGCTGTGGAGCCGGCCTGCGGAGAAGGTTAAAGCACGGCGGCTGTCCAAACGCGAGCCGACCCGCGAAACGATCCGCAATGAAATTAAACTCTCCACCATATCCGCCTTTATATATGCCGCGCCTGCCGCGATTGTTTTGGAAATGTGGAAAGCGGGCGGCACGGCGATGTATGCGGGCGTGCCCCAAGGCGTAAGCGGGTGGGCATGGGTGTTTGTCAGCGCCTTTATCTATCTCTTCGCGCAGGACACATGGTTTTACTTTACCCATAGAATTATGCATCACCGCAAATTATTTAAATGGACGCATGAAGGCCATCACCGCTCCGTTCAGCCGACGCCTTGGGCCAGCTTTTCTTTTGACGCGATTGAAGCCGTCAGCGCGGCCTGGTTGCTCCCCGTCATGGCGCTCTTCATTCCCATCCATGTCGGCACAGCTCTCGCGCTGTTGATGATTATGACTATCAACGCGGTGTTCAATCACGCAGGCTGGGAAGTCTATCCTGAGCGGTGGATCAAAGGATGGTGGGGAAGGCACATTATCACCGCCAGTCACCACAACCTCCACCACACAAAGTTTAAAGGCAATTACGGATTATACTTCCGGTTTTGGGATAAAATGTGTGGGACTGATAAAGGTTTGGTGTAGCTTTAAGCTTCTGCGTCGATGGCAGCGACTTTAGTTTTGCTTGTTTTTTTAACAAGGCGATAAGCATCTCTAAATGGGATGACATAAAAATTCACACAAGAATTTAACTCCGAAGAGTCTTCGACAATTCCAAATTCTACATCCCTATCATCTTCCGGCATGTGATAGCAGCCGAAAAGAACATCCCAAAACGGGAAGATAAAAGCGAAGTTTTTATCAAGATGATCAGGATGGCGGCTGTGATGCACATGATGATGTGCAGGGCTTGCAAAGATCTTCGACCATATGCCGGGCCACTTTAGCCATATGTGAGAATGCCGTAAATGATAAGCTGCAAGATTAAAGCTTAAGGCAAAAACTGATAGACCAATAATATTAAGCGAGTTCGGCGTGAACCCTAGCACCAACAAAATAAGCCCCCATGTAATCCCTGTGATCAAACTGATAATAAGTTTATAGGCCAGATTATCGATAGGGTGTTCGCGGTAGTTAGAGAGAGGGTGCATGACTTCCCCGGAGTGATGGACTTTATGAAATTGCCACAAAAGCGGAATCTTATGTTGTAAATAGTGGATATAAAACGCCATAAAATCATTGACCAAGGTCACAAGCAATAACGCTATGCCAGCCAGTAAATATGTGACTATGGGGCTATAGGGGGAGACGTTTCCTATACCTGCATAATCTGCGAACCCTGTTCCGATTAATATTCCGATTACGTAAGCGGCCGTCCCAACGCCAAATAGGAAGAAATGTCCGATCAGGCCATGAAAGAAGAAATAACGCACATCGAGCCAAGCCGCCGGGTTTGACCAAACCGATTTTGGAAAAAGAAAATCAATAAAACTATCCGCGCTTTTTCGGCGGCGATAAAGCACATAGGCTGTGCCCAGGCTTGTCAGAATGAAGAGAAAAAACAGGCGATGGGTGGAGGTTCCAAGAAAGGACACAAACTCTATTGCGTAGCGTCCATAGGATTCTAAAAATGTGTCCACGCTGTCCATACCCAAAACTCTACTTCATTAACGAGTCCTATAGCGGAAGATGTTTATTATAAAGTTTACGGAAGTGAAGCTAAGGCTCTAGCGGACAGATTGGTTTTTTCGGTGTCCAAACGAATACTACACAAAGGTCAAAGGCAATTACGGATTATACTTCCGTTTTTGGGATAAAGTGTGTGGGACAGATAAGGGGTTGGTGTGATTTAACGTCAAGCCTGACTGGTCCGCCCTTAGGGCTCGTATCGCGCTAATTTTTTACGATCTACCATCCGTTTCCAAAACGCATTATAGGGATGAACATGCTCAGTTTGCCCGCTATCATTGACAAGTCTGAGACGCGCATTATGCCATCCGAAAATGCCTCTCTCCAGATTGTAAATGTTAGCAGCGCCTCTTTCGCGCAGAGCCACGTCTAGCCGTTTAGCCAGAATGGAAGAGCGCACGCCGACTGAACAATAAAAGATAACTGTTTTTCCTGACCAATCCTGTTCGAATTGATTGAGAAAATCTTCCACGGATATAGAAGGGTCGACCTGTTGAGCTTTATCCAACCGGCTGACGTGAAACTCTTTCTGTTCTCTGACATCAAATAGCAGCGTTGCTTCATCTGTAGTTTTTGACAGCGTTTTTGGCGAGATATGAGAGACAGATGGGTAAGTTTTCAAAATACCTGCATGTGTCTTATCAAGGGCAGAGTTGCCTCTACCAAGCGCTAGAACGGTGGCAGGTAAAAGCAAAGCCAAAGCAGCCCCGGATATGAGATAACGTCTATTCATAGCGAATATGTAAGGGAGCGTTAGTGAGAATTCAATTAACAATGCTGTGTGGTGGATTTAGTGGAACCGATGAATGCGTTAACTCAACAGGATATTTTATCCTAAAAGTTTTTCGAGTTTCCTAACTACAGTAGGTGTGGCTTTTTTAGTTTGGAAAACAGTAGGTAAATTACTAAGCCACGCATATGACGTTTGATTTCGCGCGGATTGTGATAACTTTTTTCGAGAAGAATTTTTAAGATACTCCAAAATTGCTAGAGCCATTTCGCGATTATAAGCCCACAAAACTTTACCTTTGTACTCGACGGTGAAATAGGCTTGTTTTGGCCAATCTATATTTATTCGACGACGAAGAGTGCAGTGATTGCAAGCTATAACTCCGCGTGAGTATTTTCTAAGAGGCCAGCTGTAAGATGATGGCTTGAAGTGCTTAGGATTAATTCCATCAGGAAGATCTCTAATATTATCTATATTGTTACCAAGCCCAGTATCATACCACACTTCATACTGATATCTTCCGTAATGTTTTGTGTAAAAAGTATCGAAGTCTTTTGATTTTTCGAAGTATGGACGATTGACCTTCTCTACGTTTGCTATGCCAATTGATTTTCTAAATGTAGCATGCTGCTCACATTGCGGACATTTCACGGAAACAAGCTCTGGAGCAGGCATAAAGTACATTCTAATCCCCCTTCAACTTCTGCATCTCATCGCGCAGTCTCGCCGCTTCCTCAAACTCTAAATTCTCGGCCGCTTCGAACATGCGCTTCTCTAAATCTGCCAGGACCGCGATAATATTTCCACCGCCGACGAATTCGGCTTGGTCTTCTGCGGCTTCGAGATATTTCTTTTTCAGCTGACCGCTTGGGGTGTAGCGATTGGCGTCGTCTTTGATTTTTTGCGCGTCGGCGCTGTCGCCGACAATATCTGCGACGCCGCGCAGCACGGTTTTGGGGGTGATGCCGTGAAGTTCATTATGGGCGACTTGTCTTGCCCGTCTTCTGTCGGTTTCGTCCATGGCACGTTGCATGGAGCCCGTGACGCGGTCCGCATAAAGCACCACATTAGCTTCACTATTTCGGGCGGCGCGGCCAATGGTTTGCACGAGCGAGGTTTCGCTGCGTAGGAAGCCTTCCTTATCAGCGTCGAGAATGCCAACAAAAGCACATTCAGGAATATCGAGCCCTTCGCGGAGCAGATTAATCCCAATCAGCACATCAAATTTTCCGAGCCGCAAATCGCGGATAATGTCGATGCGTTCCAGCGTGTCGATGTCACTGTGCATATAGCGCACGCGAATACCTTGGTCGTGCATATATTCCGTCAGGTCTTCGGACATCTTTTTGGTCAATGTGGTTACGAGCGAGCGGAAGCCTTTGGCCGCAACTTTGCGCACTTCATCGATGACATCATCGACTTGGCTGGCCCCGTTGAGCGAGACGGGGCGAATTTCGACAGGCGGATCAATCAGACCTGTGGGGCGAATGACCTGCTCGGTAAAGACGCCGCCTGTGCGCTCCATTTCCCAATCGCCGGGTGTGGCGGAGACATGAACGGTTTGCGGGCGCATGGCGTCCCATTCCTCGAATTTCAACGGGCGATTATCGATACAGCTCGGCAGGCGAAACCCATGCTCGGACAAGGTCGATTTGCGGTTAAAGTCGCCTTTGCTCATCGCGCCGATTTGAGGCACGGTGACATGGCTCTCATCGGTGAAGAGGAGCGCATTTTCAGGCAGATATTCAAAGAGCGTGGGTGGCGGTTCACCAGGCTTGCGGCCCGTAAGGTAACGCGAATAGTTCTCGATGCCCGTGCAGAATCCCTGCGCGGCCATCATTTCCAAGTCAAATTCTGTGCGCTGGGCGATGCGTTGGGCTTCAAGCAGTTTGCCCTCGGCCTCAAACTGTTTGAGCCTCGTATTCAGCTCGGTTTTTATTCCTTTCATGGCAGACTGGACGGTAGGGCGAGGCGTCACATAATGCGAATTGGCGTAAACGCGAACAGCTTCGATATTGCTAATGGTTTTGCCTGTCAGCGGATCGAAGACTGTGATGCTGTCAATCTCGTCGCCGAAGAAATCAAAGCGCCACGCCGTGTCATCATAATGGGCGGGGAAAAGCTCAACTGTATCACCCCGCACACGAAACATGCCGCGCTGAAAGGCGAGGTCATTTCGGGTATATTGCAGCTGTACCAGTTGGCTCATCAATTCGCGGGGGTCGATGGCTTGCCCCTTGACGAGGTCGATTGTCATCGCCGTGTAAGTTTCCACAGAGCCGATACCGTAAATGCAAGACACGGAGGCGATGATGATACAATCATCCCGCTCCAAAATCGCCCGCGTCGCAGCATGGCGCATACGGTCAATCTGCTCATTTACCGAACTGTCTTTTTCAATGAAGGTATCCGTGCGCGCGACATAAGCTTCGGGCTGATAATAGTCATAATAAGAGACAAAATATTCCACCGCATTATCAGGGAAGAAGCTCTTAAACTCAGAATAAAGTTGGGCGGCGAGCGTCTTATTCGGGGCCATAATCAGAGCGGGACGCTGGGTCTGCTCTATGATTTTGGCCATGGTGAAGGTTTTGCCCGAGCCTGTCACGCCGAGCAGGACTTGGTCTCGTTCTATGGAGGACAGGCCTTCGCATAGCTCTTTAATAGCGGTAGGTTGATCGCCTTTGGGCTCAAATTCAGAGACAAGTCGAAAGCGCTTACCGCCCTCTGATTTCTCAGGACGGTCAGGCCGATGCGGTTGCCACATTGACATATTCTTATCGGTCTTAAGCGGGGTGACAGTGGGCATAAGGTTAAACTAGGCTCACCGCGCCAGAATACAAGGCTTATGGATTATTTCAGGGCCGCCAAACGCACAGGTTTGAAGCTTCTGCGATGGATAGGCGAGGGGCCGCGAGTGTTGACCGCCTCGATATGGGCTTTGGTCGGGTAGCCTTTATGTCCGGCTAACCCATATCCAGGATAGCGCGTATCCGCCTCAACCATAAGCCTGTCACGAGTCACCTTAGCGACGATTGAGGCCGCCGCGATGGAGAGGCTGCGCGAATCGCCTTTGACAATAGCTTGCGCCTCGCAGGGCAAGTCGGGCAGTTTATTCCCGTCAATCAGGGCCATGTTAGGCAGCTCTGGCAGGGCTAAAACGGCACGGCCCATGGCAATAAGGCTGGCCTGTAATATGTTGATACGGTCTATCTCTTCGGGCTCTGAAATACCTATGCCAATAAGTGCATTTTTCTCTATCGCGTTCAGCAAGAGTTCACGTTGTTTGTGGGATAGGGCCTTACTGTCATTCAGACCTTCCGGGATTCTGGCTGGCGTCAATATGACCGCTGCGGCTACAACTGGCCCTGCAAGCGGTCCGCGTCCGGCTTCGTCAACGCCGCAAACTGGACCGAAACATTGGCGCTCGAAAGAAAAATCGGGAGTGAATTTTGACATAATTTTTAATCTGGCTCGAATCCTGCATTTTTTATGTGATTAGGGCTTTTTAGGGCAAATAAGGTCTGATAAAAGGCCTCAAATGGAATAATGGAGTGAACCATGGGTAAATTACGTTTGGCAGCTACAGCCGCCGCTTTAACCGTCGCAGCATTCGCGGCACCAGCTTTCGCGCAGGTTTCATCTGCTGCAGATTGTGATTATGAAGGCGGCGAAGTCTTCAACGTACAGGGCGCAACTGTGTGTCTCGTGCAAATCCGTCCCGAAGAGTATCGTGACGATGAAGCTTATGATGGGCAACAGCTCGGTGTGTCGACTTGTAATGGCGATACACTATCTAACGGCACGTTCTGCAAAATTACATTAGTACCGGCCCCGCCAAAGCCGGTTGTCGCTGAGATAGATTCCACTGAAGTAGATCTCGCAACGAATGTTGACGGTATTGAAACAGTCGTTGAAGAAACAGAGACTGTATTGGAAGAAGAGCCTAAATAAGTCTTTCACAAAATTGTTTTAAAAACCCGGCTCTTTGGTCGGGTTTTTTATTGCTTGGAACACCGACGCGGGGTCTAAGGTCTTATGCTTTGTGTTGTCATACCTACGCTCAATTGTGCGGATCATCTCGCTATGCTGATGTCGCAATTAGAACAGGCAGACAGGATAGTTGTGGCCGATGGTGGATCCACTGACGAGACGCTCAATATTGCTGTTAAAGGAGCTGTATTAGCTATGGGGGCTGAAGGACGCGGGCAACAACTCGCTCTAGGGGCGCGTCACTCTGGGGATGCGAGTTGGTTTCTTTTTATACATGCAGATAATGAATTGCCTGAAAAATGGCGAGAATCGGTGGCTCGACATATGTCACGCCATCCTAAGTCGATTGGCTATTTTAGATATCGCGCTAAGGCTAAAGGTCTTTGGCCTCGCATTATGGACTTTTGGGTGGGCATGCGGTGTCAGTGGTGGGGTTTGCCCTATGGGGATCAAGGCCTGCTGATGTCTAAATCCATCTATGAGGAATTGGGCGGTTATCCTGAGCAGAGCTTATTTGAAGATGTAGCGCTAATTACGAGAATCAAAACTCGGTTGGGCCGAACAACCCTGCGCTCTCTCAAAGGCCATATGCGGGTCGATGTGTCTAAATATGATGACGAAGGCATTTGGGCACAGGGGCTTAAAAACTTAGACCTTCTTAAAGCCTATCGAGCGGGAACAGATATTGAAGTTTTGGCAAAACGTTATAGGGACAATCTGTGAAACCTCGCCTCTATATCTTCGCTAAAGCTCCGGCCATGGGCAAAGCTAAAACACGTTTGGCCGCCGATATCGGGAAGGTTCACGCCCACCGGCTCTATCGGACCATGCTCTCTAAAGTCATAAATAATGTTCAAGACCCGCGCTGGGACACTGTCATCATGGCGACGCCTGTACGGGCGATTGGCACTGTGCCTGAATGGCAGGGCTTGCCGCAATATCCCCAAGCAAAAGGCTCGCTATCTCCACGCCTTGCGGCAGCGTTCCGAGGCGTAGGACCCGTCATCGTCATTGGAACAGACTGTCCGCAGGTCACGCGCAGTGATATAGCCGATGGTTTCAAATCCCTCAAAAAACATCCCGCTGTCTTTGGCCCTGCCGATGATGGCGGGTTTTGGCTGATGGGGATGAGGGCCCCCGTCAAGGCAGAGGTTTTTGATAATGTGCGGTGGTCACATGAAGATACACTAAGGGATGTTCAGGCCAATATTGACGGCACAGTGCATCATTTGCGCACCTTAATCGATGTGGATGACCTTAAGGCGTTACGGGCGCTTCGCTCTCTGTCGCCGCGTCAGCTTTAGCCTTTTCCGCATCCGCATTGACCTTTTTGGCAATCATGCCGAGTGTTTTATCAATCAGAATAAGATCAGAGCCTTTCCCGTGGGCGGGGACAATAGTCTGCGTGTCGGGGTAAGTTGCTTTAATCCAATTAAGTGTCTGAGGCCACGCTTTAAGGTTGGCATCGCTTAAATTACCCAAAGTGCTGGCTTCAGCGCCTAGAATAGCGCTGCCGCCAAAGAGAATTTTTTGAGCTGGGACATAAACGACCAGGTTTTCTTCTGCATAGCCGGGACCCGGATAGGCCACTTCTATGGGGCCCACTTTCGTACGGGCACCAGGGTTTTTCAGAGCGGCGACAGAGGTATTGGGAACAGGGAATTCTGCTTTGAGTGCTTTGATGGGGGTCAGAGGGTGCGTGAAAACTTCCGCGCCCTCTATTTCCATGACATCGACACCCGCTAAACGGTCGGGGTGGTGGTGAGTAATGACGAGCTTTTTGACGGGCTTACCGATGTCCGCCTCAATCGTATTTAACAGAGATTGGGTCAACATTTCGCCCCACGCCGTATCGACCATAATCAGGCTGTCGCCATCTTCGATAATTAATCCATTAGACGGCACAGCTTTGCGGCCCGGCACTAAGTAATTAGAGGTATGTACCCAAACGCCATCCGCGATTTTCTGTAGCGCGACAGGATAAGTCTTGGATAATGGGTTGGCCTCGACGGGTGTGTCTGCCGCTTGGTTACAGGCGGATAATGCCAGGATAGCTGCCAAGCTTAGGGTTAGGAAATATCTCATCATCACTCTCGGGTTTAACGGTTAGGCTCATATAATCAGGACAGAGTCAGGGTGCAAGATAACTGCCAAATAAAAACCACATGATAAAATCAACAGAAAACTGGAACTTATCACGGCCCCAAGGCATAGATATAAAAAGGAAACAACTATGCCAGATATCAAAGCCTATGCCGCCATGGAAGCTGGAGGACAGCTAAAGCCGTTTGAATATGATCCAGGTGCGTTAGCGCATGACCAGGTTGAAATTGCCATCACCGCTTGCGGGGTCTGTCATTCAGATCTGTCCATGATCAATAATGATTGGCGCGGTAGCAAATATCCGCTCATTGCCGGCCATGAAGCTATCGGGACTATTACCCATATTGGCGAGCACGTAAAAAACCTTGAAGTCGGACAGACTGTGGGTGTGGGTTGGACCAGCGAAAGCTGTTTGCATTGCTCGCCCTGCTTATCGGGAAGCCATCAACGCTGCACATCAGGTGTTTCGACTATTCGCGGTCATGGCGGGTTCGCAGACCGCATTCGTGTTCAAGACATTTGGGCTGTGCCTCTGCCGGATGGTATGGACGCACGCTCTGCCGGGCCGCTATTTTGCGGAGGTATCACCGTCTTTGCGCCAATGATGGATTTCGGATTAAAACCAACAGACCGTATCGGCGTTGTCGGAATTGGCGGCTTAGGGCATTTGGCCTTGCAGTTTGCCAAAGCTTGGGGCTGCGAAGTTACGGCTTTCACAACAAGCATGGATAAAGAAAAAGAACTGAGAGAGCTTGGGGCGCATAGGGTTGTGAACTCCAAAGACGAGGACGCTCTGAAAGCCTTGCGCGGTCAATTTGATATGGTTTTATCAACCGTAAATGTGAATTTGCCTTGGCACCGTTACATGAGCGCGTTGGCCCCTGAAGGCCGCCTTATCACGGTGGGTATGGTCGGAGAGCCAATGGGCATTTCTGCAGGACAATTGATAACAGGCCAAAAATCCGTTGGCGGGTCAGATACGGGCGCGCCGCATATGGTGGCCAAGATGTTGGAATTTTGCATGCGTCACGACATCAAACCCATGGTCGATTATTTTCCAATGGCTGACATCAATGACGCGATAGCTCATTTGAAATCTGGCAAAGCGCGATACCGCGTCGTATTGGAAAATTAGGCTTTGAAGTAATCCGTGTCTCGGAAGGTCACAATCGTATCATTGGCGGCGTAATCGGGGGAGAGCATCTCCATAATGAGCGGCGCCAAATCTGCTGGGTCAGGTAGGGTTTTAGGGTCTTCGCCCGGTACCGCTTTTGCCCGCATGGCGGTGCGCGTCGCGCCGGGATTGAGCAAATTGACCTTTAAGGCCGTAATCTCAGATTCTTTTGCATAGCAGGAGACGAAGGCTTCAAGCGCAGCTTTGGACGCGGCGTATGCGCCCCAATAGGCGCGGTGTGTTTGGGCAACGCCGGAGGTCACAAAGACAGCCCGGCCTGCTTCTGACGCCCGCAAGAGAGGGTCTAAAGATCTGATAAAACGGTAATTGGCGGTAACATTGACCGCCATAATGTCGTCCCACTTTTTGGGAACAGTATGCGGCGCAGGCGTCATGTCGCCTAGGACACCGGCATTGGCAAAGAACCCGTCCAGACGCCCCCAGCGGTCATTGATGATTTTGCCAAGTTGATCAATCCCGTCACTATTTTTTAAATCCATAGGCACGAGCGTGCAGTCACCGCCTTCGGCTTTGATGGCGTCGTCCAAGTCTTCGAGTCCGCCTTGCGTGCGGGCTGTTGCGATGATGTGGGATCCAGCTTTGGCGAGGGCAAGAGCGGCTTGATAACCAATACCGCGAGACGCGCCGGTCACTAAGGTGACGCGGCCCTTTAGAAAATTATCAGACATTTGGTTTAAGCCACTTCCACGAGGAATGAGAGTTGTTTGGAACCGTCCAGCATTTTCCTATCGCGGTCAATCAGCGGTGTTGGATAGTCACCTGTAAAGCAGTGATCTGTATATTGCGGGGCATCTGCGGCGCGGTACTCTTCGCCCATCGCCCAATAGAGACCTTCAACTGAGAGGAAGCCGAGACTATCAACTTCGAGCATCTCAGTCATGGCTTCGAGCGAATAATTAGCTGCAATCAGTTTTTCTCGCGTCGGCATATCAATGCCGTAATGGTCAGGATGTTTGATAGGCGGAGAGGCGGAGCGGAAATGAACTTCTTTCGCGCCGGCCGCTTTAATCATCCGCACGATCTTGGTCGAGGTCGTCCCGCGCACGATTGAATCGTCAACCAGCAGAACGCGTTTGCCTTCAATCATGGCGCGATTGGCAGAGTGCTTAAGCCGTACGCCCATATCGCGAATTTGCTGCGTGGGCTGGATGAATGTGCGCCCGACATAATGATTGCGAATAATGCCAAGCTCGAAAGGAATTCCCGTTTCCTGGGCATAGCCCAAGGCTGCGGGAACGCCGCTATCAGGGACAGGGATTATGACATCCACCTCAGCAGGTGTTTCTTGGGCTAGTCTCTGGCCCATACGTTTGCGCACTTCATAAACGGACTTGCCGCTGACGATACTGTCAGGGCGCGCGAAATAAACAAATTCAAATATGCAGGGACGAGGTTCGGCTTTAGGGAAGGCACGGAATGAGCGAATGCCGTCAGCATTAATAGCGACAACTTCGCCAGGGTCGACCTCACGCACAAACTCAGCCGAAATCATATCCAGCGCAACAGTTTCAGAGGCGAGCACATAGCTGTCACCAAGACGGCCAATTAGAAGCGGACGAATGCCAAAACGGTCCCGCGCGCCGACAAGGGTATCTTTGGTCATGCCAACAAAAGCGTATCCGCCTTCGACCTGACGGATGGCGGCGATGAAGCGGTCAATAAATTCACCGCTTTTTGCGCGCGCGATGAGATGCAAAACAACTTCGGTATCAGAAGTGCTTTGGAAAAGTGCACCAGCCTCGTTAAGTTGGTCGCGAATAGTATAGGCATTTGTGATGTGACCATTATGGGCCAGCGCAAAGCCGCCAGAGTGAAGTTCCGCATAGAGCGGCTGCACATTACGAAGCGTCTTTTGTCCGCCCGCTGTTGAATAGCGGTTATGCCCTATAGAGACAAAGCCGGGGAGGCGTTCGGAAGGGTCACCGCCTGTAAAGTTATCACCGACCAGGCCGAAGTGACGCTCTGTGTGGAAAGTATCGCCGTCACTTGTGGCGATGCCGCAAGCTTCTTGACCGCGATGTTGCAGCGCGTGAAGGCCAAGCGCGGTCATAGAGGCCGCATTGTCGATACCAAAAATGCCAAAGACGCCGCATTCCTCTTTGATTTTATCCTCATCGGGATCAAATTCGCAGCTTGGGTTTTGAATGTTCGTGGACATTACTTAAATTCCTCACCGATTTGATTTACTGCGCCTTCAACGTCGCCCTCTTTTAAGCGCTCAGCATAAGATTTTGCTTTTGCGTAAGGCAGGGCTTGTATCCAATCCCCAATTTTTGCCAGCATCGGGTAGAAGGTAGATCCCTCTAACATAGGCGGCAATTCTGCGGGCGGGGCTTCTAATTGTTCCCTCATGGAGCGCGGCATCTTTTCGAGCACTTCAGGCGAAAATTCATTTTGATTTTGCGTAATGTAGTCTTTGAATTCTTGCGCGTCTTGAGAGGCTCTATATTGGGAGGTCAGAAGCAACATACCAAGGGCGGCTACCACAAGGCCTCGCGCCACGCCAAACCCTGCGCCAAATAGTCTATCCATCAGGCCAATCTCTTTACCCTTAAGTCGCTTAACGATGCCGCTGAGCAGAAAGACCATAATCATATAAGCGAGAGCGAATGTGCCTAGTCCTAATGCTCCGTCGGCCAGCCATGAAGGGGATATCATATCTTGCGCGGCAAAACGGTAGCGCCCGAAAACAAAGAGCGCGACAGAGGCGGCAATAAACAGGGCTAAGATTGAGGTTAGTTCCCGCATCAATCCGCGATTGGCGGCATAAAGCAGAGAAATAAGCAGAATCACAAGTACGACAATATCAAAGCCGTTAAAATCCCAAGGACCAATGCTCATGCGGGCGTCTCACCATTTTAGGCGGCTTTAACGGTCGATCCCCAAGCAGAATCGTCTTCCAAGCCGCGTTCTGAGCTGGCTTCTACACGGCTAATCAAATCAGGCAAAGCCTTGATTGCAATGATTGGCAGCGCTGCATTGTCATTTTTTGTGCGTTTCTTAGATGGATTAGCTGTAATGGCGGTTTTAAAGCCCAATTTTGCGGCTTCTTTAAGGCGTGCATCGGATCGTCCGACGGGGCGCACATCACCTGAGAGGCTAATCTCGCCAAAAACGACGCTATCTTTTGGTAGGGGAACATCAAAAGCGGATGACGCAATAGCCGCTGCAACAGCCAAGTCGGCGGCAGGCTCATTAATCCTCAGCCCCCCGGCGACATTGAGGTACACATCTTTACCCGCAAAGCTGACCCCGCAGCGCGCCTCTAAAACAGCCAGTACCATAGCGAGTCGCCCGCTATCCCAACCCACGACAGCGCGGCGCGGCGTACCAAAGGCGGCCGGCGCGACGAGGGCTTGAATTTCCGTCAAGACGGGGCGCGTGCCTTCGAGCCCTGCAAATACAGCTGCGCCGGATGAGGCTTCTCCTCGGCCATCCAGAAATAAGGCCGAAGGGTTGGGGACTTCTGAGAGGCCGCTTTCGCGCATTTCAAAAACGCCGATTTCATCAGTGGGGCCAAAACGATTTTTATGCGCGCGAAGAATACGAAATTGATGGGCGCGGTCACCTTCGAAATAGAGCACCGCGTCGACCATATGTTCTACCACGCGGGGCCCGGCAATCTGGCCATCTTTTGTCACGTGGCCGACAAGAATAACACAGGCCCCTCGCTTTTTCGCAAAGCGGGTAAGTTCTTGAGCGCAGGCCCGCACTTGCGCCACAGTTCCTGGCGCGGCTCCGAGTTGATCCGTCCATAATGTTTGAATGGAGTCGATAATAACAACATCCGGGCGTTCCGCCATGAGGCCGTCTAATATCGGGCCAAGCGATGTTTCCGCTGCTAAGGCTACGGGCGCGTTGGACACACCTAAGCGTTTTGCTCGTCGCCTGACTTGGCCTTCGGACTCCTCGCCGGAAATATAAGCGGCTTTAAGGCCTGAAGCAGCCAGTTTTCCGACAGCTTGCAAAAGTAATGTTGATTTCCCAATCCCAGGATCTCCGCCAACTAAAAGCGCTGAACCCGGCACGAGCCCGCCGCCTGTGACGCGGTCAAGTTCTGCAATGCCCGTGCGCAGGCGAGGGACATCGGCGCTGACCCCGCCCAGATCAACGAAATCAATCCCGCGAGACTTCTTGCCGCCTTTGCGAGAGGGCTTGGAGTGTTGACTTGTGATTTCTTCAACCAGCGTATTCCATTCGCCGCAGCTGTCACAGCGACCCGCCCATTTGGAATGCACAGAGCCGCAGGATTGGCAGACAAAACAAGATGAGGGCTTAGGCATAAAGGGCTCCGATTCATGCGCATAGAAGCGAAAAAACCCGTCAATGTCAAGAAATGTTTATGTTTTGTTCTTTTGTGAAATATATGATTACCTCACATTTAACAGTACAGAAACTATCCGTTCTTTCGAAACCTGCTGAATTCCCCGTGATTTTGGGATAATCGCTCGGCGCGTATCGGACTGTGTAGGTTCTTATCTCCCGCTGTTTTGCTTGTAAGTTTTAAACCCGCCCATTCGACATAAGGGTTTGTGTTTGCCCGAAGTCACTATATCGAAAAGGGCATGTCCCGTTTAGATGTTTCAGTGCCATGCCGCTCTATTTCATAATTCTTTTTTTGATTATTGCGGCCCTATACGCGGCTGTAGGCTTTGGCGGCGGGTCGACATATAATGCGCTGTTAGTTTTAAACGGCACAGATTACCGTATCCTGCCTGCTATTGCTCTGGCCTGTAATATTGTTGTCGTTTCTGGCAGCCTATGGCGATTCTCAAAATCTGGGCACCTGGCTGTAAAGGCTCTGCTTCCATTCATGGCCGCATCCGTTCCCGCCGCTTGGTTGGGCGGTCGATTGCCTGTGTCCGAGACGCTTTTTATTGTTCTGCTGGGGAGTGCATTATTGCTCAGCGGGCTCAGGCTGTTGTTTCAGCGCGACGTTATTTACCAGGCGAGTGATAAGCGCGCTGTACCGCTCTGGCTCGCTGGAGTTTCGGGCGGGGCTATTGGGCTGTTGTCGGGACTTGTTGGTATTGGCGGCGGTATTTTTCTTGCGCCCGTTCTTTATGCCCTACGGTGGGATACGCCGCGCAAAATTGCTGCGGCTTGCAGTCTTTTTATTCTCGTCAATTCAGTTTCAGGACTGACAGGGCAGATCATGAAACTCTCTGATACGGAATTATTGTCACTTGCTGTACCTTACTGGCCATTGCTCATAGCTGTGTTTATAGGAGGGCAGATTGGGTCTTGGATGGCTTCAAAACGTCTTGAGCCGCTTATTCTAAAACGCTTAACAGCCATTTTAATTCTCTATGTCGCAATTCGGCTCCTCTTAAAGTGAGCAGGAATGATTGGGGTTTAAGACGTTGAGCACTGCATCAGACGGTCCCTATCGATACAAACTGAGACTGAGCTATAAGGTATTCAAAATAAAACCGGATTATATTTTACTATTCAACGGGCTCTTGATAGTTTAGTTACTTATTTTTAAGGTTAGTAAAAAATAAAACTTAGAGTATCTTTAGGAGGACAAAATGGTAAAATTTGCAAAGTGGGCAGGTTACGCATTAGGACTTTTCATGGTCGTGATGGGCTTAATGAAAATTTTTGGGGATGTACCGATTTTCACGATATTGGAGAATAACCTCGACACGAAGTATGGACTTAAGTTGAGTTGGATTGATCCACAATTTAAATATTTCACAGCCGTTCTTGAGATCATTTCAGGTGCGCTACTATTGCTAGGTCAGCGTTTTAAAGGCGGCGCATTAGCCGTCATGGTTATCGGCGGGGCTATTATGACCCACCTATTTGTCATAGGAATTTACACGCCTACATCCGCAGCTGCAGATGCGCCATTAAGTCCGGGGCTTTTTATTACGGCTTGTATATCTTTCTTGGTTGCGCTTTTGGTCACCGCAGGATCCAGAGCGAAGAACGCCTAATAAAGTTGGGGAACGCGTTCACGAATTTCCGATTTGCGCGCGTTCTCCTATTTTGAAATACCGCCTAATAGGAGTTTCTTTTAGCGGCGATGGGGGTAGGCCTTGAAATATTTGGCCAAGACATTTGTCCTCCGGGTGCATTTGGGACACCGCAGTGTGTTTATTCCTTGGCTATTGTGCTGATATGTTTAGGCTTGTTTCTTATGATGAGGCGATATCAGAGGATTGCAAAATGAATGCCCTAAAACTCATTCTGATACTTGCATTTTCTATATCTGTATCGGCTTGCTCGTCTACCTACAATCTACCAAAACCTCCCAACATCTATAATAATCAATCACCATACCCCTCTGAAAACATTGGGCCTGACAAACAGTCAGCTATAAGTGAAATACTCTATGTTACTGACCGCGGTCCGAAGAAACTTGAAGACGGCAGTCTTAAGTACACTGACAGACGATCGCAAATTATGAGGTATGGAGTAGGGCGAGTTGAAATTGGTGAAAATAAGAGTTGGAACGATATAGTTGCGGCTGCAAATTCGGATATTGATAGAATAAAGATGGAAGAGACTCTGCACTCTATATCCCCAGAGTCTGAATTTCCAAGCACGCCATTACTTTTTAAAGTTGTGAATGGTGTCGGTGCAATTGACCCTGAACAACTCCGTGCCTATGAGGCAGCCCGTGAAGATTTTAAAGGCTTTGTTCGCGAGGCACTGTCTAACTCGGCGAAAAAAGAAGTCGTTATCTTCATTCATGGATTTAACACCTCCTTTGAGGAAGCCTTATTTGTAACGAACGATATTTATCATTACACTGGCAGGTCAGTTGTTCCCATTGCTTATACCTGGCCTTCAGATGATGGAAATTTATTCGGATATTTTCACGATCAAGGCTCTGCTGAATACACAATTTACCATCTGAAAGAATTTTTTCGAAGTCTGATGGCTATGCCTGAAATTGACCGTATTCACGTCATTGCACACAGCTTAGGGACACAGGCCACAACATCTGCATTCCGGGAGTTGCTAATAGAGACGCGGGCGAGCGGGAAAAATCCGCGCGAAACTTTTAAGATCGCGAATCTTATCATGGCCGCACCAGATATTGATTATGGTGTTGCAACACAGCGCCTCATCGCAGAACGATTTGCGGCAGGTTTTGAGCGGGTTACGGTCTACACAAATCCTAAAGATAAGGCTTTGAGCCTATCAGGCTTGCTTCAGTCTGGTTTGCGATTTGGAAAGCTATTGCCGAGTGAAGAAGGTGAACCACAAAAAGAGATTTTTGAGCAAGTCAGGAATGTCAATTTTGTAACCCTAAATTCGTCGACGGCCGGTTTCACAAACCATGGTTATTTTACGAAAAACCCAGCCGCTCTGTCAGATGTGATAACGCTCATTAACAATCCGAGCGATCCAGGGACAGCTGCACGGCCCCTTGTGAATGTCGGGGGGAATTTCTGGGAGTTAGATAAAGATTATTTGAAGCCATCTCCTGAAGCTTTAAGTATTATTGACCAAAATGCGTCGCCCGTTGCGGCCTGTAGTGAGGAAAATCCCTGTGGAAAGTAAAGTTACATTCTTATCAAAACATGACCTTGAGCTCTCAGGAGTGATTCATCTGCCCGAGGCGCAAGGCACAAAGTGCTACGCCATTCTCGCCCATTGCTTTACTTGCACAAAAAGTCTCAAGGCGGGCATCACCTTGGCCAGAACATTTGCAGAGAATGGCATTGCTGCTCTCAGGTTCGACTTCACAGGTCTCGGCGCCAGTCAGGGTCAATTCGAAAAATCCAGCTTCAGTAGTAATGTGGACGACATTGAAAGCGCCGCTAAATTTCTTGAAGAGAATTACGAGCCTGCGCAATTGCTGGTTGGCCACTCTTTAGGGGGCACATCGGTTCTGGCGGCCTGTACTAAAATTGACTCTATTAAAGCTGTCGCCACGATTGGCTCGCCGTCTTCACCTGATCACATCTTGCATGTTTTAGAAGATAAACTTGACGAGATTGCCGCTTCGGACGGCATAACAATCTCGTTGAATGGGCGGGAATTTACATTCAAGCAGGACTTTGTTGATGATGTCAGAAACTATAAATTTGATATTGGAGACATAGGTAAAGGCCTCATGATTATGCATGCGCCTATGGATACAATCGTGTCTGTTAACGAGGCCTCAAAAATCTTCATGGCTGCAAAGCATCCCAAGAGCTTTGTCTCTTTAGATCAAAGTGATCACTTACTATCGAAAAAAGAAGATGCAGCTTATGCGGCCCATACCATTTCATCATGGGCGATGCGCTTTATAGAATCTAAAGAAGAGACGGAGGACGTTAAGGGGGTGACAGCGACAGGCGTGACCCGAAATGGTTTCCTGACACGCCTTGGGGCAGGGACACATCAATTTCTTGCAGATGAACCAGTCTCTTATGGCGGGACAAATAAAGGTCCAACGCCTTATGATTATCTAGGAGCTGCCTTGGGGGCCTGTACCTCTATGACGCTTAATATGTATGCAAGGCGTAAGGGGATAGACGTCGAAAAAGTCTCAGTGAACGTTACTTATGAGAAAATTCACGCAACGGATTGCGATGACTGTGAGAAACAGGACGGTAAGATAGATCAATTTACGCGCAATATTACAGTTGATGGCGACCTCAGCGAGGCCGAGCATGAGCGTATGCTCGAAATTGCCGATAAATGCCCTGTCCATAAAACGCTAGAAAATGAAATCAAGATTGTTACGCGCAAGGCTTGATAGAGCTTTATGATTTTATTTTGAAGATAAGCGACTATTAATACCGCAAAGTTTTGAGTGATGATTTCTTTCCTAAAAACGCGCAAGATTGAGATATCGAGTTTTTTATTCTCATGTGTGATTTTCTCGGCCATGCTGTTAGTTGTTACGCCTATTGAAGCGGTCCTAATAAGTTTTTCTCTCAGCAGTCTTCTTTACATGGGACTGGTTTTAAAAGCGTTGGTTCCGCTTGACCATGAAGCCTTATCTAAACAGGTAACGCTCTTTGATCACGGGCACCACACTGTTATGGCTCTGGCTTGGGCTGCGATATTAGGCGTCTTCGTCGCCATTTGTGCTTTTATGACAGGCGGGAAGACGTCTAATCTTGAGATTGTTATTGCCATCTCGGCCATCACCATTGCATGGATTTTACTGCACTTTATTGGAGCGATACACTACACCCATATTCAATATGGCGGTGATGGACCAGATAAGCGTGGATTAAAATTTCCTGGTAAGGCCCCCGGTATTTTTGTCGATATGCTGTATTTCTCATTTACCGTGGGTGTAACATTTGCAACATCTGATGTCGACGTAACATCTTCGCAAATGCGAATGGTCGTTTTGATTCACGCCGTTGCCTCATTTCTATTTAATCTATTTATATTTGCTATAGCTGTCGCTGCTATTGGCAGTCTTTTGGGTTTTACCTAAGTGCCAATGCCTGAGGGTAGAATTTAAGCTATATTGCCCGCGACGTCCCTCAATATCCCTCGGAGCCATGTTGTTGCCGGATGATGGCCCAGACGAGAATGCCAAATCATATTCAGCGATTGCATATTAAACGGCGCGGTGAGCGGGCAATCTAAGACCGTCGTGCCGGCTGTCTCCGACATAATTCGGCCAATGCTTTTAGGGCATGTCAGGACAAGATCTGTGGTTTCTAAAATCAAGGCCGTCGGCCCATAAGTTGGCATAACCAGAGCGATGTGCCTCTTAAGCCCTAACTCAGTCAATGCGGTGTCCGCCCACCCTGTGGCATCACCTTTGGGGTTTATGACCAGGTGCTCTTCGCCTGCATAAGCCTCCGATGAAATGGGTTGATTAGCTAAAGGGTGACCGCTGCGCACTACACACACCCAATCTTCTTCAATCAAGGTTTCTGAGATGAACCGCTCTGGTGGAGCATCCCAATTTAGTAGAGCGATATCAGTTTCCTGCGTGTCCAGATATTCTCCAGGGAATAGACTAGGCTTTATAACCCGGATAGTTACACCAGGGGCTTCTTGTCTTATTTTTTCAAGCAAAGGCGGAAAAATTGTGAGCGTAGCATAATCAAGCGTTGCGATTGTGAAGGCGCGCGTGGAGGTCGAGGGATCAAATGCGGCCCCGTCTAAGGCGGTTTCGATTTCGCTGAGTGCTAGACTAACGGGGCCGCTGAGTTCCAGCGCCCAAGCTGTTGGCTTCATGCCATCTGGTGAGCGGATAAATAATTCGTCTTTCAAACGGTCTCGCAGGCGCGTCAATGCATTTGAAAAGGCGGGTTGAGACAAGCCTATTGACTGAGCAGCGCGCGTAACATGGCGCTCACGCATCAAGGCATCGAAGACAACTAGGAGGTTCAAATCAAGGCTGCGTAAATTCATGTTATGAATATAGACTATTCTATCATTCAATTTCAACATGTGAATTTTATTTTGTACATAGAATTTAAGACAACGCTCTTAGGAGCAAACCTTAACTAAAGAGATTATCTCATGACTAAATTGACCAAAACTCTAAGCGCAGCCGTCATCTTAGCTTCCATAGGTTTCGGGAGCGCCGCGAATGCTCAAACCGTTCAAATGCCGTCAGCGGCCGTTGCGCCAACGCATTCATGGGCCTTAAAAGACACGGCCGCCGGGGCGCATACGCCCCTCCAAAACTATAGCGCTGAGCAGACGTCTCAGGACAATCAATTTACACCTTGGACGAATAAAAACCCTGATTTTACCTCTAAAATAAACACCAAGACATACTCCAAATTTAACGTCAAAGATTTCAAATATCCTGTGCTAGGGCCCGTTAATTTCGCGGTTCAGGAAGATTACTCAGACGTTTTCATCTCCAACAATACGAGTAATGCTGGTAATGTTGTCTATCAAGCGCCTGATAATGGTGTATATAATCAAAACTCTTACCAGCTTGCGACAACCGCAACGGCGCAGGTTAAACTTAGATTTTAAGTTAGCAGACATAACATCGATTGGGAGTATAATATGTCCACCTCATTCTCACGGCGCTCGGTTCTTGCGAGTTCATTGGTTGTTGCGACGACTGGCCTGACAGCAAAAGCTGCCGCTCAGGATTTGCAAACATCACAACCGAACAGATCTTCAGATGTTGCGCCTAAAGAGGCTGATTTTGTATATAGCTATAGAAGAACGCAGGCCCAGTGGAGGGAGCAACTCTCTGGCATCGAATATGTAATTCTACGTGAAGGTGAGACTGAACCTAAGAAGTTCAGCCCTTTATGGGAAGAAATGCGCGAAGGCACCTATCGCTGCAAGGGGTGCGACCTTCTCATTTATACATCGGATTATAAAGTAAAGCTCAATAAAGGCTGGACGTTTTTTAGACAAAGTGAACCTGATAGTGTCCTGATGGGCATAGATTTAGTCACAGAATATGGCGGCAAAGAAAAGAACGGTTCGGCCATAGAAGTTCATTGCCGTCGATGCGGTAGTCATTTTGGTCATATGCTCTATATAAAACGCGAAATTCTTCATTGCATTAATGGCACATCATTAAGTTTTCAGGCGGCTTAGGCTTCGTCAAATTTATTATTGAGGGTTTAACATGACAGATGGAATCATTAGTTTTCGACAAGCTCTCTTTATGCCGACGACCATTAAGCGAGGCTTGAAGGTCGCATTGATAGTCGGCACACTGCTTATTTTTATCAATCACACCCAGCAAATCCTAAACCGGCAATGGCCGGCGCTGTGGGAAATATTGCTAACATATCTCGTCCCTTATTCGGTTTCGTCTCATGCAACGGCCGCCAATATTTCAGAGTTTTCCAAAAATAAGGTTCTGTAAGTTTAATTGAACCAGATATGTGTCATGAAAAAAATTATATCTATGATACTTACGGCATTTCCTCAATTACCTATGAAGTCGGCGATGAAACACCCCGTAGTGCTATTGAAAGCTCTGCTATAGTTTTCGCAGAAGAGATGATGAGCTTGTTGCTGCGCCACAAGACTGGGACAAAAAATGCTCAATAAACTAATAGCTCTAGGTCTGTTTTTAGGCCTGCTAGTAGGGTTAGGCGCTGCAGCTACGGGCAATCCTATCCTTCATGCGATTGCGCGCGAATCCGCGCCGCTCGGAAAGCTGTTTATCAATGCAGTCAAAATGATTGTTATCCCTCTTGTGGTGTCAGTCATTTTTGCCAGCGTCGCGCGCTTGGGCGATATCCGCAAACTCGGGAAAATAGGCGGCATGACCTTAGCCTTTTATTGGGTCACGCTCATCCCTGCAATTATTTTGGGTATGGCGGTGATGGCGTTTGGGCTGCGCTTTACGCCGGACATCAACATGCCAGATGTAGAGGCCGCCTCAATTCCCAAGCTTCAGAGTATAACAGACTTCATCATAAGCCTGGTGCCGCCTAACCCTTTTGCAGCAGCGGCTGACGGCGCGATTTTACCGCTCATTGTCTTCACGGCTTTATTCGCTGCCGCTGCGGGAACGCTGGAGACAGAGCGCCGAGAGCGCATGATTACAGCCGCAGAGGATGTGAGCGAAACACTTATCAAACTCGTCTGGTGGATTCTCTATACGGCGCCTATCGGGATTTTCGGGCTCATCGCGCCCGCTACAGCATTGCTGGGATGGGGCCTTATTCAAAGCTTAGGCGTATTTATCCTCTGTGTATTTATTGCGCTCATCATTTTTGTCGCCTTAATATATCTCCCGATTTTATTTTTCGCCGCAAAGATGGGGCCTAAAAGGTTTTTCAAAGGCAGTATGGGCGCGGCCTCTGTGGCCTTTTCGACGACAAGCACCGCCGCTGCTATTCCAGTGTCTCTGGAAGAGACGACAAAAAACCTTGGCGTATCGGAAAATATTGCAGAGCTACTCATACCTTTAGGAGCCTCAATGTACCGTCCGGGGAGCGCCCTGTTCCAAGGCGCGGCGATTGTCTTTCTCGCGCATATCTACAATGTCCCAGTCGCATTAGGGACGGCCGGCGCCGTTATATTTGCAACATTCTTAGTCTCGCTCACAGTTGCGCCTGTTCCGTCATCCGGCGTCGTAACAATGGCTCCGGCGCTCGACGCCATTGGTGTGCCCGTCGCAGGCCTCGCCTTTATGCTGGGCATAGACAGAATTCCCGACATGATGCGCTCTTGCGTAAATGTGCTAGGACAAATTACAGCAGCCGTCTTGATTGATAAAAACCAAATGCAATGACAGCTCTGTAGAGTTAGTTCTGCGCAAGTTACCTGGGTGACTTCTGACGTGTTGCGAAAACCGCTCGGCTAACGTCTCCTTTGAGGATCATCGTGACTTCAGGCCGGGGAGGCTTAGCGGACATCCTGCGGATGTCATGATGTGCCTGTTTGAGGTGCTGTTATTGCCAAGTCTCACTTTCAGGGGTGTATACCTTTAGTATTCAGGGGCACGTAAGGTTACCAATGTCTAATATGTCGCGACAGATATAGCATTGCGATTATATGTCACCGTCTTTAGAACGAAAATAAATTCAAGGTGCTTTTCAGACCGTCTTTCAGGCTCTGGTAAGTCTCAAAAGTTTATAATTATGAATTCTAAAATTGCCCTATTTTTCGCATGCGCTTTACTCCTCCTCACCGGGTGTAGCGGTAATTCATCAGATAAGGCGCAAAGCGCTGAAAAACCTCAGGCGCAAGCCGTTGCTGTTCAAACGCAAACAGCTAAAATTAAAATAGTCGAAATATGGGATGAGTATATCGGCCGCTTCACCGCGATAGATAACGTTGATTTAAGGCCCCGCGTATCGGGCTATATCGAAAAAGTTCACTTTGATGACGGCCAAACCGTAAAAGAAGGACAGCTCCTTTTTTCCATTGATGCTCGCCCCTTTAAAGCCGCTTATGACAAAGCGGATGCGGACGTGAAAAGTGCTGAAACTCAAGTGGCTCTGACGGCGGTCGAACTGGAGCGCTCCGCGACACTGCTAAAGGCGCGCGCGGGGAGCCAGGAAGAATATGACCAATCTCTTGCCGCGAAACGGGCCGCAGAAGCCTCTCTGGACGCCGCCAAAGCCACGCGCCAAGAATTCGCGCTTGATTTGGAATTTACAAAAGTTACAGCCCCCATCTCCGGGCGTATCAGTGATGCCCGTCTTCGGCAGGGCAATTTCGTAGCGTCAGGCGAAACGCTTTTAACAACGATTGTGTCTGTTGATCCTATTCATTTTAGCTTCTCCGGCACGGAGCAACAGTTTTTGAACTATCTGGAATTAGACCGCGAAGGTGTTCGCGGTAGCTCTATCGACACGCCTAATCCTGTGCGCATCCAGCTTGCCAACCAGAAGGATAAAAACCTCTTTCCCATTCAAGGCCGCATGAGTTTTATAGATAACACAGTTGATGTCAGCACCTCCACCATTCGGGCCACGGCTTTGGTCGACAACCCTGACGGAGAACTTTCTCCAGGACTTTTTGGTCGATTGGAATTGTTTGAACAAGAGACAGAGGTCTTGATTGTTCCCGATACTCTCATTCAATTTGATCAATCCCGCCGCTTTGTCTGGACGATTGATGAAGAGTCCAAAGCCAAGCAAACGACAGTTGAACTGGGCCGAAATTTAGGTGAGGGACAACGCCAGATATTATCGGGCCTTAAAGACGGCGATGAAATTATCTCGGGTAAGTTCTTCCTCTTAAGACCGGGAATGCTCGTAAAAAAAGCGAGCTCAGAGGCCGCCTCATCTGAGACGCCTTCGGGCCAGAAATAATGCGTTTTTCCCGTTTCTTTATTGATCGGCCAATATTCGCGTCGGTCATTTCAATTCTTATCGTTCTTATCGGGATTGTGTCCTATATCGGCCTGCCTGTCTCTCAATATCCGGCGATTGTTCCTCCTTCCGTGCAGATTACCGCCACCTATCCAGGGGCTTCGGCGAAAACAATTGCGGACACCGTCGCCACGCCGATTGAACAAGAAGTCAATGGCGTTGAAGGCATGCTCTATATGACGTCCCAATCCACGGCGGATGGCGGGCTCTCCATTACAGTCACATTTGAGACGGGAACGGATGTCGATACGGCGCAGGTCCTGGTTCAAAACCGTGTGGCACGGGCCGAGCCAAGATTACCTGAAGTCGTCAGAAATCTCGGCGTTGTCACGCAAAAATCCTCGCCCGACTTCCTGATGGTCATCCACATGATCTCGCCGGATAATATTTACGATCAGCTTTACATCTCAAATTATGCTTCACTGCAGGTTAAAGACCAGATTTCGAGGGTGGAAGGCGTCGGCCTTGTCCGAGTCGTTGGCGCGCGTGATTATTCAATGCGAATTTGGATTGATACGGAACGGGCGGCAGAACTTGATTTAACGGCCAGCGAAATCGTTGCCGCCCTTCGCGCGCAAAACATCCAAGTCGCCTCGGGAACTGTCAACCAGTCGCCGGTGCCGTCGCAAAATGCATTTGAACTTTCCGTCCAAACACAGGGACGTTTATCTGCGCCTGAGCAGTTTGAGAATATTGTTCTGCGCGGCTCACCTAACGGCGAAGGCGGTGTTGTTCGCGTGCGCGATGTGGCCCGCGCTGAACTGGGCGCGCAGAGCTATTCGACTAATGCCTATATGGACGGCCAACCAGCTGTTGCTATGCCTGTTTTGCAGCTTCCTGGCTCCAACGCCTTGGAGACGGCGGATAACGTCTTGAACTTATTAGAAGAGCTTTCCGCCGATTTTCCGGAAGGCCTTGAATATCGCGTTATTTACAATCCGACTACAATTGTCGCGGAGTCCGTTGCCAAGGTTTACCGCACTCTATTCGAAGCCACGCTTTTGGTTGTGCTGGTGATTTTCATTTTCCTTCAAAACTTAAGAGCCTCAATCATTCCGGTCCTCGCTATTCCGATATCCTTGGTTGGAACATTTTTTGTGATGCAAATATTTGGGTTCTCGCTGAACAACCTGTCTTTATTTGGACTCGTTCTCGCAATTGGTATTGTGGTTGATGATGCGATTGTCGTTGTTGAAAATGTAGAACGGCAAATCGAGAACGGCCTTAGTTCTCAAGAGGCCGCCTATAGCTCTATGGATGAAGTTTCAGGGGCGCTTATCGCAACATCCCTTGTGCTTTTGGCTGTGTTTATTCCCACCGCTTTCGTGGCAGGTATTACAGGCGCGTTCTATCAACAATTTGCTGTCACGATTGCGACGGCAACCGTCGTCTCCACTATCGTTTCTCTTACGCTAAGTCCTGCTTTGTGCCGTGTGCTGCTAAAACCAACATCAGATACAGACCGCGTTCCGTTTTGGAAAAAGCCTACGCGAGCGGTCTTTGGCATTTTCAATAAAGGCTTTGACCGTCTCACCTCGCTTTATGGGCGATTGGTGACGCGTTTGGTGCGCGCTACTGGACTTGTTATG
The DNA here is from genome assembly GCA_028224375.1 of Hellea sp. Classification (GTDB taxonomy): domain Bacteria; phylum Pseudomonadota; class Alphaproteobacteria; order Caulobacterales; family Maricaulaceae; genus Hellea. The sequence goes on from JAOIVW010000005.1 coordinate 35,223, forward strand.
CTTATCTTTGTCGGCTTGCTATTCCTGACAGGTTACCAATTCACGCGTGTTCCCTCGGGTTTTATTCCCGCCCAAGACCAAGGCTATTTAATATCCGCCGTGTCGCTCCCGCAAGGCGCCGCGCTAGACCGCACGGATGAGATTATTCGCCAAATGGGTGACATTGCGCGGGCAGATCCTGATGTCGCCCATGTTGCGCAATTCGCGGGCTTTAACGGTGCCAATTTCACCAGCGCCTCCAATGCCGGCGGGATGTTCATCATCCTTGAGGACTTTGCGAAACGCGATAATTACAAAGTCGTGCAAAAGCGCCTTAATGCGGAGATGGCGAAAAATATCGATGCAGGCCGCGTGCTTGTTATTATCCCGCCGCCCGTTCGGGGTGTGGGTAACGGCTCAGGCTTTAAAATGATGGTGCAAGACCGCGCGGGCCTTGGCTTGCCCGCTCTGCAAAAGGCGGCAAGGGATTTGATGATTGCCGCCAATCAAGACCCGATGCTGGAAAACACCTTCACATTATTCGAAGTCGATACGCCGCAAATTTACTTGGATATAGACCGACAAAAAGCTGAGCTTATGGGGGTGCCTGTCAGCAATATTTTTGACGCGCTTGAGATTTATTTGGGATCAGCTTTTATCAATGACTTTAATTATCTAGGCCGGACCTTCCAAGTTACAGCGCAAGCCGATGCCCAGTTCCGTGACGATTTGGAAGATTTGGCTCTGTATAATACCCGTAATCAACTGGGCCAGATGGTCCCTATGGGCACTTTAGCAGAAGTTCAAAACATCACGGGCTCCAGCCGTGTGCAGCGTTATAATTTATTCCCAGCGGCTGCCGTTCAAGGGCAGCCCGCAGACGGGGTCTCAACTGGCGAAGCTTTGACGCGCATGGAGGAGCTTGCTGCTGAAGTCCTCCCCCAAGGCATGGATTTCGAGTGGACGGAACTTGCCTATCAACAACGGCAAACGGGCAATACGGCAGGCTTAATTTTTGTTCTATCTGTAGTCTTTGTTTTTCTTGTTTTAGCGGCGCAATATGAAAGCCTGACTTTGCCGCTATCCGTCATTTTAATTGTACCGATGACCATTTTGTTCGGCATTACGGGAACCGCCATTGCAGGACTATCCAACAATATTTTGACTCAAATCGGGTTTATTGTGCTAATCGCATTGGCCGCGAAAAATGCTATTTTGATTGTCGAATTTGCGCGGCAAATTGAAGATACAGGAAAAACGAGATTTCAAGCGGCTATTGAAGCTGCGAGCTTGCGCTTGCGTCCCATTTTGATGACCTCGCTCGCCTTTATCCTCGGCGTTGTGCCGCTCGTTCTTGCTAAAGGCGCGGGAGCAGAAATGCGGGTTTCCTTAGGCGTTGTTGTCTTCTCTGGTATGATCGGTGTCACCTTTTTTGGGTTGCTGCTTACACCAGTTTTCTACGTGTTGGCGCGCTGGCCACACCGCAAGACAGAGCTCGAAAAAGAAGTTGCAGCAAAAGAGAAATCAGCAAAGCCCAAAAGGCCCACTGCGCCTGAAGGAGCGAGGTCATGATAAGACGCCTCGCTCTTGTCTCGCTTGCAACAGGTTTTTTAACAGGCTGCACAACGCTTGGCCCAGATTATGTAAAGCCCAGTCCTGATGAAATTTCTGGCGCTGAATTTGTCTATGCGGGTGAATATGATACGGTCGCCCCTCTGTCGAATTGGTGGACAGCCTTTGACGACCCCATTCTAAACGGACTTGTTGAGACTGGTATATCCCGTAATAATTCTCTGCGCGCGGCCTCTGCAAACCTAGCAGCTGCCCGCGCGGCTTTGGGCGTGGCACGCAGCAATAGACTCCCATCCGACGAAGCCACTATTACAAGACAACAAGTCAGAACCTCATCCGCGCCCTCTGTTTTTTCTGACGGTACGCCGCTACCCACAGTTAACTTGATATCTCTGGGCACGGATGTTGCTTGGGAGGTTGATCTCTTTGGCCGCGTCACGCGAACAATCGAAATCGCGAAAGCGCAGAGCGAGGCCTCATTTTCTCAGCTTGTTGATCTACAGACAGTTATCATTGCCGATATTGCTGATAATTATCTGGATATGAGAGGCGCGCAAGCGCAGCTCACTGTGGCAGAAGAAAATGCCTTGGTGCAAACTGAAACGCTTCGGCTTACGGAACTTATCAGAGATGCAGGACGCGGCACAGATTTGGATGTGGAACAGGCCCGCGCGCAGCTCGAAACAACCCGCGCATCCATTCCGCCGCTGCGCGCGCAAATAGTCTCTGCCGCCAATAATATTGCCGTATTAACGGGTCAAACGCCGCAAGATGTTACAAGCCTAATTGAAACGCCTAGCCCACTCCCCACTGTTCAAGCAGCGTTGCCAATTGGAAATCCAGCCGAGCTGTTGCGGCGCCGCCCTGATGTGGCCGCCAGCGAGCGCCTATTAGCCGCCGCCGTTAGCGAGATTGGACTTGAGATGGCGAGCGCCTATCCACGCGTTGATCTGGTCGGCGGCGTCGTGCTGGCATCAGACGGTGTTTCTGATCTCGATACAACGGCTGCCTTGGGCTTTAATTTTGGCCCGTCTATTTCTTGGTCATTGGGTAATTTTTTGACATCGCGCAACCGCGTCGACGCCGCCGAGGCAGAGGTCGCCGCCGCATATGCTGACTACGAACAAGCGCTTTTAGTTGCTTTAGCCGAAACTGAATCCGCCTTAAACACACAAGCTCAATTGCAAAAACAGCTCACACATTTACGGCTTGCGGAAAATGCAAGCTTGGAAGCGGCTCGGCTTTCGCAAATCCGGTTCAGAGCCGGGCGCTCATCTTTCTTGCAGGTCTTAGACGCGCAGGGGCGGGCTCTGCTGGCCTCTGATCAACGCGTTGCCACAGAAACCGAAATTGCCCGCGCACAAGTCGCCGTATTCCGCGCCCTACGCGCCGGACCAAACATATTATAAAGCTACGAGATATAATTCAGTTTTAAGGCTACCTCAATGTCCACGAAGAGGATGTTTTTAAATAAATCTGAGCATCCTAAAGCCGCGCAAGTAACATACTCGCCCTATGTCTGGACATGATAAACCCCGGGGGTTTCCCCCCAGGGTTTACTGCGCCCCGTCAGTGCTGCTCACGCCTTAGCGTCAGCACGCCTCCCAATTTACTGACAGCGCATTTACTGACACCCTTGGGCCTCCTGAGGCCGGAAATATTCCGGGCCCTCATTTGCGCCGTCATCATGTGCCCAACGGCTGCGAGAGCGCAAGCGGCGGCGGGCATAGCTCGTCTCTTTTGTAAAGGCGCGCCTGTCCCGCCTTGCCGCCAAGGTTTTTAACTGACCGGATATACCTTCGAGCCAAGGATTATCTTTCGCTTTTATGCTGGCCTCCTCAAGCAGGGCATCGACCGTATCCCAATCACAGTCATGGGCAGCCTTTTCAGCTTTCTCCTGTAAATCCGAGGCTTCAATCTCCTGAATCCTGTCCGACAAAGATTTGGAAATCTCAAGCGCATCATATTCACGTTTAGACATAAGCGGCAGGGCAAAGCCTACGGGGCCCGACGCGTAAGTTTGGCCATCCATTCCGGATGAATTAACAGCATATTCAAAAAGAGAACAGGCCTCGCCCGGCGGAATAGGCTTATCCAACTCGGCCGTGATGAGCACCCAGCTCTCGCCTTCATAAGCCACATCGGGCAAAGCATATTCACCATTTGATTGGCGATTATACTTATTTCTAACCGTCAGCGTCACGCCCTTAGCCGGCTTCAAAGCCAGCCTGACATTTCGGAAAACCAGAGCGGATAAGAGATCAAATTCTGTTCTGAAAGGCGTCATCAGATCAGCTGCGGTTTCGCCGTAATAGGCTTTCCCGCCGCCAGCTTTGGCCATCTCAATCATCAACTCTTCATTGAAGTCACATCCCAAGCCATAGGTTGATGTGGTCACGCCGGCATCGGCCAAACGCGAGACTTGTGCGACAATTTTAGCGGTGTCGGTCAATCCTTGATTGGCGTTGCCATCGGATAGTAATAAAATTCTGGAAATTTGATCGTGCGAAACGTGGTCAGCCAATTGCGACCCGCCTTCAAGCCATCCGGCATGGAGGTCCGTACATCCCCTCGCATCCAAACCGGCTAGAGACGTTTTTATATCATTATGATCACTGCATTTATGATGGGGCAGCAAAACATCAACCTTGTCGTCAAAGGCGATGACGGCCACAGCGTCTTGTCTCGTGAGATTGGTCGCCATTGCGCACACGGCTTCTATGGCTTGACGCAGAGGCGCACCCGACATCGACCCAGACCGATCAATGACGCAAGCCAGTTGCTTGCCCGGCGGCCTTGGCAGCTTTTTCGGGCGATCAGGTCCTTGAACCTTAATCAATATATCTACCGAGCCTTTGTGGCCAAAGGGCAAGGCAGCTTTTAGTGTTTCTGTTTTTACATCGAAGTGTTCCATGTTATAATTTCCATTCTCATCTGTTTTATTTTTGTGCTTTTTTTATGTGTTCAATCACCAATTGTGCTGCGGCGCGTCCCCAAATCTCGATGGCGTCATCTGATAGATTTTTGACAACTTCGGTGTCGAAATAAATGTGACACCAGGAGGACATAGTCAGTTTTGTAAAGTCCTCGGTTTCCACCTCTTTGGGATCAAGCCCCAGTCGCTGCATCGCTCGCTCTCCGACACGCCGTCTCGAAACGGATCGATGTCGATATCTAATTGCGGCTTCACGGGTTGAATACGTCTTGTCCTCTTCCTCGTTTCCTCGAAACTTCTGAACAAGCGATCGTGCAGACGGCATTTTGGTTCGATTTTCTCCTACTAAAGCATCAGGGAGCAATTCAATCATTCGCTCCGTAGTTTCCGCGGATTTAAATTCCGCAATTTGTTCTAGGCTCCATCCTTCTGATTTCATCACTAGCGCGAACATGAGTTCGATAAGGTGGTCTTGTTTGTAATACATTCGCTTGGGATCCAGCTCCCGCTTCCTAACGGGTTTTGAAATTATCTCCCGCCTGACATAATCTCTAATTAACCGTTTGTTCGGGCGCCTCCCCGAAAGAGGCAACGGATTAGACAGGGCTTGAGAAACGTCTTTAAACGCCTCTATATCCCCGCACCAATTTACGTAGTCTTCCAGCATTACTCTTCTCACGATTACAAGAAATTGTGTCAATGACACGAGCGCTGTATAAACATTGATTTAAGAGTGTCAATGACATTTTATAATGTCAGCAAGATTTTGCGGTTTTACGCAGTACCAGCGCCATAAAGTGGGGTGCGGCAGAGGTCTGCTGGGACGTCGCCAAGTAGAAATCTGGCAGGTGAGTCCAAAGGGCGTCTCGAATCGATTCGTAGGACTATTGTCTAATCTCAATACCGCACGCTCACCAAATAGAGCCCATCTGGCGGCGCAACCGGCCCGCATTCTGTTCTGTCTTTGCTTTCCAGGACTTCTTTCATATCGGCTGTGTTCCAATTGCCCATGCCGACTTCGGCGAGGCTGCCTATGAGGGAGCGGACTTGTTTGTGCAGGAATGAGCGCGCGCGAAAATGGGCGTGAATTTCGGGGCCTGCGCGTAGGATGGTAATCTCGTCGATGGTTTTGACGGGGCTTTTGGATTGGCAGCGTGTATCCCTGAAGGTGGAAAAATCATGTTCCCCGACCAGCACTTGCGCGGCTCTATGCATGGCGTCGGCGTCGAGGGTGACGGGGATGCGCCAAAGGCGGCCTTTATCGAGGGAGAGTTTCATGCGCCGATCAATAAGGCGGTAGAGATAGCGCCGCTCGGTCGCGTCAAAACGGCAATGCCAGTCTTCGTGCATTATCTCGGCGTCGAGCACCGTGACGGGGTCTTTGGACATATGGAAATTCATCGCGTCGCGGACTTTGTCGGGGCGTATTTCTTGGTCCAAATCCATATGCGCGACTTGGCCGAGGGCATGGACGCCGCTATCCGTGCGGCCCGAGCCGTAAACCAGCACGTCTTTGCCTTTATTTATTTTCGCCGCTGCGGCTTGCATCACGCCCTGAACGCTCGGCCCATGGTCTTGCCACTGCCAGCCCATATAAGGCGCGCCGTCATATTCAATGGTGAGTTTATAGCGGGGCATTAAAGATAGGCTTTCGGGAAGGTCAGTGAGCCGCTGGTCGGTGCGGCCTCATTTAATTTCAGGCCCATAAAGGCGGGGCGCGGCCAAGGCGATTTATATTGCGCGCCAAGCTCTGAGGAAAAGCCAAATCGCGGGTAGTAACTTGTGTGGCCCAATAGGAAAATAATTTGATGTTGCGCAGGGTCAACTTCAGCCAATCCATCGCGAATTAATTGTCCGCCATAGCCACGGCGCTGATAATCTGGGTGGATGGCGATGGGGCCAAGGCCTGCGGCGATGGGCGCGCCGTCCAGCAGGATTTTATAAAACATCAAATGCCCGATTATTTTATCGTCATTCAGCAGCACTTTTGACCAAAGCGCTTCGCCGCTATCGCGCAGCTCATGGATGATGCGGCTTTGCGCGGTTTCCTCAAAAGCGAGGTCATTGATGCGCGTTATGGCCTCATAATCCGCAGGGTTTTCATGGCGGATTGTCACGCGGCTCATGAGAGGGTTGTCCCCGCCTCAACGGGCGTGCCGCGCAGGAAATCTTCCGCGCTCATTTTGGGTTTGCCTGCGGGTTGGACTTCCGTCAGGCGGATGGCGTCGAGGGCGCAGGCGATGAGGAGTTTGTCGTCTAGCGCCATCCCAAAGGGCTTGCCGTGGGTGTCTTCTATTTCGACATATTCGCACATATGGATTTTGACGCGCTTGCCGCCAATTTCGCACCACGCGCCGGGGAAGGGGGCGAGGCCGCGAATGTGGTAATCCAGTTTTTCTGCCGATTGGTTCCAGTTAATACGCGCTTCAGCTTTGTCAATTTTATGGGCATATGTCGGCTCGCCCGTTTGCGGGGTCGGGCGCAGGGCACCGCGTTCCAGCGCGCCGAGCACGCGCGGCCACATGCCTGCGCCAATGCGCGAGAGGCGATCAAAGAGCGAGGCGGCGGTGTCGTCTTTTCGAATATCTACGGTCTCGGAGAGCAAGATATCGCCTGTATCCAGGCCCTTATCCATTTGCTGAATTTGCACGCCTGTCTGGGTGTCGCCCGCCATAATCGCGCGCTGAACGGGGGCCGCGCCGCGCCATCTGGGCAGCAGCGAGGCATGCAGGTTTAGGCATCCCTCGCGCGGGGCGTCGAGCGCCCGCTGCGGCAGGATTTGACCATAGGCGACCACGCAGGCGACATCGGCGTCCAAAGCTTCGAGCCCGTCAATGACTTTGCGTTTGCGAAAACTTTCAGGCGTCTCGACGGGGATACCCATAATCTCCGCAAATTGATGAACGGGGGATTTGGTGAGTTTTTTGCCGCGGCCCGATGGGCGGGGCGGCTGGGTATAAACCCGCACGACGTCATAGCCGTTGGAGATAAGCTCGGCGAGGGAGGGGACAGCAAAGTCGGGCGTGCCCATGAAGACGACGGAGAGAGTCATGGCAGTAAAGCTCCGATCTTCCCTTCTCCCCTTAGTGTTTGCTTGCAAACACAGAGGGGGGAAGTACCCGCGAAGCGGGGGATGGGGGGTAGGTTCGTTTGCAGACTAAAATTCGAGATAAGTTGAAACAGCCCCCCATCCCCCGCCATGCGGCGGGTACTTCCCCCCATAAATGTGGAGAAGAGAAGAGCACTTAGACCTGACAGCATCACCCCGCCGCTTTCAGCTTCTCCGCCTTTACCACTTTTTTCACGGCTCTATCCCGCTTCAGGCGCGAGAGATAATCTATGAAGACGATGCCTTTGAGGTGATCCATCTCGTGTTGGATACAGGTGGCGTAAAGGCCTTCGCACCATTCGGTGATGCGGTTGCCGTTATAGTCAAGATAAGTCAGTTTCACGCGCTCGGGGCGCTCTATACTGTCAAACACATCGGGGACTGACAGGCAGCCTTCTTCGTAAAGATTGAGCGTCTCGACGTCTTCGAGGATTTCGGGATTGACGAAATATTTGACATTGGCCGGCTCGCCGTCTCGGGCCAAGTCCATGACGATAACATTAAGCGGCACGCCGATTTGTATGGCGGCCAGGCCAATACCCGGCGCGTCATACATGGTCTCAAGCATATCATCCATGAGCTGACGTGTTTCATCCGTCACGGTCTCAACGGGCTTTGACACCTGTTTTAAGATGGGGTTGGGAACTGTTAAAATAGGCCGTATCGTCATAGGCGCTAAGTAAGAGGGGTAAGGGGTAGGGTCAAGTGGGCAGTCACGGAAACGTGGCATTAAGGCAAAAATCCCCCGTTGACTTAGGCGGCGTGGGAGCTAGTTTACTTAGCTTATTACCCTAGCCTAAAAGAAAGACTTCATTCATGGCGTCACAGTGGAACGATAAGCGGCCTATGTCGCCGCACCTTCAAATTTGGCGTTGGCATCCGGCCATGCTCAGCTCTATTCTTCACCGTGCCTGCGCGATTATTTCTTATGTCGCGCTTATCATCGTGGCCATTGGCCTTTTGGTTTTGGCGCTGACAGGTAAGCTTCCGCTGGAGGGACTTATCTTTAGCCCGCTTGGCGCGATTGGATTAGCGGTCTTTTCTTTTGCCTTTATCTTTATGGCGCTGGCGCAATTGCGTCATGCCATTTGGGATCGCGGCGCGATGCTGGAGCCGGAGAAAAACAATATGCTGTCTTGGGCCATGATTGGTCTCGCGGCGCTACTCTCCGGCCTTGTTGTCGGCTTGGCGATTTAGGAGCTTATGATGTCTAAAGGATCTTCACATCACAAAGCGCATGGCCTGGCCGGTTGGGGCCTGATTATTTCGCTGCCCTTCGCTATCTTTAGCGCGCTCAAAGCTATTCCCGCAGGTTCGCAAGGTTTCATCGATTGGCTCTCGACGCCCGTTGGCGGCATTGGGTTCTTTTTATTCGTTTTTGCAGCCGCCACTTATTGCCGTCTTGAATTTGACGAGGTGGTCATGGATTATTTTGATGGCGGCACGCGCAAGTTCGGGCTTTTGGCGAACCGTATCGCTGCCTTCGCCGTAAAACTAATTGTACTTTACGTTGTCATCAAACTGGCATTTTTAGGATAGAACATGACAGACTGGATTGATCATACATATGATGTTGTTGTTGTCGGCGCAGGCGGCTCTGGCCTTCGCGCCACACTCGGTGCCGCGCAGGAAGGTCTTAAGACGGCTTGCGTCACCAAAGTGTTCCCAACCCGTTCTCACACGGTTGCGGCGCAAGGCGGCATCGCGGCCAGCCTTGGCAATATGGGGCCAGATGATTGGCGCTGGCATATGTATGACACGGTTAAAGGTTCTGACTGGCTTGGCGACCAAGACAGCATTGAATATCTCTGCCGCGAAGCCCCGAAAGCGGTTTACGAGCTTGAGCATTGGGGCATGCCGTTTTCGCGTAATGAAGATGGCAAGATTTATCAGCGCCCCTTTGGCGGCCACACAACGGAAATGGGCGAAGGCCCGCCCGTACAGCGAACTTGCGCGGCGGCTGACCGGACAGGTCACGCCATGCTCCACACGCTTTATGGACAATCGCTGCGTAACGAAGCGGAGTTTTTTATCGAATATTTTGCGCTTGATCTCATCATGGAAGACGGCGTCTGCCGCGGTATTACCGCTTGGAAATTAGATGACGGCACATTGCACCGTTTCCGCGCGCAAAAAGTCATTTTGGCGACGGGCGGATATGGCCGCGTCTTTTTCAGCGCGACCTCGGCCCATACCTGTACAGGTGATGGTAATGCCATGGTTCTGCGCGCAGGATTGCCGCTGCAAGATCTAGAATTTATCCAATTTCACCCGACCGGTATTTACGGCGCGGGCTGCCTGATTACAGAAGGCGCGCGCGGTGAGGGCGGTTATCTGACCAACTCCGAAGGCGAGCGCTTTATGGAGCGTTATGCGCCCAGCGTGAAAGATCTCGCCCCGCGCGATCTGGTCAGCCGGGCTATGACGATGGAAATTCGCGAAGGCCGCGGCGTGGGCAGCGATGAAGATCATATCTTCCTGCATCTGGATCACTTGGACCCGAAAACGCTCGCCTCCCGCTTGCCGGGAATTTCAGAAACGGCGCGAATATTCTCAGGCGTTGATGTCACCAAAGAACCTATTCCTGTGCTCCCGACCTGCCACTATAATATGGGCGGTATTCAAACCAATTATCACGGCGAAGTGCTGACCAAAAAAGGTAAAGACCCTGATACTGTGGTCGAAGGCCTTATGGCTGTCGGCGAGGCGGCTTGTGTCTCCGTTCACGGCGCCAACCGTCTGGGTTCTAACAGCCTCATTGACCTTGTCGTCTTTGGCCGCGCGGCAGGCATGCGCTGCGGCGAAACCCTGACCGCTAACCTTGAGCAAAAACCGCTGGCCAAAGATGCCGGCGAGGCGTCTATTGCAAGGCTTGAAAGATTTAAAGCGGCGGATGGCTCCAAAAAAGTCGCCGAAGTTCGCTTAAAACTGCAAAAAGCCATGCAGAAACATTGCGCGGTTTTCCGCACCACAGAGAGCATGGCCGAAGGCGTTGAAAAAATGACGGCCATAGCTGAGTCGCTCAGTGACGTTGCCGTCTATGATAAGACAATGATTTGGAATACCGATTTGATGGAAGCTCTAGAGCTCGATAATCTGGTCAGCCAAGCCATGGTGACAATGGCCTCAGCCAATAACCGCAAAGAATCTCGCGGGGCCCACGCCCATGAAGATCACGGCGACCGGGATGACAAAAATTGGATGAAGCATACGCTGGCCTGGTACGATCCAGAGACCAACAAAGTCAAAATCGACTACCGCCCCGTCCACGACTTCACCATGACCGACGGGATTGAGTATATTAAACCCAAGAAACGGGTTTATTAGGGGGTGAATATCCTGCTCTTTGCGGCGGGCATTCTCTCAATTTTATTGGGCTTAGTGCATTCCCTTCTGGGAGAGCGCCTTATTTTTAACGGCTGGCGCAAAACGCCGCCCGCCATATCGCGACCTCATCAAAACATCATCTGGGCCGCTGGCACCTCGGAAGTTTTTAGGCTTTGGAATTGGCGAGGCCTTGATTTCGATATCGTATCACGCTGATTTAATTGCTGCGCTTAAACCCGCTTTCATCAGCCTCATCATTGGATTTAGTCTCTCAAGCCTTATGGTGCTTTATGCAACGCGGGGCAGACATCCAGGATGGATTGTGCTGCTGATTATTACGGTTTTGACAGGGCTTGCGATAAGGGTTTAGGCGGTAAAGATGCTATTGTCTGATTAACCCATCTGCGTAAACTGCCAAAATCTTAGTGGCTAAAAGCGTGCAAAGAAGGACGCTGGTAATGTTTGAAATTGCGGCGATATAGCACTCCGTAAAACATTCGTTATGTCTGCATTCGCACGAAAGTTACCGTTTTGAATAATTGGCTCTAATATTAGCAATAGGGATTATCGTGACCTCAGTTTGGGGGTCTAAGCATGGGTAATCGGTGAACATGGTTTGAGTTGAGCTCCTGATAGAACTGTAGCGTCGCGATAGCTTGAAAGGAGATTACGATAAAATACTTTATAGGATTAGGTGTTGCGCTAAGTTCGCTGGCGCTTTGCATTATTGGTGGTGAAGGTGAGATAGTTTTATAGCAGGCAATGGATTGTGAGGTCGACGACGTTGTTGATTGTCTTACTCAGTTTGATCATCCGATTGTGCGTATTGGTTTTGAAGCTGGTACAATGAGTCAGACATTGTTCCATGCATTGAAAGCGGCAGGCTATGATGTCGTATGTATGGAAGCCCGGCAAGTCTATGCGGCTTTGTCAGCCATGCGGAATAATACAGATAAGAACCACGCCAGAGGCATTGATCAGGTTCTGCGGTCAGGCTGGTACAATAAGGTCTATATCAAAAGTAACGAAGCCCATTATGACCGTTCATTACTGACGTTGCGGAAAGCAATTCTGCGTAAGAGCTTGGATCTGGAAGCTGAGATTAGAGGGCTGTTCAAGGTTTTTGGAATAAAATTTCCTAGTCACGTCAAACGCAATCGCTGGGATGAAGCCGCCAGACCCGCTATCAAGGCTGACGAACGTTTGGCCTTAGCACTCGGGCCTATGTTGGATGCCTGGTTGACACTCCACAAAACATACCTTGAAATGGAGAAGGGGCTACGAGCTATCACAAACAAAGATTGAGTATGCCTGCGACTGCAGACAATACCTGGTGTCGGGCCAGTTGCAGCTCTTACCTTTGAGGCTGGCGTAGATGACTCGACTCGTTTCAAATCATCCAGAATAGTAGCCGCTCATTTCGGTCACACGCCGAGACGCTTCCAATCTGGTGAGATGGATAATATGGAGCGAATATCAAAGGCTGGTGATGCCAGTGTCAGAGGAGCCCTGTACTCTGCCGCGAAAGCGCATAAAAAAGGGGGTGAGACGAATCACTTTTCTAAAAAACATTAGGGATTTGCATTTCCCCAGCATATTTCTGCAATTTTACTCGCTGAGAGTTGCGCAGGCTTGCACCCTTTTTTGGAAATGCGAAAAAAGCAGGCGAAAAATGACAGTCCACGAAATCGCTTAAGTTGTTGAAATCGTTAGGAGGAATGGTGGCTCCGCAAGCAGGACTCGAACCTGCGACAAGCTGATTAACAGTCAGCTGCTCTACCAACTGAGCTATTGCGGAATAGACCATTCTGGGTAGGCGCGCCTCATAACAGAGTTTTCGGTGCAACGACAAGTCTAATTTGTTGCTTTTTGATAAAAAAGACAGACCCTGCAAAGCGCAACCTCGTTTGGCCAAAAAAAAGGGGAGCTACAAGAGCTCCCGAAGGTATTAGGTGAATGGTGGGGTGTCTCCTAGAGAAGACAACACCCTTATTAACGAATAGGGTAAATTAAACGTTAACTTTGCACATTTAATTTGAGATTTGATTCACAACACTGGATAAAACCTTAAGAAAAGAGGATTATGATGCGTGAAATCACCACTTATGCGGAATTTTGGCCCTATTATCTGCGCGAACATAGCCATCCCGCCACGCGGGGCTGGCATTATGTAGGCACGTCATTGGCGCTCTTAACCCTGTTTTTCATCATTTTCTTTGGTAAGTGGCTCTTGCTTCCCCTAGCATTTGTCTGTGGTTACTTCTTTGCTTGGGTCAGTCATGGGGTGATTGAAAAAAATAAGCCTGCGACCTTTACCTATCCGCTCTGGTCGCTGTTTTCTGACTTTAAAATGCTGTTTTGTTTCGTGACGGGACAGATGGGCCGTGAATTAGACAGGGCAGGCGTGGGCACAAGGTCGTGATTCTGGGTCTTAACTTAAACAGCACTACCCCCCACCGTTAGATTCTCGACATACAGGCTCGGCTGCCCGACACCTACGGGCACGCCTTGGCCGGCTTTACCGCAGACGCCTATGCCGGGGTCGAGTTCCATGTCATTGCCTATGTGCTTGATTTGGGTAAGCACTGTGGGGCCGTCGCCGATGAGGGTGACGCCTTTTAGCGGCTCTTCGACTTTGCCATTTCGTACGCGGTAAGCCTCGGTGCATTGGAACACGAATTTGCCGCTGGTGATATCGACCTGACCGCCGCCAAAATTGGTGGCATAAACTCCGTCTTTCAGCTCAGCGAGCATTTGCGCAGGGTCGGCCTGACCGCCCAGCATAAAGGTATTGGTCATGCGGGGCATGGGTGTGTGGGCGAAACTCTCGCGGCGGCCATTGCCTGTGGCGGGCACGCCCAGCAGGCGCGCATTCATGCGGTCTTGCATAAAGCCTGTGAGGATGCCGTCTTCGATAAGTGTCGTGCAGGACGTTGGCGTACCTTCATCATCAATGGTCAGAGATCCGCGCCGACCCGGCAGCGTGCCGTCATCGACAACTGTCACGCCTATGCTGGCAACGCGCTCGCCAAGCATACCTGCAAAAGCCGATGTGCCTTTGCGGATGAAATCACCTTCAAGGCCGTGGCCCATGGCTTCGTGCAGCAAGACACCGGGCCAGCCGGGGCCGAGCACGACATCCATTTGGCCCGCAGGGGCGGGGACTGAACCGAGATTAACCTTCGCCCCGCGTAGGGCTTCTTTTGCAAGAGGTTTCCAAAATGCAGGATCGATATAAGAATCATAAGATTGGCGTCCGCCTGCTCCCGCATAACCATTTTCGCGGCGACCGTCTTTTTCAGCTGTGATAGAGATGTTGAGGCGGACGAGGGGACGGATGTCATCATAGCGCTCTCCGCCCGCGCGCATGATAGAGACAGCGCGGCGATTACCGCTCATGCTGACAGAGACTTGGACGACAGAGGAATCTAGTGCGCGGCAATAGGCATCTATTTCCTGCAAGAGCTCGACCTTCACGCCAAAGCCAGGCGAGGCAACGGGATCAATATCGGGATAAAGTTTCGTGTTGGTGCGCTGCGGCGAAGGGGCGGGCATGGCGTTATGACCGTCTTTGGCCATCACCACCGCATCCGCTGCGCGGGAGAGCGCGCCAGGGGTCAGTTCTGTGCTTTGGGCGAAGCCGCTCATTTCGCCCGCCACGCAGCGCAGGCCAAATCCGCGTGATGTGTCAAAGCTTGCCGTCTTTAACCGTCCATCATCAAAAGTGAGCGACTCAGAGGCGGAGCGTTCGATGAAAAGTTCGCCGTCATCGGCCTTATGCATGACCTGATCGACCTGTTCTTGCGCATTTTCGGGGGTAAGGTCACAGTCTTGGAAGACAAAATCAGACATATTGGGGCGCTTTTTGTAATTGAACACTTTATCTAGGGAAGTTCACGCGATAGACAAGCCACATAATGCGACAATCCGCGCGGCATTTGCACCTGCCATTCGCCCGCATGTTGGTTATAAACCGTTCAAACCGCGCGGGCTGAGTCTGCGTGCCATTTAATAATGAGATGTAATATGCGCTTAAAACGCCTTATTTTAGCCAGCTCCGCCACTTTTATCGCGATGTCGAGCACGGCATTTGCGGCAAAGCCCACAGAAGGTGGCTATTGGCTCCAAGAGGCAGCGACTCCCGTAATGGAAGATTTGCACTGGCTGCATAATTTCGTCTTCATTATTATCGTGGCGATTACGTTATTTGTGATGGTGCTGATGGGTTACATTATGTTCCGTTTTTCAGCGAAACGAAATCCTGTGCCCTCCAAAACGACACACCATGTTGGCCTCGAAGTGGCTTGGACGATTGTTCCTGTGATTATATTGCTGGTCATGGTCGTGCCGTCTATGCGTTTGCTCTACTTCCAAGATGCGCTGCCCGAAACGGAAATGACGATTAAAGCAACGGGGAATACCTGGAACTGGGAATATTCTTATCCTGACAATGAAGATATTGAGGCTTTTATTTCAAATCCTCTAGAGAAAGACGAAGCGAAATTTATTGAGACCTACCTCAAAGACAACAATGTCGCCGAAGCCAGTGAATTTGGAGAACCTTATCTATTAGCAACAGACGCGCCTTTGGTTGTCCCTGTCGATACGAAGATCAAAGTCCTGATTACATCCTCCAATAATTTGCACAGTTTCTCGATGCCGGCTTTCGGTATAAAGATGGACGCCGTGCCCGGCCGCATTAACGAGACGTGGTTTCAAGTGCTTCCGGGTAAGGAAGGCACTTATTACGGTCAATGTTCAGAAATTTGCGGCGTTAAACACTACAAAATGCCAATCGAAATTCGCGTGGTTTCAAAAGCAGAATTTGCAGAGTGGGTTGCCAATGGCGCCGCGTCTCATAAGGACGAAGCTGTGCAGGCTTTTAACGATAAAAATAAAACAGCCAAGCTGGGCGGCGGCGTAACAGCCGCTCAGAAATAGGAGAGAGAGCATGGTAGCGATTCCTCACGGAGACGACCACGGCGGTGCTTATGGCGATGATAAGCCGGGCTTCTTTGCGCGCTGGTTTTATTCAACTAACCATAAAGACATTGGTACGCTCTATTTGATTTTTGGTATAATCTCCGGCCTGATTGGCGGATATCTGTCCTTTATGATGCGTATGGAATTGGCCGCGCCTGGTATTAGCGTTTTCAATTCAGAGCATGAATATCTGGTTTTTGCCTCTATGCACGGCCTTATCATGATCTTCTTCATGGTCATGCCGGCTTTGATTGGCGGGTTTGGTAACTGGTTTGTCCCGATTATGATTGGCGCGCCTGATATGGCGTTCCCGCGCATGAATAACCTCTCTTTCTGGCTTCTGCCGACGGCGCTTATCTGTCTTTTGATCAGTTTCTTTGTGCCAGGAGATGCCTCAGGCAACGGTTTTGGGGGAGGTTGGGTGATGTATCCGCCGCTTTCGACCAGCGGATCGCCTGGCCCCGCCTTTGATTTTATTATTATAGGCCTTCTGGCTGCAGGCTTCTCGTCTATCTTTGGCGCGATTAACTTTATCACGACCATCCTGAACATGCGCGCGCCGGGTATGACGATGCATAAAATGCCGCTTTTTGCTTGGGCGGTTTTGGTCACAGCTTTCTTGCTGCTTTTGGCACTGCCTGTCTTGGCGGCCTCACTCTTTATGTTATTCACCGACCGTATTGACGGCGGTACGGGCTTCTTTGACCCGGCAATGGGCGGCGATCCTGAGATGTTCCAGCATTTGTTCTGGTTCTTTGGTCACCCTGAAGTTTACATCATGATCCTGCCAGCCTTTGGTATTGTCTCGCACGTTGTCTCGACATTTTCTAAGAAGCCTGTCTTTGGTTATTTGGGCATGGCTTACGCGATGGTTGCGATTGGTGTTGTCGGTTTCGTGGTTTGGGCTCACCATATGTATACAGTCGGTATGGATGTTGACCTTAAGGCTTACTTCCTCGCCGCGACTCTTGTGATTGCGGTTCCGACAGGCGTGAAAATCTTTTCATGGCTGGCGACGATGTGGGGCGGGTCTATTACCTTCTCTATTCCGATGCAGTGGGCTTTGGCCTTTATCTTCCTCTTCGTGATTGGCGGCGTAACAGGCGTTATGCTGGCTAATGCGGGTGTCGATGTGGCGCTCCATGATACGTATTATGTGGTCGCTCACTTCCATTACGTGCTGTCTATGGGCGCTGTCTTTGGTATCTTCTGCGGCTTCTATTACTGGTTCGGTAAAATGTCCGGCTATCTTTATAATAAGTGGCTCGCGGGTGCGCATTTCTGGCTCTTCTTTATTGGCGTTAATGTCATCTTCTTCCCGCAGCATTTCCTCGGGCTGAACGGTATGCCGCGCCGCTATATTGACTATCCGGAAGAGTTTGCACTTTGGAACCATGTATCCTCAGCAGGTGCGTTGATTACCCTCGCGGGTGTCTTCTTCTTCTTCGTGATGTTGATCGAAGCTTTTGTCCGCAGACGTCCGGCCGGCGACAATTATTGGGGCGAAGGTGCCACGACACTTGAGTGGACATTGCCGTCACCACCGCCGTTCCATATCTTCAATACGCTTCCCCGTATTGAGGAGAGCGATGAGCATTAGTGAGTAGCTCCTCTCATAACACTGATATAAAGGCTGCACCTTCGGGTGCAGCCTTTAATCCATCTGGTCTCTCTCTGGCCGAGCCGTCGGATTTCTTCGCGCTGATGAAGCCCCGCGTGATGAGCCTTGTGGTGTTTACGGCGTGGGCAGGCTTAGTCCTCGCGCCGGGCGTAATACCGCTTTGGGCCGCAATTGCGTCCATTATCTGCATCGCCGCGGGGGCAGGGGCCTCAGGCGCGCTAAACATGTGGTATGACGCCGATATAGATGCGCAAATGTCTCGCACCAAGAAACGTCCTATCCCTCAAGGCAAAATGACGCCGCGTGCCGCCTTAGGCTTTGGCACAATCATCAGCGTCGCCTCTGTCTGGATGCTCTACATTGCGTCCAATATGGTTGCCGCTGCCTTGCTCGCCTTCACTATCTTCTTCTACCTCGTCATATATACGATGTGGCTAAAACGCTCAACGCCGCAAAATATCGTCATAGGCGGCGCAGCAGGGGCGTTCCCGCCCATGATTGGTTGGGCCGCTGTGACAGGCGATATAACAGTCAATTCCGTCCTGCTCTTTATGATTATCTTCATCTGGACGCCGCCCCACTTCTGGGCCCTCGCGCTCTATAAGACAGGGGATTACGGCAAGGTCGGTATTCCGATGATGCCAAATGTCAAAGGGCCTAAATCGACACGGAACCAAATCATGGGGTATTCCGTCCTCTTGGCGGTTATTGCCATCGCGCCCATTTTCACAGGACTAGCGGGCAATCTCTATGCGGCTTTTGCGGTGTTGTTAAATATCGGCTTTTTGGCCCTGGCCTTCAAAGTCTGGAAATCCCGCGCAGGCGAAATAGCCGACAGTGCCGACGAAGCCTCGCTCTATGAAGTGAAGTCAGGCGACCGCGCCGCGAGAAACCTTTTCGCCTATTCGATTATCTATCTTTTCGCGACATTTGGCGTTCTCGCGGCTGAGGGGTTGTTAAGCTAACCCGCTTTCTCCCGTGCGATATAGTTATTGATAATATGACCTAACACCGTCATCGGGACATTGCCGCCGAGAACAATCGCATCGTTAAAGCGGCGGAAATCAAATTTATCGCCAAGTTCTAACTCAGCTTTGTCGCGCAAGCGGTTAATCGCGGAGTGCCCGACTTTGTAACCGCAGGCCTGTCCGGGCCAGGCGCAGTAACGGTCAATCTCGCCGCGTACTTCATCGGGATTAGAGCCATTATTGGTCACGAACCACTCAATCGCTTGCTCGCGCCCCCACTGTTTTGCGTGAAGTCCCGTATCGACGACAAGACGGCAAGCTCTGAAAGCTAATGATTGCAAATAGCCCAAACGTCCCACGGGGAAATCATCATAGACACCAAGCTCATCTGCGATTTGCTGCGCGTAAAGCGCCCAGCCTTCGGAATAGGCATTAAAGGCCAGAAGCGAGCGGATAAGAGGCTGCTTGAACGTATATTCGCCTTGCCAGACATGACCCGGAATGGCTTCGTGATAGGTCAAATCAGCGAGGGTGAATTTATTGTGCAAATCTGTAGAGCGCAGATTAATCCAGAAGTGTCCGGGTTTAGTCCCGTCAATCGAGCCAGCCCCGCCATAGGCGCCGGGCGCGCCGGCTTCGACATCGGGGGCGATACGGGTGACTTCTAAGAAGCCTGGGACAAGCGTTTCAAAGGCTTGCGGCATACGCCCGCGAATATCTTCCACAGCGTCATTGATAAAATCCATAATCTCCGCGCGTCCAGGATCGCCCTCCTTAAAGAGATAGCGCTCATCTTTACCAAGGGCCGTCATGCGGTCGCCAACGGTGCCTTTCGTATAGCCGATAGATTGCAGGATAGGTTCCATGCGGGCGTGAAGGCTCGCGAGTTCGTCCATCCCCATTTCATGCACCTCGTCGGGGGACATATTCGTAGTTGTCCCCGCACGCAGGGCCCAATCGTAATAGGCCTGCCCGTCAGGCTTGGCCCAAATTCCGGCATCTGATGTGGCTTGTGGGGCGAGCGCTTCGTGGGCGGCGATTTGGCGGTCAATGGCTGGGCCGATTTTGTCAATTGCGACAGCGGTTGCTTGCTCTGCAAAGTCACCATCAAATTTGGAGGCTAAAGTTTTTACAATACCCCAACTCTCAGGGTCTTTTGCCCGCGCGCCGCGAAGCTGACCTAATGTTTTGGCCATGAGGAAGTCAGGCAGGATAACACCTTTCTCTCCGGCAATTCTTGTGCGGCCAGTCTCGCCATCAAGCTGCTCGGCATAGGCGCTCATCCGCGCTATATAGCTCTCAGCATCCTCAGCCGTCTCCAAGGCATGGGAGGAGTCCAGAAAGCTCGGTATCTCAACAAACGCGCCCGTATTTTGCGCCACGGCGTAAGGACTGTTGCGATAAGACCAGTTGGAATTAAGCAGCGCCATATCGCCATAAGGTAGGTTAAAGCCTTCGACGCTCATATCGAAAACAAAATTCACGACCTCCATATTCAAAGCGTCGTCTGCTGGAAGCGTTTCAAGGTCAACAGCTTTCAAACGCGTGCGCATATCGCTGACATCGCGTTTAATCTTATCTTGACCTTCAGCTGTGCGGTCTGTCAGGCGGGATTTCAGAGCAGCATATTTACCCTTATCAATGCCTGCACTCGACGCGCTCTCAGGATAAGCGTTGAGCATAAGATCGGTGGCTTGGCTTAGAAGCGATTTGACCGACTCACTTCCTTTTTCGGGTGCTGTCGTAATTGGCGCGGATGATTTATCCGTGCATCCCGTTAGGCCTACGACCGAAGTCGCGGCAGCGGCAGCTGAGGTTTGAAGAAGTGTTCGGCGGGAAAAGGTCATGGCGAGTCATCTTTTTAGTGGAACGTGTAAAATGACACGCGCGGAGCTTGTTGGCAAATGAGGATTGTGAAAGAGGAGGGCAGGCTAAGCAGGCGCGAAAATTTTTGGCAACGCGGTTAGAAGCGTTGAATAGTGCCCCTGCTTAGGTTCGATTATCAACTCTGTGCGGCCTGAGAGGGCTGACTTCAAGGCCTCCGCCATGGCTATAGGGGCCCAATTATCTAATCTACCATGATAGATGGTGACATCACATTGAACTTTCCCCAAGTCTTGCGCCCAAGGCTGAACATATTTAGCCAGGGTATGCCGATATGATTTTGCGTTATGGTGAAGAGACTGGCGTAACCCGGCCGTTAAGCAGCTCACAAACACCGGATTATTAAGAAGGTCCTTATCAGCGTCGCAGCTTTCCGCGAACATGAGGGACATTAAGATTTTCGGCGCGATAAAAGCCATTGTGGATTGCATTGCCGTCAAGATTTTCAAGCCAACTTTGCTGGCACGGGCTGTTTTGAATATCGGGGCACCTGCCATGTTTTCCAAAAACTCGCCGAGTTCCAGAGGCGCCGCAGGTGATATAAGGACAATTTCAGAAATTTGACCAGGCCGCGTTGCTGCCATTTGCAACGCAGAAAATGCGCCAAGTGAGAACGCGACAAGTCTCACCTTACCGTGTTTGGCGACAAAATCATCCAAGGCCTGAAAATCCAAAGGCGCAATCACTTTTGGAGACTGAGAGGCGGAAAGCCCTGCCATACGCAATTCATCACCGCTACCAGGCAGACCGTGAAAGTAAAGTGTGTTAGAATGCATCGGAAAAACCATAAAATCATTATAAATTTACAAGGCGGCGGAAACATCACCATCACCACGACAGCCCTCACTTCGTTCGAGCGGGTGATGTTGATGGTGAAGCGACATTCCGCCCTATGAGATTAGCTATACAGCTCGCCCCCTAATGCGTATATAGACACACAACCGTAACACATGGCTCGACTATGAGAGAATATCGCGACAGACCCACAGAATTTCACGAGCCTACTCCGGCTGAGTTGAAAGCGCGCAATAAGCGTAATGTGGCTTTAGCGCTTGGGCTAGCTATCTTCATGATCTTTGTTTTTGTGACCATGGTGTCCAAAGGTGTTATTCCGAATGTCAGCTAATCGTAAAACACTTTTTGTCCTCATCGGCATTGGTCTGGCGATGCTCGCATTGGGCTTTGCGTCCAAACCGCTTTACGATACTTTTTGTAAAGTGACCGGCTATGGCGGGACGACGCGCTATGCGGAGGATAATCTCTCGGAGGTTTTGGACCGCACCGTTAGAGTTAGTTTCGATGCTAATGTCACAGATTTGCCTTGGGATTTTGCGCCCGAGCAACGAAGCATGACTGTGCAGCTGGGCCAGACAGGGCTGGCATATTACAAAGTCAAAAATAATAGTGATAAGCCTATGGTCGGCACGGCAACATTTAATGTCACGCCGATTAAATCCGCGCCGTATTTTATCAAAACTGAGTGCTTTTGCTTTACAGAGCAGCGCGTAGAGCCAGGGCAGGAAATTTCAATGCCCGTGCTCTACTTTGTTGACCCGCAACTGGATGATGAAAAGCGGCTTGATGACGTCACGCATATAACGCTGTCTTACACCTTTTTTGAGGTTGAAAACCCGACAGACCCGCAAGCGATTTCATCAGTTACGCCCGAAGGGGCACGTAAAGCCCCTGACGCGACACCTTAGGCGGCATGCGACCTTGCGCCGCGAGGTCTGAAACTAACAGTTTCCGATGTTGCAGGCAGGCGCGGGCTTGGCTATAGCATTTGAAAAATAGCAGGTGACGACTCGTCATCTGATGACGATATATGCTCTTTGCGAGGGACTTATGGCCGGACACGCCGTCGAACATGACTATCATCTAA
Source organism: Hellea sp. (assembly GCA_028224375.1). Lineage (GTDB taxonomy): Bacteria > Pseudomonadota > Alphaproteobacteria > Caulobacterales > Maricaulaceae > Hellea. The sequence continues at coordinate 57,483 of JAOIVW010000005.1, forward strand.
TACCGCCAAGCCCGTGGCCGTTCCTGTCAGGCATTGCCTGCTTGGTCTGGGGCCTTGGCATGGTCACGTTCTTTGCTGGTCTGGTTGACCGCACAGGCGAGTCGCCCATGATGGAATGGTTCTTTGGCAAAGGCATGGATACCGTTAAATCCACCATGGTCGGGGACGGCTCAGTCTCAGGCGGCTGGATACTCTTATTAGCTGGGTCTCTATTCGCCTCATATGTCATGTATGCGTGGTGGAAAGATGTGGCGGCGGAATCCCGCGCGGGTGACCATACGCCTGTTGTGGATATCGGTCTGCGCTACGGCATGATTATGTTTATCATGCAGGAAGCTATGTTCTTTGTCGGCTGGTTCTGGATGTTCTTTGACTTAAGTCTCTTCCATAAATCGCGGGCCGATTGGAATCCTGATATTCTTGAAAATGCGTCGGAATATGCGACATCTATGGCGCCCGGCGTAACCTCTGTGGACGCCTGGCATTTGCCGCTTATGAATACGCTTATTCTTTTGCTCTCAGGTACGACTGTCACTTGGGCTCACCATGCCTTGATGCATGATGACCGTAAGGGGGCAAAATGGGGACTGTTCCTAACGATTGCCTTGGGTGTTCTTTTCACCTTCGTGCAGCTTTACGAATATACCGAACTCTTCCATGAGCGCGAAGGCGGCGCACATCCTTGGATTGGGAATGACGCTTATGGTTCAGCCTTTTTCATGGCGACAGGCTTCCATGGTTTGCATGTTTTAATCGGGACTATCTTCCTCTTAGTCTGTTATCTTCGCCTTCTTAAGGGCGGGTTCAAACCTGAGAAGCATTTCGGTTTCGAAGCGGCGGCTTGGTATTGGCACTTTGTTGATGTTGTCTGGCTCTTCCTCTTTGCCTTTGTCTATGTAGTCTTCGCGCTTAATGGCGGAGGGGTGCATTAGCCCTCACTATGGCTAAGGCTAAGCTTCCCCCTGTAGAAACAGGTCTGCGGGGCAAATGCCCGCAATGCGGGGAGGGAACGCTCTTTAAAGGCTTTCTGACTTTCGCAGATAGATGCGAGGCGTGTCACGCGGATTTCACGATTGAAGATGCCGGGGACGGCCCGACGGTTATTGTCATTTTTCTGGTTGGCATCTTTATAGTGCCGATGGCGCTGGGCTTTTCCATGGTGGTCAATGCCCCTATGTGGGTGACCTTTATCATCTGGATTCCCATTATTATCATCGTCAGCTTATTTCTTTTACGGTTGATGCGCGGCGTGATGTTTAACTTGCAATGGAAACATGATGCGCGTGAGGTGACGTCATCTGATATAAAACGCGGATGAAGCTCTATTTCAAACCCATGCCGTGGCTGACCGTAATCGTCGCCATATGTATCGCTATCCTGATAAGTTTGGGCACATGGCAATATCATCGCCTGCAGTGGAAGACGGCTTTTTTGGCGGATGTCGACGCCGCAGTGACCGCGCCGCCTTTGACCTCTTGGACGAGCCTGCGCCGCGCGATAGAGCAAGACAAGCCTGTCGATTTTCGCCGCGTAAGTATCCAAGCCGAGCCCGTCGAGGGCGCGCCAGCTTACTTCGTTTATCAACCGCGTAAGGGCGGGATTTACTGGCGCTATTTTCAACCCGTGACTTCTGAAGGTCAGCGTTACTTCGCGGCGATAGACTCTGTCCCTGATGAAACGAAAGAGACTTATCAGGGGCCGCCAACAACAGGCCCGATGACATTGACGGGTTATGTACGCAAAGACGAGCCGATGGGGTATTTTGAAAAACTTTTAAAATCTAAACCCACGCCTTCGCAAAACAGATATTTTAAATTCAACCAGACAGGTTATTGGGGCTCAGCGGGCGCGGCAACTGATTATTATATAGACGTTGCGGCGAAGGTTAGCGATGCGAGCGAGCTGCCAATAAAGCGGCCCGAAATTCGCAATAACCATTTCGATTATATGCTGACATGGTATAGCTTTGCGGTGATCCTTCTAATCATCTATTTCATCCTTCATAAACGGGTAGGACGCTTAAGATTTTCATGACCAAAGCCAATACGAATACAGTGCTGAGCGGCTTGGCGTCGGGCGGGGCCGTTGTCTTGCGCCATCCGCGATGGGCTGATTATGAAGCGTGGTCGGAACTGCGAAAAGAAAACAGAGACTACTTAACACCATGGGAACCGCAATGGGGTGACAATCATCTTACGCGCTTGTCTTATCGAGCTCGTCTGGCAAGATTTAAAAAAATGGTGAATAATGATGAGGCTTATCCGTTCCACATCTTTCGCGCTTCAGATGAACGCCTCATCGGGGGCTGTAATATTACATCTATTCAAAGACAGTCTGCTCAGGCCGCTCAGCTTGGCTATTGGGTCGGGGAGCATTATGCGCGGCAAGGTTTTGCACGCGCCTCAGTTTCTGCTGCTACAAAATTCTGTTTCCAAACTCTAGGGCTCCACCGAATCGAGGCGGGTGTGCAGGCCGATAATGCTGCCTCTATCAAAGTTCTTAAGGCTATGGGTTTTCAGCGCGAAGGCACCGCTAGGGGCTACCTTAAAATCAATGGCAAATGGGAAGACCATGATATCTACGCCAAGCTGAGTAGCGATTAAGCTATCAGTTCCTCAGGACAAACTCGCTAATGCTCTCTATCAATTCCGGTGCGATGGGCAAATCGGGGTTTTTGTAGGTCATCATATTACGGATGCGGTTGGCCGGAGCATCCTTCAAAACATGGTTCATGCCGTCAATGACGACAAGCTTTCCGCCAGTCGCTTTGGCTAAGAGATTGGCATCTGTCTCTGAGACTTGAATGTCGTGCGAGCCTTGGACAATCAGTGTTGGTTTTGAGGCCTCTTTAGCAAGCTGGGCCGGATCTTTAGCCATAACGGATATGAGAAACCCTTGAACCTGCGGATAAAAGAGAGGCTTAAGGGCGGGGTGCATGGTCTCAGTGTCTACGCGCTCTCCGGCTTCTAAGGTGTCTATCGCTTTTAGGGCCGGCTTCATAACTATCGTATTGGCGGGGTTAGCTTTTAATTGCTCCCGTAGAATAGTGCCAAAAGGACGACCGGGCGCTGCGACTAAAATCAATCCGCAGACTTTCTCATTATCAATTGCCGCCGCAGAGACCATCATCCCGCCTTCGGAATGTCCGAGCAGGTAGATGCATTCGCGTCCTGTTTTCGAGGTGACGGTGTCGGCCCAGTCTCTGTAATCCTGCGCATAGATGTCGAGGGTGACTGCGTTAGGATCGCCCGCTGCTTCGCTTGAAAACATGCCCCGTTTATCTACCCGTATGGTGGAAACGCCTTTTTCCTCTAGGCCCTCTGCTAATAATTTATAACTATTCGCATTTACGCCCATTGGGTTATTGCCATCTAGATCTGTCGGGCCAGACCCGGGGACGATGAGAATGATAGGGCTATCGTCTCCTGCATCTATAAGCATCCCTTTTAAATCGCCGGAGGATATTTCGCGTTCAGAGATGGCCGAGCTGGCTACTTCAGTAACGGCATCAGTCGCGGGCGGAGCTGACTCTGCCGCCTTGCCGCAGGAGGCGAGAATTATGCAGGCGCTGGCCGCGCCAAATAGGTAACGATAGCTCAAGCCGACCCACCTCGCGCCGATAACATCTCTGGTTTAATGCCCATACCTGCCAAGGCTTTGACCCATTTGCCGTCTAAATCCGTATCGAAAATTAGCGCTTCATCAGCTTTGGCAACAATCCAGGCATTATCTTGTAGCTCTCGCTCGATTTGTCCCGCACCCCAGCCAGAATAACCGACAGCGAGCATGGCTTTTTCGGGCGCTTCATCTTTCACCAAAGCTTCCAAAATGTCTTTGGTGGATGTTAGGTTGAGCGTCTTTGAAAGCTTTAAACTTGTATCGGTTTTGAAATAATCTGATGTGTGAAGAACAAAGCCGCGGTCAATATCCACGGGCCCGCCTTGGAGCACGGGTGTGTCTGCAACTTTCACCTCGCCTTCAATGCCAATATTGGACAGCATGTCAGAGAGCTGTAACGCGCCGCCAAATTTAATGACTTGTTTGTTGATGACAATGCCCATCGCGCCGCCCGAATCGTGGCTGCAAATATAGATGACGGCGGATTTAAAACGCGGGTCACCCATTTGAGGTGTTGCAATTAAAATGCGGCCAGTAAGCTTCATGTCCTCTGAGTCTGCCATCTCTGTAAAGCGGTCTCCTTAACCGATGTGCTGATCCTTACTGCGCGGGTTTGTCGAAAGCTTCAATAAGTTTATCAGCATCTAAGCTAAAATCTCCAAAGGCAACTTGATTATTCGGATCAATAATAACGAAAAACGGTGTCCCGCGCGTTCCATAATCTGTCATAAATGTCGGATAGACATCGCCTATTTTGGGGTCATGCCCAAATGGGATTTTAAGATCGTATTTAAGCTGAGCCTCACGCACCTTATCCTGCGTATTACGCGGGTCATCATCAAAGGCGGTATGAATAACGGCAAAGCCAAATCCTTTGCCGTCTAATGCGGCCACGAGTTCTCGCAGGGTTGGAAACCCTCGCGAATGACAGCCGGGCAAGTGGATTTGAAACAAAAGATAACTTTATAGCCAGTACCGAGGTCTTTAAGTTTAAGAGGCGGGCGTTCTTGTCCTTTTGCGTCGATCCAATAGGGCACACGCAGTTCGGGGGCCGTTAAGTCGGGAGTCGTCATAAAATCATCTTTTCGTTGAGCGTAAAGTCTTGGCTCGCCATAAGAAAGAAAGCTGAGACGAAAAACAAGGGAGCGCCTTTTGACGTTATCGTTACATTAAGCTCAAAACCGATTTTCGCCAAAATCGTTCTGCCTAATCTTGCAAAAATGTAATACTCATCCCATATATATATTACAGAACACAACGACTTGGAGAGAGTATGTCGATTAAAAAAGGGGACAAGCTTCCCGAATTTACATTTATGGGTATGGGAGAAGATGGCCCTGAACCCGTCACAACGGACCAGATTTTCAAAGGCAATAAAGTTGTCTTATTCGCAGTGCCTGGAGCATTCACACCGACGTGTTCAGCTAAGCATTTACCAGGTTTTAAAGCAAAACAGCAATTGCTGCGGGATAAAGGCGTTGATGCCATTGCTTGCACATCGGTGAACGATGTTTTTGTCATGGATGCTTGGGCTAAATCTCAAGGCGTTGAAGATGATTTCGCAATGCTCGCTGACGGTAATGGTGCTTTTGCCAAGGCCATCGGGCTTGAGCTTGACGGATCAGGTTTCGGCATGGGCAGCCGCTCACAGCGCTATGCCATGGTTGTCAATGACGGCACAGTTGAGAACATCTTCGTAGAGCAAGGCGGTGAGTTTAAAGTCTCCTCCGCTGATTATGTTTTGGAGAATCTCTAACGAACACGCATACCACACATAAATTCCATACCAGAAAAGGGGAAAAAACATGGAAATAGGAAGTTACTTACCAATTATACTGATCGTTTTGGCGATTGTCGTAATTATCAATATCGTCAAGGCTGTACCGCAAGGTATGGAATATACGGTCGAACAATTCGGACGTTATACCAGAACACTTAAACCGGGCCTGTCCTTTATTATCCCTTTCATCGAGAAGGTCGGATATAAGATGAACATGCGCGAGCGCGTTATTGATATTCCGTCACAAGACGTGATTACCAAAGATAACGCCATGGTCACAGCCGACGCTGTTGTCTTTATCCAAGTCGTGGATGCGCGCACGGCAGCATATGAGGTCAATAATCTCGACAATGCTATTAAGAACCTGTGTTTGACCAATGTGCGTACAGTGGTCGGCTCTATGGACCTTGATGAAACATTGTCCAAACGTGATGAAATTAACGCCAAGCTGCTCGCGGTTATTGACCAAGCGACAGACCCGTGGGGCACGAAAGTCACGCGGATTGAGATCAAAGATCTCTCGCCGCCAGCTGACATCACGCAAGCTATGAACAGACAAATGAAAGCTGAGCGTGAAAAGCGTGCGGATATCTTGCTGGCCGAAGGTCACAAGCAATCACAAATCCTGAAAGCTGAAGGTGAGAAGGAAGCTGCCGTTCGTGAAGCTGAGGGCCGTAAAGAAGCGGCTTTCCTCGACGCTGAGGGCCGCGAGCGTGAAGCCGAAGCTGAAGCCCGCGCGACAGCCATGGTCTCAGCAGCGATTGCCAAAGGTGACGTCAATGCGGTGAATTACTTTATTGCTCAGGACTATGTGAAAGCCTTTGGCGAGCTTGCCAAATCACCAAACCAGAAAACGGTTATCGTTCCGGCTGAGCTATCAGGTCTTGCTGCGACAGTTGGCGGCATTAGCGGTCTGCTTGAGGCGGGTGCTAAAAAGAGCGGCAAATAAGGAGGCCTTATGAATAACGACGCAAATCTTCTTGTTCAAATGCTGGAGTCTATGTCTGGCACCAAATGGCTCATCGTGGGCGTGCTCTTGCTCGTCCTCGAAGTGGTCACTGGCACGACTTACATTCTCTGGCCGGCTGTGGCGGCACTCATTGTCGGGGTGATTGTTTTCATCCTGCCGCTCGGATGGGAAATGCAATTCCTGCTTTTCTTTATTCTCTCTGGTATCTTGCTGGTCGTGGGCCACAAATATGTTCGTCCAAAAATGAAAGGCGGCGAGCCGTCTGATCTAAATGACCGCGCCAGAACTATGGTCGGTATGCGCGTCAAAGCGATTGCGGATTTCGACACAGGCATGGGCCGTGTCCAAGTCGGCGATACGCAGTGGCGAGCCAGTGCCGCGGAGGGCAATCCTAAATCAGGTGATGAACTCCGAGTGTTATCCGTCAAAGGAACGACGCTACAGGTGGAAGCTGTTTGATCCTCCTTCTGGAGTCCATTGACAGTCGCGGCAGCTTCCGGCTGCTGCGCGATGGGGCCGAGCAGTTTCAACTTAAATACCAGAACTGGTTTTCCAGTAAGGCTGTGACAGCCTATAATGATCAGCAGATCATTATGAAGTCCAAAAACATCTGGATGAGTAAATTTGATATTTTCAAAGACGATAAAGATGTCGGCGACATTATCTTTAACTGGATGGGTCATGTTATCATCCGCCTGACCCGCGCGGACGGCAAGGGCGAGGATGAGTTTTTGCTCAAACATCGCGGTATAGTGAGCACGCAATATGAATTGCGCACCGAAGAGAACGAGCATCTATTGACGCTCAAAGCGGGCTTTAATTGGAAGAAATTCAAATATAATTACGAGATTATCCGCGAAGACCATGACTATCCTGACGTGGTTTTGGATGAGCTTTTGATTTATTGTGGTTTCGCCGCAAACCTGCATATGACCAATAGCGGCATGGGTTAGTGCAGCTTGAAACGCCTCGTTTAAAATTGCGCCATTGTCGCGCATCTGATGAGGATAATTTTGCGGCTTTGCATTCTGACCCTGATGTAAATGCTGATCTCGGCGGGCCGTTTAGCCGCGATAAAAGCGATAAAAAATTTAAGCGTTATATTCAGGCACAAACAGAGCAGGGTTATAGCCGTTGGGTTATTGAGAATAAGGCTGGAGTTTTTCTGGGCTATGCGGGAATTATGCCCGTTATAAATCAGCACCCCTTAGGTGCCCACAATGAAATTGGCTGGCGACTTAACCGTAATGCGTGGGGACATGGCTATGCAAGTGAAGCGGCGAGGGCAGCTTTAGAAGATGGGCTTGATCGCTTGGGCTTGACCGAAGTCTTATCTTATACAGCCAAGACAAATATCAGGTCTCAATCCGTGATGAAGCGTATTGGAATGGTGCGTGATGAAACCCGAGATTTCACTGCTCATTATGAAGGGTATGGCGACTGGCAAGGAATGGTTTGGGCTTTGGCGGCTAAATAGAATTTCCCATCGCGTCATGATTTTGTTTTAAAACATATCATCCAACTGGTCTCTTTTTGAATTTGGGTTGAACCGTTTATAGCCCCGCCTATAAGCGCCTATGGAAATAGACCGTTTTTCAGCCTTTCATCATAGCTCATTTGCCCGCTATTTTGGCGCGCGATTCCTGACGGCTATGGCTACCCAAATTACCTCTGTTGCGGTGGGATGGCAAATTTATGATGAGACAGGCAATGCCGCGCTGCTGGGCTGGATAGGCCTCGTTCAGTTTCTCCCCGCCGTTCTCTTAGTCCTTTTTACAGGATTAGCCTCGGACCGCTTTGGCCGCAGATTAATTATGGGCGTGTCTATCCTCATGGAAATGGGGTGCGCCGTGATGATTTTTTATCTCGCCTTTACGAGTCAATTTGATCCGATTTTAGTCTTGGCTATATTGACGCTATTTGGCGTGGCGCGCGCCTTTCTGACCCCCGCTTCATCCTCATTAGTTGTCAATGTTGTGCCCAAGGAAGATTTTGCAAATGCGGTGGGTTGGATTACGTCTGCTTGGCAATTAGCGTCCATCTTTGGCCCTGTGGCAGGCGGTTTGCTTTACGGTATTTCAGGGCCCGTCGCCTATGCGACTGCTGGGGTGATATTTGGAATCGCCGCCTTTCTTATTTTCTCTATTCCGAAACCAGAGCAGGCTCTGGAGACAGCAAGAACTTCCGTTGAGACCTTACTGGGCGGATTTAAATATATCTGGAAACAAAAGATTGTTTTGGGAGCGATTTCACTGGACCTCTTTGCCGTATTATTAGGCGGAGCCGTCGCGCTTATGCCTATCTACGCAAAGGATATCTTAGATATTGGGGAAGTCGGTGTGGGATTGTTACGGGCTGCGCCAGGCGTTGGGGCTGTTATCATGATCGGCTTTCTGACAAGTTTCCCTATCAAAAACCATGCAGGTATCATTCTATTTGTGACCGTAGGACTTTTTGGATTGGCCACGGCCGTGTTCGGAATGTCGACAATTGCTTGGGCGTCCATTCTAGCGCTCATGTTTGTCGGCGCCTTTGACATGATCTCCGTTTATATTCGTGAGATATTATTACAGCTTTGGACGCCGGATAAAGTACGGGGCCGTGTCAATGCTGTGAACTCAATCTTTCTAGGAGCCTCTAATGAATTAGGGGAAGCTAGAGCCGGCTTTATGGCTGCCGCTTATGGAGCTGTTTTAACAGTGGCGGGCGGCGGCATTGCGGCGATAGCTGTTGCAGCGATTTGGGCAAAGGCCTTTCCGGACCTGCGCAAAACGCGTCATTTAGAAGCTCCGGAAAATTTGGAGATCTAATAGGCGTTACGGCGTGACAATGGCCAAGCCATCCCCTTGAATGCTGCCCGCTAGGCGGCCTAAAAGCTCACCCGTCTCAAAATCAATTTCAGCAATTTTATTTATGCCGGTTTCCGCGACGTAGAGGCGGCGTCCGTCAGGGGAGAAAATGACCGTGACTTGCGCCGCTTGATTACTTCCGCTGACTTTGATGACGCGCTCTAATTTGCGGGAATTAATATCGAGAACTGACAGCGTTCCATCTGCCAGGTTAGATGTAACGGCCTTCATTCCGTCCGGCGAAATTGCGAGGCGGAGGGGAAAGTTTCCAACGGGTATTGTTGCTAATTCTGTCAACGTGTCAGCATCGTAAATATAAACCTCATTGCTGCCTCGCGCAGACACCCAAATTTCCTGATTATCATTTGTTATGTCTATGCCTTCAGGAGCCTTCCCGGCAGGCACCGTTTTAAGAGCAACATTATTTGCGACATCAATTTTGCTTAGCGTGCCTGATCCTAAATTGGCTGTGTAAACATATTTCCCGTCAGAGCTTACAGCTAACATATGAGTGCCGTCTTGCCCGGTGGATATAGATGACACTTTTCTGTCGCGGAAATTGTCTGCATTTGAAATGATGATAATGGATTTTCCGCCTTCCGTAGTGGCGAAAATACGTCCGTCATTGAGCCAAACAATGCCATGAGGATTTTTGTTTTCGCCTAAATCATAAGTTTGAATAATCGTTCTCGCTTTAACATCAAAAATATCAATGGCTGCAGATCCGTAATTGACAACAGCGGCATAAGTACCGCCATCGGGCGAGGCTGCTATTTCATGCGGGGCTTTGGCGCTCACGAGGCGGCGAGCCTCTTCTCGGCCCGTTCCCAAATTTATGAAGCTGATAGAGTCATCGCCTTTATTCCCGACGAGGAGATATGAGGCGGATGCTGTCTCTTCGGGCATGGGGTCTGCGGCGCAGGCACTCTGAGAGAGTCCAATGACAGCTATCGTAAGACATAAAAGCGGTTTCAATTTCATGACATATCCCTTTCCGGCATCCCTGCGCGGGCGAGTTCATCCGCTCGCTCATTCCCATCAATTCCTGCATGGCCTTTGACCCATTTCCAAGTAACATTTCGCTCTGCATTTAGGGCGTCGAGTTGTTTCCAAAGATCGACATTCACAACGGGTTTTTTATCAGACTTCTTCCAGCCGCGTTTTTTCCAACCATGTATCCATTCCGTGATGCCCTTCATCACATAGGTGCTGTCCGTCCATAAAGTCACAGAGCCTTTAAATCCTGGTTTAATCGCCTCCAGCGCTTTTATCGCTGCCATCATTTCCATGCGGTTATTGGTCGTGTCTTTTTCGCCGCCTTTAAGTGTTTTTTCCTTGCCGCCAAATTGCATCAGCACGCCCCAACCGCCGGGGCCTGGATTGCCGGAGCAGGCGCCGTCTGTATAGATGACGAGTTCTTTGTTTTTATTTGGGGCTTCAGGCAACGTCGAGCAGCTTTCTGGGCAGGCGGAAAATGACCTTTTCCTTGGTGACTTCAACTTCTTGCATGTCGATATCATATTTGGATTTAAGGGCCGCAATGACGCCATCTGTCAGATATTCCGGCGCGCTGGCACCTGCCGACAGGCCAATGACTTTGGCTTTATCGACAATGTCCCAATCTATACTGTCAGCGCTGGAAATCAGCATAGCTTTATCAGAGCCTGCTTTATGGCCGACCTCTACAAGTCGTTTGGAATTTGAAGAGGTTTGCGACCCAATCACTAAAAGTAGATCGCATCTTTCAGCAATGGCTTTTACCGCCATTTGGCGATTGGTCGTCGCATAGCATATATCTTCTTTATAGGGCAGGGAAATATTAGGAAAACGCGTCTTAAGAATGTCAATCATCACTGAGGTGTCATCTACCGAGAGTGTTGTTTGAGTCACGAGGGCCAAATTCTCAGTGTCATGAGGCACGTAGTTACGGGCATCATCCTCTGTTTCAATAAGTGTCATGCTACCTTTTGGAAGCTGCCCCATTGTCCCGATGACTTCCGGGTGGCCTTCATGGCCAATCAGCAGAATATGATGGCCTGCAGCAGCATGTTTCTCAGCTTCGATATGGACTTTAGACACAAGCGGGCAGGTGGCATCGAGGAAATTCATGTCCCGTGCTTGGGCCGCAGCGGGCACAGATTTGGGCACGCCATGTGCGGAAAAGACTACAGGACGATCATCTGGGCATTCACTTAACTCTTCAACGAAGACAGCCCCGAGCCCGACTAAGCGATTCACAACATGTTTGTTATGCACAATTTCATGACGGACATAGACGGGAGCGCCATATTTGGTGATGGACTTCTCAACAATTTGAATCGCGCGGTCAACGCCTGCGCAGAAGCCGCGCGGAGCTGCGAGAAGCACTGTTTTTGAGGGGCGCTCTGATGACATTAAATTCTCCTCATGCCGTGAAAAGAGCCGATGTTCGGCGTTGCGGCGGCAATCATATCTGTCTATGACCTAGCAGACTCGTTTCCGCCAAGCTATAGCAGGGTGGAGAGAAATAATGACCAAATTTGGGACAAATAGATGCGGTTTTCAAAATTAATGATGGTAGCGGCCTTAGTGGCCACAACAGCCATTGCGGGCTGTAGAAGCACGAAAGAAGTCCTTAACATTGGGGCGGCGGCTGAAGCCAACCCCGGACCATGCCCCAGAGCCTTTGCTCTCTATGACGCCTCGCGCATTGTTGAATTTCGCGACGGAAAAGAAAGCTATGCTAGTGTGGGCTTTACGGGCGAGTTCCAAAAAGTTCGTAGCCTATGCCGCTATTATGCCGCGTTCCCTATTGAAGCGGATTTAGACTTGGATATCAGCTTTGGACGCGGTCCTGCGGCCGCCGAGCAAAGCACGGCGACTTATGAGTTTTTTGTGGCTGTGACGCGTAAAAATATTGGCGTCATTAATAAAAAAACCTTTCCTATCCAAGTGACATTTCCAGCAGGGGCTGACCGTGTCACTCTTACGGAGCGCGTTGATGAAATTATTATACCTCGCGCCGCAGAGGGCACATCAGGTGAAAACTTTGAGATTATTGTCGGATTTGAACTGACCGAAGCCCAGCGTAATTTCAACGCCGAGGGTAAGCGCTTCCGCGTCTCTGCTGGACAACAATAAACGCTTTATGCCGTCCATTTTAGATATACTTGACGCGGCGTTTCGCGAAGCCTTTGTGGCTATGGAATTTCCGGCCCAAATCGCTGGCGTTCAAGAAAGCACGCGCGGTGATGCTCCGTTCCAATGTAACGGTGCTTTAGCAGCGGCAGGCATTGCCAAGAAACGCGGCGAAAAGCTCAATCCCCGCGATATCGCAGCTAATGTAATGGAGAGCATGACCTCTCATCCCATGATTGAAAAGATGGATATTGGAGGCCCTGGTTTTATCAATATCTATCCAAGCCAAGCGGCGGTTTCAAAGCGTGCGGCGGAATTGCAGGATGATGAGAACCTTGGAATTGTTCAACCCAAGCCTCTCTCTATTATCGTTGATTATGGCGGGGCGAATGTGGCTAAACCCATGCATGTCGGCCACTTGCGCTCTGCGGTTATTGGCGAAGCAATAAAGCGGCTTTTGCGTGTTCAAGGCCATAAGGTCTTGGGTGATGTCCATATGGGGGATTGGGGTCTACAGATGGGGCATTTGATTTCTGAACTGGAAATTGAACAGCCTGACCTACCTTATTTTGATGCTAATAAAGTCGGCGCCTATCCGACAGACTCGCCTGTAACGATGGATGACTTAGCGCGGCTCTATCCGAAAGCCAGCAATGCGGCCAAGGGCGACAAGGACCGTATGGAACGCTCCCGCGTGGCCACGGCTGAGCTGCAGGCGGGACGCGCGGGTTATATGGCGTTGCTCGGGCATTTTATAGATGTCTCCGTCGCGGCACTGAAAATCGGATATGGAAATTTAGGTGTCGAATTTGATTTGTGGAAAGGGGAGGCCTGTGTCGACCCGTTGATTCCGGATATGATTAGTGAGTTAAAAGCCAAAGGTATCACCGAAGAAGATGACGGCGCGCTGATTATCCGCGTTGAAGAAGAGGGCGAGAAAAAAGACGTCCCGCCCGTCATGCTACTCGCCAGTTCGGGCGCTGTGCTGTATCACACCACAGACCTAGCGACATTGGTTGACCGCAAAGCTGAAAATAATCCTGACCTGATTGTCTATGTCGTAGATCAGCGCCAAGCGCTTCATTTTGAACAAGTCTTCCGCGCCGCCGTAAAGGCTGATTGGTACGCGCCTGAGCAGCTTTATCATGTCGGGTTTGGCACCATGAACGGCAAGGATGGCAAGCCGTTCAAAACACGTGAAGGCGGCGTTTTGCGTCTCGAAGATTTGCTCGGTATTATGAATGAGGCCGCCACCAAGCGCCTTGAAGAATCAGGCATTGGAGCTGATTTTGACGCGGCGGAACGTACAGAAATCGCTCGAAAGGTCGGCTTAGCCGCGCTGAAATTTGCAGATTTGCAGAACCAACGCCTGACCAATTACATATTCGACCCTGAGCGCTTTACAGCCTTTGAAGGCAAGACAGGGCCTTATCTGCTCTATGCTGTCGTGCGGATTAAATCGATTTTACGCAAAGCTGAAACTCAAGGCTCGAAAGCTGGAGATATCGTCGTAGCTGAGCCCGCAGAAGAGCAACTGGTCTTGGCATTGGATGCCTTTGGCCGCGCGGTTGCGACCTCCGCCGAAAAATATTCTCCGCATATATTGTGCGATCATATCTATAAAGTCGCGCAGGCTTTTTCTCGTTTTTACACAGAGTGTCCCATCCTTGTTGATGACACGCCGCACGACGTCAGAGCGTCACGCCTAGCCTTAGCGCAGCTGACATTGCGTCAGTTGGAAATGGGCCTCAATATCCTCGGTATAGACGCGCCGGAACGTATGTAACTGGTATTTAGCCTTGTTTGAAGGCTTGCTGTAACTGCTGTTGTTGAGCGTGCACCGGTTGTTGATGAGGTGCAGCTTGTTGTGGTTGGGCTTGAACAGGTGCAGCTTGGCGCGGGGCGGCAGGAGCCTGAACTGGTACTCTTTGCGATTGGGCAGTTGCTTGACCGGCTTGGTGAACGGGCACTTCAACGCGTTTCTGTCCCTCATAGGCGCGCAGACCTTTGGTGGCGTCAAGACATTCAGCATACATATCCAAGATAGCGCCGATATTGCGCTCACCCCAAACGCCTTGACCTTTAAGCTTACTGACGAGCTCAAACGCAACTTCGGCTTCGGATTTGCCAGAACCTGTGGAGGCTTGGCCTTTAAAATCGTTTTCTGACATAATCTCTTCCTCTGATTTATCCACGCTTTAACAGGCAAATATGAAAAAATGGTGTGTGTGCCAGATTGACTCTGATATAGATTCGCGTCATCTGATGAACATAACTTTCAAGTGGGAGAGAGCTTCAAAGATTGCATAGACAATCGAGAGGCCACCGAAGGCGCAACCGCCCCGGAAACGCTCAGGTCAACGGACCGCTTGAAGGACAAAACGCTGGAAAGTGGACCGCTAGGTGAAAGGTCCCGCCGAAGGAGTAAATCTCTCAGGCCCAAAAGGACAGCAGGCGGCATGGAAGACGGCTAAGCCGTGACGAGTCTATGTCTGAACTCCTAAAGACAAAATTACATGCTAAGCACGTTGAGCTTTACGCGAAAATGGTGCCCTTTGCGGGTTATGATATGCCAGTGCAATATCCCATGGGCGTGATGAAAGAACATCTGCACACACGCGAAAAAGCAGGCCTTTTTGATGTCTCCCATATGGGTCAGTGCTTTATTTTCGCTGATGACGGGACGTTTGAAACAGCAGCTAAAGCGCTTGAAAGATTAGTCCCTGCCGATATTCAATCACTGCAGCCCGGACAGCAGCGCTATTCCCAATTGCTCAATGATGAGGGCGGTATTCTGGACGATTTGATGATTTCCCGTCTGGGATTTGAAGGTCATACCCATAAGCTCTATCTGGTCGTCAATGCGGGCTGTAAGGCGGATGACTTTATGCATCTGGCCACCTATATGCCGCCGGGCATTACCATTGATGTGGCGGATGACACGCTGTCGCTCATCGCGCTACAAGGCCCGAAAGCCGTTGATGTGCTTTCGCAATTTAATCCAGCGGTCAAAGACCTTACCTTCATGACGTCCATCGATGTGCCGCTTACGCCCACCATTTGGTGTCATGTGTCCCGCTCAGGATATACGGGAGAAGATGGTTATGAAATCTCTATTAAACATGATGATGTTGAAGAACTCACAGAGCTTTTGCTGAAAAATGATGATGTTGAGATGATTGGTCTTGGCGCGCGCGACAGCCTTCGCCTCGAAGCTGGGCTTTGTCTCTATGGTCATGATATTGATACGAGTGTGTCGCCGATTGAAGCGGGGCTGTTTTGGTCTGTTCAAAAACATCGCCGTAGTGCTGACGCTGGCTACAAAGGCGCGGCACGAGTTGCGGCAGATATTGCCGATAAATCTACCAAGCGCCTTGTCGGTATTCAGCCCGAAGGCCGTGCCCCTGCGCGGGAACATACTGAAATTCAAGACATGGACGGCAACACAATTGGCGAGATTACGAGCGGCGGCTTTGGCCCGACGGCTGGCGCTCCTGTCGCTATGGGTTATGTCGCGCGTAAATTTACCAAAGCGGGAACGCCCGTTCAGCTCATCGTGCGCGGTAAACCTCGCGCCGCCACCGTCGCGACAATGCCTTTCGCGCCACACAGATATTATCGAGGATAGGAGGACTTTATGTCAGTCAAATATACAGAAGACCATGAATGGATTAAAGTCGATGGTGACATCGGCACAGTCGGGATTAGTCCTTATGCGGCTAAGGCCCTTGGCGATGTTGTTTATGTCGAGCTGCCCGAGATTGGCCGCGAAGTGGCTAAAGGTGATGAGGCGGCGGTCGTCGAATCCGTCAAAGCCGCCTCTGAGGTCTACGCGCCTGTCGGCGGCGAAGTCACAGAAGTGAACGAGAAACTCGAAGACGCGCCCGAAACGGTCAACGCGTCTGCGGATGGTGACGGTTGGTTTCTCAAGATGAAAATCGCGGATGCTGGTGAGTTGGACGCGCTGATGGATGAAGCGGCTTACAAGACGTATTGCGACGGACTATAATTCGTGTGGGACCTCCTACTAAACATTGGAGCGATTGCTGTATTGCTCGTCTTGTTTGGTGGTGCCGCGCTAAGTTATTTTCTTCTGAAATCGATTATTGGACCCGAAGGTAGTATATTCGTTGGGCTGTTGTTGTCCGCTTATCCTGCTTACTTGGTTTTTCAAAAATTAGAAATGTAATGGAACAAAAAAATGCGTTACCTCCCTTTGAATGCAAATGATCGCGCTCAAATGCTCGACATCGTTGGTGTCGATAATATTGATGCTCTGTTTGAAGACGTGCCCAAATCGGCGCGGCTGAAAAATCTTATTGATTTACCATTGCATCAATCCGAAGCGGCGGTGGAGCGGCATATGTCGCGCTTGTCGGCTAAGTCGGTCAGCGCCTCATCCGTGCCGTTCTTTTGCGGGGCAGGGGCTTATAAGCACCATATTCCAGCCACAGTGGATCACCTCATTCAGCGCTCTGAATTTCTTACCGCCTACACGCCTTATCAACCTGAAATCAGCCAAGGCACATTGCAGGCGCTGTTTGAGTTTCAAACACAGGTCGCGCTCCTCACGGGGATGGATGTCGCCAATGCCTCTATGTATGACGGCTCAACCGCCTGCGCCGAAGCGGTGGTTATGGCCAAACGCGTGACGCGCAAGTCAAAAGCCGTCCTCGCGCCGGGACTGCATCCACATTATGCGGCGGCGACACAGATGCTTGCCTCGACGCTAGATATTTCGATTAATGAGGTCGTGCCTGACATTGGCGCAGACGCCTCTGTCATTGATTTGATTACGGACGAAACCGCCTGTGTTGTCGTGCAGTCACCCAATGTCTTTGGCGAGATTGTTGACCTCGCGCCGATTGCCGAAAAGGCGCACGCGCACAAGGCGTTGCTGATTGCTGTCTTTACAGAGCCCGTCGCGCTGGGCCTGATTAAATCGCCTGGAGAGCAAGGCGCGGATATTGTTGTCGGTGAAGGGCAGGGCATCGGCGTTGGCCTGAACTTTGGCGGGCCGCATGTCGGGCTTTTTGCCTGCCGTCAAAAGCTCGTGCGGCAAATGCCGGGCCGTGTTTGCGGCGAAACGGTCGATGCTAATGGCGAGCGCGGATACGTGCTGACCCTTTCTACGCGCGAGCAACATATTCGCCGCGAGAAAGCGACCTCTAATATTTGTACGAACTCTGGTCTCTGTTGCCTCGCTTTCACTATCCATATGAGCTTGCTAGGCGATGCGGGATTACAGCAGATGGCGACACTCAATCACGAAAATGCCGTGCATCTCGCGGATGTCATTGATGGGATTAAAGGTGCTGAGGTGCTCAATGAGACTTTTTTTAATGAGTTTACCGTGCGGCTGAATAAACCCGCTGCAGAGGTCGTTCAGGCTTTGGCCGATAAGAGCATTCTCGGCGGCGTCCCGTTCTCCCGCATTAGCGACGGTGAGCATGAAGACTTGCTCCTCGTCTGCGCAACAGAAGTCGTAAGCGATGAGGACATCCACGCCTTTGGGCACGCTCTTGAGGAGGTTTTGTCATGAAAACCGAAGGACGCCCCACAAGCCCCGTTGCGGCTAATATGAATGACGTGAAAACTGTTTCTGGCTCCAAAGCTTTGGAGCAAGCCACCAAGCTTATTTTTGAAACAGGTACGCCGCGCCGTACGGGAATTGATTTTCCCAAACCGAAAGGCCGCGCCTCGCGCCTTGGCGCGAATAATGAACGCCAAGGTGAGATTGGTCTGCCCGGATTATCTGAGCCTGAAACAATGCGCCATTATGTGCGCCTAAGCCAAAAGAACTATGCGATTGATCTAGGTGTTTATCCGCTCGGCTCTTGCACCATGAAACATAATCCGCGGCTCAATGAGAAAGTTGCGCGTATGCCCGGCTTTGCCGATGTGCATCCTTTGCAGCCAATCTCGACAGTGCAAGGCGCGCTAGAACTGATGTATGAGCTATCCGATTGGATTTGTAAGCTGACGGGCATGCCGGCTGTAGCCTTGACCCCCAAAGCGGGCGCGCATGGTGAGCTTTGCGGGATGATGGCGATACGTGCGCGTCTGGACGCCGATGGGCAGTCACAACGCCGCCGCGTTCTTGTGCCGGAGTCTGCCCATGGCACGAATCCTGCGACTGCCGTTCAATGCGGTTTTACCGTTGACGAAATCCCAGCCTCTGGCGATGGGCGCGTCAATATCGAAGCGCTTAAGGAAAAAATAAAAAGTGACCCTGACAGCGTCGCCGGGATTATGCTGACCAACCCCAATACATGCGGACTGTTTGAGCGGGATGTCATCGAAATTGCCGACCTTATCCACGCGGCAGGCGGTTACTTCTATTGCGACGGCGCGAATTTTAATGCGCTTGTTGGGCGTGTACGTCCGGGCGATTTAGGCGTGGATGCGATGCACCTTAATCTGCATAAAACATTCTCAACACCTCATGGCGGCGGCGGTCCTGGTTCAGGCCCGACTGTGTTGTCTGATGCGCTGAAAGCCCACGCGCCTGTCCCTTATGTTGTGAAGACTGAGAAAGGTTATGAACTTGTCGAGCATAAAGATGGGGTCAGCTTTGGCCGCATGTGCGCTTTCCACGGACAGATGGGCATGTATAGCCGCGCGCTCACCTATATGATGAGCCATGGATCCGACGGGCTTAAGCAGGCCACAGAAGACGCTGTGCTCAACGCCAATTATGTACAAGCCTCGCTGTCGGATGTGATGAGCCCTGCCTTTGGCGGTATCTGTATGCATGAGGCGTTATTTGACGATCGTTTCCTCAAAGATACGGGCGTGGATACGCTCGATTTTGCTAAGGCCATGATTGATGAAGGCTATCATCCGATGACGATGTATTTTCCTTTGGTCGTTCACGGCGCAATGTTGATTGAGCCGACGGAGTCAGAATCCAAGGGTGAGCTTGACCGCTTTATCGGGTCGATGCGGCATCTCGCGGAACGCGCGACATCAGGTGATTTGGAGAGCTTTAAGCAAGCGCCGATTTACGCGCCTATGCGCCGCCTTGATGAAACGCAGGCCGCACGTAAGCCCGTCTTGCGCTGGACACCTCCGCAAGACAACGCTGAAGCTGCCGAGTAATACTCAGCATGCCGGATTTCATCGGAGAATATGAGGCTCACCTAGCGCCGGATGTTTGCAAGAGCCTGATCAAAGCGTTTGAGGCAGATCAGAATCAACGCCCAGGCGTAACCGGACAAGGCATTGATAAAGTCCGCAAGGATAGCTCAGACATTACGCTGGACCGCTATCCAGCGTGGGGAAGACGTCTTGAGGTCATCCATGACGCGACCCTAAAGGGGCTGATGCAATATGCGCGGACTTATCCGCATCTGGTCATTGGGGCTCTGGCGCTGAATTGGACACCGCCCGGCTCGGATAAACCCCGCTCTATCGCGGCGGAGGATATTAAGACAATGGATGATGGGATGTTGTTTGATTTTGTCAGCACGATTTTCCGTACTGGTACAACTAACCTTCAAAAGTATAAAAAAGGCACCGGCGGTTATCATCATTGGCATAGCGAGCATTATCCAAGTCCTCATGACCCCTCTGATGCCTCTCTGCACCGCGTATTATTGTGGATGTATTATCTAAACGATGTGACAGAGGGCGGAGGAACGTCTTTTTACTATCAAGACAAAACTATCTCGCCCCAAGAGGGAAAGCTGGTTATCGCGCCCGCCGGCTTTACACACACGCATCGCGGTGAAGTCCCGCTCTCAAATGATAAGTATATTCTGACGTCTTGGATTATGTTTAAGGACCGCAAAACGCTTTACGGTCTCAGTTAAGCGCATCTTCATTTTTGTATCATTTTCTCTTCTGTCTTGACCTTTCGGCTCATGGCTGACATTTTTGTTCTGGGCAATTCAGCCACGGGGAGAGCAATATGCTTCAACAATTTCTAAGTTTTGACAAATTGATCGGTACAAAGCTGATCAAGATTTTATATTTTCTGGGCCTAATTGCTCTTGCATTGAGCGGTATTATGGGAATCTTTAAAGGATTTGGAATGATGCGCTTCAGTTTTACGGGCGGATTAGGCGCTATTGTTGCTGCGTTAATCGTCACTGTACTTGGCTTTTTCTTTTGGCGTTTCATGTGCGAAATTTACATGCTCTTCTTCCGCATGAGTGATGATCTTCGCGATATAAAGAACCATCAGCTTGGCAATGCGCCAAATGATATAGACGTTTAGGCATTAAAAAAGCCGCTTCAAAAAAGCGGCTTTTCAAATTCTAAAAAACAAAAGCGCTTAGTTTAAAACTTTGCCCATTTGCGCGATACCATCTTTGACGAGGTTCGCATGATCCGTTGCCTTAGTACCTGAGCGGATAAGCTTTTCAGCAGCTTCTAGCGCCATATCAGCCGCTTTCGCTTTAACCTCAGCCATCGCTTGAGCTTCGGCTGTTGCGATCTTGGCTTCCGCTTGAGCCGCGCGGCGGTCTAGACGTTCCGTTAAATCCTTGCGTGCATTCTCAGCCATAATTTCAGCATCATGACGCGCTTGCTTGACGATGCTTTCGGCATGGTCTTCGGCCTCTTTCTGCTTGCGCTGATAAGAGGCGAGAAGGGCTTGAGCTTCTTCGCGAAGAGATCTCGCTTCGTCGAGTTCGGCACGGATTTTATCCGCGCGAGCATCAAGGGCCCCAGCAATCTTTTTGTGAATACCAAAATACCCCAGCACGAGGAGGAAAAGAACAAGGGCGATAAAAACCCAAATAGTTGGACTGTTCAGAGCAAAATCAAAATACATCTCATATGCTCCTAATTCAGCGCTTTTTTAACAGTGGCCAGTGTTGGCTTCTTGCCAGTCAAAGCTTCAACAGTCGCTTGAGCGGCATCCGCGGCCACGGCTTCGATATTTGCCATAGCCTTGGTTCGAACCGCGCGAATACGTGTTTCAGCGGCCTCGGCCGCCTTTGACGCCTTAGCATCCGCCGCCTCCATTTCCGCTTCAATCTCAGCGTCAACGGATTGGCGTGTCGTCTCCGCCACGTTATGGGCCTTGGCCCGCGCCTCGGCTAATGCTCGCTCGTAAGACTTTTCAGCTTCTTCAGCTTCTTTTTGCATACGGG
Organism: Hellea sp.; assembly: GCA_028224375.1. Taxonomy (GTDB): domain Bacteria; phylum Pseudomonadota; class Alphaproteobacteria; order Caulobacterales; family Maricaulaceae; genus Hellea. The sequence continues at coordinate 78,918 of JAOIVW010000005.1, forward strand.
AGGCCGCATCCAAATCATCGGCTATGCGAGAGCTGCGTTCTTCAATCGTTTGGCCGATACGCGGTAAAAAGATACGGGAGAGCAGAAAATACAATATGCCAAATGTAAGCAACAACCAGAAAATCTGAGTCGCAAAATGATTAGAGTCAAAGGGCGGAAACGGTGTCTCCCCCTTAGCCTCGCCGCCCGCAGGTGCAGCGGCGGCGAGCTTGAGACTCATAAGTGTAATCGCGTTTAACATTGCGATACCTTCTTAAGTTTCGTCGTCTTAGACAACGAAAAGGAGTAGAATGGCGACGAGCAATGAGAAGATGCCCATAGCTTCTGTAACGGCGAAGCCGAAGATAAGGTTTGAGAACTGACCTTGGGCCGCTGACGGGTTGCGAAGCGCACCTGACAGATACTGACCAAAGAGGTTACCCACACCGATACCCGCGCCTGCCATACCTAGACATGCGAGGCCTGCGCCGATGTATTTTGCTGCTTCTGCTTCCATGATAATCTCCTTAGAAAAGCGTTTGTTAATGCAGTTAGTGTCCCGGATGCAAGGCATCCGAAAGATAGATACATGTCAAAAGCGCAAACACATAGGCTTGCACAAAGGACACAAGAAACTCGAGCGGGGTTAGCGCGAAGGTCATTAAGAATGGCAGCATACCCGCCAAAGACCCGCCAACAACACCGAAAGCGCCGACCAGCATGATACAGAAGCCTGCAAAGACTTTTAGCATGATGTGACCCGCCATAACGTTCGCCCAAAGACGAATAGAGTGGGATATAGGCCGAGAAAAAAATGAGATAACCTCAAGGATTGAAACGAACCATACAATGTAAACGGGAACGCCTGATGGCCAAAATAGCTTCAGAAAGCCGAGGCCATTTTTCCAAATGCCGTAAATGATAACAATAAAGAACACTAACAGCGCCAAAACAGCTGTGACAACGATATGGCTCGTCGTCGTGAAGAAGAAGGGTATCATGCCCAACATGTTGGCAAATAAAATAAAGATAAAGAGTGCGAACACGAAGGGGAAGAACTTCATACCGTCCTTGCCAGCTGATGAGCGCAGCATATCCGCGATAAATTCGTAAGAAATTTCAGCAATGGACTGCGCGCGTCCGGGAATAAGTGACTTTTTCGTAGAGAGTAGCAGCCAGAGCGAAATTGCGGCCACACAAATCACCATCATCAAAGATGAATTTGTAAAGCTGATATCGAAATTACCGATTTTCAGCTCAGCCAGTTTTTTAATTTCAAACTGACCAATTGGGTCTAGACCTGCAGCGATCATTTTTAATCCTCGTCAAGTTCTGGCGGCAAATCTGTGCCTGAACCATCCATTCCTTCTTTCGCGGCACGTACAATGTTCATGACGCCCGTGCTAAATCCAAGTAATAGCCCGATTATCATACCCCAAGGCTGTGTTCCGGCAAATTTATCGGCAAAATAACCGAGAAATGCGCCGACAATAACAGCCGCAGAAAACTCACTGGCATATTTCAAGCCTGCACCCATGCCTGACCTGTCATTTTGAAATTCCGGTGTCTCGTGCGATTTTTTAGTCGCTTCCAGCTTCTCGCTGAGAGCCTTTAAAGCATCTGCATCAGAGTTTGAAGAATTTCCATTCGGGTTAGACATAATTACCAGCTCAAACCTTCAAAGAATCCCAATATGGAAACCCCTAGAAAGCGCGCGGAACCTAACTATTGAGAGGATATAAGTCAACAGCGGGTGAAATCGCTTAAGTCTTTGAAAAATATGAGATTTAGCTCATTTGTCAGACATGCGACAATCTGTGCTTATTTTTAGTGGTTTTGGCTTATTCAGCGGCGACGAGTTTCTCTGCTGCGTTCAATTCGATTGAGAGCAGTTGAGACACGCCTTGTTCGGCCATAGTGACGCCGAATAAGCGGTCCATGCGGCTCATAGTGACGGCATTATGTGTGATAGTAATAAATTTTGTATTTGTTTGTGTCGTCATTTCGTCGAGCAAATCGCAATAGCGCGCAACATTTGCATCATCGAGCGGCGCGTCGACTTCGTCCAATACACAAATGGGGGCTGGATTTGAGAGGAACACCGCGAAAATCAGCGCGGTTGCCGTCAAGGCTTGCTCGCCGCCGGACATTAGCGACATAGAGCCAAGCTTTTTACCGGGCGGGCTGACCATAACTTCTAGGCCGGCTTCTAGCGGGTCTTCTGACTCGGTCAGCGCAAGTGAGGCTTCGCCGCCGCCAAAGAGGGTTTTGAAGAGGCGTCCAAAGTGGCCGTTGACTATATCAAAAGCGTTAAGCAAACGCGTGCGGCCTTCCGAGTTAAGCTCATCAATCCCTTCGCGCAGACGTGCAATAGCGGCTTCGAGGTCTTGGCGCTCATCATTCATCGCCGCCAGACGTTCTTCTTGCTCGGCGGCTTCTTCATCCGCGCGTAAGTTAACGCCGCCCATTTTTTCACGCTCTTTTGAGAGGCGCTCTAATTTGCGCTCAATATCATGTTCGGACAACCCGCTGTCAGGGGATAACTCGCCAAGATGACTTTTAAGTTCTGATGGCTCGCATTGCAGGGTTTCATTTATGCGGGCTTTGGTTTCGCCGATCCGTTCTTCGGCGGCTGTTTGGCGCGCCTGAGCCGCGGCGCGAGCCTCACGCGCTTCGCCTGCGGCTGTTTCAGCTTCGCGCGCGGCAATGTCTGTTTCGCGAAATACATTTTCGGCTTGGGCTAAAACGTCAGCCGCTGTGGAGCGGCGGTTTTCTGCCGCTTCTAATTCGCTAAATAATTTACTGCGGCGTTCTTCAAATTGGTCAGGGCCGTCCGTTGCCGCAGTGAGGGACAGTTTCGCAGCATCTTGACGGCCTTGCAAAGATGTCACGCGGGAAGTGGCCGTTTCAGAGCGGCGTTGCCAATCGCTACGTTCTTTTTCAACTGAGGCGAGACGTAATGCGCGGGCTTCAGCCTCATTCTTCAAAGAGCGATAGTGACCACTGACTTCATCAGCATGGGCACGCGCTTCGGCGAGTTTAATGGAAAGGTCTTCTTGTTGAGCGGAGACATCTTCTCCGCCAGCTAAGTCCTTATTGAGTTTCAAAGAGGCAGCATGTTGCGTTGTTAGCTCTTTAATCTCGCGCTCCAGCCTTTCGAGGCGATCTTCGAGTGAGCGTTTCTGAGCAGACTCGCGGGCGACATCAGTTTCATATTGCGCAAGAGCGGCCTGAGCGGCACGGTCGCGGCGTTCAAGGTCTGGCAGAGCTTGGCGGGCAGATTTGGCGGCTTCATTCGCAGCATTTCGCAAATCCCGAGCCGTTTCAAACGCGGCTTGAGCTTTGGCCACATCAGCTTCAGCGGCGCTTATTTCTCCGGCGAGTTCACCCAGGCGGGTTTGCTGTTTAAGCTTAATAGCTGCCGACGTTTCCGCGCCCGCCGCGATGACAAAACCGTCCCAACGTGCAACATGGCCGTCTGTTGTGACGAGACGTTGTCCAGGACCAAGGTCACGTGCCAGAGTAACGATGTCATCCGCATTAACCACACCTATTTGCGATAGACGTGCTTCTAATTCTTTAGGCGCTTTTACAAAATTGGTCAGAGGTTTGGCAGCTGACGGTAGGGATTGCGACGGTGTCTTTGCACCTGTCCATCGTAATTGCGCGTCTCCGCCAATGGCGGCGTCAAGGTCTTCACCCAAAGCTGCGGCTAGGGCTTGCTCGTAACCTTTTTTTACATCGAGTGATGAAAGGGCAGGCGTCCATTCTTCTGCGGCTCCGCGCGAGACGACACGCTCTAAGGCAGATTGTTCTGCGGTGAGGCTGGAAAGCGTTTGCTTCACATCGGAAAGAGCTTCACGCGCGGCTTGGTCCTGCGTCTCTGCTGCGGCCTTTTTGGAGGCAAGGTCTTGTTCTGTTTCGCGGGCGGCCTCTAGAGCTGAAAGCGCTTCGCTGGCACCCGCGGCGAAAAGATTGCCGGAAGACCCTTCATTTTTTTCAAGAGTTGCAGCTTTCTCTTCGGCTTCGCTTTTTTCTGTGCTCAGGCGCTCAAGGCGGTGTTCGATTTGTGATAATTCACGCGCGGCGGAATCGCGGCGGGCGTTTTGATCTGCCGCCAAGCGCGTCAGTTCATTATATTCTGTTTCCAAGCGCGTGCGGGCCGCAATCGCCGTTTCAGCTTCGTCTGCCGCTGCATCAAGCGCGGCGCTGGTGTCTTTTACAGCGTTGAGTTTTTCAAATTCTTCGGTCAGCCGCGCTTCTGCGGTCGCCGCATCTTCAACAATACCGGTTTCGCGCGCCAGATCAGCGGCTAATTGCTCTATTTGAGCTTCAAGTTTGCGGATTTCAGTATTGGCCGCATGCTCATCTTGTTCTAGCGCGTCCTTGGCCGCATTAAGGCGCCCTAATACGGCGGCGGCAATGATTTGCTCTTCGCGCTTCGGCTCCAAAAGACCGTTGAGTTCAGCCGCTTGGCGTGTCAGTTCAGCCGCTTTTGTCGCCGTATCCGCGACTTGGTTTTCGCAAGCCTTTAGCGCTTGTTGCGACCCGGCTAAAGAGTCCAGTGCGGAGACCCAGCGCTTGAGCCAGAGCAGGGCTTTATATTCATGTATTTCACCTGCGAGGCGCTTATAGCGAGCAGCTTGGCGAGATTGACGGCGCAAAGATAAGAGCTGGCTCTCAATTTGTCCCAGAATATCATCCAAGCGAGACAGATTTGTTTCCGCTGCACGAAGGCGAAGTTCAGCTTCATGGCGGCGTGTGTGCAGCCCTGAAATGCCAGCCGCTTCTTCGAGGATACGGCGGCGATTAGACGGCTTGGCCGCGATAAGCTCATTGATTTGACCTTGGCGAACAAGGGCAGGAGAGTTAGCTCCTGTGCTAGCATCGGCAAATAAGAGCTGGACATCTTTAGCCCGCACGGTTTTGTTGTTGACCTTATAGGTCGAGCCTTTGCCTTTTGTGATGATACGCGAGATTTCCAGCGTGTCGTCTTCGTTGAACACAGGCGGTGCAATCCGCGCAGAATTATCGATGGTTAGGGTGACGTGGGCTTGGTTACGCCCTGGGCGCTGTTTAGTCCCTGAGAAGATAACGTCGTCCATGGCCGCGCCGCGCATGGCTTTAGCGGAGTTTGCGCCCATGACCCAACGTATGGCCTCAAGCAGGTTGGATTTACCGCAACCATTAGGCCCGACTATACCCGTAAGACCCGGCTGAATGACAAAGTCAGTCGGCTCGACAAAGGACTTAAATCCTGTCAGCTTTATCTGATTAAATGCCAGCGAACCCATCGTAACTACTCAGCTTTCTCAGCATCTTCACTTCGGTCAGGAATAGGTTCGCCTAGGGCAGGCAATATAACCTCTTCTAGGGCCTCTAATCTTGAATCCTTACTTTTATATCTTTCGCCATTGATGAAAAACGCAGGCGTACTACCTACGCCCATATCAACACCGGTTTGCATTTTGGCTTTATATTCGTCGCGCAATGTCGTGTTTTGCAAACATGTTACGAATTCATCTTCAGAAAGCCCCGCAGACTTTGCTATGCCAATATAGGCATCACGCGCTTTACCTTGCTGGCCCATTTTCATGATCTGACTAAAGCGTTTGAACTGAAAAGAGATGTTTTTGAAATAGTTCTCTTCAGGTGCACAGAGCGCAATCATAAAGCCCGCATCTGCATATTCAGGCACACCTGTTACATATTCACGAAAAACGTAACGGACTTTTCCGGTATCGACATATTTCTTTTTAAATTCAGGATAGACTTGATTGTGCCAGCCAGCACAGGCGCTGCAGGCGACGGAGGCGTATTCGACGAGCGTCACAGGGGCATCCGGACTTCCAGTTACATGGTCATTGGGCAGAAGATATTCTGAGGTACTCCCGCCAACGGTTGGCGTAGAACTCGTTGTTTCGTTACTACCACAGGCTACAAGGGTGAGGGCAGCTACACCTACAATGAAGGCGCGGCGAAACGAATCAGTCTTAAAAGAATCAGTCATAATAAAGTGTCTCATTTTTAAAATAGATAGCAAGTAGTGCGTAAAGGATTTGTTAAGATGTTAACACGGCGTAAATGCGGCAAGATGTGGATAAGGCAATATGTGCTGCAAGCATAAAAAAACCGCCCCACAGGACGGCCTTCACATAATATTATCGAAAAATTACATGCCGTTGCGCTGGGCGTTGGCTTCTGCATCTTTCTTGGCTTTGTAGCTCTCTGAAGATGACCCTGTAATATTTCTGTTTGTAGCTATGCGTCTCCACCGAAACTCATTGCGCTTATCTTTATACACTTCCCACCTGTCGGTTTGCCCCAAACCATCCGGGTTGCCGTCCATGCCGTGACGCTGTGCATTTTTTTTGCAATCGGATTTTTTAGTGTAGCCCTCGCATGAAGCGCCGACAATATTGCCATTGCCCGCACGTCGCCGCCATCGATGCTCTCCCCGCTTATCTGTATACAACTCCCACACGTCGTTTTCACCTGCCATTGTAGTCCCCCTTAGTCTGTGAAGGGGGTATCATTAAGCACTCGTATAGGTTTTGTGAAGGGGGGCGCACAAAAAAGTTGCGTCTGCGCCTCTCTGTCATCTGGTTTGCGGTTATTTATTGTGCCAAAGAGCATATATGACTGAGAAAACTATCGATTTTGGCTTTGAAGACGTTCCCGTTGAGGAGAAGCAATCACGTGTGCGAGGCGTCTTTGACTCCGTGGCGCAAAATTATGACCTGATGAATGACGCTATGTCCATGGGCATTCACCGCGTGTGGAAAAATCTGACCATGACCAAACTAAATCCGCAACCGGGTGAGGTTCTTATTGATGTGGCGGGCGGAACGGGTGACATGGCACGGCGCTTTGTTAGAAAAGCTGATGAGGTGCGTTTGCGCCGCGGCGGCGAGCCCGCCAAAGCTTTCATCTGCGATATTAATGCAGAGATGCTGCTGGCTGGAATTGATGCTAAAAAAGATGAAGGCATGGATTTAACGCGGGTTTGCGGTAATGCCCAATGCTTACCGTTTCCTGACAATTACGCTGATGCCATCACGATTGCATTGGGCATTCGTAACGTCACTGATCGGGATATGGCTTTGCGAGATTTCTTGCGAGTCTTGAAGCCAGGAGGGCGTTTATTTGTCTTGGAATTTTCAACACCTCCCGAGAAAGCGCTTCGCACCATATACGATGCTTATTCGTTTAGCGTCATTCCTAAGCTTGGAGGATTACTCGCGGGTGATACGGCGAGTTACCAATACCTCGTCGAATCCATTCGTAAATTTCCGCGACAAGAGGCTTTTGCCCAAATGATAAAAGATGCAGGTTTTTCCCGCGTAGGTTATCATGACTTTACGGGCGGGATAGTCGCCCTGCATTGGGGATGGAAAGTTTAAGAGCTTTCTAGGCGGCTGTCTTAGCGCCGTTTATTTTTCCGCGCAGCATATTTGGCATCGCGGCGAGCCTTAGCCGCGCGTTCCATTTCAATTTTTGCTTTTTGCGCCGCTTCTTGAGCCAATTTATGCTTACGCTCTTTCTCAATTTTTTCTTCGGCCGCTTTTGCTAACTTAGCTTTGCGAGCAATTTCTTTCTCAGTTTCGCGCTTGGCCCGCTCTTCATTTCGTTTGGCTCGCTCTTCGAGAAGCTTCGCTTTTTGCTCAGGATCCAACTGCTTGTCTTTTGCGCGTTTGAGCATAGCTAATTTAGCTTCTTTTTGCTCTTTCAAGCGATCGTTGAATGTGGAACCCGTGAAACTCATAAAGAAAAATCCTTAATAAAAATGGCTAGGCAACGCGTTGCAGCCTTACATGGGCGCTATATCGCGCTTAGCTTGTCAAAAATCAAGTGCTGGCTGTGCTAAATCTTAACCTTGAGCTTAATTGAGCTAAAATCCTCCGCTGACTGTAAATTTAGCATTGATGGGCTGGCCGACTGTGATGTTGTTATTGGTGTGCGCATTGGGGAAATATTCCGTGTCGGTTAGGTTCTCAATGTTGACCTGAAGGCGCAAATCATCATGCACATCGTAAAAAGCGGCGGCGTCAACACGGGTAAAGCTTGGTAGGGTAACCTCATTATTATTACCCGCAAAGCTCTCATCTTGATAAGTCACGCCAAAGCCAAGCCCAAATTTCTCCGTGATTTGATAATGGCTCCACGCATTAAAAGTATTTTTAGGGAGCTCACGCAGACGTAACCTCTCGCCATCCGTATTCGTCGCATCGACAAGGGTCTCATTGCCATTTGCATCCGTGAGAATGTCGACCTGATTGCCATTTATGAGACTATAGCCAAGCGAGACATACCACTGGTCGGTAATATCACCCTGTAACTGCGCTTCAAACCCTCGAACATTAGAGTCGATGATATCTAAGGTGCCGGTGTCATCGTCATTCGGGAGAGGCGAGCTATTTTCTATATCGAAAGCGGCAATCGTGAAGCCAAATTGGTTTGTAAAGTTCCACTTTAGCCCCACCTCGATATTCTGTGACGTGTTAGGGTCAAGCGCATCATTAGGCGGGTTGATATTCGCAAATTGCTCCCCGCTGCGAGGCAAGAACGTCTCACTGAAGCTACCATATAGCGAGATGTTTTCACGAGGCTTAAACACGATTCCGAGGCGTGGCGAAACTTTGGAATCTGTACGAGATAGAATGTTGTTCTCACCTGTCTCGATAAACGTCGCAACATTATCGACAGTAATATCAAAACTATCGAAGCGCCCGCCCAAGACAATATCTAGCCAATCGGTAACGTGAATCTCATTTTGAATATAAGCCGAGAATACATCGATATCTACATCTGTGTCGTCATTTAAGTCTGTGAATTGGCTGGTGGCAATAACTCCATTTCGATTAAAGCCCGAACCATTAAAAAAGTTAAAAAAACCATCATCTGATATTTGTATAAACTCTTGGTCATCTCCATTGGAATCAAAAACAGAATTAAACCGGTTTTGATCAGAGGATGTATTGATATATTCACCGCCGACAATAATGGTTTGATCTATGCTGGCTATTTTAAATTCGCCTACAAGGCTACCAGACAACAGAAACCGTTCGCGATTTGTCGAGTCAATATAACCGTCTAACTCCACGGCATTATCGGCAACATTAAAAACATCGCTTGGGAAAAAGTTGGAATAGACTTTATTGTAATCGCCGTAAAAACTCGTCAAATTCCCTTTTATGTTATCAGTAAATTGATGCTGAAGCGTGGCGTTAAGAATATTCGCCTCAAGCGTCGTGAAATTATTTACCGGATCGCCAAATGTAATATCCACAAGGTCAAATGCAGGCTCACCGTTCAAGGACGGAATGCCTCGGTCAATGAAACGCTCGTGATTGGCATATTCATAAGACACATCCAGCGTGGTACCGGGTGTAAGGTCTAGGTGTAAAGTCGGGTTAATACCGTAACGGTCGCCATCATAGAAATCCCGTTGATTGTTCAGGCTCGCATAATTTGCATTTACGCGAAAGGCGGCTCTGTCGTTAATCGCATAGTTGGCATCAGCAGAAATATCGACGGCGCTAAACGTATCAATGCTGGCGGAATATCCGATAAAGTTTTCGCTGATTTGGCCTTTTTTTGTAACGCGGTTAATGACCCCGCCCGTGCCGCCGCGCCCGAAGAAGAGAGCATTTGGTCCGCGCAGGACTTCGACTTGTTCCAGATTATAAAGCCCCCTGAAATATTGCACGTCATCGCGCACGCCATCAATAAAGAAGTCTGCTGTCGAGCGGATACCGCGAAAGACCACGGAGTCTCTGTGACCTTCACCTTGGGATTGAGTCAAACCCGGTGTGAAGAGAACAATATCACCGATTGAATCAAAGCCTTGGTCTTGGATGTCCTCAGCCGTAATAATTGAGAGGCTTTGGGGGACGTCAAGAATGGGAGTCGGCGTTTTCAGAGCATTAATACGATCCGAATAAAGATGCTGCCCAACCGCAATGATTTCATCTTCGAGAGCATCAGAGTTTTGTGCGTGGACCGCGGTTGAAGAGGCTGCGAATGTCGTGAACATTGCGGCAGATAGTAATAGTTTCATTAGATGGATTTCTGTTATTTTTGATGAGGTAGAGTCGTTCGGTCATTGGAAGGTGTCTCGTGAACATCAGGGGAGAGACACGCCCCGACATCAGGTGAACGTTTCAAAAGCGTGTCTACAACCTCAGCTGAAAATGATGTGTGGGCATCACCTTGCATCAGGACCGAGAAAATTTCCGAACAGGTTTGTATGACCAATTTAAGTTCCAGTTGAGAATTATTCTCATTTACAGGTGGGGCTATAGAGAGGTCTTTTTAAATACGCAACTGCAAATCATTCTCAATTTGAAATTATTTAAAAATAAGTGAAAAGGAGATGTATTTATGTTGGTGCGGTCAGGGGAATAAGGTGTCAGATATAAAAAAAGCCGCTACTTAGAGCGGCTTTAATATCAGACTGTAATATGTGTCAGGATTTAACTTCGGGATAGGTGATTGTCGGTCCTAAATTTTCAAGAACTTCTCTGGCACTAAACGCATTGTCATTGCCTGGTTTGGTCCCGCGTCCGAATTTAACTTCGGCCGTCGCGCGATATTTTGTAATTTCGCGCACATCGTAGTTGTTAAAGAAGGGATCCCCTGCGAAGCCTGAACCAAAGCCAAAGCCCCTGTGTCCAAAACCACGACCGCCACGTCTGCCATTAAATCCACCGAAGTCAGAATAGCCAAAACCACTACTCCAGCCAAAGCGGGGACGGTAAAAACTATAGCCGAAGTAAGGATCGTAAAGCGACGAACCCGTAGATCTCAGGCGTGTATTTTTTTCAGTGTCACGTTCGACGAGGGTGAAATACTCGAATCCGCGTTCAGTCGCTATTTCAGCCGCACGGTAGAGCAGGTAGTTTTCAACCGTTTCGCGTTCCGTAACAGAATTGCCGGCAAAGGTTACACGGGCGCGGTCATTTTCAATCATGGTTTGACTAAAGCCGTCATATGCGCCGAGTTCAGAGGCCGGTTGATAAGGGGTCGAGGTCGCGCAAGACGCAAGGATTAAGGCAGACGCTGCCATTAAGAGGTGACGTAATTTCATGGGGATGTCTCCTATACTACGTGTTTTACTACCACGTCGTCCCTGAACGTATGATGAAAACATAGTTCATTTTGCATGATTTTACAACGCACGTAACTGCACAAGGTTGCGAGCTAACTGTTATTAGGGGTAAGTTTTCGCAGTGAAATCAACGCCCAACCTGTTAAGAGCACGGCCGTTATCAGGATAGGTAGACTGTAAATTTTAGGCATATCACTTATGAAAGTGAGGATGATGGCTAGAATAATCCAAGGAGTGAGCAATCCAATCGCCCAGATCAAAGCTGTCTTAGCTGCGCCTTTTTTATAGGCTAACCAAGCGATTCGCGCTGTAATTATGGCGGGGACATAGGCAAATGCGCCTACGCCAAAGCAGAGTAGAAATGCTGAAGCAACACCCCAAAGATGCGTATCATTTTCCAGAAAGCCTATGAAAAACACGCTGGAATACAGAAAGGCCGTCAAAGCTGCTACGCTAGCTAAAGCGGCGGCGATGAGGTCTGCCTTGGTTCCGCGAGGCTGGGAAGTCTGCCGCTTATCGGCTTTTATGATGGGCACAATGGTTTCCATAAACCCCACATAAGCGCGTTAGGTTTAACAGGTTATGAATTCAGCCGCTATCTAAGCGATATGTCATCTAAGAAAGTATATCTTCAACGGCTTTAAGAAGGCCAATAACAGACAGGCCTATATAAAGCCCGATAACCGAGCCTTTAAAAATAGGAGGAAGCGTTGAGCCTTCAAAAGCGGGTTGGAGCAGCACAAGAATAGCCACCGGCGCAAACACTAAAACAAAATTTGAACTGCGCATGCGGCCTCCGGACAACGTTACCCAAGAGCCATGCAAGCGACGTGCCGATTCTCACCATAAAAAAAGCCCCGCCAAAGCGAGGCCTAAAGTCTTTGATTTTGTTGATGCCTAGTGAGCGATTACAGCCAATAGCAGCAACGCGATGATGTTTGTGATTTTGATCATCGGGTTCACGGCTGGGCCAGCTGTATCCTTGTAAGGATCGCCAACGGTGTCGCCTGTGATCGAAGCTTTGTGGGCCTCTGAGCCTTTGCCGCCATGGTTGCCGTCTTCGATATATTTCTTGGCATTATCCCAAGCGCCGCCGCCCGCTGTCATGGACAGCGCAACGAAGAGGCCTGTGACGATGACGCCGAGAAGCATCGCGCCGAGGGCTGAGATAGCCGCTGCATTTCCAGCTGTAAGTTTCACAGCAAAGAAGAGCACGATTGGCGCGAGGATTGGCAGAAGTGATGGCTTAATCATCTCTTTAATCGCAGCGCCTGTCAGAAGGTCAACCGCCCGCGCATAATCAGGGCGGGATGTGCCTGCCATGATACCCGGGTCAGATTTGAACTGACGGCGGACTTCATCAACAATCGCAGCCGCCGCACGGCCAACAGATTGCATGGCCCAAGCCCCGAAGAGGTAAGGGAGCATGCCGCCGATAAACAGGCCGACGATCACGTAAGGATCTGTCAGGCTGAACGTTAGAGCGCCCAATCCATCAAAGAATGTACCTGGCTCTGCGATGGACGCAAAATACTCAACATCTTTGTAATAAGCCGCGAAGAGCACAAGCGCGCCAAGACCTGCAGAGGCAATCGCGTAACCCTTGGTCACAGCTTTCGTCGTGTTACCCACGGCGTCCAATGTGTCCGTCGTGTTGCGAACTTCTGACGGCAATTCAGCCATCTCAGCAATACCGCCCGCATTATCCGTAACTGGGCCAAAAGCGTCGAGCGCGACAATCATACCGGCTACGCCAAGCATAGCAGTCACAGCAATCGCGATGCCGTATAGACCAGCAAGACTGAAGGTTGCAATGATGCCGAAAACGATAATCAGAACCGGAATAGCAGTCGCTTCCATAGAGACCGCAAGGCCTTGGATAACATTTGTGCCGTGACCAGATTCAGAGGCAGCTGCGACGGAGCGGACAGGCTTGTAATTTGTGCCTGTGTAATATTCAGTCACAACAACAATCGCTCCTGTGATTACAAGGCCGATAAGCGAGCAGAAAAAGAGGGCTTGTCCTGTCATGCCAGTATCGGCGATTTCGCCGAATCCAACCATGAAACTCGTAACGCCTCCAATTGCGATGGCGGATAAAACGCCTGTCGCGATGAGGCCTTTATAAAGGGCGCCCATGACATTTACGGAGCCTTTGCCCAAGCGGACGAAGTAAGTGCCGATGATAGATGTAATGATACACACCGCTGCGATTGCCATTGGATATAACGCCAAAGAGCCCACAGCTCCGAACATGATTGACCCCAAAACCATAGTGGCTGCGATGGTCACAACATAAGTTTCGAACAAGTCAGCTGCCATACCGGCGCAGTCACCGACATTGTCACCAACGTTATCAGCGATAGTCGCTGGGTTACGCGGATCATCTTCGGGAATACCTGCTTCGACCTTACCAACCAAGTCACCGCCAACGTCAGCACCTTTAGTAAAGATACCGCCGCCAAGACGAGCAAAAACTGAGATAAGTGATGCGCCTAATGAGAGTGAGACAAGTCCATCAATAATTTGACGCGCATCAGCACCCATGACTTGCGTCAGGATGAGGTAATAGCCCGCCAGACCTAACAGAGCAAAACCTGCAACGAGCATGCCCGTAATCGCGCCGGCTTTGAAGGCCACGTTCAGGCCCTTACCAAGGCTCTCCCGAGAGGCTTCGGTTGTCCGTACATTGGCTTGCACAGAGACAAGCATGCCGACATAGCCAGCAATACCTGAGAGCACCGCGCCGATAACGAAGCCAACAGGGGCTATCGCATTCCGGAACAGCACAAAGAGTAGGATGGTTACAACGACGCCAACAATGGCAATCGTTTTATATTGTTTGTTAAGGTAAGCCTTAGCGCCTTCTTGAATCGCGCCTGCGATTTCATTCATGCGCTCATTGCCTGTTGATTCTTTCATCAGGCTGGCACGGGTGACAATCCCGTACACAATCGCGAGCAAGCCCGCTAATATAATAAGATAAAGAGTCATTGTGATCTCTCCCCATAATTTGAATCGCTTATCTGCGGTTTCGGTGTTATGAAGTTGGCCGCGCTTCTGTGAGCACGCTTCCCCTCGCTAAAGTGAAGTTGGCCGTGTTGTCTCTCGGACACACGCTTCCCCTCGCGGTTAATGGGGTCTTACTAATGAATTAACCGCCGGAATCAAGGGGTGGATTTAAATTGAGGCGAGGGCTCTTGGATTATATAAGAGAGCGCGAGGCTAACTGCGCCGCTTTTATGCCTTTGGTAATCAGCTCACCGGCATTTTTACGGCTTTCCCAGCCCAGTATTTTGACCCATTTATCGGGCTCAAGGTCTTTGTAATGGGCGAAGAAATGCGGGATGCGGTCCTGCAAGACTTGCGGCAGGTCTGTATAATCCTGAATTTGATCGTAATATTTCGTTAGTGCCGGATGCGGAACCGCGACGATTTTTTCGTCAATACCGGCTTCATCTTCCATCATCAAAACACCCACGGGACGGGCACGCACGACACAGCCTGGCATTAGGGCGCGCTGACCGACAACGAGCACGTCCGTCGGGTCGCCATCATCTGAAAGCGTATGCGGAATAAAGCCATAATTACAGGGATAGCGCATAGCGGTATAAAGAAAGCGGTCCACAATCATGGCACCAGATTCTTTGTCCATTTCATATTTAATGGGCTCGCCGCCAAGCGGAACTTCAATAATTACATTCACGTCGAAGGGCGGATTTTCACCAATCGAAATTTTGGACATGTCCATGTGTATGACTTCCTATATTAGACCGAGCGCGTGATAGCGCGGCTATGGCCTTTTGCAAGTCCTAATGACCGCTGGTTGATAATATAGCCCATAATCCTGAAGCAATCATGACCACTCCGATAAAGATATTAAAAGCGCGGGCCTGGCGAGGATTTTTGAGCCAGCGCCGTATTTTTTGCGCGCCAAAAGCATAAGCGCTTAGGCCTAATAGCTCTGTCGTCGTCACTGTCACAAACATTATAAAAATTTGCAGAGGTATAGAATAAGAGGGGTCAAAATAATTGGGTAGTAAAAGTCCGAAATAGACCAAGGGCATCGGGCTTGAGAGCTGAAGGGCTACACCTCTGGAATAGAGTTTTCCGCGCGGCGGCGCATCTGCCGCTTTGGCGTCAGGGTCGGGCAGTGGGCCAAACATCGCTGACAAAGCCAGATAAAGGATGACTAAAACGCCCGTAATTTTTAAGGCCAGAAAGGCTTTCGGAAATGTTGTGGCTAAAGCCGCAGCGCCAGAGGCTGCGAGGAGCAGCCAAATGACATTCGCGCTCGCAATACCCATTGCTGGCAGCATGGCAGGCTTGAACCCATAGCGAAAGGATGAGGCCATCACGAGCATAACGGCCGGGCCGGGCGTCAGGCCGCCTATGCCAAATAATGCGACTAACGCCAGCCAGAGTTCAAAAGACATACCGCCCCATAAAAAGACGCGCTAAGATGTGCAAACCTTTTATGGCTTTATGTGAAAATTATGCTATCGCCCCGCTTATGAGTGATGAAAAACCTCTTAAATCTATATTGGATACGGCCACAAATGCTGTGGACGGGGCCGAAGTTGATCTGAAAACATTAGTGCAAGCTTTTGGTGACAGAGCCTTTGGACCTGTGATGATACTATGTTCGTTATTCTTGATGACGCCTCTGGGCGCTATTCCCGGCCTACCAGTCGCGTTTTCCTTGATTATTATTGTGTTCGCCTTGCAGCTTTTATTTCGTAGAGACCACCCTTGGATGCCCGAGATTTTGCGGAAAGTTAAAATTTCTGAGAGCAAGTTGGAGAAAACCCGTAAGGTTGTCTCGCCTATCCTCAATAAAATCGATACCTTCATACGTCCGCGTCTGTCCTGGGTTACAAGCGGGCCGATGCAGGCTCTTACGGCTCTGCTCGCGATTGTTCTAGCTTTGACCATGGCGCCATTAGGTATCGTTCCCTTTGGCGTTGTGGCTCCAGCGTTTATTATTGGGTTGTTGGGATTGGGCATTACGGCCCGCGACGGAGTTTTGATTATTATGGGGTTTGTTCTCAGCCTTGGCGTGGCCTACGGCGTGACGAATTTAATTCTGGCGAGATTCTAATTGTTCCAAATGCAGAACCGCGCGTTGATTATAGCGCGGGCTGACTTCAATGGCTTTTTCTAGCAAAATTCGCGCAAGGCTATAGTCCTCGCGTTGCATAGCGATATATCCGGCGTCGCCCAATATATTGGCAGCATCATTATCCGCAGCATTTTCTAGCGCCGCTTGATAGTTTCCCATCATCAGCAGAGCAAAGCGGCGATTATTTTCAAACTGAGCCTGTTGCGGCGCAAGACGTGCAGCTTCGTTGAAATAGGTCGCCGCATATTCATAGTTTTTTTGCGCCATGTGCGACATGCCCAGATTATTTCTAAAGCCTGCTTCTGAAAAGCCTGTCTCGCGGGATTTCTTATAAGCGGCGCGGCTTTCCTCCCAACGGACTTGGCCGTCATACTCTTGGCCCAATGCGTTCCAAAGCCTGTAATCTTTCGGGGCTATTTCAAGCGCTTGCTTAAGCCGGGCTTCGGGATTTTCGGAGGTTCCCAAGGCCACTTCAGCAAGCACTAATCCTGTGAACTGTTCAAAGGACTGTTCGGCTGTGAGATTATAGCTTGCTAGCTTGTTGTAGGCTTTGTCTGCAATATCGTTTTTTCCAATTTTCAAACCGGAACGGGCGAGTCCGAACAAAATATCGATATTGTCGGGATCACGCAAAAAGGCGGCGGAATAATTTTGGTAGCTCTTTTCATATTGCCCGTTCTCAAAAGCAATTCTGGCGTCCATGAGCGGGGCAATTTCGTCAAAGGCACTATTGGAGGTGCGGGCCACGGGGGTGACCTCAGGCGCCGTAATCTTTACTGCCTTTTTTGCCTGTGCCGTGCCGCACAGACAGAGCGCGAGAGCCAATATAAAATGCCTAGGTGTCAACATACTAGCCGAGCGTTTCTGCGAGACGAATGCCAGCCGGCAGCAGCAGCATAACCATAAGCGTCGGGAAAATAAAGACGATAAGCGGGACTGTTAATTTTGCAGATAGCGCCATGGCTTTCTCTTCCGCTCTTAGCATACGTTTCGTGCGCATGTCCTCGGAGAAGGTGCGCAGGGCCGCGCCCATTGAAGAGCCCATCTCTTCCGATTGTCTTAACATGATTGCCAAAGCTTTGGCTTCCTCTAAGCCGATACGTTCGGCGAAATTCATCATGGCTTTGTGGCGTTCCCGCCCAGCGCGAAGCTCAAGGTTCATGATTTCAAGATTGACTTTAAGGGCAGGATAGCGCCCGCCTAATTCATGGCTAACCCTTATCAAGGCAGCATCCAAGCCAAGTCCGGCTTCGATACAGGCAACCATGAGGTCCATCATATCCGGAAAGCCTTCTTTACATCTGAGCGTACGGCGCTTTTGCTTCCAGCGAATAAAAGAATTAGGGCCTATGAGACCGATAATGGCTAGACTACCTGCAATTAAAATCGTCTTGCCAGGCCCCATACTGTTCCACAGCAAGCCCCAAAGAAGAAGTAATATAAGTTGAGGGCCAAAAAGGGCGACAACCCGAACAGCATAAAAGCTTTTGACAGCCGACTCATCGTAATATCCAGCTTTGGCTAGATCAGAGCGGATGCGCGATATTTCACCTGCGTCCGGTAAAGTTAAGTGATCTCCCATGCGCGATAACAGCTTCTTTTTAGGTTTCAAGCTGAGCTCTTCTACGTCGAGGTCGCCGCTTCCTACCAGTCGGTTGGTCATTCGCCGATTGCGGTCAAAGGCACTGCGCGCAGCGACGAACATTAACCCGATTGAAATCGCGAGAAAACTTAGGGCCACGATAATAGTGAGAGAATTTGCAAAACTAATCATCGCGGCTCTAAATCCTGAAATTAATCATTTTGCGCATGACGAGATTGCCAATAGTCATCCAAATAACGACTCCGATAAAGGCGGGCTTAATCAGATTACTATCCGAGACATCACCATAAAAATCAGGTGAGGAAACTTTGATAAGGAAAAATAGAGCAATAGGGGCAATATTCAAAATCATCGCGGACATGCGGCCCTCAGCAGAACAAGCTTTGATGCGAAGGCGCATTGTTTGGCGGTCCCGAATGGTTTTCGCGCTGGCGCGTAAAAGCTCTGCAAGGTTGCCCCCAGTTCGTTCTTGCAAACGTATCATGGCCGCGAAAAGTTCAAAATCATCATGCCCGACGCGATCCGCAAGGCGCTGTACCGCCATGCTAATACTGGAGCCAAATGAGATTTCATCGCTGGCCATGCCAAATTCTGACCCAATGGGATCAGACATTTCGCGGGCGACTAATGACATGGCGACAGGCACGGGATGACCTGCGCCTAAGGAGCGAATAATGACATCTAGGGCTTCAGGTAATTGGATAACCGCTTTGTTGCGTCTGCGTTTAACGAAAAAGTTTAAGATTAGTATCGGCAGACCTAAGCCTGCAACGGCGCCGATAACACCCCAGAGAATTGTGCCTTTTACAACGCCTAACATCACACACGAAATGACAGATGCAGCTGGTAATATGTAATAGATACTTTTCGCGCCAAGAGGTAATCCAGACTGTAAGACTAGCTGATTAAGCCAAATGATTGCCCCTTGTAAGTCCCCAGTTTTTGTGAGGCTGCGTGATTTTCTTATTTTTGCGACGACAGCGGCCTGAGAGTCGTCTGATTCCATACGGCGCAGACGGTCATTGGCCGATTTGACCCTTACAGCCGCTTGACGCCCGGCACCGATAAAAGCTTGCAACGCCAAAAACCCGCCGCAAAAAATCAGCAGATAGATGAGCCATATGGGACTAGCTGCCATGACTAGCCCACGCGCTCTTTGATTGTTTTATCTGATGTCCTGCCGACTGGCAGAACTTTTGGTTCAAATATACCTTCGGGGAGGGGAATGTTACGCGTAATGATTTCATTTAAGCATTTCGGGCGTATACCCGTTGATTGGAACTCTCCTATAACTTCATGTTTTGGGCCTGTGCCTGTGCGGACATATTTAAAGACTTCCTGCATCTGTATGACAGCGCCTTCCATGCCTGTAACTTCGGCGACAGATGTAATTTTACGTTGTCCGTCTGATAGGCGCACGGCTTGAATAATGATGCCAATCGCGGAGGCGATTTGTCCGGCCACGGCTTCGGGCGTAATTTTCATATCGCCCATCGCCACCATCTGCTCCAATCGTGTGATAGCGTCGCGCGGCGTATTGGCGTGAAGCGTGGCCATAGACCCTTCATGGCCCGTGTTCATGGCTTGAAGCATGTCAAAAGCTTCCTCGCCGCGAACTTCTCCGAGGATAACGCGGTCAGGCCGCATGCGCAGGGCATTTTTCACAAGTCCGCGTTGACGAATCTCGCCCTTGCCTTCGATATTAGGGGGACGTGTTTCCATGCGCGCAACATGTGGCTGTTGCAGCTGAAGTTCTGCAGCATCTTCAATCGTGATCAAGCGTTCTTTATGCGAAATTGATTGCGAGAGCGCGTTTAGCAAAGTGGTCTTACCCGAGCCCGTACCGCCTGAAATTAGAATGGTGACGCGGGCTTTGCAGGCAGCCCAGAGGAACTGCGCAACGACATCAGGAATGGCTTCAAATTCGACAAGCTTATCTAGCGTGAAAGGGGTTTTAGAAAATTTACGAATAGAGACGAGGGGGCCGTCAACCGCAATGGGGGCGATGGCCACGTTCACGCGGGAGCCGTCAAGCAGGCGGGCGTCACATAGCGGTTGGCTTTCATCTACGCGGCGTCCTACGGTGGAAACGATACGGTTGATAATTCGCAGAAGATGCGCCTCGTCAGCAAAACGCACTTTGGAGAGTTCAAGTTCGCCGCGGCGTTCAATATAAACCTGTTCATGCCCATTGATCAAAATGTCCGAAATTGAATCGTCCGCCAATATAGGCTCAAGCGGCCCCAGCCCCGTCATTTCGTCATAGATGCCAGAGCAAAGATTTTTTATCTCTGTGGTGTTTAATTTAAGGCGGTCTTCCTGCACCATCTCTGTAACAATGGCGTGGACTTGGGCTTGCAAGTCCGCTGTCTCCATGCCGTCAAGCGCGGCCAAATCAATCTCGTCGATAAGGCGGCTATGCATCTTGATTTTGATATCGAGCATATCACCTTGATCGGAAGATTGAGCGGCTTTTACGGGTGCAACAGGTGCCGCGGGGGTAACAGGCGCTACAAGCTGCTCAGGCGCAGTATCCTCAAGCGGCTTTGGAGCAACCACGGCGATAAGCTCTTGCGGAGACCCTTCTTCGGCAGTCTTAATACGAGGTGAGGTAGGCGAGGTTGGCGCTGTAACATCACTTAGTAATTTTGAAAATCTTCCCATGCAGGGACTTTAACTAAGGGCCGCTAATTTCACGTTTAAAATTAGTATTAAGGAGGTCTTTATGCGGCAGCTTTGTCTTGAACATCACCTTGTTTTAACAGGATGTCTTGGACATGCTTTGTGTCTTTAACGTAACGGCTATCTGGCTTGATGATAGCTGCGGGTTCGCCGCAATTTATTGCTTCTCGCAGCGTATCTGTATCTAAACAAATCGTAGCTGTGACCTCGCGTTTAAGGGCAAGTTCGGCGTCTTTCTGTCGGAGTGGGTTTCTAAAAGACCTCCGCTCAAGTTTATTTAGGATGACCTCCGCTTTTATCTGATGGTCAAATTTTTCTTCCACTGCCTTTATAAGTGTTCGTGCTAAATGCAGCGATGGTATAGTTGGATCACTAACAATAACAAATCTATCAGATCCGCCAATGGCCGCCATATTCCAAGAGCGCCAATTGCGCGGTACATCGATGATGACATAATCATACATTTGTGAGATTTCGTCGAGAAGCGCGGCAACCGATTCAGGATTAATGCTCTCCTCGCCGCCTAGGCTAGCCTGTGCAGCGAGTACATCTATACCTGAGCTATGCGGTGTCATAAAAGCAGACACTAAGGCTCGGTCAATATTTTCCGGTGATTGTCTTAAATCATTCAAAGACAAGTTAGGCGAAACATCCAAATGATGGCTGCAAGCCCCGCTTTCAAAATCTAAATCGACCAAACAAACACTCGGCGGTTTGGTCGGTGCGATTGTCTTGGCCTTAACCGCCAAATTATGCGCCAGTTGAACACACAAACTCGTCGTGCCCACGCCGCCAGCTGCGCCCATTACAGCAATGCAGTGAGCAAATTTTTCAGATTCGCCTGATGTGTCTTCGGCATCATCAATCACATAGTCGTCACCATCAGCTGCTCCGCTTTCAAAGGGCGGAATGACGATATCCTGTTCTATGTCCAGGTCTATCTCTTTAATTAAATCAGTAGGGCTCATAAGATGTCTCAGGCTCCGCTTTTCAAATCTTCAGCCATTATACTGACCGTGACGTCGGGCATTTTTGAAAAGCTGTCCGGTGTGAACAAGTTCAAAAAAACAAAGTCGAATTTCATGTCTGTGACTTTGACCGTTACAAGCGGGGCCAGTTTTGCCGGATAGCCCGCCGTGCCTAAGCCCGAATTTTGGTAAATCACCTCGACATTTTCAAGCGAAACGTCAGAAAAGACATCACACATGCCGCGCAGCTCTCTTTGCGTTGCGCCGCAAGTGCCGTCATGGTCAGGGCCGTAAACAATATCGCTCATGGCTTGGCTGTTATAACTGCCAGAGTCACACCTGGCGGTCTTACCTGAGCACGTCCGGCTGTAATCGGGCATTGGCGCGCCGAGCTGCCCGCCATTTTCCAAACCCGTCATATCTTTGAGGTTTTCCGCGACAGGATCGCTCGTAGCCGCCAGTCTGGCCCCGTGCCGCGCGGCTTGTTGTGCGCCGTTCCACTGAAAGTAAGCATGTGCGGCTTCGATGGTTGCGCCAGTGAGTGCGACCATGATGATAAGCAAAAAGGAAGCTTCAACGGAGACGCTCCCTCTCGTGTTTTTTAGAAATGCGCTCAGCATTATGATTGCACGGCGATGAGCCGTTCCTCATAGCTGGCTTTAATGCTGACAGAGCCGCCCGTTATAGATTTGAAAAATCCTAAGCCTTGAAAAGGGACATCGGTGGATAGCTTTACGACCTTGATAGTGTCACCGCCTCTATAGCTGCGCCCTGTCTCAGTGTCTGTATTTGCGGTTTCGATATAGGTGATATTGACGTCACCTTCATTCCAATTTTTAATCTTTTTTTCGCCGCCGGAACTAATCTGCCCTGTTGTTGCCAACCGCTTAGCCGTGCCTTCAAACAGCGTCGGCGTTTGTGTTTTTGAAAGGTAATTTCCGGCTGAGACCAAGCCATTTTCAACTTTGTGGTTTTGCATCAGCAAAAGCGACCCATCAATAGCGCCAAATCCGATTAGGATTAGTAAAGGCACGACAAACACGGCTTCAATAGCCGCAGTGCCGCGCTCACATTCTCGATATCTGCGCAGGCATATCATTAGCGGGCGACACTTACGTAATCGCGTGAATGACTATCCTGTCCTTGAACGACAGGCCCAACGATTTCGCCCCAAAGTATATTGTCTTTCCCTTTGGCCATGGGCTCAGTGAGGAAGACTTTTACGAATGTCTCGACAGGCAAGGGACCGGAACGTCCATTAAAATCTTCACCGCTTTCAATAAGTTCACCACAGTTCAAAACGGCCACGTTAATAATGCGTCTATCTTCAACTGTTGTTGAGGGGCCGTCTGAGTGGCATTGCGCTAAACCTTCTTCATGTGTCAGTGAGTTGCTGCCATAAGTTTTTGGTCCGGGGACACAATCATTATCAATTTCCCACCGATACATCGCATAGCGTGATGGAGGCGCAGATGGCGTAAATGTATTTCTTTTATAATTTAGCCTATAAGTCACGTCTTCAATCGTAATACGGCTCATGAAATTGTGATTGACTTTCATATACGTCACGAAATCCCAATTGCCATCACCTATACGGTCACAAGTTCCATCATACATGCAGTTATCACGGGGTAATGGAAATGCGATGTTCGTATTGGAGTTTACTTTAGCTTTCCCTCTAGAATTAAGACCTAAATCAATGCCAAGCTGTGCGTCGACAAGCGCATTAACTTCAACAATGCCTAAGTCAGCTGCAGCTTGAACACATACATCTGCCTCTGCCGTATAGCCCTTCGTCACGTTTTCTGCAGGTGCATAGCGCGGGTCATTCTTTTTGTTTTTGAAAGAGCCCCCATATATATCAAAACGGGTGTTTACTGCATGACGCATGGACGCAATATTACCGGGGCGAAGATATACACCCGCACTTTTGGATACATAGGTGTCAGGTATATCTATGGCGATTGCGTCTTTTAAAGCTGACGCGCCGCCCTGCCCATTAAAGGGGTCAAGCCAACCATAATTACCTGGGCCGAATTGTTCTTTTTTGCCGCCTTGGGATTTGAGTTTTATAAGCCGCCGACGAAAGGCAGGGGTTTCCATGGCTTCATAGATTGTAATATCCTCATTTTCCTGAGGGTTACATATGAAGACCGGCGCAACACCACGTAGGCCTTGATCAAATCCGGCAATTGATTTCGCATTCATATCTGTATCGATCATTTTTTTTACCAAAGATGTTGGAAATAATGTTGCAACAGACTCAGATTTAACTTTCACCTCAACATATTTCGCCTCAGCCGGGCTATAGGTAATGTTTGAGTTTTGGATGTCATCATAATCATTATTTGGAAGCGATTTTAAAAAGCGGATGGTGTCGATTTCGACTTGACCATTACCGTCTTTAGAAAATTTTTGATCATTAGAGACCAGATTTTGGATAGCGCGCTTCGATCGTTCTAAGGAGTCTGACCTTTGATCAAGTTCGGCAGCCCCTGCACGAGCTAAAGCGTCAGAGGCACTCTGCATTTCATTATCCATGTTATAAAGCCGTGAGGCGTCTACGGACAAAGCCGCGCCACCGACGAGAACAGGGGTTGAAAAGGCCGCCCAAATGGCGACGGATCCGCCGGTATTTTTGGCGAAGGATTTGAAAAATGTTGGGATGGTCATCTGTAAGTCCTCTTTCTAATTCGTTGTTATGATGGGTTGCGGCTCTGGCGTTACGCCATTGCGGTAATTTTCGCGGGCTTTTGCACGTTTGGATGCATCCGCAGGGATAAACGTGTTCGCTTTTTGCTCGGGTGTCGGGGCAACGCGTTGAGCGGCTATATTTTGACGCACAGCTTTCCCAAATTCCGATGAACCGCTGTGTAGGGCCGGCTGAGTTGTGGCACAGGCTGAGAGCGCGAGAAGACTTAAGCTCAAGAGTATTCGTTTCATGGTTTTCTTCCTATTCTCTTGCATATCCGTAAGTGCCAGACAGCCCACCACTATCGGCAACCGGCCCCTCCAAAGCGCCGCCAATAAAACTTTCGATATCTCCGGGAACTGAGAGACGATCGAGCGGGGTGGCGAGCTCTGAAATATCAGAGGCCGGTTGCACGAGGCGTGGGGTGACTATGATTACGAGTTCCGTCTCAGCTTTTTGGTAGCGGCTGGAGCGGAAGAGTGACCCAAGAATTGGTACATCGCCAATCCATGGAGTTTGTGATTTACGATTACTGGTTTCATTTTGCAGAAGACCGGCGATGGCAAAACTTTGATCGTTGCGAAGTTCAATAGTGGTATTAGCGCGGCGAACTCTTAAGGCCGGAACATCGGTACCACTAATACTAACGCCGTTGGCGCTGTCGAGTTGACTGACTTCAGGGGCGACTTTTAAGTTAATGATACCGTCATCCAGAACCGTTGGCGTAAAGGCAAGGCCTACGCCGAATTGACGAAATTCAATGCCGATTTGACCATCATCAGCCGGGACAGGAATAGGAAACTCACCGCCGGCCAAAAAGCTGGCGGTCTCGCCCGACATCGAGACGAGATTAGGTTCAGCCAAAGTACGTATAACGCCTTTTTCTTCAAGGGCTTGAATGGAAGTGTCCAGAGTTGCGCGTCCAAACCCGCCCTGCAGGACACCTGATAATACCGGATTAGCGATAGCTGTACCGCTTTGAAAGGCAAAGTCTCCTGCGCGTTGCGTGAGAAGACCAATACCAAGTTCTTTGACAGCATCTCTCGTAGCCTCGACAAAGCGCACTTCGAGCATAACCTGATGAGAGTCATGAATAGAGAGACCGTTGGTGACACGTTTAGGCGCATAAGCTTCCGCAATTTTTTCAGCTTGACGGGCAACAGCATCATTTGAGACATCGCCGGACAGATAAATACCGCCCGCCATAGTGCGCACTTCAATATTGTCCTTGGGAAAGGTTTCGAAAAGTGTCTTCTTAAGGCCCGCGACATCAAAACCTACTGTCACGTCTACAATATCCACAAGACGTTTTTGAGCGTCATAGAGCATGACATTTGTCTTACCGCTCTTCTTACCCATGACTTGGAAAGATTTGTCTGTCAGGACAACAACATCGGCGATGTCTGCATTGGCGACACGCACCTCTTTGAAAGCTAATTCGGTGCGCATCAGAACCATGTCGTCTTTTATAACACTCGCGGCTACGCGCGTCTTGGCCGAGACGTTATCGACCCAGGATTTCGCTGTGGCGGGTCCTGCGATAACCATTGCGGTTAATATAGCGCCGCTAACAGAGTGAATGAGCTTGCGTTTCATCTTATCCACCTGCCAGATCTGAATGTGTATCTTCGCGCACGACTGACACCTCATCGCGGGTGTCGCCGCGAATAATGGTGACTTGCGCCACATTTAAGCCGTCAGTCTTTGGAATGACGACCTTTGGTTTGCTTACCCGGCGTCTAACGGATTTAACCGGAGCCGTTCCTAGCTGTGAGGCTTTTACAGATTGAGCAGGCTCGACATTTATTTCGCCTGCTGAGCGCAAGGTTAGTGAAAGCGTACCGCTCTCCATCGCCAGATGCAGGCGCTGCGCATCTTTATTTTTAACTTCAACGGTAACTGTGCGGGCAATATCTGCTTCGCTGGAGTTTTCATTCAAATTTTGGTCAATACCCAAGACTTTGACATTTTGCAGCAGGATATCAGCTGTCATATCTGTCTCGCCGCGGCGAACATCAGCGCTATGGGCATATATAATATCAACGAAATCGCCGGGAACAATGAAACCCGCAACTCCGGAGACATCATCAACGCGTATCGCGACTGCGCGGTAACCCTCAGTTATGAGCGCAGATAATGAGCCCTTACCGCCGGGGCCACTTATTTTGTAATTCATCAAAGGCTCATTTAAACGCATCTGCGAGAGCACAACGGTGCGTTTGCTCATATCCGTGAAGATTTCATCCAGAGAGGCGTAAGACCCTTCAGGAACCGCATCTTCAGGATAATTCACAATGCGCAAGGCTTCGGGTATTAAAGCGTCGCCAAAGCCAAGGTCATTCGCCGCAATAACAACAGGAAAGCCTGGAGATGTTTTCAACGCTACATTAGCTGTTACAGGACGGCTGTCACGAAACTCGCTTTGGATGGCTTCATTAATCCATCCGCGGGCTAATATAACGGCCATGATGCCAAAAGCGGCGGACGCACCGAGCGTTATAAGTGTATTCAGGCGCATGCCATTCCTTCATCTCCTATCCCCCACATCGGAGACGTTGTGCAGAGTTATAGGGAAGGGGTTGAAACTTTCCGTCAAGGAACAGGGTTTAATAGAACCTTAAATCGGTGGTTAATCAGCGGTAAATGAACCTCACATAAACGCGTTAAAAAAGTTCATTCTTATTAGATGTCTATTAATTATAGCCTTCTAAGCTAGGCCACACTTAACTTATAACTGACGGAGATTTACATGCGTCACCTTACAATTGCGCTTATCGCGGCGACTTCACTTTTGGCCTCTGCCTCTGCCTCTGCGCTAACAGCTAAACAAACTGTTGAAAAAGAAGTCGTGGTTCAAATGCCTGATGGCACCGAAAGTATAACGCGCGGCCCTGCTGAGCTTGTTATTCCTGGAGAACGTGTCGTTTACACGCTCAACTTTACAAATGATAAAGCTGAGCCTGCGTCTGATCTTGTTCTTACAATGCCTGTTCCGTCCGAGATTAAATTTATGGATGGGTCTGCTTCTAGTACCGGGGCTAAAACCGTATATTCCGCAGATGGAGGACAGTCATTTGCAGACCGTACTCAGCTTCGCAAAGTTGGCGCTGATGGAAACGTGCGCACGGCAACTGCCGAAGACATAACGCATATTCGCTGGACTGTTGCAGGCCCTATTGCCGCCGGTGAGAGCGGAGACCTCTCGTTTAAGGGTACTCTTAAGTAATGGACAAAGCCCTTCGGGTTAGCTACAAACCTTTTTAACATGAAACCCGCCATTATGGTGGGTTTTTTTATGCTCTCTTTTTGAAAAGCGTGTTTTCTCAGGACAAACTTTTTTCCAAAGAAACATCTGTTGCCTCGCTCAACTAATTGAAGCTGCAATCTTTAAACTGGCAAGCTGAAACATTTTGTTTAGCTAACAAGGGGTAAATAAATCACTGGGAATAAATCATAACATATTGATTTAATTGAATTTTATTTGAGTTAGTTAATGCGCGTTAAGAGCTGCATGAACGCCTATTAACTATGCCTCTAAGCGGTGGATTAACTAAATTAACTTACAAGATAACCACTAACTAACATAGGAAGTGGGTTATAAAATGACTAAAACGACAATCTTGAAAGGACTATTGGGCGCGACTGCCCTTACTGTCTTTACAGCAGGTAGCGCACATGCGCAATTAACGCCAGCTGGCACAAACGTGCAAAACACATTTACGCTTACATATGATGTTGGCGGCGTAGAACAGCCACCTATCGACACAAGCGATCCAGATGATCCAAATGGACCAACTGAATTTACAGTTGACCGTCTGATCGATCTGACTGTTGCTTCAAATGGCGATAACACTGTAGCGCCTGGCGCGACAGATGAAGAGCTTATCTTCTCTGTGACCAACGATGGTAACGATACTCAGGCATATGATTTATCAATTGTAGAAGAAGGCGGCGACGACTTTGATACAGATGATCCAGCAAGCGCAGCTCCTGTTCTTGTTTATTATGTTGATGATGGTGATGGCGTTTATGAGCCCGGCGCAGGTGATGGCGCAGCCATAACTTATGATCCGGCTAATCCGCCTGAGCTTGGTCCCGATGAGGTTCTTTGGGTTGTTATTACGCAGGATATCCCTGTTGGAACACCTGATGCTGAAAGAGCAGACCTAACATTGGTTGCTGATACATTAGAACCATCGACATCACCAAATGCAGGTACGCCTGTGACGGCTGATGGCGACGGTAATACGCTGACTGGCGCTGCTGAAAACGTCCTTGCTGACGGTTCAGGTACGGCTAATGAGGTCGCAAATGCCGGTGATCACTCCGCAACGGGGGCATATATTGTTGCTGCTGCGAACGTGAACGCTTCTAAAGCTGTGACGATTTTCAGCGAAGATGGTACAGGGTGTACGTCTATTCCGGGTTCACCTACAGGTGGATATAGTATTCCCGGTGCTTGTGTTGAGTATGTGATTACTGTTGAAAATACAGGGTCATCATCAGCGACTGATATTGTCATTAATGACGTATTGGCTGACGAGCTTGACTTTGCCGGCGCAGTCTTTGGCGGCGATTTTACAGGCGGATCATTCTCATCTCCTGCGCTACCTGCTGCGAATACAGATTGTGCAAGCGGTGCTTGTGTTATCAACCTGACGGGCGCAACGCTCCCGGCTCCGGTCGCTCCAGCTGCTTCAACAACTGGTACAGTTACAATCCGAGCGTTCGTAAAGTAACCCTCAGATAATCTTAAGCTAAAAACTTGCCGCCTTTAGGGGCGGTAGGTTGCCCCAAAACCCGGCTCTCGCGAGTCGGCTCTTTTGGTCTGGCTGTGGATATGGTAATTGACCCAAACATTGAAACATAACGTCGGCGTAATCGCTTTAGCCGCCTCTGCATGGCTCGCAGGGAGCACTGGCGCATACGCACAGAACTTCGGCTCTGACGTTGTGAATGTTGCTTCTGTCAGTTATAATGTTCATGGTAATAACGAGACCGTTTCAACCAATAGCGCTGTCTTTACAATACGTCCGGCCGCAAGCCCTGCCGTTATCGAGTTTTTCAGACATTCTCCAACAGCGCCGTCTCCCATCTTCAGAAGTATAAATGGATCTGATTACAGCCCATCCGGTGAATTAACAGGTGACTTCACACCTATAGGTGACCCCGTCACAACTGGCGGCGACATTATCGATTTAAATAATGAAGTCCCTCTTATTCCAGCGACGACAT
This sequence comes from Hellea sp., assembly GCA_028224375.1. Classification (GTDB taxonomy): domain Bacteria; phylum Pseudomonadota; class Alphaproteobacteria; order Caulobacterales; family Maricaulaceae; genus Hellea. Next base: position 108,309 of record JAOIVW010000005.1, read on the forward strand.
ATCTTGCTGGCGAGCTCATGTTCGTACGCGTGATTGATACAGGACAAAATTTAAATTCTGACGCGATTGATACACTTAATATCACAATCACAGCTGAAACAGGTGATATTATTGTTTTGCGCCTATATGAGTCTGATCCCAATTCAGGTGAGTTTTGGGCCTATGTGCCTTCGACACAGGGCGGGGTGACCCCTAATGATAATCAGTTAAGTGTCGGCGCAAACACACAGCTGACAGCGACGTATATTGATACATTCGATGCGACCGACGTGACTGTCGATACCGCCATCGTTAACCCGCTTAACCGTGTTTTCAGTTCAGTCTCAGGCGAGACAATTGACGGCGTAACTATTACGCTAATTAATTTGGATACGAATAACGAAGCTATTGTTCATGGTGTTGACGGCTTCTCAACGTTTCCGGCGGAAGTCGTCAGTGGTAATACTGTCCGCGACTCGAGCGGGTTGACCTATGATGTTGGCTCAGGCGAGTTTCGTTATCCTAATGTTGACTCCGGAAATTACGCCATCCGTGTTGACCCGCCGGAAGGATATCGTTTTTCTTCTGTCTTGCCGTCCGAGAGCTTCACACAATTTAAAAATGGTAGCTTTGTCATTACTGACGCCTCTTTTGGCCGTGACTTTACCTTGGGCGAGGCAGGACCTCTGCGCTTTGATATTCCGCTGGACCCGTCGACGGATTTTGTGGTCGCTAAGACCGCTGATAGAAATTTCGGTGATGTCGGCGACTTTGTGAATTATACTGTTACGATTGAAAACCGCGGCTCTGTCGCAGCGCCTGTCATGCTTCATGATGCGTTGCCAGTTGGGTTCCGTTATGTGCCTGGTACGTCTCGGGTCACTCAAGATGTTATCGATGACCCTGAAGTCTCAGAGAGGGCAACTTTATTGACATTCCCCTTGGGCTTAGTTGAACCAGGCGAAACGCTATCACTTGACTATGCGCTAGAAATTGGCCCGGGCGCGCCAATGGGTGACGCCGTGAACGAAGCGGTCATCTTGGATAATAATGGTGAGCAGATTTCTAACATAGCACGGGCTGGCATTCGTTTACGCGAAGACCTTCTTCGTTCGCGCTCGACGATTGTAGGACGTATTTCTGAAAAGAGCTGTAATGGCGACCAGGATTGGGCGCGCGATATTAAGCGCGGCGTTGGCGTTGAAGGCGTGCGCCTTTATATGGAAACAGGTGCTTATGTTGTCTCTGATCCCAATGGATTGTTTCATTTTGAAGGCGTGAGAGAAGGCACTCATGTTGTTCAAGTTGACGAGGAAACATTACCGCAAGGTTTTGAGCTTATGCAGTGCGAAGAAAATACGCGCTATGCTGGGGCTTTGAACTCTAAATTTGTAGATGCGCAAGGCGGCGGCATTTGGCGCGCGAACTTCTACCTGAAACAAACGGGCACGCTTGCCGATGTGGTTGAAGACGAGGTCTTTAACGACGCCAAAGAATATAAAGATTATGACGTCACATGGCTTGAGACGCAAAAATCTGATATTTCTTGGGTTTACCCGGATACAAATCGCACGCCATCTAAGCCTTCGACAAATATTGGTATCAAGCATGGCGCGGACCAGAAAGTTCAACTCAGCGTAAACGGCAATATCGTATCTGACATGAACTTTGCTGGTAAGGACGGTAATTCTGACCGCAGTGTTATGATTAGCCGCTGGCGCGGTGTTGACCTTTTGGAAGGCCGTAATGAGATTGTCGCGACGGTCAAAGATCGTAGCGGAACCGTCCTGCAAACCTTACGCGAAGAAATTTCCTTCGTTAAAAATATTGCCCGCGCAACGCCAATGCCAGATCAGTCTGTGCTTATCGCTGACGGGCGCACGGTTCCGGTTGTTGCCATTCGTATGGAAGATGAAGCTGGACGCCCTGTACATGCGGGCCGCATCACAACTATCGACCTTGAGCCGCCTTACCGTCTTTATGATGAGACCGGTGAGAACCGTCTTATTGAGCAAACAAACGATTTGATTGCGCCGCTCTCTGCACGCCAGGATTTCTCTATCGGTGCGGACGGTATTCTTAAAGTCAAACTTGAGCCAACGCTAAAAACAGGCAAGGTGACGGTCATTGCAACATTGGATAATGGCCGCAAAGTTCCGATCTATATGTATATGGAACCTGAGAAGCGCGACTGGATTTTGGTTGGCTTGGCTGAAGGCTCAGTCGGCTATGAAAATATCAGTGGCAATGCGGTGGCATTAGGCGAGACTGAAGGTACAGACGTCATCAAGGATGGCCGCGTTGCGTTTTTCGCAAAAGGCATGATCAAAGGCAATTGGTTGATGACCTTGTCTGTCGATACGTCAAAAACCAAGCAAACAGGCGATATTGATGGGGATTTCCTCGGCGAGATTGACCCCAATGCCTATTACACTCTTTACGGTGATCGGTCTTATCAAGAATTTGAAGGCGCCAGCCGCTTCCCAATTTTTGTTAAGCTCGAGAAGCGTCAGGCTTATGCTATGTTTGGGGATTATGATACTGACATAACTGAAGGCCGGCTAACGTCTTATAATCGTCGTCTTTCAGGCCTTAAAGCTGAATATCTTGGCGAGAACCTACAAGTTCTTGGCTTTGCGGCTGAAACAAACCAAGGCTTTGCCAAGGACGAGCTCGCAGCAGATGGCACTAGCGGGACATACCAACTTTCTAGCCAACGTATCTTGGCACAATCTGAAGAAATCGTTGTGGAAACACGCGATCGTTTCCGCCCGGATATTATCCTGGACCGTAAGGTCATGGTGCGCTTTCTTGACTATACGCTTGATTATTACACGGGTCAGTTGATATTCCGCTTGCCTGTTGATGCAGCAGATGCAGAATTTAACCCCAATGTTATCGTCGTCGATTACGAAACTGCAGAAGATGCGGAGCGTAACATCACATTTGGCGGACGGGTGCAAACACAGGTCTTAGACGATAAGGTTCAAATCGGCTCAACATTTATCCATGAAGACGGTTCAAGCCTTCAAGGCGGTATTGAGCAAGATCAAGTGGGTCTCGATGTTATTGCTCAAATTACGGATAACACACAAGTCCGCGCGGAAATTGCTGTAACTAAAAATAACGGTTCAGCCAATGATGGCACTGCCATGGCTATGCTTGCCGAAGTTATCCATACCTCCGAGAATTTTACAGGTGAAGCCTATTTCCGCGAGGAAGAGGCGGGCTATGGTGTTGGACAGATAAATTCCAATACCACGGGTGTTCGCCGTTATGGCGCCAAAGGCAGCTACAAATTTGATGAGTTTGAAGACGAAGAGACCGGCCGCCGCGGTAGCCGCCGTATTGAGGCTCAAGCCTTCCGTGAAGAAAACCTGACAACGGGTGATGCGCGTAACACAGCCGAAGTCGTGGCGACCCACCAAGGTGAGCTTATGACACTCAGCGGCGGACTACGGGCCAGTAATGATGAACTTGTTGGGGCTGATGACCGTCAATCACTTTTGGCTATTGGCCGTGCCTCTATTCGCGTTCCCAAATTTGATGCGACTCTGCAGATAAGCCATGAGCAACCGCTGGGCGGCAATGACGAGGTTAGTGCTTATCCGCAGCGCACCACGATTGGTGTTGATAAGAGTATCAAAGACATTGCCACAGTGTCTGTCCGTCATGAATTTTTGAACGGCGCAGATACCAAGAGCAATAATACGGTTGTAGGTGTTTCGGCGTCGCCTTGGAAGGGCACAACCGTCACGGCAGACTCTGATCTTTTGACAAATGATTCTGGACGCCGTTTGGGCGCAACGATTGGTGTCGACCAACAAGTGCAGATTAATGAAAACTGGTCAGCTTCTGGCGGACTGCTTAACCGTAATGTCATCGATCAAAAGGGAACATTTATTGAGGTTGCGCCTGACGCTGCAATTTCGCCGCTTGAAACGAATGAGGATTTCACCTCTGCCTATGTTGGCGCAGCTTACCGGAATGACGTCATGAGTGGATCTGCGCGTCTTGAGGGACGTCAGTCTTCTATCGGCGATACCATTACAGCGACAGCTGGTGTTGCGCGCGAATTATCCGAAGAGCTGTCCTTAGCAGGCTCTGCACGCGCCTTATTTAACAATCCAGATGATGAGTCGCAAAATACAAGTCAGCTCGACGTACGTGTTGGCGGGGCTTGGCGTCCACGCAATGAAGACACGATTGTTTTTGATCGTTTCGACATCAGTCATGATAAAAATGCCAATGGCGAGACAGAAACAAAAATTGTCAATAATTTCGCTATCAATCAGATGATTACAGATCGCCTCCAAGCGACAGCGAATTACGGCGTCAAGCATGTTCAAACTGAAGTTGGCGGACAAAAACTAACAAGCTGGAACCACCTTTTAGGCGGTGAAGCGCGTTTTGACGTTACGGAAAAAGTTGATATTGGCATACGCGGAAGTTATCTGACTTCCAAAGGTACAAACACATCGCAATATAGCTTCGGCCCGTCTGTCGGGGTTAGTCCTGTGAAGAACATTTGGGTCTCTGCCGGCTATAATATTGAAGGCTTTAATGATGATGATTTCGAAGCCGCTGAATATTCGCGCAAGGGCGCTTATCTTCAGATGCGTCTCAAGTTTGACCAAAACACAGCGCGAGGTTTCCTCAACAAGATATCGCCAAACAATGTGCAGCCTTATACGCCCAAGCAAGTCTACACGATAGATGAGCAGCCCGCGCCTGTGGCCATTACGCAAAGCTTGATGTGTTCTGATGGTATTACGCAAGTCTTTGACCTTGGCGCGTGCCCTGTTGGTTAGACGTCGGCGGATGATTTTGGTACGCTAAAGCGGACAACTTTATAGAATGCTTTGACCGGTTTTTTCCCAATCTTTCATAAAAGCAGCCAAACCTTTATCTGTCAGGGCGTGATTTGCGAGGCCTTTAATGACATTTGGCGGGGCTGTCATAACGTCTGCACCGACAAGGGCGCATTCTTTGACGTGGTTGGCATTGCGAATCGAGGCGGCGAGAATTTCCGTCTCAAACCCGTAATTGTCATAGATCGTGCGAATATCTTCAATCAGCTCCATGCCGTCGAGTGACAGGTCATCCAAACGGCCAATAAAAGGCGAAATATAAGTTGCGCCGCATTTCGCCGCGAGCAAAGCTTGGTTAGGTGAAAAGCAAAGCGTGACATTGGTTGGCGTGCCTTCGCGTGATAAAACGCTACAAGCTTTCAGCCCGTCCATGGTCAGCGGCAGCTTCACACAAACATTAGACGCGACTTTGCGAAGATGGCGGCCTTCTTCAATCATCTTATCCGCTTCCATCGCGACAACCTCAGCACTGACATGGCCTTCTGTAATTTTGCAAATTTCTGCAATGACTTCTTTAAAGTCGCGGCCTGATTTGGCGATAATAGAGGGGTTCGTCGTCACGCCGTCCACCAATCCGATGTCATTAAGCTCGGAAATGGCATCCAAGTCAGCACTATCAACAAAAAACTTCATGGGAGACTCCATTAGGGGGGCGATTCTGTTCGAAGGTCTGCTATCACGAATCATGGCCGCGCAAAACGCTCAAATCCTTTTTCCTGTGAATGTTCCAGGCGCGTTTGATTATCGCATTCCCCACGGCATGAGCGTTCACGTAGGCGACTTTGTCTTTGCGCCCATCGGCAAACAGATGAAGTTAGGTGTGGTGTTCGATATTGTCGAGGATGATGGAACCCGAAAGCTCAAAGACGTTGCTCAGGTCAAAGCTGCTCAGCCTCTTTCATTAGAGATGCTCAATTTCATAAACTGGACCGCGAAATATAATTGCGTTTCGCCTGGATTGGTTTTGCGCATGGTGGTTCGGAGCTATAAAGCTTTAGACCCAAGCCCGCTCGTCACGCAGTTTTCGCCCAGCGGGCAATTGCCGCCCAAAATGAGCGCGGCGCGGCAAGCGATTCTAGATAAAGGCGCGCCCTTCCCAGCACGAGCGTCTGAAATTGCAGAAAGAGCAGGTGTCAGCTCCGGGGTTGTGCGCGGATTTGAGGCGGCTGGCGGATTAAGGGCGCAAACGCTGCCTGTGGACGCGCCTTTTGATATCCCTGACGCTGAATTTGGCGGGATGGAACTGACCCACGCACAACGACAGGCTTCTGATGAGCTTATGGCGCAAGTGGCTAAGCGTGAATTTAACGTCAGTTTGCTCGACGGAGTCACAGGCTCGGGCAAAACCGAAGTCTATTTTGAAGCTGTTGCTGAGGCGATAAAGCAAGGCGGGCAGGCGTTAATCTTAGTCCCCGAAATTGCATTGACGCAAGCGGGGATGTCACGTTTTGAGGCGCGCTTTGGCGTTGCGCCCGCGCCTTGGCATTCGCAGCTTGGCGATGCTCAGCGGCGCCGCGTTTGGCGCGAGGCCGCCCAAGGTCGCGCCCAGTTGGTCGTCGGCGCGAGATCTGCACTTTATCTGCCATTCCCTAAATTGCGCCTGATTGTCGTCGATGAAGAACATGACACGTCTTATAAGCAAGAAGAAGGCGTCATATATAATGCCCGCGATATGGCGGTTGTGCGCGGCAAAATCGCTAAGCATTCCGTTGTTTTAGCCTCTGCTACACCGTCGCTTGAGAGCCTAGTCAATGCGCGGACGGGCCGATATGCCCATGTCATTCTGCCCGAACGTCCAGGCGCGATCACATTGCCCGAAATTGACTTAATCGATTTGAAAGACCACCCGCCTGAAAAAGGTGATTTTATATCTGCGCCTTTAATCGAGGCGACCCAAACGGTACTGGCGCGGGGCGAGCAAGCCATGCTCTATCTGAATCGGCGTGGCTATGCGCCGTTGATTATTTGCCGAAGCTGCGGCGAGAGACTTAAAAGTCCGGATACGGATAGCTGGCTGGTGGAGCACCGCAGGACGGGACGAGCGGTCTGTCATCAAACGGGATTCTCTATGCGCATGCCAACAGTGTGTCCTGAATGTAAAGCCGAAGAGAGCCTTACGCCTGTTGGTCCCGGCGTGGAGCGGGTCGCTGAAGAGGCCGCGCGGCATTTCCCGGACGCGAGGATTGAAATCTTCTCCTCTGACACAGCTGGAAACCCTGCAGAGATTGCGGCGCGTATGGCCCGCATGGAGCAGGGCGAAATTGATATCCTTGTCGGTACGCAAATGGTCGTTAAGGGCCATAACTTCCCTAATCTCACATTTGTGGGTGTTGTTGATGGAGACCTGGCCTTGGCGGGTGGTGATCCCCGCGCAGGCGAAAGGACCTATCAAACGCTTGTGCAGGTCGCGGGGCGGGCAGGGCGAGCCGATAAGCCCGGTCATGCCTTGATTCAGACCCATCAACCTGACCATGAGGCTTTATCCGCGCTGGCAGCGGGGGACAGAGAGCGCTTTATCTCCGCAGAATTAGGATTACGTGAGGCTTTATTGCTGCCGCCCTTCGGAAAACTGGCAGCTGTCATTATATCTGGGGAAGATTTGAAGAGGACGGAAAGCTTGGCAAAGAAATTTGTCTCTTTGGCCCCCAGAGCGGATGGCGTCGAAATACTAGGCCCAAGCGAGCCGCCTATTGGCCGCCTTAGAGGCCGCTATCGCCGCCGTTTGCTGATACAGGCAGAGCCCACCGTCAATCTGCCCGCCTATATGCAAAGTTGGCGAAAACGCTTAAAATTACCATCAAAATACAAACTCCAAATCGACATAGACCCACAAAGCTTTATGTAGTTTAGGAGGGTGTGTATTTTTGCAACACTATGAAACAAACTTAATTTTGGTCCTAGTGAAGCGTTGCGATTCATTGAAATTTCCAATAATCCTACAGACTGACGCCAGTAAATGGTGCAAAAAATTTACTCCTTGAAGGGAATTCACATGAACTTAAGTAAAAAAGCTTTGCTTGTGTCCTCAATGCTCGTCGCAACTGCGATGGCATTTACGCCGAACACAGCCTTCGCCCAAGATAGCGGCTTCCAAGAACGCTCAGATGACGAAATCATTGTTACGGGATCGCGCTTGAACGTTAACCCTAACCTGACATCGCCTCAGCCGATTTTGTCCATCTCGAGTGCAGAAATTTCTGCTCGCGGTGTCGTTAACATCGAAGACTTAACCAATACATTACCGCAAATTTCTGCGGCTCAGACATCTGAGCAAGCTAACGGCGCAACTGGTACAGCTCAACTTGACCTGCGCGGTTTGGGTGCTCAGCGTACTTTGACGTTGATTGATGGCCGCCGTCTTCCATATGGTGATTCAGCTTCTGTCGCTGTCAACCTTGACCTTGTTCCAACAAACCTTGTTGAGCGCGTCGAAGTCCTGACAGGCGGTTCATCTGCTGTTTACGGTTCTGACGCTGTTTCTGGTGTTGTGAACTTTATTCTTAAAGACGATTTTGAAGGCGTTGAGTTAGACGCTCAATACGGCTTTGCGCAGAGCAGCAATAATCGTGGCAACCTTGAAGAAGTCCTCATTGCTAACCAGCAGCCCGTTCCAGGCAGCACAACAGATGGCGAAGAATATACAGGTTCTGTTACTTTTGGCGCTAATTTAGATGGCGGCCGCGGTAACGTTGTCGGTTTTGCGTCTTATCAAAGCCGAAACGATATTTTGGGTGCTGATCGCGTTGGCTCTGCCTGTACATTAGGGCCTGGCTCTACGAACGGTTTTGGCTGCGTAGGGTCATCTAACTTCCGCCGCTTTAACAATATTGCTGACTTTACCCCCACAGACTTCTTCCAGCAAGAAGATGGTACGTTCACACCTTTTCAGGGTGGCCCAGCAGAAACCTTTAACTTTGGCGCTTCGAACTTTTTCCAGCGTCCTTCTGAGCGTTACCAAATCTACACAAAAGCAAATTATGATGTCACTGAAAACCTAGAGCTTTTTGCTGATTTCGGATTTACGCAAACGACATCTGACGCTCAAATCGCGCCATCTGCTTCGTTTGGTTTCTTCCAGCGTACAAGTAACTGTGACAACCCTTTGTTCCAGGATCCTGTTACAGAAGATGGCCGCTCAATCGCTCAAGCAGTTCTGCTTTGTTCACCTGAAGAAATAGCGACAGGGATGCGTCCGGTGTTAGATGACGACGGAAATCCGACAGGCACTTTTGAGCGTGCTCTTGTAGACGGCCTGACCTTTACTCACCGTAACGTCGAAGGGGGTTCACGTAACTCTCGTCTTGAAAACCAAGCTCTGCGTTTCGTTGGCGGTGCTCGTGGTACATTTGCAGAGACTTTTGATTATGAGGTCTTTGGTCAATACTCCACGACAAGAGACGAAGATACATCTACAAATGACTTCCAGATTGACGCGCTTGCACAAGCGATTGACGTTGTAAGTGATGCGGATGGAAATCCGGTTTGTTTCGACCAGTCTAATGGTTGTGTACCTTATAACATCTTCCAACGTGGCCCTAACGGCGAAAGCTTAGTCACCGACGAAGCTCTTGCCTTCATTCAAGGTGTTGGCATCACAACAGGTGAAACAGAGCAAACCATATTTGGTGGTAACATCCAGACTGATTTGTCTAATTATGGTATCTCCTCACCTTATGCTGAAGGATCAGGTGTTGGTCTCTTGATAGGTACTGAATATCGCAAAGATGAGTTATCTGCATCACCTGACCAGATTAGCCAACGTGCTGATGGCGGTTTCACAGGTGTCGGCGGCCCAACGCTTCCTGTTGCGGGTCAAATTGAAGTCTTTGAACTCTTCGGCGAAATCGAAATTCCGCTTGTCACAGGCTTACCTTTTATCGAGGAACTCGTCTTTAACGGTCAATATCGCTACTCAGATTACGATACTGATGGTAATGATACGACAAATAGCTTCAGTACTGACACATATGGTGCGCAGCTTACTTGGTCGCCTACAAGTGATGTGTCATTCCGTGGACAGTATCAGCGTGCTGTTCGCGCGCCAAACGTCGTGGAGCTCTTCACAGGTCAGTCTACAGGACTGCCTGAGTTGGGTGTTGCAGGACAAACGCCTTCAGGCGATACAATCTTCGACCCGTGTTCTAGCACGGGGGGCTCTACGCCGCTAAGATCAGCTGCTGATTGTGCCAGAACAGGCGTCACAGCGGCTCAATTTGGTAATGTTCCAGACATCGTATCCGGTCAAACACAGGGTATCTTCGGTGGTAACCCGGACTTGACACCTGAAAGCTCTGATACTTACACCGTTGGTGCTGTATTCACACCGAGTGCTTTGCCAGGCTTCACAGCGTCTATCGATTATTTTGATATCACGATTGATGATGCAGTTGTGCCAGGTATTGGTTCGCAGAACATCCTTGATGGTTGTCTTGATACTGGTGAACCCATCTTCTGTAACTTGATTACTCGTGACGCCGCTGGTTCTTTGAACGCAAGTGGTCCTGGAATTGGTTTCCAGCTGACAAACCTCAATGCAGCTGAAATTTCAACAAGTGGTGTTGACCTCCAAGTCAACTATCTCTGGGATGTTGATGGCTTTGGTGACTTTGCCGTTCAGTACGCGTCTACATTCTTGACGTCAGATGACTTCACACCTTTCCTTGGTGCGGATACTCTAAGCTGCGAAGCCCGTTTTGTCGGCGGCTGTGGTCAGCCTTCGCCAGAATATCGTCACCGTATGATCGGAACTTGGACCACACCAGTTGAAGGTCTCGATATGAATCTTATCTGGCGTCATTTCGGTGCTGTTTCAAACGAAGCAGACCCGTTCTCAGACATCGAAGGTAGAATTAATGATGTGAACTACATTGATTTATCTGGTTCATGGGAGTTTTTGGAAGGCTTCACAGCTCGTGCAGGTGTGAACAATGTGCTTGAGCAAAACTTCCCAATCTCAGTCTCTTCAGGTCCTGCGATTAACGGTAACAATAATACCTATCCTGGTCTTTATGATACTGGTCGCTTCGTATTCTTTGGTTTGAACGTCAAACTCTAGATTAGAGCTAAGTTGAAATTCTTTTAGGCGGCCTTAAGGCCGCCTTTTTTGTTATGTAACATGGGCTTTATTTACCCTGCCAGATTGCCGCACTGGATTGAGGCTTGGCTTTTGAAAAGGCGCGTGTTAAAGCCCGCGAGAATTGGCAGAAACGGGCCTTGGCCTGTCCTGCTTTTGTATATTTTAGCGGCTGATTTATACGGTCAGTCTGCATCATTACGGGCCCTCTATAGTGTCACAATCAGACGTCATTACCGGTGAAGCGCCAAAGCGTTATGCTCAAGCTCTCTTAGAGCTTGCAGAAGATGCTAAGTCCTTGAAAACAGTAGAGAAAGATGTCAAAACTCTAAAAGGTATCTTCGCTAAATCAAGCGATATGACGGAGATGGCTAACAGTCCTGTCATCTCATTGGACGATAAGGTGTCTGCTCTGACCGCAATTGCCAAGAAGGCCAAGCTTAACGCTCTGACGAGCCAATTTGTCGGAACGGTTGCTAAGAATCGCCGCGCTGCAGACATTCCTGCTATATTAGCGAGCTTCGAAGATATGGTCGCGCGCCGCAAAGGTAGCCAAGTGGCTAAGGTCACAAGCGCTCAAAAATTGACGGCGGCTCAGCTCACGTCTCTCAAATCAAATTTAAAGAAATCTCTCGGCCGTCCGGTCGATGTTGAAACAAGTGTCGATCCTGACCTGCTCGGTGGCTTCATCGTGCGTATCGGGTCCCGACTTTACGATAGCTCCCTTAAGACCAAACTTGAGGACCTAAAAATCGCGCTTAAAGAAGCGTAAGCTGGAAGAGGTATAGTTCCATGGATATTCGTGCTGCGGAAATTTCCAATATTTTAAAGAAGCAGATTAAAGGCTTCGGCAAAGAGGCCAAAGTTTCTGACGTCGGCCAAGTGCTGTCTGTCGGTGACGGTATTGCTCGTATTTACGGCCTAGACAATGTTGGTGCTGGTGAAATGGTTGAATTTCCTGGCGGCATTAAAGGCATGGCGCTGAACCTTGAAAGCGACAATGTCGGTGCTGTTATCTTTGGTGATGACCGCGGTATTAAAGAAGGCGACACCGTTAAGCGTCTTGGCGAAATCGTTGACGTGCCTGTCGGTAAAGGTCTTCTGGGCCGCGTTGTTAACCCGCTCGGCGAGCCGATTGATGGCAAGGGTCCTATCAAATCAACTGAGCGTCGCCGCGTTGATGTTAAAGCGCCAGGTATCATGCCGCGCCAAGGTGTTCACGAGCCTGTGCAGACAGGCATCAAAGCAATTGACGCGCTTATCCCTGTTGGCCGTGGCCAGCGCGAACTTATTATTGGTGACCGCCAAACAGGTAAGACTGCGGTTGCTGTTGACGCCATCCTCAACCAAAAAGCGGCGTTTGACGAAGACCGCGAAAACGACAAACTTTACTGTATTTATGTTGTTATCGGCCAGAAACGCTCAACAGTGGCGCAGCTTGTCAAGACACTCGAAGAAAACGGCGCGATGGATTATTCCATCATCGTCGCAGCGACAGCGTCAGAACCTGCGCCGCTTCAGTTCCTTGCTCCTTTTGCTGGTTGCGCAATGGGTGAATATTTTCGCGATAACGGCATGCACGGCCTGATCATTTATGATGATCTCTCCAAGCAAGCGGTTGCTTATCGCCAGATGTCGCTTCTTCTGCGTCGTCCTCCGGGCCGTGAGGCTTATCCGGGTGACGTTTTCTATCTTCACTCCAGACTGTTGGAACGTGCCGCTAAGCTTAACGAGGCGAATGGTTCTGGCTCTTTAACGGCTCTGCCAATTATTGAGACCCAAGGTAACGACGTGTCTGCCTTTATTCCGACAAACGTGATTTCGATTACAGATGGCCAAATCTTCCTTGAGACAGATTTGTTCTTCCAAGGTATTCGTCCTGCGTTGAATGTCGGCTTGTCCGTTTCGCGTGTGGGCTCTTCAGCTCAGATTAAAGCGATGAAACAGGTTGCGGGTCCGATTAAAGGTGAGCTTGCGCAATACCGCGAAATGGCGGCCTTTGCGCAATTTGGCTCCGACCTAGATGCGTCAACACAAGCGCTTCTGGCGCGGGGTGAGCGCCTCACAGAACTTCTTAAGCAACCACAATTCTCTCCGCTACAAGTGGAAGAGCAAGTGGCCGTTATTTATGCGGGTACACGCGGTTATCTTGACGGCGTACCTGTCAAAGCGGTTCAGAAATATGAGAAAGAGCTATTGGCGCATCTTCATGCTGATCATAGCTCTATCCTGTCTGACATCGCGTCTGAGAAAAAACTTTCAGACGATATTGAAGGCCGCCTAAAATCGGCTTTGGATAATTTCACAACGAATTTCGCAGCCTAACTTAAGCGTTAAGGGTCAAAATAATGGCTTCTTTAAAAGAGCTACAGAACCGGATTAAAAGCGTAAAAAATACGCAGAAGATCACTAAAGCCATGCAAATGGTGGCGGCAGCAAAATTGCGTAAGGCGCAGGATGCGGCTGAAAAGTCACGTCCTTATTCTGACCGTATCAGTGCGGTTATCCTCAACCTCGCTAATTCTATGACGGGAGCCGGGGACGCGCCTGAGCTTTTGGTCGGCAATGGCAAATCACAAACTGTCTTGCTTGTTATTGCGACAGCGGACCGAGGTCTTTGCGGCGGCTTTAATACCAATATCGTACGTAAGGCGCGCGAGGAAATCGTCGCCCTTGAAGGCGCGGGCAAAACCGTCAAACTTTTCCTGATTGGGAAAAAAGGCTATGACCAACTCAACCGTCTTTATGATGATAGGGTTGTGGAATATATCTCCCTTAAAGAAGAGCGTAAGCTTCATGCCGGTATCGCGCAGCGCATTGGTGAGCAAATCACGGCGATGTTTGAGCGCGGCGAATTTGATATCTGTAAGCTTGTCTTCTCTGAGTTCGAAAATGTCATGACGCAAAACCCGACGGCGCGTACACTTATCCCCGCAATCGCGGGCATGGGCATCGAAGATGACACGCCGGGTGAACATGCGGCGGACCAAGTTTTTGCTCCTGATTTGAACGGCGCGATTTATACTTATGAGCCGGATGAAGCAGGTATTTTGCGTGTGCTATTGCCGCGTAATATCAACACCCAAGTCTTTACGGCTTTGCTTGAGAACCAAGCTGGTGAGATGGGCTCTAAAATGGCGGCTATGGATAATGCCACGCGCAATGCGGGCGATATGATCGATAAGCTAACCCTTACATTTAACAGAACACGTCAGGCTCGGATTACATCTGAACTGATTGAAATTATTTCAGGCGCGGAAGCGCTTTAAAGCTAGAGGAAAATACCCATGGCTAAAGCAGCAGTAAAAAAGAAGGCTCCTGTCAAAAAGGCAGCCGCTAAAAAGCCAGCCACAAAACGTGCGCCGGCAAAAACTAAAAGCACCGCTATCAAGGCGACTGGCCGCATTAAGCAAGTCATCGGCGCAGTTGTCGATGTAGAATTTGATGGCGCTTTGCCGTCCATTCTGAACTCGCTGGAAACAGATAACCAAGGCAACCGCCTGGTTCTCGAAGTCGCCCAGCATTTGGGACAAAGCACCGTGCGTACCATCGCGATGGACGCCACAGAAGGCCTCGTGCGCGGCCAAGCCGTAACAGATATGAAAGCGCCTATTACTGTGCCTGTCGGCCCAGAAACACTAGGCCGTATCATGAATGTCATCGGCGAGCCGATTGACGAGCGCGGCCCGATTAAGACGAAAGCCATGGCCTCTATCCATAAAGAAGCCCCGCCATTTGTTGACCAGTCCACAGAGACAGAAGTCCTCGCGACGGGTATCAAAGTTATCGACCTTCTTTGCCCTTATTCTAAAGGTGGTAAAATCGGTCTCTTTGGCGGTGCGGGTGTTGGTAAAACCGTTCTCATCATGGAACTCATCAACAATATCGCCAAGCTTTTCGGCGGCTACTCTGTTTTTGCCGGAGTTGGTGAGCGTACACGCGAAGGGAATGACCTTTACCACGAAATGATTGAATCTAACGTGATCAACCTCGAAGGCGAGAGCCGCGCGACACTCGTTTACGGACAAATGAATGAGCCTCCCGGAGCCCGTGCCCGCGTTGCTTTGACAGGTCTGTCACAAGCTGAATATTTCCGTGATGAAGAAGGTAAAGACGTTCTATTCTTCGTCGATAACATCTTCCGCTTTACGCAAGCCGGTTCCGAAGTGTCCGCGCTATTGGGACGTATCCCATCTGCTGTGGGTTATCAGCCTACACTGGCCACTGAAATGGGCCAGATGCAGGAACGTATTACATCAACGAACAAAGGCTCTATTACCTCTGTTCAGGCGATTTATGTTCCGGCCGATGACTTGACTGACCCTGCTCCCGCGACATCATTTGCTCACTTGGACGCGACAACGGTTCTGAACCGCGCGATTTCTGAAAAAGGTATTTACCCTGCGGTTGACCCGCTTGACTCCACATCCCGTATCCTCGAACCGCGTACAGTTGGTGTTGAGCATTACGAAGTGGCCCGTCAGGTTCAGGAAATCCTGCAGCGTTATAAGTCACTCCAAGACATCATCGCCATTCTCGGCATGGATGAGCTTTCTGAAGAAGACAAAACGACTGTTGCGCGTGCCCGTAAGGTTGAGAAGTTCCTCTCACAGCCATTTGACGTCGCTGAAATCTTCACGGGTTCACCAGGTATCCAAGTGCCGCTCGAAGATACAGTTCGCTCATTCAAAGGTCTTGTTGACGGTGATTACGATCACCTTCCAGAGCAAGCCTTCTACATGGTCGGCGGCATTGAAGACGTGATCGAAAAAGCCGCTAAAATGGCAGCAGCTGCGGCTTAGGCCGCTCAAGGAAGTCAAGGATAGAACATGGCTGACAAGCTTACATTCTCACTCGTCTCCCCCGAAGCGGAGCTTTTCTCTGGCGAGGTTGACCAAGTTGATGTGCCCGGCTCTGAGGGTGATTTGGGTATATTGCCTGATCACAGTCCGCTGATGGCGGCGATACGCACAGGCGCGATTACCGTTTATGCGGACGGCGCGCAGACGCAATATTTTGTCCAAGGCGGCTTTGCTGATGTGACGCCGGATGGTCTTACAGTTTTGGCTGAAAAAGCTGCACTGCTGTCTGACGTCGATGCGGAGATACTCCAAGCTGATATTGACAGCGCAACCAAAGCGCTCGCGGAGCTCGACGGCGAAGCCGCTCTGGCCATGCAACAAAATCTGGACGGGCTTAAAGCCGTCGCAGGCGCTTAAATATGAGCGGCGCAACTGTCATCGCGGTTGCCTCTGACTCAGCGCATAATTTTTCTAAACATACGAAGCCCGCTATCACATTGGTTGCGGGTTTTGGCGTTGCGGGCGATGCCCATGCCGGTGAAACTGTGCAGCATCTCTCGGATAAAAAGAAAAATCCAGAAGCGCTAAATCTACGCCAAGTCCACCTTATACATGCCGAGCTTTTTGATGAACTTGGAGAGCAGGGGATTAAAGTTCTACCAGCGCAAATGGGCGAGAATATCGTCACGCGCGGCGTTGATCTTTTAAGCCTCTCGGAAGGTACAGAATTTCATTTCCCTAGCGGGGCGGCCATTCAAATAACAGGTCTGCGGAGCCCGTGTAAAAAGCTTAATACAATTCATCCTGACCTACTCAAAGCCGTGGTCGAAAAACGCGCGGATGGTAGTGTGAATAAGAAAACGGGCGTGATGTCAATTGTACTGACAGGCGGCGAAATCTGCGAAGGCGACACCATTAAAGTCGTTGCGCCCGAAGGTGAGCAGAAAGCTTTGGAATGCGTTTAAATCTTACTGGTCACACTTTCATAATAATTTAGCCATTTTGGTGAGTTACTAAGTTCCATGTCTTGCCTTATAAAAGTCTCGCTTGTTCCAATCATCATCGCCTTACTGTGTTTGCTATATGGGTTTCTGATTGAACCCAAAATGCTGAAAATCAGGCAGATAAGTGTTACGCCTGAAAACTATCAAGGCCAAACACTGCGCGTCGCCTTACTCTCAGATATCCACATTGGCGGCGCCCATGTATCGGTGGAGAGAGTCGAGAAAATTGTGGCGCGTGTGAACGAACTTAAGCCCGATATTATCGTGATGCCCGGTGACTTCATTGATGGTCATCTTAAGCGGCAGGAACATAGCGAGGCTTTTAACACCGCGATAGAAATTGGCCTGTCCAAACTAGCCTTCCTTGAGGCGCCCATGGGTGTGTTTGCTTCTATCGGCAATCATGATGTTTGGTATGACGCTGATTTTGTCAGTCGTGCATTGACCCGCGCGGGAGTATCAGTTTTGCGCAATCAAGCCCTTAATGTGTCTGGAAACATTTGTATTGTAGGCCTTGCCGATCATGACACACAATCTGAAAACCGAGGTGCGTTTAATGCCTGCGAAGATAATGCTTATCCCATCGCCATAATGCATTCCCCTGATAGTTTTGACTATCTTCGCTCTGATGTGGTTTTAGCCGTGGCGGGACATACCCATGGCGGACAAATTAATATTCCTTTGATAGGTCGGCGCGTTACCTCTACGCGCGCAGGTAAGAAATGGGCTTATGGACGTATCGATGTTGGTGGCGTCCCCGTTTTTGTTACATCAGGAATAGGCACTTCCATACTTCCGGCGCGTTTCAGGGCTCCACCTGAGATAGTTCTGATTGAACTGTCTCCGCAATAGGCGTGTAACGAGCGTTTCTATCAGCTTTCGTTGTCACAATTAGGTACGTTCCGAAGGCGATAAGGGTTAAGCTTGACGCCATTAAAAAGGGCGCGCCGGGGACATAGGGAATAACGCCGCCAAATAGGTCCGTCGCAATCCGTGTAATATTTGACGGGAATGTAGCCAAGCCAAGGCTATCTTTAGCGTCCGTATCGCCGTAGCGGTTAAACATGCCCGCCATGAGGAAAGGTCCAACCATCAAAGCCAGACCTTGCGCCGCGCCAATAGCGCCTTGAAGCTCGCCTTGTTCCGACTCCGAGACACGGCTGCTCATCATATTGGTCAGGGCAGGGCCATAAAGCCCAGCAAAGGCCGCGAAAGGACCCGCGGCATAAATTATCCAGCCCTTATCGGCGCTGCCCATCATTGTATAGGCTATGATCGCGGATATAATGCCAATGGTAGCCGCCCAGAAAAGCCCGACCTTAGGAATGATGACGCGGATGAGGCCGCCCTGCACAATCATACTTGCAATCCCGAAAGCTCCAAGAGACAAGCCGACATCTCCGGGTGTCCAGCCAAGGCCTTCTTGGGTCGAGAAAGTGTAGGTCGTTGGATAAACTGTATGTGCCATGGCAAGAAGGAATAAGATAAAAATCAATCCCTTCACGCCTTTGATGCGGCCAAGTGATTTTACAGACCCTAGAGGGTTTGAGCGTTTCCAGCTAAAGGCGCGTCTCTTATCCTCTGCTAATGTTTCGGGTAGGAATATGATGCCGTAAATCACGTTCAATAAAGAGATGATACCTGCGGCTATAAAAGGCGCGCGAGGGCCTAACTCATTGCCTATCAAGCCGCCTATTACAGGGCCTAGCATGAACCCTATGCCGAAGCTGGCACCCACAAGCCCAAAATTTTGCGCCCGTGTCTCTGGTGGGCTGATATCAGCAATATAGGCATTGGCTGTAGAAAAGGTCGCCCCGAATGCGCCCGCAACAATGCGGCCTAAAAAGAGGAAGGCGACTGTGGGCGCAAACCCCATAATGAAATAGTCAATCGCCAGTCCAAAGAGTGACAATAACATGACTGGCCTTCGGCCATATCGATCTGATAATCCGCCAACAATGGGCATGCAGATGAACTGAAAAAGAGCAAAAACAAAGGTCAGCCACATCCCATAAATGACCGCTTCATTATTAGGTAAATCCGTCAGTAGCTTTAATAGATCCGGCAAGACAGGGATCATTATCCCAAAGCCGATGGAGTTAATCATCACTGTGATCAACACAAAGAGCATGGCGTTTTTGCTGTGGGTTTTCGGTATGCGGGTTTCAGCCATAACCGCGCTTACGCTATTTTATAGGATGGGCAAAGCGTTCAAATTCGGATGCTAGGCGTTCATAAACTTTGCGCTTGAAGGGCACGATAACCTTTGGGGCCTCTGACAAATCCGCCCATTTCCATTTTGAAAATTCTTGAGGGCCATGAGATTTAAGATCGATTTTTTTTTCATTACCGTGAAACCGAAAGGCATACCATTTTTGGCGTTGTCCAGTCCAACCTCTGGCCGCTTTCGCTCCGCGATATTCGGGCGGAAAATCATAATAGAGCCAGGCCTCAACTTCGCCAATCGGGGTGATATCTTTGAGGCGAATACCTGTTTCTTCCCATAATTCCCGCGCAGCGGCGACTTCTGAGGCCTCGCCCTTATCGATGCCGCCTTGTGGCATCTGCCATGTGTAGACGCCTTTTTCGCCAAAGCGCTTTCCGAGCCAGACTTTCCCTTCTTTATTAAAGACAGCAACGCCAACGGCAGGGCGGTAGGTTGAAATGTCTTTTGAGGGGATTGGCATTAATTTATCTAAGAGCGCTGGACGCCGGAGCCAGGACGAGACCTTGAGAGTTTAATTCTGAAGCCCAGTTTTTTACGGCCGCTATTGTTTCAGGATACGCAAAGCCAACACCGATTGTTCCGCCGGAATTTTGTGCCTGTGCTGCGAGGCGCGAGAGTTCGCTCTGTATTATGGACGTTTCTTGTTGTGGGTCTATGAGGTTGTAGCCGCGCGCGAAGGGTAGTCTTGCACTCGTCGAGAGCGCCGAGAGGCTAGGTGCACTGACGGAGCCGTCAAAGACAAAGCCCAGACCTGATTGAGCTAACTTATCCAGAATAGGGGCGGCAACATCAGCGCGGGTTAGGAAAAGATCGCCATTATAATTCGTCACGCCAAAATAGCCTTGCGAGCGGGAGAGCAGCCAATCGAGATTACGCATATTTGCAGCGGCATTATTGGCCTTTAAAGCGCGATCTGCACCAGGTTCAGATGGGTTAAAATCTCCCGATTCCATCGGTAATTCGATAAGCACTTCATGCCCTTTGGCGCGGGCTTGGTTGATCATATTTTGAAGGCCAGGGGCATGGGCCGCGAAGGCTAATGTCACATCCGCCGGTAGCTCATTTATCGCTTGTTGTGTCAGACCCCGATTAACGCCTAGCCCGCCTATGATAATAGAAACAGGGCGTTTCCCCGACAAAGCGGGAGTAGGTCTTTTATAGGCTGATAGGGGGGTCATACCCGTTGCGCTGATAGCCGGAACACGGCCATAGGGGCTAATTTTAGTCAGGCCAGAAATTGGTGCAGGGACAAGGGCTGATCCGCTGCCGTCAATGGGCGCGCCGTCAATTGTAATTGTGCGAGGCCCTGAGCTTATGGCGGCGCTTTGGGAATTCGTCACGACAGGTAATGTGGCGGGTGACGATGTCGCATTTGTGGGATTACCCACGGGATTTCCAAGCGCATCAATTTGAGGTTTTACGATTTCGGTAGGATTGACATTGACAGGAACGTCACCCGCCAAGAGGTCCGGCAGAGCCTCAGTATCACCACCCAGCGTTTCAAAAGAGGGAGGGAGCGGCATGGGCGCCACCGAAACAGTGCCTTTCACCGTGGCATCATTTTCGTTTCCGACAGAGCTCGTTAGGAAATATCCGCCCGCGAGGATGACGGTTAGGAAACAAGCTACCAGCAAGGCATGTTTCTTGCGCGAGGGCAATGGCTCCATGGCGCGGCGTCTCTTGTGAAGGGTCTGACCAGTCATGATTTCGCCTCTAAGGTGATTTGGCCTCAAGGTCTATGCAGGATGCAATTGGTTGCTAAAATTTATGGCGGCGTTCTTGCTCTACCAAAAGCGATTTATATTTAGACGTTTTTAGAACTTCCACGGCTTTTTCAAGTTGGAAGTCTTTCGTCTCAGGCCAGTCCTCGGGCGGATAGAGGATGTTGTCGTGATCTTCTTCGTAATCCGAATGATCAGGATTCAATAGCGAGTTCGGAAGACTGTCTTCGCGGAAGCGCTTACGAATCTCGCCGGTGTCAGGGGCAATGGCAACAAGCATATCCGGCATAATACCCCGTCCCTGAATAGAGGCGCCTGAGGGGGTATAATAACGCTGCGTTGTCATGCGTAATGCTCCGCCATAATTCACGAGCGGGATAACGGATTGCACAGACCCTTTACCGAAACTGCGCCGCCCAACAACAACTGCGCGGCCACGATCTTGCAGGGCACCGGCCACGATTTCCGCAGCAGATGCAGAGCCTGAATTGACTAGAACAACGATAGGCATGTCAGGATAAAGCTCACCATGGTCAGCGTGATAGCGTTCTGTGTCTTGAGGTGTGCGGCCGCGTGAGGAGAGGACTTCGCCGCCATCAAGAAACAGACCGGAGACGCTAACAGATTGGTCGAGTAAACCGCCGCGATTGCTGCGCAGGTCAATGATGAGACCAGGTATTTTTCCACCTAAATCACGCTCCAGCGATTTAAGTGCCTTGGTGAGGTCATCGGTCAATTTGTTATTGTTAAAAGTCTCGAGGAAGACGTAGCCCATGCCGCTTTCAACGCGCTGCCTAACGGCCCTTCCGCGCACAACTTGGCGCACAACGACGATATCCCGTGCGTCTTTGTTCGGGCTTAATACTGTAACAGTAATCGGATCGCCTGCGAGGCCGCGCATACCTTTAACGGCGTCATCCAAGCTTTTCCCGCGTGTCTTTTCGCCGTCAACAGCTGTAATATAGTCGCCGCCGCGAATACCTGCCGCATAAGCCGGGCCATCCTCGATCGCATGATTAACTTTAACAAGTCCAGCTTCGGTGGTCACTTCAATGCCCAATCCGCCATATTCCCGTTTAACCGCTTCGCGCTGTTCTTCAAATTCGGCAGGCGGGCTATAGGAAGAATGCGGGTCTAGTGAGGCGAGGGCGCCGTTCAACGCCGCTTCAATCAGGTCTTTATCAGCCACCTCTTCAACATAGTTATCCCGTACACGAGAGAAAATATCCGCAAAGAGCTCAAGTTTTTCCAGCGCAACTTTATCTTCCTCGGGCTGTTGTTTAGCCGAAAGCGTCGGAGACCATACAGCAAAGCCGACTGCCAGCAAGGCAATAGCGGTTCCGCGTTTTAAATGTGTTTTAAGACCTGCGTTCATTTAAGCTTTAACCTGCATCAGCGAGTTTTTGTCCGTAAGTTCCGTTCTTGAGAAGTTCAATCGCTTTTTGCAGTTGATAATCTTCTTCAATCTCGAATCCTTCAGGCGGATAATCGATAGTAACGTCCTCGACAACCTCTGCAGAAGCTTCAGCGTCATCTTCCGCATTTTCATTTGCAATTGCGTTGGGTAGATCGGCCTCACGGCGAGTTCTCTGCTCTTTGCCATCATCTGGTATGGCCGAGACATAGATGTCAGGGTCGATGCCCGTGCCTTGGATAGAGCGTCCCGAAGGCGTGTAATAACGCTGTGTGGTCAAACGCAGAGCGCCGTCACGACCGCCGCGCAAAGGTATAACAGACTGAACAGAGCCTTTACCGAAAGACGTCATACCCAAAAGCAAACCGCGTCCGCGGTCTTGTACTGCGCCAGCCACGATTTCTGAGGCTGAGGCTGAAGCGCCGTCAATCAGAACCACGAGCGGAATGCCTTTGGCTAATTCGCCGCGTTCGCCATTATAGCGTTCCGTATCAGTCGCGACACGGCCGCGCGTTGAGACAACTTCGCCGCCATCTAAGAAGGCTGAACTGACTTTGATAGACTGGTCCAGTAATCCGCCAGGGTTGCCGCGTAGATCAAGAACAAGACCGGGGATTTTGCCGCCCATCTCTTTTTTCAATCCCGAGATGGCTGCTGCAAGTCCTTCGCTAGCTTTTTCATTGAACTGTGAAATTCTGATATAGCCGATACCGTCTTTGACTTCATATTTGACGACTTGGCGTTTGATGACTTCGCGAACCATCGTGATTTCCATCTGCTCTTCATCTTCGCGAGCTACAGTGATAGTGATGGGTTCACCCGGTTTTCCTCGCATGCGGTTAACAGCTTCGGTCAATGACAGACCCATAATGCTCTTACCTTCGATTTCCGTGATATAGTCACCCGCTTTGACGCCTGCGCGTTTAGCTGGTGTATCATCAATCGGGGCAATAACTTTTACGAAGCCGTCTTCAGTTGTGACTTCCATTCCTAATCCGCCATATTCGCCCGAGGTAGACACTTGCAAATCGCGGAAGGCGTCGGGATTAACGTATGAGGAATGCGGGTCCAAAGATTGCAGCATACCATTTATAGCATCTTCAATCAGCTTGCCATCATCGACATCGACAACATAGTCGCTGCGTACGCGGGCGAGGACATCGGCAAAGAGTTCTAATTGCTGGAAGGTTTCGTCATAGGATGGACGCTCAACCGCGATGGCTGTTTGGTTCGAGGTCGAGAAGGCGAAGAGCGCAATTGCCGCGACTGTGCCTAAGGTAGGTAGTACATATTTCATTCGACTCTCCGGTCCATTCACCTGCCTCATATAGAGACAATTATTTTATCTATCGCGGCACATGCAACCTTACTAGGGAAAACTGCATTAACAGGGCCTTAAACAGCTTGTATAATACAGTCATTGCAAACTTTATTCCTAACTAAAGGCTGTTCCCAGCCAAGGCTTCGGATTAATTGTCCCGCCGTTCTTTCTAAACTCTATATAGAGATTGCTGGCGCCTTTTGCATTAAAAGGCATTAAGCCAAGCGGTTCTCCGATACGTACATTCTCTCCTGTTTCGACATAGGTTTCTCCCATGCCTGTCATCAAGATAAAATACCCATCCCCTACATTTAAAATCACAACATTGTCATAGTTTTTAAAAGCTCCCGCAAATTCTATGCGGCCAGCATAAGGCGAGATGACTTGTGCTTTTGAGCGGGTAGAGACAGTCATACCTTTTTCGCCGCTGCCGTAATTGCGCGTGATACGTCCTGGGACGGGGGCGCGCAGGCTGCCTTTGGCGCTTGCAAACTTCTTGACACCCTTGGGAAGTGTGACAGGTTTTGCAGCGATGGATTGCCGCGGCTTAGATGTTGTGTTGCCAGGCTTAATGCGGGGGCCAATATTAGCTGTCGCGGCTTCGAAAGACTCAATCAGCTCTCTTAGGGTTTTGGCTTCGGAGGCAAGTTTAGCGACTTCTTGCAAGGCCTTTTCCCGATCCGCAGACACAGATTTTTCAAGGTCTGATTTTTGCGAGACCAAACGGCTGATTTGCGAGCGGCGTTTTTGCAGCGTTTTTTCATTCGCTTCAAGACGAGTGCGCTGCTCTTCTATTTCGGCTCTCAGTTTTTGTGAGGTGTCTAATTGTGAAGCTAAGATATCCGCGCGTTTCTTGAGGTCAGAGCTCAGGGATGACATTAGCCGTGCAGCCCGCGCCGCCTCTGCTGCATCTTTCGGCGCTGTAGCAACCGCTGGCGGGGGATTGCTCTCAATCCTTTGCAGCGCGGCAAGCAATTGTATGAGCGTTTTCCTGTCGCCATAGATGGCCTTATTCAGCCTTGCGGACTCTTGGTCGAGTTCAGATAGCTTGCCTTGAAGGGATAGACCTTCACGTTCAAATTTTTCGGCTTCAGAGGCGGTACGTACGAGGTCTTTTTTAAGCTTCGAGACTTCCGCCGCAATAGCCTCTCGTTTTTTACTAAGCTCTGCTTCTTTTTTGCGGGCGTCTTCTTCGGCCTTGGTCAAGCTTTCTAATTTATCGGGATCTGCCGTTTGGGCATAACCTGGCACAGAGCCAAATATTAGAATCAAAGCTATCCAAAGCAATCGCATCTTAAAACTCTAAATCAGCTTTAGTCGCGGTGATAGGGGGTGCGGGCTAAAATTGACAGCGCACGGTAAATTTGTTCAGCCGCCATCATGCGCACCATCTTATGAGGCCATGTTTGGGGACCAAAAGCCCAGCGTATTGTGCCCGGGGGTATGGCTGAGGGCTCAAACCCATCTGCCCCGCCAATGACCATGACGAGTTGCGAGATGCCGTCATCCCGCCAATCGGCAAATGTTTTGGAGATTTGCCGTGAGGTCGGCGTTTTCCCGCGTTCATCAAATATCACTAGTTTTGCGCCGGGCGATACGTCGCCCAGTAAGGTCGTGGTTTCATCGCTGCGAGATTTGGCGCTTCTTAAATCGATTTGCTGTTCTTCGACGCTGAGAAACCCCGTGCCGCGCGCAAGGCCTCGGGCGCGTTGTAGGTAATCATCTATCATCTCCCGCTCAGGGCCGGAGCGAATGATACCTCCTGCCCGCAGGATAATTTTCATTTAAGCGTCGATATCTTCCGGGGCCATTTCCGCAATGCCTTGCAGGCCTTCGGGAAGGGGTACAGACCAAATCTTTTCAAGATTATAAAAAACGCGCACTTCAGGACGGAACAGATGCACAATCACGTCGCCGGCATCGACCAAGACCCAGTCGCAACCTTCTAGGCCTTCGACGCCGATATCTTTATGGCCACGTTCTTTGAGTGAGCGCAAAACGTAATCTGCCAAGGCGCCGACATGGCGGTTTGAGCGGCCTGAGCTCACGATCATATAGTCCGCGACGGAAGATTTCCCGCGAATATCAATTTCGATTGTGTCTTGGGCGGAATGCTCGTCAAGAACGGCCAGAACATGGTCTGACAAAGCCCGAGAATCCTCGGCGTCTTGGGGTGAGGGCATGCTCACGGGTGCTGCTTCAGTCAGTTTAGTCTCCTATGGGGCTGACACTTTTATCAATATCATGTTTTATTTGTTTTGGCCATATCTTTACGAATAGCAGATGAGGACAGGCTATTTAGAGGTGGTGTCAGAAAAGTCCATAGCGGCGGCTGTAAATATTGCAGTATGTGTGATTGTTCTTCGGGCAAGCGATAATCGGCGAGCATTTGCGCGGTTTTTGATAAGCGCGGTTTCAGGCCATCACCGGGACGGGCAATCACAGCAATAGGCACTCTGTCCGCGATGTCCTGCCAGTCTTTCCATTTGGGTAATTGCGCAAAATTATCTGCGCCCATTAAGAATACAAAACGGTTTCGCGGAAAGCGCCTCTGCGCGGTTCGAATCATATCTATTGTGTAGTTCGTGCCGAAGTCTCGCTCTATATGACTGATCTCCATGCGCGGCGTGAGGCCTAGAGCCTGAACTGTTTCAACGCGGCTTTCATAAGAGGGTTGTTGGGGTTTAAGCGGGTTTTGCGGGCTTACCATCCACCAGATACGATCAAGCGCCAGTTCTCTGAGGCCGCATTGCGCCACATGCAGATGCCCTTGATGGGCCGGATTAAACGAACCGCCAAACAGCCCGATTGAAAGCCCATCATATAGCATCAGAGGGGCCGTACCTGACCGTCACCCTCGACGTGATATTTATAAGTGGTCAAATGCTGCGCACCAACGGGCCCGCGCGCATGAAGGCGTCCTGTTGCAATTCCAATTTCTGCGCCAAATCCAAATTGTCCGCCATCGGCAAATTGCGTTGAGGTGTTATGCATACAAATGGCGCTATCAACATCCCGTAAAAACCGCTCTGCCGCGTCTTTATCTTCGGTTACGATGGAGTCTGTATGTCCGCTGCCATAATGCGCGATATGTTCAAGCGCAGCGTCAATATTTTCGACAATGCGAATGTTAAGAATAGGGGCCAGATGCTCGGTAAAAAAATCATTATCTGCGGCAGGCTTAATCGCTGAATGAAGCTCTTGGCTGGCTGTGTCGCCGCGAAGCTCGCACCCCTTTCCCGATAAAGAAGCGGCCAGTCGCGGAAGCGCGGTTTTAGCAATCGCGTTGTCTATCAGCATCGTTTCTGTCGAGCCGCAAACACCCGTGCGGCGAAGCTTGGCATTAAGAATAATCGCCTCAGCTTTACTAATATCTGCGCCAGCATGAATATATGTATGGCAGAGACCTTCGAGATGAGCGAGCACAGGCACGCGGGCATCGCTTTGAACACGCGCAATCAGGCTTTTCCCGCCGCGAGGAATTATCAGATCAACAGCGCCGTTCAAACCGCCAAGCAAATGTCCCACTGCCGCACGGTCTGTCGTTGCGATTAATTGAATGGCGTCTATAGGCAGACCTGCCTGCCCAAGGCCAGCCATTAAGGCCCGATGAATAGCGTGGTTTGAGTTGGTGCCTTCTGAACCGCCGCGTAAAATACAGGCATTGCCGGATTTAAGGCTCAGCGCCCCAGCATCCGCAGTAACGTTGGGGCGGCTTTCATAAATCATTCCAATCACGCCGATGGGCACGCGCACTTTTGAAAACTGCAGACCGTTGGGTTGTGTCCATTGCTCGTCAACAGACCCAACAGGGTCGGGAAGGGCAGCTATCTCTTCGAGGCCTGTGGCCATGCCTTTGATACGTGAGGCGTCCAGTTTTAACCGATCTAAAAATGAGCCTGAAATACCTTTGTTTTTAGCTTTGCTCATATCCAAAGTATTGGCCGCAAGAATATCAGCTTGACTCTCGCGAATGTAATCGGCCATGAGTTTTAGAGCTACAACTTTTTTATCAGAGGGTGTCAGGCGTAGAACATCAGAGGCGCGTCTTGCCTTTAGTCCTAACGCGTTCATGTATCTGTCCAGGTCAGTCTCAGGATTTAAAGCCGCTATTTGCATTATATCATTACCAAATTATCGCGGTGGATTATCGCCGCGCCATTATCATAGCCAAGAACATCCAAAATGTCCTTTGATTTTAATCCGATGATTTTTAGGGCGTCTGGCGTGTCATATGCAATCAAGCCTCGCGCGATTTCCGCGCCAGCCTCATTGCACACAGAAACGGCGTCGCCTTTGCTAAAGCCGCCGGAAATGGACGCGACCCCAGCAGCCAATAGACTTTTGCCATTAGTGAGCGCCTTTGCTGCGCCGCCGTCAATAACGATGACACCGCGCGGTTTTAAGGTCCCGCCAATCCATTGACGCCGTGCTTTTTTAGGATTGCTGTCAGGCTCAAACCAAGAGCATCGCTCGCCGTTTTGAAGGCGGCTTAAGGGGCTGTTATTTCGTCCGTCCATAATGCACATGCGGCATCCGGCTTGGGTTGCGATTTTAGCCGCAGCCAATTTTGTTGCCATCCCACCTGAACCAACCGCCGCTTGTTTATTTACCCCGCCGCCCATGGCCATGATGTCATCATTTAAGGTTTTGATAAGCGGCAAGTGCTCCGCAGTGTTCTCGCTGCGTGGGTCTGCTGTGTAGAGACCATCAATATCTGAGAGGAGAATAAGCGTATCTGCCCCTAGCATTTGCGCTGTGCGAGCGGCGAGGCGATCATTATCGCCATAGCGGATTTCATCTGTGGCGACGGTATCGTTTTCATTGATGATGGGGATTGCGCCCAAAGATAAAAGTGTTTCGAGTGTTGAGCGAGCATTAAGCCAGCGGCGGCGGCTCTCGGTATCATTGAGCGTGAGTAAGGCTTGGGCTGTCGTGATATTATAGGCATCCAGGGCGCGTTCATAAGCGCGGGTGAGTAGAGACTGTCCCGCTGCGGCGCAAGCTTGTTTCTCGGCGAGTGAAAGCTTTCGTCCTTGAAGGCCTAAACGGGCGCGGCCTAGAGCAATCGCGCCAGAGGATACAATCACAATGTCTTTGCCTGCGGACTTTAAACTCGCGATATCTTGGCAAAGGCTATCAAGCCAATCTTGCCGCAAGGTGCCGTTCTTGCCATCGATCAGGATGGCAGACCCTATTTTAATGATAAGGCGGGCAGATGTGTCTAGGGACGCCATCCGCTGGTCTCTTCTATTTCGCCGCGCGTAATTGCGGCTTTGCGGTGTTTGGCCTCAAGAGCAGCCTCTTCAGCCTCCCTGCGGGCTTTGACATGTTGAAAGACCTGAAACAGCACAGGTTTTAGGCCTTGATTAGCGACGGATGAAATCAGGAATGGAGTCACGTCACACGCGGCCTCTAGCTCGGTTTTCACAAGCTCAATCGTTTCGCTATCTAAGGCATCACATTTTGTTAGAACGACAATTTCGGGTTTGTCCTCTATCCCGCCATCATAATCGATGAGCTCTTTGCGAATAGTTTTGTAATTTCCAATCGGGTCATCTGCTGAGGCGTCAACAAGGTGAAGCACAGCTGCGCAGCGTTCAACATGACCGAGAAAACGATGGCCTAATCCCGCGCCTTCGCTAGCCCCTTCAATAAGCCCTGGTAGATCCG